>NZ_JALBGV010000025.1 GCF_023006505.1 Neorhizobium sp. SHOUNA12A
CTTGCCGCGATCGCGCAGGAGCGCGCCTCCTGGACGGCTCGGGCGGCGAGCGCCGCCGATCATATCGAGAGCCTCAGAGAACGTGAGGAAGAGGCCCGCGAAGAGATCGCCGATCTCGAAGCCGCGCCCGAGGAATTCGACGACAAGCGCCGTGCGCTGTTGACCGAACTCCAGAAGGCGGAGGAGGCCCGCCGCGCCGCTGCCGATCGGCTGGCCGAGGCGGAAACCTATCAGCGCGAAGCCGACCGGATCGCCGTCGTTGCCCTGTCCGAACTCGCCGAATCGCGGGAGAAACGCGGCCGTGCCGAGGAGCGCCTGGTGTCGGCGGCGGAAAAACGCCACGAGAGCGAGGTCCGTATCCGCGAAACGCTCAATGTCCCGCCGCACGAGGTCCTGCGGCTGGCGGGCCTGAAGCCCGACTCGACGCTGCCCGACGTCCGCGAGATCGAGCGCGAGGTCGATCGCCTGCGCATGGAGCGGGAACGGCTTGGGGCCGTCAACCTGCGCGCCGACGAAGAGCAGAAGGAGCTTTCCGACAAGCTCGACAACCTGATGCGCGAGCGCGCCGACGTGATCGACGCCATCCGCAAGCTGCGCGGCGCAATCCAGAGCCTCAACCGCGAAGGCCGCGAACGGCTGCTGGCCGCCTTCGACGTGGTCAACGAGCAGTTCCAGCGGCTTTTCACCCATCTCTTCGGCGGCGGCACGGCGGAGCTGCAGCTGATCGAATCGGACGATCCGCTCGAGGCGGGCCTTGAAATCCTCGCCCGCCCGCCCGGCAAGAAGCCGCAGACCATGACGCTATTGTCTGGCGGCGAGCAGGCGCTGACGGCGATGGCGCTGATCTTCGCCGTCTTCCTCACCAATCCGGCGCCGATCTGCGTGCTGGACGAGGTGGATGCACCGCTGGACGACCACAATGTGGAACGCTATTGCAATCTCATGGACGAGATGGCGGCCTCCACCGAAACTCGCTTCATCATCATTACCCACAATCCCATCACCATGGCCCGCATGAACCGCCTTTTCGGCGTGACAATGGCTGAACAGGGCGTTTCTCAGCTCGTTTCCGTCGATCTGCAGACCGCGGAACTGCTGCGCGAGGCGAGCTGAGCGGGTCCGGTTGAGGCGGGTTGACCGTTCCGTCGCACATGATTTTTGCCAGTCATTGACGAGGATCAATTTTCAACTTTATGTCTCCGGTATAAATTTACCTGCATCTACGTAGAATCACCCATATGGGGGATGTAATTTTCGGATTATTGTTGTTTTGTTGACTGTGGAAGTGGAACGCGCCTGAGCGTCCATACGCTTCGCAGTCCGACTTGAAAGTTCCCACCCCCCGTCCGGGTTTCCTGTCCCGGGCGGAAAGCTTTGCGGGGCCGCCTGTGATCCGGCCCCGCAAAGCTTTGTTTTTAAGCGCTCCCAAGCCCGTTTCGGAACCGCATTCGACCGCTTTTGTTGCGGCGCAACATAATCCTGCCCATATCCGTTTCCAAACCGTCATAAAACTTGTAGTTATGCGTAAAAGACTGCGACGGGTGGAGAGCAGCAATGTCGAAATGGGTCTATCGCTTCGGCGGCGGCGAGGCGGAGGGCCGCGCCGCGGATGTCGAGCGGCTGGGCGGCAAGGGCGCCAATCTCGCCGAGATGGCAAGCCTCGGCCTGCCTGTTCCTCCGGGACTGACCATCGTCGCCGATGCCTGCGTTTTCTATTTCAACAACAACAGAACCATTCCCGATGACCTGAAGACGCAGGTCCTCGAAGGGATAACCGTCATCGAAGGCCAGACCGGACGCGTCTTCGGCGGCAAGGTCAAGCCTCTGCTGCTGTCGGTGCGCTCCGGCGCCCGCGCCTCGATGCCGGGCATGATGGACACCGTCCTCAACCTCGGCCTCAACGACGAGACCGTGCAGGCGCTCGGGCACGATGCCGGCGATGCGCGCTTTGCCTGGGACAGTTACCGCCGCTTCATCCAGATGTATGCGGATGTGGTCATGGGCCTCGACCACGAGATCTTCGAGGAGATCCTGGAAGACGAAAAAGCCCGCCTCGGCCACGACTACGACACCGATCTTTCGGCGGTCGAGTGGCAGCATATCGTCAGCCTCTACAAGAGGATGATCGAGGACGAGCTGGACACCAGCTTTCCGCAGGATCCGCATGTGCAGCTCTGGGGCGCCATCCGTGCCGTCTTTTCGAGCTGGATGAACCCGCGCGCCGTGACCTACCGCATGCTCCACCGCATTCCGGAAGAATGGGGCACGGCGGTCAACGTCCAGACCATGGTGTTCGGCAATCTCGGCTCGTCGTCTGCGACCGGCGTCGCCTTCACCCGCAACCCCTCGACCGGCGAACGGGAGCTCTACGGCGAATTTCTGGTCAATGCCCAAGGCGAGGATGTCGTCGCCGGCATCCGCACGCCGCAATCGATCACCGAAGAGGGGCGTATCGCCTCCGGCTCGGAAAAGCCGTCGATGGAAAAGCTGATGCCGGAGGCGTTTGCCGCATTCAAGGCGATCTGCGACCGGCTGGAAATCCACTACCGCGACATGCAGGACCTCGAATTCACCATCGAGCGCGGCAAGCTGTGGATGTTGCAGACACGCTCCGGCAAGCGCACCACCCGCGCGGCGATGAAGATCGCCGTCGACATGGTGGAGGAAGGCGTCATCACCGAGGAAGAGGCCGTCTGCCGCATCGAGCCGCCCTCGCTCGACCAGCTTCTCCACCCGACCATCGATCCGCGCGTCGAGCGCCACGTGGTCGGGTCCGGCCTGCCGGCTTCCCCCGGCGCTGCGACCGGCGAGATCGTCTTTACCGCCGAGGAGGCGGTCGAGGCGGAGCACGAAGGCCGCAAGGTCATCCTGGTGCGCATCGAAACGAGCCCGGAAGACATCCACGGCATGCACGCCGCCGAAGGCATTTTGACCACCCGCGGCGGCATGACCAGCCATGCGGCAGTCGTCGCCCGCGGCATGGGTATTCCCTGCGTCGTCGGTGCCGGCTCGATGCGCGTCGACATGCGCAACGAACTCCTGATCGGAAGCGGCGGGATGACGCTGAAGCGCGGCGACACGGTGACGATAGACGGTTCGTCCGGCCAGGTGCTGAAGGGTGCGGTGCCGATGATCCAGCCGGCGCTGTCGGGCGATTTCGGCAAGCTTATGGCCTGGGCCGACAAGACCCGCCGCATGACCGTGCGCACCAATGCCGACACCCCACAGGACGCCCGCGCCGCCCGTTCCTTCGGGGCCGAAGGCATTGGCCTCTGCCGCACCGAGCACATGTTCTTCGAAGGCGACCGCATTCATGTGATGCGTGAGATGATCCTTGCCGAAGACGAGAAGGGCCGCCGCGAGGCGCTCGGAAAACTCCTGCCGATGCAGCGCTCGGATTTCATCGAGCTGTTCTCGATCATGCACGGCCTGCCGGTGACGATCCGCCTGCTCGATCCGCCGCTGCACGAATTCCTGCCGAAGACGGAAGCAGAGATCGCCGAAGTCGCCAAAGCGATGGCGATGCCGCCAGCCTTCCTCGCCCGCCGCATCGACGCCATCCACGAGTTCAACCCGATGCTCGGCCATCGCGGCTGCCGGCTGGCGATCTCCTATCCTGAAATTGCCGAAATGCAGGCGCGCGCCATCTTCGAGGCGGCGGTCGAGGCCGGCAAGTCGACCGGCGAACCGGTCGAGCTGGAAATCATGGTGCCGCTCGTCAGCCTGCGCAAGGAACTGGATTACGTGAAGGGCGTCATCGACCGCGTTGCCGAGGATGTCGCCAAGGAAACCGGCGTTCCGATCGCCTATCTCGCCGGCACGATGATCGAGCTGCCGCGCGCCGCCATCCGCGCCCACGTGATCGCCGAAACGGCCGAGTTCTTCTCCTTCGGCACCAACGACCTGACCCAGACGACCTTCGGCATGTCACGCGACGATGCGGCGGCTTTCATCCCCACTTATCAGAGGAAGGGCATCATCGAGCACGACCCGTTCATCTCGCTCGATTTCGACGGCGTCGGCGAACTCATCCAGATGGCCGCCGAACGCGGCCGCCGGACCCGCAACGACCTGAAGCTCGGCATCTGCGGCGAACACGGCGGCGATCCCGCCTCGATCCGCTTCTGCGAGAATGCCGACCTCGACTACGTCTCCTGCTCGCCCTTCCGCGTGCCGATCGCCCGCCTTGCGGCGGCTCAGGCGGCGATCGAAAGGAGGAAGGGATGAGCCAAGGGTTCATCCCCTATTTCAGATGGTCCGGCCATTTTCGAGACGCGTGAAATATGGCCAGTATCTCCGCTCGTTCGCGAAGACGATAAAACGCGATATAGGGGGTGCCGGCAATGGTGAGGCGCCGTGTATCTCCATCCGAAGTCAGTCGGCCGACTTTCGGGTGCCACGCCAGCATGGAAACAGCTTCCACGATGCGGCGAACCACGTTTTCGGCAGCCTGTGGATTGTCGAGTGCGATATAAGAGCCGATCTCATCGAGATCTTGCAGCGCCTCGTCCAGCCAGACGAGTTCATCCATTGGGGATGAATTTGCGGATCACCGCGCGCACCGTCTCGGCGGAAGCAAATCGTCCGTCATCAGCCGACTTTTTTCGCTCTGCCAGTTTTTTGACCTGCCACGCGTGCAGGTCGTCGGCTGCCTCCGTCGGCGCCGGCGAAATAGCATCTTCAATCGAGATTGGCTTCTGCGGTTCGCTCATGGAAGGATCATGGCAGATCGAATCGGCTTTTAAAAGCCGATTGGGGATGTTTATGTCATGCCGGCCGTCGCCGAAAAAACAAATAGGCGTTCGGAAATGCAGCCGAGGAGACCATCATGAACCAAGTCACCGTTCTCGCCGTGCCCGTCTTCAGCACGCTCTGCAACGAGGGTTTCCGCCTCCGCCGGGAGGTCTTCATCGTCGAGCAGAACGTGCCCGCTGACATGGAGTTCGATGCCGACGATCTGACCGCCTTCCACTTCGTCGCCGTTGTTTCGGGCGAGGTCTGCGGCACGCTGCGGGTCATCTATGCGGAAGATCATGCCAAGATCGGCCGGGTCGCCGTCACCAGCCCGTGGCGCGGCAAGGGCGTCGCCAGTGCCATGATCCGCGCTGCCATGGAAGCGCATGGAGAAGCCCGCGGCAACCGCTTTCATCTGGCGGCCCAGAGCGACAAGATCTCCATGTACGAACGTTTCGGCTTCAAGGCCTATGGCGAAGAATTCTTCGACGTCGGCATTCCCCATTACGACATGAAGAATTTCTGAGGTCCGCCGTTTTCCGTTTCTGCCCGTGGGGGTTTAGGACGACGACCTTCCCGTGTTAGCTTATCCGCCGGGAGCGACAGGGAGGAAACATGCCGCGCTTGGACCACGTCAACATTCATACGCGCGACGCCGATGCGATGGTCGCGTTCCTGGGCAAGGTGCTCGGGGCCGAGGAAGGCTATCGGCCGCCCTTTTCCGACCCGGGCCGCTGGCTTTATCTCGACGGCCATCCCTTCATTCATCTGAGCATCGTCACCCGTGACGACGATTTTCCGCCCGGCATGTTCAACCATGTGGCTTTCGGCTTTTACGATCATGACGCCGCCGTCGAGCGGATCACGGCGACCGGTTACCGCTTTGAACACGACGCCATACCCGATACCGATATCGGCCAGATCTTCGTCTATGGTCCGGAAGGCCTGAAGATCGAGCTGCAATACCGCCGGTGATCGTCATTTCACCGCTGCCGTCTGCTGCGCACCGGTGACGCGCCAGACCGTATTGCCGGCGTCGTCGGCAACCAGCAGCGCGCCAGCCTTGTCGACCGCGACGCCGACCGGCCGGCCGCGGGCCGCCTCGTCCTTGTTGAGGAAGCCGGTGACCACGTCTTCCGCCTTGCCGTTCGGTTTGCCGTCCTTGAAGGGCACGAACACGACCTTGTAGCCGTTGAACTTGTCGCGGTCCCAGCTGCCGTGTTCGCCGACAAACGCACCGCCCTTGTATTTGGCCGGCAGAGCATCGGCGGTGTAGAAAGTCATGCCCAGCGGCGCCACGTGCGAGCTCAGCGCATAATCCGGCGGGATCGCCTTGGCGACCAGGTCCGGCCGCTGCGGCTGCACCCGCGGGTCGACATGCTGGCCGTAATAGCTGTAGGGCCAGCCGTAAAAGGCACCGTCCTTCACCGAGGTCATGTAGTCCGGCACCAGATCCGGCCCGAGCTCGTCACGTTCGTTGATGACGGCCCAGAGCGCATGGGTGGCCGGCTCGAACGTCAGCCCGTTCGGATTGCGAAGGCCGGTCGCGAAGATCCGCGAACGGCCGCTCGCCCGGTCCACCTCCCAGATCGCCGCCCGGTCCTTCTCCGCCTGCATGCCGTTCTCGGCAATGTTGCTGTTCGAGCCGACGCCGGCATAAAGCATCGAGCCATCTGGGCTTGCCACCAGGCTCTTGGTCCAGTGGTGGTCGATCGGGCCGCCCGGAAGCTCGGTCAGCCGCGTGCCGGGATCGGTGATCCTGGTGTCGCCGGTATTGTAATGATAGCGCATGATCGCGTCGGTATTGGCGACATAGAGGTCGCTGCCGACCAGCGCCACGCCGAATGGCGAACTGAGGTGATCGAGAAACACACTCTTGGTTTCCGGCTTGCCGTCGCCATTGGCATCGCGCAGCAGGGTGATGCGGTTGCTTTCGCCGCCTTCACCGCCGCCGCCCGTCGTGATCGACTCGATCCAGCCCATCACAAGGTCCTTCGGCCGTTTGACAGGTTCGAGCCCGGGCGCCTTCGATTCCACCACCAGGATATCCCCGTTCGGCAGCGTATAGAGCGAGCGCGGATGCTGAAGCCCGGTCGCCATCGCTTCGATCTTCAGCCCGGCCGCTACTGTCGGCGTTTCGCCGGGCTTCCAGCCAACCACCTTGGCGAGGTGCATCGGCGGAAACAGATATTGCTGCGGTTCTGGAAGCACGGGGTTGGGGCCGACCTGGCTCATCGGATCGAAGTCGTCGGCGGCCTGTGCCGCCACGAGGAAGGTCGAGGAGAAAAGAAGCGCGACAGCGGCGGCGCGTCCGGCGCCTCTGGAGGAAATCATGGACATCATTCGGTTACTCCTACGCCATGGCGATAGACCATCGACCAGCCGAGCCAGCCGGTGACGATCAGGATCACGACCGTGACCGCCGAGAGCGTCAGCCCCCAGGGCACGACCGAGGTCCAGGCATCGCGTGTGTGGATGAACATGTTGATCGTGGCGATGACGAGCACGATCAGGTTGCCGATCACATGCGGCCAGGCGGGGCGTTGGCTGCGGATCGCCCGGTCGCCGATGAAATCGACAAGCCCGGCGATCGCCGCGATCAAGCCGAGAATAACGCCGGCGCTGATCAGCCAGGCGGAAAAATTCGCCCACATCATCTCCGCACTTCGCCAATAGGCGATATCGGTCAGAAGCGTGCCGACGAAACACGCGATCGGGAAGGGCACCAGCATCGGATGGATCGGATGTCGGGCAATGCGGGCCGTCGAATGGGGGGAATGGGAGGTCGTGGAATAATGGGTGGGCGAATGGGCCATGGGAAACGTCCTTCAAGCCGTCGACTTATTGGGAGACCCAAACAATTCGACAGCAGAAGAAGTTCCCGGCGGGCGATCGCGCCTGCGTTTCGGCGATCGCCCGCAAAACTTCTACGCTTTTTCGCCTAGCGCCGCTCCACGATCACCCGGCGTTCGACCACCATCGGCCGCCACATCATCGCATCGGCGCGGGACTGCATCGAGCGCCCTTCGGCGCGGCGGTCGAGTTCGATATCGAGCATGCAGCGCGCCATCGCGTCCGTGCCGCGCCTGAAGCCGTAGCTGGCGCAGGTGGTCTCGTCCGCCGCACGGCGTTCCTCCGGCGTCATCGTCTGGCAGCCGGCCAGCAGGGCGCCCAGCGGGGCAATAAGCGAGGCGATGAGGAGAAGGCGGTGAGGGCGCATGAGATGAACTCCTTTTCATTCGGCCGGGCTGCAACCTTGGGATTCCATTCCGGGCGAAGCTGTTTTACACAGGAGCGAGCGCTTTTGCCATGGAGCCTTTGCCGATCCCATGCCCGTCCGTTTTGTCCGGCCCGTTTCCCATTCGGCCTATACGGCCCGCAGGCTGGCCTTCTCGGCTCTGGCGCTGTTCGTGATCGCCGCGCTGGCACATCGTTTCGGTCCCCTGGCGACTCCGGATTTCCTGGCTCTGCTCTTTCTTTCAGCCGCGATCGCCGCCGTTTCCGTGCCTCTGTCGCTGATCGGCCTGATGCGGCTCTGGCAGGTCGGCGCAAGCGGCGGCGTTGCGGCGACGAAAGGGCTGATCTATGCGGTGGTTCCGCTCGCGGTGGTGGCGACCGGCGCCTTCTATTATTTCACCCTGCCGCCGCTCTACGACATTTCCACCGATATTGCCGACCCGCCGCCATGGGTCGCTGAGCCGAAGGCTAGCCAGAAATGGCTGCCGCGCGCGACGGTGATCACGCCTGCCGATCGGCGGGTCCAGTTCGCCGCCTATCCCGGCCTCACCGGCAGGCGTTACGAGGGCGCGCTCGACCGCGTCTACCAGGGTGTGCAGAAGGCGGTGCTTTCCGCCCGCATCGCGATCACGAAGAAGGAAGGCGTCGAGCTGATCGCGCCGGATATCTCCCAGCGTCCCGCGCCGCAGGACGAACAGGCGCCGGTGCCGGACGTGGCGCCGATCCCGCTGCCGCGCCCGGAACCCTCGCTCGCACCGGTTTTCGTCAATTCCGGCGATGTCCTGCTGCAGGGCGAGGCCCGCACCCTGATCCTCGGCCTGCGTTTCGACCTCGTCATCCGGCTGCGGGAAGAGGCCGAGACGACCTCGGTCGATATCCGGGTCGCCTCGCGCTACGGCCCGCACGATCTGGGAATGAGCCAGGCGATCGCCGAGGATTTTCTTGACCGGCTCGATACCGAACTTCTGGGAATCGCCGGGAACTAAAGCATGTCGGGCAAAAGTGTGCAGCGGTTTTGCGATAACGACATGCGGAGAAACTAAGGATTTGAAGCGGGTCATGCTAAATCCGAAGGATTGCGGCACGCTTCAAGCCGGCCAGTAAGTACCCGCAAGCGACGGCGGGCCTTCGGTCAGCACGCGGCCTTTCTCGACCAGGTCTTCCAGATGCGCAAGCACCGAAAGGGCCGCCGCTCCATGCAGGCGCGGATCGGTGCTGGCATAGATCACCTTGACCATGTCGGGGATCAGCCGGTCACCGGCCTTGATGCGCTCCAGCACGGCGCGTTCGCGCATGCGCCGATGGGTGCGAAGCCCGCGCAGGAACGATCCCGGTTCCTTCACCGGCCCGCCATGGCCCGGAAAGAAGATCCGGTCCTCGCGCGGCAGCAGCTTTTCGATCGAGGCCATGAAATCCGCCATCGAACCGTCCGGCGGCGCGACGATTGTTGTAGCCCAGGCCATCACGTGGTCGGCGGAAAACAGGACGCCGGTTCCTTCCAATGCGAAGGCGGAATGGTTGGCTGTGTGGCCCGGCGTATGCACGGCCGACAGCGCCCAGCCGTCGCCTTCGATCACCTGGCCATCCGCGACTATGATATCGGGCACGAAGCCGGTGTCGGCGCTTTCGGCGAACGGGTTGACTTCGCCCGCATGCAGCGGCCGCGAGGCCCGGTGCGGGCCTTCGGCAACGGTCGGCGCCCCGGTCTCCTGGCTCAGCCGACGGGCAAGCGGGGAATGGTCGCGGTGCGTGTGGCTGATGAAGATATGGGTGACCTCGCGGCCTTTCAGTGCTGCCATCAGCGCTTCGAAATGCGCCTCGTTTTCCGGGCCCGGATCGATGACCGCCACCGACGAGCCGCCGACGATATAGCTATTGGTGCCGTGAAAGGTGAAGGGCGAGGGATTGTTGACGGTCAGCCGCTGCACGCCTTCGGCCACGCTGACCGGCACACCGTAGGAAGGAGTGAATTCCATATCGAAGGTAACGTCTTCCGCCATGCCGGGCCTCCGCGCCTGATGCGATATCGACGATGGCCACAACGGCGTTGCCGGTTTGCGCCACTCGGATCGCATCGATTGCGCCGTTCAAGGCGCTGGAGAGGTCTAGCACCGCTTTTGCTGCGGCGCATTCAAAAATAGCCACCGGCCGTCACCCCGTTGGGCGACGGCCGGTGGCTTTCATGACGTGGATCCGCTATCGCGGGCTCGCTCGCCTCAGCTGGCGGCCAGCAGTTCCGTGCAGTAGCTCGGGCCGTTGGCGCCCGGACGATCGGAAATGATGGTGATGTCGCGGATCACGTAGCTGGAGGAGACGGTGATCTTCGCCGTGCAGCTGACGCTGGCGCTGCGGCCGCCCTGCTGCTTGATGCGATTATAGCCGCCACGCCAGGTATAGACGGTCGTGGAACCGTCGCTGGTGTCGCTGATCGGCGGGCTGAACTTCGCGAAGAACTCGCCGGCCGAGTGGCCCACCCAGCGGCTCTCGATCGGATTGCTGGCAACGCTGACGGTGGTGCAGGCCGAAAGGGCGAGCGCGAAAAGGGCGGTCGATGCGAGGACGCGGCGGCTCATGATCGTGAAAAATCCTTCATGTCTTCTGTTGTGCCCGGGAGGCAAGGCTTTTGAGGCTTTTTGAGGCAAGTCTTTCGAGACTGCACGTAACAGATTTTTGTTAGGCTTCGCGAGGCGATGAACGCCTCTCGACATCAAATTTCTCCTGCGCCGCTTTTTTGCAACGCCCCAGTTTTCCGCCTTTCCGGAGCGAGGGCGTGCGCGATCGCGAAGCTGTCGCATATTTTTCATGAGCGGCGCTTGTGCAATGAAAAATGCTGGTCTATAGAGGCGCCGCTGGTCACGGAGTGTAGCGCAGTCTGGTAGCGCACCACGTTCGGGACGTGGGGGTCGAGTGTTCGAATCACTCCACTCCGACCAGCTGTAGCCCTTGGTATTCATTGCCAAAAAAGCAGGGTTACTAATGTTGCCCGAGCATTTACATCTAACGTTATCCCTAACGATACGATTTTGGTACGCATTAGGCTGCCAACGTAAAAAGCCCTCCGAAGAGGCGTTCGGCTCAATCATAGCCGAACCGGGCTCGGACCCCCTTGATCAAGCCGACGCCAAGTCCGACACGATCCGGCGAGGAACACGACCGTGAGCGCACCAATACCAGCGCGAGGCCCCAACCCAGTGCCAGTCGATGTGATGGGTCAGCCTAAGCTCAATAAAGAGGATGGACAGTAGGGCAAAGATCTCATGTAGTTTCTCCCAGCACTCGGAACGGGCGCTCGTGAGATAGTTTGACTTGGAAATGATAGGCGCAAATTTCGCCAGCAGGCGGCTTGCGAATACCGCTTCTACTGGTGCAATGTTCTCGCTGCGCGGAGGGGTTGATATGAGCGGCAAGGCGAAGTTCTGGACTGTAATTGTCGTTCTTTGGTTCGGCTTTATGTTCGCCTGGAACCTCTACAAACAGCGCCAGGAGGAGGCGAAGGTCGATACCTTCCGGAATACGGTTTTGGCCAGGCTGGACGCCGCAGAGAAGTCCTCGGCCACTCCAGCGCAGAAGAGCAAGCAGATTATCGATGCAGCATTTATGGACTGGGGCGCGCTGGACATCGTTAATGAACGATACCCCGATCATCCTATCCGACAACGGGCCATTGAACATGTGGCACTGGGCTACCAAGCAATCGATCCCGTTGGATCGCTACCGTTCGAACGGCTAGCCGATATTGACTGCGCGGGACGGGTCAACAGGGTCACGAAGAAGTCGGGAGGCTACACCCGGGACGACGTCATTGCGGGATGGGCGGTCGCACGGCGCGATTTGGAAACGTGGACTCCCAACGTAGCAAATGCCCGTGAGGTATCCAGCGCCTGCGAGCACCGCTTCGCGCTGATCCTGAAGCGCATCGAACCGAAGGAGACGACAACCGTGAAGGACGTCGGTGCCGTGGCGGGTAAGGTCGTAGGTGAGGTCGGAAGCTGGTGGGACAGCGCCACCAAGCCCCTGTCGGATGCTGTCGATGAATTCAAGGCTGGCTACAGTTCCGGGAAGAAGTAGTTCTTGTTACCCAGTGGGAAAAGTATCCGATGAAATCAGAACGCCTCTACCGGATTGATTTCACCACCACTGAACTCAGGCAGGTGCCCAAGCTCCATTCCGGTTTTCTTGTCACGTCGTGCTTGGCGATCAACGATATATCACTGTCCTTGAGATTGCTGCTGATGGCGTTAAACAGCAAGTCAAAGCTTTCTGCGAATGCAGATGACGCGATGACGGAGTTCGTGTTCTCCCAGCTTCAGATGATCGAGCGTGGCCTCGGAGCCAAAATCTATGAGTACCTCAACATGCTCGGGGCCTATCACACCAGATGTAAAAAGGCGAACGACACCATCATGCTTCCCTTGGTGAAGGCGACCCTGGATGAAGCCGAAAGCATATATCGCGTGGGCGATGCCTACGAGCTTGCTCAATGGTATCGGAACAATGCCTCGTCACATTATCTCGTCAGCCCTATTACCGATCTGATGATGAAGGCCGACATCGCAGAGGACCACGTTATCTACCTGGCAGAACAGCAAGGGAACGCTAACTACCTCATTGGCGAGCAAGTACTCCTCGGAAGGCTTTCCCAAGGAAGTAAGAACGGTGAGGAGATGGGCGATCTCCTCAAGAGCTACGGGAAATGGGTGGAAGACACCGCTCGGTTTGTCTTGAAAGTCCATGGGGACCTCACAGTCGAGCTATTCCAGAAGATTTTTCCGAATAAGATTGCGACGCAGTTCTCGGTGAAGCCAGACCATCATCTGGTGTCGGAAGTCACCGAGGCGACACTTCCTGTCCTGTGGTCGTTTCCGAAATAAGACCGGAGCCGGCAGCCCTCAAGGAAGCGTTTAGCTACCCGGCCGCTGGATCGGTCTTATCCACAACCCGCACTTTAGCAGGGCGAGATTATACTAGGGATCGCCATCCCGCTAATGCATCATGGCGGCGGGAACGTGTAACTTGTTGAAAGACCTTCCGGCTCAGGAACCGCTTCGGCGGTAGTGCCTGCACCTGGCAGGGGAGAGGGCCGTAAAGCGCATGCCGCCTAGACGCGCCAGATCGGAACGGGTGACCCTGCTCGATGTCGCCAATGTTCTCGGAATCAGCTCGATCACCGTGTCCCGCGCCCTGCGAGAGCCGGAAAAGGTGTCCGAACCGCTTCGGCAGAAGATCCTCCGCCAGGTGGAGCAGATGGGTTACGTGCCCGATCTTGCCGCCCGGGCGCTCGCAAGCCGCCACAACGGCATTATCGGGGTTCTGGCGCCGGCGCTGACCAATCATGCCTATCTCGGCATCATGAGCGGCATCGAGGAACCGGTGCGCGATACGGATTTCCGCATCCAGTATGCCAATACCAACCACGATGCGGACCAGGAATACCGTCAGGTCAAGCTTTTCCTGTCGCAGCATCCGGCCGGCATCCTGCTGACGGGATTGCAGGACCAGCGGGTCAGCGATCTGCTTGAGCGCGCGCCATGCCCGGTGGTTCAGATCGTCGATCTCAACCTGCTGCCCTCGGGTATCGCGGTCGGCATCAATCATCGCGGGGCGGCGGAGACGGCGACGCGCCATCTGCTTGCCTGCGGATATCGCCGCATCGGCCTGATCGGCGGCAGCCGCGACCTTCGCGCCCAGCGACGGCATGATGGCTATGCGCTGGCGATGCAGGAAGCGGGGCTCTACGATCCGGGCCTCGTCATGACCGAGCACAAGCAAACGAGCATGCAGCTCGGCTGCGACCTCTTCAAGCGGCTGCTGGAAACGGCGCCCGATGTCGACGCGGTATTCTGCCAGAACGACGATCTTGCGCTCGGCGCGCTGTTCGAAGCGCAACGGGCGGGACTGCGCGTGCCGGATGATTTCGGGATCTGCGGTTATAACGACCTGGATTTTGCGCTCTGCGCCGAACCGAGGCTGACGACCATCCGTGTGCCGCGTTTCCAGATGGGCTATCGCGCCACGGATCTCATCATTCGCGCCATCAACGACGAATGCCTGCCGAGCCGCGTCGTCCAGCTGCCGTTCGATCTCATCCAACGGGGCTCGACGCGGCCGCTCGCGTGACGGGGACTGACAACAAAAAAGGGACCTTCCGGCCCCTTTTCCATTTCCCGCCGATCGAAACGATCAAATATCTCCACCGGCGTTGGAGAACAGTTCCGCCGCCTGCTTGGCGGTCATCCGCTTGACCTCGGTCTCGTCGCGGCGGTTGGCGAAGAGTTCGCTTGCCATCAGCTGCTCGGCAAGGTCGGCCGGCAGCGACAGCACGACGCGCTGGCCTTCGCCCCCTTGGCCACGATGGATGCCGCCGACCTCGCCGCGCTTGGCGGTGATCATGCCGCCGGCCACCGTGTTCAGCGTATCCGGATCGATCAGGATGAAGGCGCCGGTCGAGCGGTTCTGCTCGTAAGCGTCGAAGACCGCCAGTTCCTCGAAGGAGAGGCGCACCTTGCCGATCGCGTTCATGGCGAGCGTCGAGGCATGCGGCTGCCACTTGCCGGTCGCAAGCTCAAGCTGGCTGATCGGTTCGACCGCGACGCGCTGGCGGCGCGAACCGCTCTTCAACCAGTAGCGTTTGCCGGGCTCGATGCCGCCCGGCTGCAGCGACACGAGCTGGGCGTCGAAATGGTGGCCGGTCATCGGCTGGCCGTCGAGCGAAACGATCACGTCGCCGCGCGCCACGTCCACCTGCCGGTCGAGAACCAGCGTGATGGCATCGCCAGCGACCGCCGCGTTGCGCACCAGGTCGAAGGTGACGATCCGGCTGACATTGGCGACCGTGCCGGAAGGCAGGATGACGACGGAGTCGCCCGGCTTCACCGAGCCGCCCGCGACAGTTCCCTGATACCCGCGAAAACTCTCGCCGGGACGGACGACACGCTGCACCGGCAGGCGGAAACCGCCGGCCTGGGTGGAACGCACGGTCGCCAGCTCCAGCGTCTCGACCAGGGTCGGACCGTCATACCAGGGCATCGAGGCATCGGCCGGATAAACGACGTTTTCGCCCTTCAGCGCCGACATCGGGATGGCGGTGATCTGGCGCACACCGAGCGACAGGGCAAATTCGCGGAATTCGTGCGAGATCCTGTCGAAGATTGCCTTGTCGTAGTTGACGAGGTCGATCTTGTTGACCGCGAGCACGAACTGGCGGATGCCCATCAGGGCGGCGATCGTCGCGTGCCGGCGGGTCTGTTCGAGAAGGCCGGCGCGGGCGTCGGCAAGCAGGATGGCGAGATCGGCGGTCGAGGCGCCAGTCGCCATGTTGCGGGTATATTGCTCATGGCCGGGCGTATCGGCGACGATGAACGAGCGCCGGTCGGTCGAGAAATAACGATAGGCAACGTCGATCGTGATACCCTGTTCGCGTTCGGCCTGCAGGCCGTCGAGCAGCAGGGCGAAGTCCGGCAGGCCGAGGTCGTTCTGGCCGCCCGAGTCGCGGGCAAGCGTCGCGGCCTGGTCTTCCTTGACCGCCTTGGTGTCCCAGAGCAGCCGGCCGATCAGCGTCGACTTGCCGTCGTCGACGGAGCCGCAGGTGATGAGGCGCAGCGGACGCGTGTCGCGCACCGCCTTCAGGGGTTCTGCGAAGGGCAGGATGGTCGCCGAGGCGTTTTGGGCGGGAGCGGTCATCTCAGAAATATCCTTCGCGCTTCTTCTTTTCCATCGAGCCGGACTGGTCGCGGTCGATCGCGCGGCCCTGGCGTTCGGAAACGGTGGCGATTTCGAGCTCGGCGATCACCTCTTCGAGGTTGGAGGCTGTCGAGCGGATGGCGCCGGTCAGCGGGAAGCAGCCGAGCGTGCGGAAACGGATCATGCCCTGCTGCACGGTTTCGCCGGGCAGCAGTTCAAGCCGCGGATCCTCGGCAAGGATCATCATCCCGTCGCGCTCCACATAGGGGCGTTCGGCGGCGTAATAGAGCGGCACGAGTGGGATGTCCTCCGCCTGGATGTAACGCCAGATGTCGACCTCGGTCCAGTTGGAGAGCGGGAAGGCGCGCACGCTTTCCCCTTTCCGAACCATGCCGTTATAGACGTTCCACAGTTCCGGGCGCTGGTTGCGCGGGTCCCATTTGTGGTCCGGGGTGCGGAACGAATAGATGCGTTCCTTGGCGCGGGAGGCTTCCTCGTCGCGTCGGGCGCCACCGAAGGCCGCGTCATAGCCGCCGGCATCGAGGGCCTGGCGCAGGGCCTCGGTCTTCATGATGTCGGTGTAGAGCGCCGAACCGTGGCTGAACGGCGTGATGCCTTCCTCGGCGCCGCGCGGATTGGTGTGGACCACGAGGTCGAGATCGTATTTCTCGGCGATCTGGTCGCGGAACTCGATCATCTCCTTGAACTTCCACGTCGTGTCCACGTGCAAGAGCGGGAAGGGGACGCGGCCGGGATAAAAGGCCTTGCGGGCGAGATGGAGCAGGACGGAGGAGTCCTTGCCGATCGAATAGAGCATGACGGGTTTTTCGAATTCCGCCGCCACTTCGCGAAAGATGTGGATCGCTTCGTTTTCGAGGGCCTTCAGATGCGGATCGAGCGGCGGTCTGGAAACGGGCGGGTTCTTCACTTCCGTTTCCTGTACTGACAAGGGCATTTCGGTCTCCGGGTAGTCTCTAGAAACAAACAAGAAAGAGCTTCAGTTCGCTTGGGGGCCAGGCTCTGCGATCGGTTGAGCGGCGTTTTCCGGCACATGCAGGCCGCACTCGCGCTTCTCGTCGTTTTCCCACCACCAGCGGCCGGCGCGCTCGGGCTCGCCGGGCTTGATGGCGCGGGTACAGGGTTCGCAGCCGATCGAAGGATAACCGCGCTTGTGGAGTGGATTGACCGGGATCGCCTCCGACGCCACATGGGCGTTGATCGTCTCGATGTCCCAGTCGGCCAGCGGGTTGATCTTGATCAGGTTGCGCTCGGCATCGTATTCCGCAAACGGCGTCGTGGCGCGATTGCCCGACTGGCCGCGGCGAAGGCCGGTGATCCAGACGTCGGCGCCGGCTAAGGCCTTGGCCAGAGGCTTCAGCTTGCGCACATGACAGCAGGCGTGGCGGGCTTCGACGCTGTCGTAGAAGCCGTTGAGACCATATTTCGCGGCGTATTCGTCGACGTCGTCCTGTTCCGGCCGAAAACGGTGGATCTCGATGCCGTAGCGTTCTTCGGTCTCGCCGATCAGGTCGACGGTTTCCTTGAACAGCCGCCCGGTTTCGAGCGTCGAGACCTCGACCGGCAGGCAGTGCGTGCCGATCGCTGCTGTGATCACCTGATCCTCGATGCCGAGCGAGGTGGTGAACACGGCGCGGCCGAGCTCGGCGGCAAGCGCCAGGCGGCCGACAAGGTCGAGGCTTTCAAGCTTTGCGTCGAGGGTGGCGGCCAATCCTAAGCGATCCTGGCCGGCGGCGTCGTGCAGTGTCATGGGTCTTCTTCCGTGAGCAATTGCTGGATTATCCAGATTCCACGCGCGTAAAGACAGGAAAACCCGTTTCTTCCCATGGTGATGCGGAGCAAATATCTCTCCAAAGCGACGCTCACACAGAAAACCTGCCGCCTTAACCAAAAGTGACCGAATTTATCCCGGAAACCCCTGCATTGGTTTGTATTTTCTCGTGATTTGAGCTATTGCGGGAACATGTCTCCGGGGCTTTGTTTCCCCTGGCGGATATGCAGCCCCTGAGCGCCCTTCCGGCGCCCCCGTGGATGCCCCGAACGAAGCTGAACTGAGCGGCGCCGTAAGGACTATTTACCTTGCGGCGGCGCTATTGTCGATGGTTGCGTGATGATATCCCAGAAAGCGAAATACGCTCTGCGGGCCCTGGCCGCCCTGGCCCAGGCCGATCCCGAAGAGCCGATGCTGATTTCCGAGATTGCCCTCCAGCAGAGCATTCCGAAGAAATTCCTGGAACAGATCCTGCTCGACCTGAAACGCTCCGGCATCGTCGTTTCCCGCCGCGGCAAGCAGGGCGGTTATCTTCTCCTGAAACCTGCTGACGCCATCACCTTCGGCGAGGTCCTGCGCCTGGTCGATGGCCCGATCGCGCCGCTCCCCTGCCTGTCGCAGACCGCCTACCGCAAATGCGAGGATTGCGACGGCGAACACCTCTGCGAAATCCGCCACGTCTTCGCCCGCGTCGCCGATGCGACCCGCGACGTGCTGTTCAACACCACGATCGCCGATGCCGTCGAAGGCG
Organism: Neorhizobium sp. SHOUNA12A; assembly: GCF_023006505.1. Taxonomy (GTDB): domain Bacteria; phylum Pseudomonadota; class Alphaproteobacteria; order Rhizobiales; family Rhizobiaceae; genus Neorhizobium. The sequence goes on from NZ_JALBGV010000025.1 coordinate 18,192, forward strand.
CCGGCGACGCCAAGCCGCCGGTCAGGGAACTGCTGACGGCTTGAGAATTGCTTCCGGCTTGGCGATGTACCAAAATTTGGTATAATGGCGAGGCAGGAGGCAGCATGGCTCGAAATACATCCATCTCACTTGGCGATCATTTCGCCAGCTTCATCGACACGCAGGTCGAAAGCGGCCGTTATGGTTCGGCAAGCGATGTCGTCAGGGCAGGCCTGCGCCTGCTTGAAGAACATGAGGCCCGGGTCAAAGCTTTACAGGACGCTCTGATTGCCGGTGAAGAGTCTGGCCCGCCACAACCCTTTGATAATCAGGCATTTCTGAAGCGGATGCGAGCGCGTCATGGCCGCTAAGGGCCGGGACTATAAGCTTTCACCGCTCGCGGAAGAGGATCTTGAGGATATTTGGGGTTACACGGTCGAAACGTGGTCTTGGGAACAGGCCGAGCGCTACCACGATGAACTGATCTCAACTCTGGAAGGATTGGCGGCAGGGCGGAAACTCGGTCGGCCGGTTGATATTCGGCAAGGGTATTTCAAATATTCCGTCGGTGCGCATTGTGTTTTCTATCGGTTTTCCGAAAGCGCGATCGATATTATCCGCATCCTCCATCAGAAGATGGACGTCAGCCGACACCTCTAGTATCTCGCAAATCGCCCGTAAAATTCTCCTCCCACGCCCCAAAATCCCGATTATGGCCGGATTGTGATTTTGCAAACCCCCCGTTTGCCGACGTTGGCATTCTGTCCATGTAGTGAGGGTTAATGGTTTCTTTGTCGTCGCGGCCCCCCAAAGGGAAACAGTTTTGCCTTCTTCCCGGCCTCGATTGACTAAGACGACCCAACCGATAGAGTTTTGGCAGAACCACAGGAGGGACCTCATGTTCAAATTTGCCCCGGGATTGGGCTGGCGGCTAGGTGCGCGTTTGGGCGCCGTCGCTCTCGGTCTGTCCTTGACGGCCGGCATCGTGGCACCGGCTTTTGCCGACAGCCAGCTTCTCAACGTCTCCTACGATCCGACCCGCGAGCTCTACAAGGATTTCAACGTCGCCTTCGCCAAATACTGGAGGGCTCAAGGCGGCGAGGATGTGACAATCCGCCAGTCGCACGGCGGTTCCGGCGCGCAGGCCCGTTCCGTCATCGACGGCCTTGAGGCCGACGTCGTGACGCTGGCGCTCGAAAGCGACATCAACGCAATCGAAAAGTCCGGCAAGATCAAGGCCGGCTGGCGGGACCGTCTGCCGAACCATGCATCGCCCTACACGTCGACGATCGTCTTCCTCGTCCGCAAGGGCAATCCGAAGGGGATCAAGAACTGGGGCGATCTGGTGAAGGGCGACGTTTCGATCGTCACGCCCAACCCGAAGACCTCGGGCGGCGCCCGCTGGAACTATCTCGCCGCCTGGGCCTGGGCCAACGAGGAATACAAAGGCGATCAGGCCAAGATCAAGGCTTACGTCGGCGAGCTTTACAAGCGCGCTCCGGTTCTCGACACCGGCGCCCGCGGCTCGACGGTCACCTTCGCGCAACGCCAGATTGGCGACGTGCTGCTTGCCTGGGAAAACGAGGCGTATCTCGCCGGCGAGGAATTCGGCAAGGATGCCTTCGAGATCGTCGTTCCGCCGATCTCGATCCTCGCAGAGCCACCGGTCGCGGTTGTCGACGCCACGGTCGATTCCAAGGGTACTCGCAAGCAGGCGGAGGCCTATCTGCAGTATCTCTACTCCGACGAGGGCCAGAACATCGCGGCGAAGCACTTCTATCGTCCTTCGAAGCCTGATGTGGTAAAGCCGGAATTGTTGAAGGCGCTGCCGAACATCAAGCTCGTCACCATCGACGATCCGATCTTCGGCGGTTGGAAGAAGGCGCAGCCCGAACATTTCGGTGACGGCGGCATTTTCGACCAGATCTACAAGCCCGGTAAGTAAGTCGGAATATTCCATGATCCATAACGCCACTGCCTCACCGGCAAAGTGGCGACTGAAACGGCCGAGCATCATCCCGGGTTTCGGGTTGACGCTCGGCTTTTCGCTCGCCTACCTGTCGCTGATCATTCTCATCCCCGTTGCTGGCCTGCTCTGGCGTACCGCCGGGCTTGGCTGGAGCGGGTTTTTCGCTGTTCTGACCGACCGGCGCACGCTGGACGCACTTTATATATCCTTCGGCACGGCCTTCGTGGCCGCGCTGCTCAACGTCGTCTTCGGCACCGTCGTCGCCTGGGTGCTGACCCGTTACAATTTCCCCGGTCGCCGGCTGATCGATGCGATCGTCGACCTGCCGTTCGCACTGCCGACGGCGGTCGCCGGTATTGCGCTCGCGGCGCTCTATGCACCGAACGGCTGGGTGGGATCGCTGTTCATGCCGTTCCGCATCGCTTTCACGCCGCTCGGCATCATCGTGGCACTGGTCTTCATCGGGCTTCCCTTCGTGGTGCGCACAGTGCAGCCGGTCATGGAAGAGCTGGACCGCGAGGTGGAGGAAGCCGCAGCCACCCTCGGCGCCAATCGCTTCCAGACGATTTCGAAGGTGATCCTGCCGGGGCTGACGCCGGCGATCCTGACCGGTTTTGCGCTCGCCTTCGCCAGAGGCGTCGGCGAATATGGTTCGGTCATCTTCATTGCCGGCAACATCCCTTACGTCTCGGAGATCGCGCCGCTGCTGATCGTCATCAGGCTGGAGGAGTTCAACTATGCGGGTGCGACAGCGATCGCCACCATCATGCTGACCATCTCCTTCGTGATGCTCTTCGTTATCAACCTCATCCAGGCCTGGAACCGCAGGAGATACGGCAATGTCTGAAGTCTCCCGCGCAGTGCTCGGCAACCCGCCGCGATTCCGGAGCCCCGCCGACGAGCGGCCGCTCGCAAAGTTCCTGCTGATCGGGCTGGCGCTGGTTTTCCTCGCCTTCTTCCTGCTCCTGCCGCTGGTATCCGTTTTCGTCGAAGCCTTCCGCAAGGGTTGGGTGGAATATTACGAGGCCCTGATAGAGCCCGATGCCGCCGCGGCGATCCGCCTGACGCTTCTGGTGGCTGTGATTTCCGTTCCGCTCAATCTCGTCTTCGGGCTCTGCGCCGCCTGGGCGATCGCCAAGTTCGAGTTCAAGGGCAAATCCTTCCTGATCACCCTGATCGATCTGCCGTTCTCGATCTCGCCGGTCATCTCCGGCCTGGTCTACGTGCTGCTCTTCGGCTCCAACAGTCTGCTCGGCCCGATCCTCAAGAGCCACGGCATCACCATCCTGTTTGCCGTGCCGGGCATCGTGCTTGCCACCGTCTTCGTCACCTTTCCGTTCGTCGCGCGCGAACTGATCCCGCTGATGGAAGACCAGGGCACCGGCGACGAGGAGGCGGCTCTGTCGCTCGGCGCGTCCGGCTGGCAGACCTTCTGGTACGTGACGCTGCCGAACATCAAGTGGGGCCTGCTTTACGGCGTGCTCCTCTGCAACGCCCGCGCCATGGGTGAGTTCGGCGCCGTCTCGGTGGTTTCGGGCCATATCCGCGGTCTCACCAACACCATGCCGCTGCATGTGGAGATACTCTATAATGAGTATAACTTCGTCGCGGCCTTCGCGGTGGCGTCGCTGCTGGCATTGCTGGCGCTCGTCACCCTTGCATTGAAAACCCTTCTCGAACTTCGGTTCGGTGCCGGCGCTGCCGGCGGCAGGCATTGAAAGGTCTGAGGCTAGATGGAAGTCACCATCAACAATATCCGCAAGGAATTCGAACGTTTCCCGGCGCTGAACGACGTGTCGCTGAAGATCGCCTCCGGCGAACTGATCGCGCTGCTCGGTCCGTCGGGTTCCGGCAAGACGACGCTGCTGCGGCTGATCGCCGGCCTCGATTTCCCGACATCGGGCAAGATCTTCTTCGGTGATCAGGACGCCTCGCACCATTCGGTGCAGGAGCGCAATGTCGGTTTCGTCTTTCAGCATTATGCGCTGTTCCGGCATATGACCGTCGCCGAGAATATCGGCTTCGGCCTCAAGGTCCGCCCGGCTGCCAGCCGCCCGCCGAAGACGGAAATCCGCCGCCGGGTCTCCGAACTCCTGGACATGGTCCAGCTCGGCGGGCTCGAGAAGCGGTATCCGAACCAGCTGTCCGGCGGCCAGCGCCAGCGCGTCGCACTTGCCCGCGCCATGGCGATCGAGCCCCGCATCCTGCTGCTCGACGAACCGTTTGGCGCGCTCGACGCCAAAGTCAGGAAGGAACTCCGCCGCTGGCTGCGGGAATTCCACGACCGCACCGGCCACACCACCGTCTTCGTCACCCATGACCAGGAAGAGGCGCTGGAACTCGCCGACCGCGTCGTGGTCATGAGCCAGGGCAAGATCGAGCAGGTCGGCTCGGCCGACGACGTTTATGACCGGCCCGGCTCGCCCTTCGTCTTCTCCTTCATCGGCGAGTCCTCGCAGCTCCCGGTCGAGGTCAGGGATGGCACCATGCTTTTCCAGGGCCAGCCGATCGGCATTGCGGAAACCGGCAGCGGGGCAGGGGAACTGTTCTTCCGGCCGGAGGACGTGACGCTCGTCGACGCGCCGGACGCGCTGTTCGGCAAGGTCACCGCCTGTCGCCGCCTTGCCGGCACCCGCATCGCCGAAATCGACATCGCCAATGACGGCCACGCGCCTTATCACGTCGAGGTCGAAGTGCCGCTGCATGCGCCGATCGAACTCGGCAGCGAAACGCGTTTCCGCCCGACCCGTTGGAAGGTTTTCCGCAAATAAGGTCTAAGGTCTAGCTTGCCGTGCGCTCCTCCGCGCGTCTCGCGCGGATGCTGGCGGCGATGAAGGCGCGCGACAGGCCGTGATAAAGTGGTTCCGGCGAAAGCATGCGCGAGGTGATGTAGCCGAGCATCGACGCCGCCATGATCGGGATGACGGCCTGATGGTTGCCGGTCATCTCGATGATGATCACGAAGGCCGTCATCGGCGCCTGCACAACGCCGGCGAAGTAACCCGCCATGCCGAGCAGGGCCGAAAGGGCGACACTGGCCCCGAGGAGCGTTCCGAGTGTTGCGCCCAACCCGACTCCGACCGATAACGATGGCGCGAAAATACCGCCCGGAATGCCTGAAATCATCGATAGGAAGGTCGCCGCGAGCTTCTCGATGAAAAACACCGGCGAGATCGTCTGGCCTTCCAGCATCGATTTTGCCTGATCGTAGCCGGTTCCGAAAGTCTGCCCGCCGGAGACAAGACCGATCGCGGCGACGGCCAGCCCGCACGCGGCGGCGAGGCCGACAAGCCGCTTTAACGGATCGGGGTGCGCCCAGCGGCGGATGCGGCGCGACGCACGGATCGCAGCGGCGCTGAAGCCGGCCCCGAGCGCTCCACCGCAGACGCCGCAGACGATTACCATCGCCCAATCGAGGCGCGACGCCGCCATGACGGAGGTCTCACCAAAATAGGTATAACTGCCGACCAGTCCGAGCGCCGCAAGGCCCGATACGATAACTGCGGTCAGGACCAGGCCGTTCGAGCGCGATTCATAGGTGCGGCTCATCTCCTCGATCGCAAAGACGATGCCAGCGAGCGGCGTGTTGAAGGCCGCGGCGATACCGGCGGCCGAACCGGCGAGAATAAGGCCCCGGGGCCTGCGCCATTCCGCCGAAACGGGCGGCAGCGAGCATGATCGAGGCACCCACCTGAACCGTCGGCCCTTCGCGCCCTATCGAAGCACCGGACAACAGCCCAACGACGGTCAGCACGATCTTGCCGACGCCAAGCTTCAGCGATAGCAGTCCGAGCCTGTCCGCATCGTCATGGAGATGCCGCGCGGCGATTGCCTGCGGGATACCGCTTCCCTGAGAGTTCGGAAACACGCGGATCGCCAGCCAGGCGCAGAGGGTAAAGCCGGCGGGTGTCAGAACAATTGGCAGCAGCAAACCGTAGGTCCCGGTTCCGGTCAGGATATCGAAAAGCCGATGGGCTTCGTCCGCGGCCCGGGCGAAGCCGACGCTGACGACACCGATCGCGATCGCGCCGATCCAGAAAACGATCCGGGGCTTCCAGACGCGCCAGGAGCCGCGCATGACGCGGGAGCGGCGGAACATCCTGGACCTTCGATTGGGGGTAGTCATGGAGGGAAGACCTATATTCGCATTCGCTTATTCGCTTTGGCGGCGATAATTTCAAACCCGTTACACCGAATACGATGTAATCTTTCAACTAAACACCGTCGGGATTGCATTTATTGCGTGACGTTTTTACCTTAATCACGAAAAGTTTTTCAAAATTGATATGCGTCAATTTTTGATTTGCAATGAACGGGTATGAACCTCACGGGCGCAGGCCCTGACGAACGCTGGCGTAAAGTTCTTTCTGTGACGGGTAACCTATGGCAGATTTTGCCCAACTCGACGACACCTCCGAGCCGGTTTCCGGTTCGCCGGCAAAGCATTCTGCTCAAACTGCCGTGTCGATGGGAAGGGTACTGATTGACCGCCTTACCCCAGATACCGGCGTTCTCCTGGCATTCGGTCTGGCCCTGCTTGTGGTTTCGCTGGGCGTCAATCTTTTCCTGGAGGAAAGCCTGGCGAGGCTCGGCTGGAGCCTGCTTCTGTCGAACAGCGATATTCATGCGCCGACCGGTCTGGCGCTGACGCTGCTGATCGGCACATTCGCCACCAACCGGCTGCGGCGCCCGCGACGCTGCCGCAAGCCGCCGGCGAACGACGATATGGACCGCGCCATCGAAATCCTCGCCACCCAGCCGAATGCCAGTGCCGGCCTGGTGCGCCTCGGCGACAAGAAGATCCTGTTTTCCGAGTGCGGCAAGGCTTTCATCATGTACGCCCAGCAGGGCCGTTCCTGGGTGGCCTTGTTCGATCCTGTCGGCTGTCGCAAGGCCTGGTCCGGCCTGACGCTGAAATTCATGGAACATGCCCGCCAGGCGGGCTGCCGCGCTGTTTTCTACCAGGTCTCCCCGGATTTCCTGCCGGTCACCGTCGAAGCCGGGTTGAGGCCCTACAAACTCGGCGAACAGGCGGTCGTCGATCTGACGAAATTCGATCTCAAGGGCGGCGCCTGGCTGAAGCTGCGCCGGTCCATCAACCGTGCCGAACGCGACGGCCTGCAATTCTCCATGCTGCAGCCGCAGGAGGTGCCGGCTGTCCTCGATGAGTTGCTTGCCGTTTCCAGTACCTGGCTCGAAGCCCAGAACGCTGCCGAAAAAGGATTTTCGCTCGGCACGTTCCAGCCGCGATATGTTGCGGCCGGGCCGGTCGCGGTCATCCGCCTCGAAGGCCGCATCGTCGCCTTCGCCAATATCCTTTCGGTCGCGTCCGACGGCGACGCCTTCATCGACCTGATGCGGCATATTCCCGATACCCATCGCGGCATGATGGACCTGCTCTTCGTGCGCATCATGGAGCACATGAAGGCGCAAGGGTTCCGTACGCTCAATCTCGGCATGGCGCCGCTTGCCGGTCTCTCGACCCACAACAAGGCGCCGCTCTGGAACCATGTGGGCGAACGGATATTCAGGAGCGGCGAGCGTTTCTATAATTTTCAGGGCGTGCTGGCATTCAAGGCCAAGTTCGATCCGGAATGGCAGCCGCGGTATCTGGTCGTCTCCGGCCGCGGCATGCCGGTCGTTTCGATGCTCGACATTACCATGTTGATCGGTGGCGGGCTGAAGGGCATCCTTCGCAAATGAGGCTTCTGCCGATTGTTTTTGCCGGTATCACGCTGGCCGCTGCCATCTTCAATATCGTCTCCGAGCCGGCCCTGAAGACCAAGAGCCTTCCGACGGACCGGATCTCCTTCCCCGAAGGCAAGGCGACCGGCGTCGTGGTGCTGCTTTCGGATGGCGAGGGCTGGACGGATCGCGAAGAGCAGGTTTCCGAGGTGCTGACCGCGCATGGTGCGCTGGTGGTCGGCGTGGATATTCGCAGATATTATGCGGCGCTCGAAGAAGAGCGGGACGACTGCCTGTACCTGGTCTCCGATATCGAGACCCTGTCGCATCAGCTGCACCGTTCGGCCGACATTGCCAACTATCACCCGCCGGTCGTGGCGGGGATCGGTGCCGGCGCGACGCTGGCGCTCGCGATCGCCGCCCAGACACCGGATTCGACGATCGCCGAGACCCTCGCCATCGATCCCCAGACCACCATCCCGCTATCGACCATTCTCTGCACGCCGGCCCCCAAGACGCCCGTTCCCGGCGGCACGGTCTACGGCCTGACGGAAGGCGACCTCCCCAATCCGATCCGTGTCGTCTTCAGTCCGTCAGCCGACGCGGCAGGTCGCATCCATGCCGAAGAACTAAAGGAGATCCATCCCGCGATCGAGTTCCGCGAAACGGCTGAGGGCGCGGATGTCGCCTTGCTGGAGAATATATCGGCCATCGCCCGGAGGCTCGCCCATTCCGCTTCGCCGCTCAATCTGCCGATCGTGCCGATCCACGCGACGCCGAAGCACAACACGATGGCGATCATCTATTCCGGCGACGGCGGCTGGCGCGATATCGACCAGCAGCTCGGCGCCTATCTGAAGGAAGAGGGCATCCCGGTCGTCGGCGTCGATGCGCTGCGTTATTTCTGGAGCGAGCGGACGCCGGAACAGACCGCCGCCGATCTTTCGCGGATCATGACCTCCTACCGAAAGCGGTGGAACGTCGATAATGTCCTGCTGATCGGATATTCCTTCGGTGCCAATGTCCTGCCGGCCACCTATCGGCTTCTGCCGGAGGCCGACAAGCGGGTGATTACGCTTGTTTCGCTTCTGGCGCTGTCGCATCACGCGGATTTCGAGATCGACGTGGGCGGCTGGCTCGGTATGCGCGGCACCGGCCACGGTGATCCTGTCGACGACCTGCGCAAGGTCGAGCCCTCCAAGATCCAGTGCATCTATGGGCTGAAGGAAAAGGACAGCGGCTGCCCTGCCGTCAGGGAAATCCAAGGCGCCCAGGTGCTCGCCCGCGAAGGAGGCCACCATTTCGACGGCGACTACCGCGCCCTCAACCGCCTGATCGTCGACAGGGCCGTGGCGCTGATGGCCGTCAACTGACGTTCGATCGCGGGGCTGACGTTCAAGAGACGGTGGTAGCTGGCGGCAGGTGGATCCGGTTCTTGTAGGCTGGTTTCGTCGCATCATTTTTAGTATTATCGATCAATCATGGCTGTGGAGGCTGACTTGCAGACCGTTGTTGAGTTGCCAGAAGCTGAAGTCGAGGCACTGGACCGTCTGGCGCAGAAGGAAAACATATCTCGGTCTGTTCTGATCGAGCGTGCTGTGCGCGATTTTCTGCAAAAAAGTGACAAGCAAAAGAGAGCTGAAGCTTTTGGCCTGTGGGGTGATCGCGCCGTGGACGGCTTGGATTTTCAACGAAAAGTCCGCGGTGAATGGTGAGCGATAGCGCCCTTCTCGATACGAATATTATTGTCGATTATCTGAACTCCGTACCCGAAGGGCGTGAGGAATTTGAACGATACGGAAATCCATGCATCAGCATTGTGACGTGGATGGAGGTGCTCGTCGGCGTGCCTCCACATCTTGCTGCGGCAACCCGAGAATTCCTGAATGCTCTGAATATCATCGCGCTCGACGATGCGGTTGCCGAGCGGGCTGTGGCTCTTCGCCAGAGGCATAAGATGAAGCTACCCGATGCGATCATCTGGGCGAGCGCGGATATTCATTCAATGCTGCTCGTCACAAGGAACACGAAGGACTTTCCTGCAAATCTGCCGGGAATTCGCGTACCTTACGTTCTGCGCCACTGATCACCGATCACTCACCATCGCCCGCGGATTGACCCAGGGTTCCTGATTGCTGCGGGGCAGGGGCGTCCTGCCGAGGATATGATCGGCTGCCTTCTCTCCGGTCATGATCGAGGGGCCGTTGAGATTGCCATAGGTCACATGCGGGAAGATCGACGAGTCCGCGACCCTTAAGCCCTCGATGCCGATCACCCGGCATTCCGGGTCGACCACGGCAAGCGGATCGTCGGCGCGGCCCATGCGGCAGGTGCCGCAAGGGTGATAGGCGCTTTCCAGGTGCTCGCGCAGGAAGGCGTCGATCTGGTCGTCCGTCTCGACCTGTTCGCCCGGCTGGATTTCCGGCCCGCGATACTGGTCGAATGCCTTCTGGGAAAAGATCTCTCGGGTCAGCCGCACGCAATAGCGGAACTTCTCCCAGTCTTCCGCATGGCTCATATAGTTGAAGCGGATCACCGGATCGGTCTTGGGATCGGGCGATCGCAACGTCACGCTTCCGCGCGATTTCGACAGATTATAGCCAACATGCACCTGGAATCCGTGGCTTTTCGCCGCCGCGCGGCCGTCGTAGGAGATTGCTACCGGCAGAAAATGGTATTGGATATCAGGCTGCGTGAGCCCGGCGCTTGAGCGTAGGAAGGCGCAGGCCTCGAACTGGTTGGAGGCGCCGAGGCCGCCCTTCGACAGCAGCCATTGTGCGCCGACCACGCCCTGCCAGAACCAGGGCAGCCAGGAATAGAGCGATACCGGTTTGGTCGAAACCTGCTGGAAATAGAATTCCATATGGTCCTGCAGGTTGGCGCCGACGCCCGGCCGGTCGGCCGTGACTTCTATGCCCATCTCCTTCAGATGGTCCGCCGGCCCGATGCCGGAGAGCATCAGCAGTTTCGGCGAGTTGAAGGAGGAGGCCGAGACGATCACCTCGCGGTTGGCGCGGATCACCTCGCTGATCCCGCGGCGAAAAATCTCGACGCCGACGGCGCGGCCGTTCTCGATGACGATCTTCTGCGCCAGCCCATAGATCAATTCGACATTCTTGCGCTTCAGCGCCGGCCGCAGATAGGCGTTGGCGGCGGACCAGCGCCGGCCGTTATGGATCGTCTGTTCCATCAGCCCGAAACCTTCCTGCTTCGAGCCGTTATAGTCCTGCGTCATCTCGAAACCGGCCTGGGAGCCCGCCTGGATGAAGGCATGGAAGAGCGGATTGGTCACCGGCCCACGCTTTACATGCAGTGGCCCGTCCGTGCCGCGCCAGCCTTCCTCGCCGCCATGGCTATGCTCCATGCGCTTGAAATAGGGCAGCACGTCAGCATAGGCCCAGCCGGTCGCCCCAAGCTCTTCCCAGCGGTTATAGTCTTCGGCGTGCCCCCGGACATAGACAAGCCCGTTGATCGACGACGACCCGCCGATCACCTTCCCGCGCGGTGCGGTGATGCGGCGGTTGTTGAGGTTCGGTTCGGGCTCGGAAAGATAACCCCAGTTGTAGCGCTTCATGCTCATCGGCCAGGCCAGAGCGCCCGGCATCTGGATGAACGGCCCGAAATCGGATCCGCCGGCCTCGATGACGATCACCGAATTTTTGCCGTCCTCCGACAGGCGGTAGGCCATGGCCGAGCCTGCCGAACCGGAACCGATGATGACGAAATCTGCCTGAAGCATGTCAGTATTCTCCAGACATCTTTTTGAGGTCGTGACGTGCCAGCCCCCCTCTGGCCTGCCGGCCATCTCCCCCACGGGTGGGGAGATCACAACTGGCCCGACCTTCCCGCCAAATTGACCACGGGCCGAGTCGCTGCGCCTGTTGTTTGGGGAAGCCTGCGCCCCCAGCCAATCTCCCCACTCGTGGGGGAGATGGCCGGCAGGCCAGAGGGGGGCGGACTTGCGCGACGACAGCCGTGGTGAACATCAATACGGCGCCTCGACCTTGCCCATGCCCACATAGACCGTCTTCAGCTCGGAATAATGCTCCAGCGCCGCCAGCGAATTCTCCCGTCCGAAGCCGGATTGCTTGGAGCCGCCGAAGGGGATCTCCACCGGGCAGAGATTGTAGGTGTTGATCCACAACGTCCCGGCCTCCAACTGATCCGCAACCCGATGTCCACGCGTGAGATCGCTGGTGAACACCCCGCCCGAAAGGCCAAATTCGGTGCCGTTGGCGCGGGCGATCACTTCGGCCTCGTCGTCGAAATCGAGCACGCACATGACAGGCCCGAAAATCTCCTCGCGGGCGATCGTCATCTCGTCGGTGACGTCGGCGAACACAGTCGGCTGCACGTAGTAACCTTCGCCGGTGACGTGGTTGGGAATGCCGCCGCCGGTGATGAGCGTTGCACCCTCAGCCTTGCCCTTTTCGATATAGCTCATCACCTTCTGGCGCTGGTCGAAGGAGACCATCGGGCCGATCTGGGTCGTCTCGTCCATAGGATCGCCGATCACCATGTTTTCCGTGCGTGCCTTGAGGCGCGACAGGAATGTCTCCTTGATGCTCCGCTGCACGAAGACGCGGGTGCCGTTGGAGCAGACCTGGCCGGTCGAATAGAAATTGCCGAGCATCGCTCCGCCGATCGCACTGTCGATATCGGCGTCGTCGAAGACGATCAGCGGCGACTTGCCGCCGAGTTCCATCGTCACATGCTTGAGGCTCCCGGCTGCCGCTGCCGCCACCTTGCGGCCGGTCGGCACCGAGCCGGTCAGCGATACCTTGGCGACATCGCGATGGTTGGTGAGCAGCGGTCCGGTCGTCCGGTCGCCCTGAATGACGTTGTAGAGCCCCTTCGGCAACCCGGCTTCCATGAGAATTTCAGCAATCTTCAGCGCCCCGAGCGGCGTGTTTTCCGAGGGCTTGAACACCATGGCATTGCCGCAGATCAGCGCCGGGGCGCCTTTCCAGCAGGCGATCTGCTGCGGATAGTTCCAGGCACCGATGCCGACGCAGACGCCCAGAGGCACCCGTTTCGTATAAGCAAAGTCCTGCCCCAGCGGAATGTAGCTGCCGTTGAGTCCTGCCGCTGCGATACCCCCGAAAAATTCGAAGCTGTCGGCGCCCGAAGTCGGGTCGGCGACGATGGTTTCCTGGATCGGCTTGCCTGTATCGAGCGTCTCCAGTTCGGAAAGCTCGCGGTTGCGCTCCCGCATGATGTCGGCGGCGCGCTTGAGGATGCGGCCGCGGGCGGTCGGGCTCATCGCCGCCCATTCAGGCTGGGCACGCTTGGCGGCGGCAATCGCCCTCTCGACGATCGACGGCGTCGCCGCATGCAGGCGTGCGATCACCTCTCCGGTCGCCGGATAGAGGCTTTCGATGACGGTGCCGTCGGTATCCTCGACATATTCGCCGTCGATGAAATGGCTGGCGATCGGCTGGGCTTTCATCTCATTCTCCGCGCGGGTAGCGTTTGGACTCTTCGAGATTGTCGAGGTTCATGTGGTTGCGCATGTAGCGCTCCGATGCTTTCTGCAAGGGCTGGTGGTCCCAGGGGTAATAGGCGCCGTTGCGCAGCGCCTCGTAGACCACCCAGCGCCGCGCCTGGCTTTCGCGCACCGCCGCGTCGAAGGCACCCATGTCCCACCGATCCTCCCGCTTGCGCCGGAACAGGGCAACGATCTCGGCAAAGTCCGGATCGTCGGCAAGGTTATTGAGCTCTTTGGGATCGGTTTCCAAATCGAACAATTGGTCCGGATCGAGCAAACAATGGATATATTTCCATTTGCCCTCCCGGATGGCGACGAGCGGCGCATAAGAGCCTTCGGCGGCATATTCCATCAGCACCGGGCTCGTGCGCGGAACACCCTCCATCATCGGCTTCAGGCTCTCGCCGTCCGTCCAGGGCTTGATCTCGTCCATCGAAATGCCGGCGAGGTCGCAGAGCGTCGGCGTCACGTCGAGGTTGGAAACCGGTGCCAGATGCTGGGCAGGGGGCACGCCGGGACCGGCGATCATCAGCGGCACGCGGGCCGAACCTTCGAAGAAGTTCATCTTGAACCACAGCCCGCGCTCGCCGAGCATGTCGCCATGGTCGGAGCAGAACAGGATGATCGTGTCGTCCAGCATCCGTGTCCGCGTCAGCGTGTCGACCAGTTCGCCGACCTTCTCGTCGATATAGGAGATGTTGGCGAAATAGGCTCTTCGCGAGCGGCGGACATTCTCCTCCGTCACGTTGAAATTCTTGTAGTCGCAGGAAAAGATGATCCGCTTCGAATGCGGGTCCTGGTCTTCGAGCGGGATCGGCCCGACGTCCGGCAGTAGGTGCTCGCAATCCTCGTAGAGATCCCAGAACTTCTTCCGCGCCACATAGGGGTCGTGCGGATGGGTGAAGGAGACGGTCAGTGCCCAGGGGCGCCGCTTCGCATCGTCCCGCTCGCGGGCGAGGTGATAGAGCTTCTGGTTGGCGAGAAAGGCGACTTCGTCGTCATATTCCATCTGGTTGGTGATTTCGGCGACGCCCGCGCCGGTCACCGAACCGAGATTATGATACCACCAGTCGATCCGCTCACCCGGCTTGCGATAATCCGGCGTCCAGCCGAAATCGGCCGGATAGATATCGGTCGTCAGCCGGTCCTCGAACCCGTGCAACTGGTCAGGCCCGACGAAATGCATTTTTCCCGACAACGCCGTGTAATAACCGGCGCGGCGCAGGTGATGCGCGAAGGTCGGGATCGACGAGACATATTCGGCGGCATTGTCGTAGACCCGCGTCCGGCTCGGCAGCTGTCCTGCCATGAACGAGGCACGCGCCGGCGCACAGAGCGGCGAGGACGTGTAATTGTTGACAAACCGGGCGCCGCGCGCGGCAAGCGCCTTGAGGTTCGGCGCATGCAGGAACGAAGCCGGCCCATCGGGAAACAGCGTCCCGTTCAGCTGGTCGACCATGACGATGAGGATATTGGGTTTGGTCATGCTGTCCTCAAAAGTCGACGTGGGCGCCCAAGGCGCGGATTGTCACGCATAGCATGCCGCTTGGTGGGGCGTGGATTCTCGGGTCAAGCCCGAGGATGACGGAGCGTATGGGATCGATCGGCGAAATAGGAAACGTTGCAATTCGCTCAGAGGTCTCTTTGGGCATCTGTCGCACTTCCCTCTCCGTAGTCATCCCGGGGCCTCTCCGTCGTCATCTTGGGCCTCTCTGTCGTCATCCTCGGGCTTGACCCGAGGATCCAGCCGCGCGCTCTGCTGCGGATGGGCCGCGATACGTCATCACCTGCAATGCCGCCTTCGGGGAGGGTGCTCGTTACGCTTCGTCTCTTGGCTGTCACCATTTCGATCGTGCCTTAGATTCCCTCAGTGAAATGAGTTATTTTTGATCCTCTCGCCAATCAAGAAGCGATTGCGAACCTTCCTGTCGCAAAAGCGCGCCGTTGACCCGGATCAAGCCTACTCCACATCTTATCCCTTAATGTTCGGGTGAGGTTCTTGCAAAAGGGGGTTGGCCATGACGTTTGGTCTGGATACGCCGTCGGTCGCGACGGTCCGTGATAAGTGGGGCTGGTTTCTGGCCCTCGGCATTCTGTTGCTGATCCTCGGTTTTCTCGCCCTCGCCAATCTCTTGGTGGCGACCGTCGCGTCGGTCTTTTACATTGGCATGATGATGCTGACGGGTGGCATCGCCTATCTCGTCCATGCTTTCCAGGTGAAAGGCTGGGATCATATCCTGTTCTGGGCGGCAAGCGGCATCCTCTATACCATTGCCGGTCTGCTCGCCTTCTGGAATCCGGCGCTGACCGCCGCCATCGTTACCTTCTTCATAGCGATGGCGCTGATCGTCGCGGGCATTTTTCGCCTCTGGATCGGGCTCAAGATGCGGCCGATGCGAGGTTCCGGATGGTTCATTTTCGGCGGCGTCATAACAGGGCTTGCGGGTCTCGTCATCGCCTTCGGCTGGCCGGTCAACAGCCTTTGGATCCTCGGCCTGTTCTTGGCGATCGATCTCACGATACAGGGCTGGGCACTGATTGCGCTGGCGCTTGCGGCCAAGGCCTGAAGCACGTTGAGGTTGCGGTTAAGCCTTTCAAATATTGCATAAAAATGCCTTTTATCGTCACAAAACTTTCATCCAAGCTTCATGTTCGGGAAAGGTATTTTTGACCAATTTCCGGGAACCTGACATTCGTGTTTTAGGCATGTTTTAGGCCATTGCGCAGTGGAGTAATGAGTAATGTCGTCTGCGGCCATCTTGGAACCGGGCGTTTTCCGCCGGTATGCGAGCGATCAGCTTGTCACCCTGGCAAAATTGGTTCTGGAAAATGCCTTCCAGCCGATCGTCGAAGTCGGCACCGGTTCCGTCTTCGGTTATGAATCGCTGCTGCGCGGCCAGGAACGGATCGGTTTCTCCTCACCGCTCGAACTGCTCGATGAGGCCCAGGAGACCAGCCAGCTTCTGGCACTCGAACAGATGATGGCAACCCGGGCGCTGGCGAAATTTGCCAGCCTGCCGGATTTCTCGTCCCAGACGCTGTTCCTCAATCTCGACGTCCGGCTGATCCGCCATGGCAAACATTTCCTCGAAAAGGTCGTGCAGCACCTGCGCAAGGCGAATATCGCCCCGTCCTCCGTCTGCTTCGAGTTCTCCGAGCGTTTCGACAATACCAGCGTGCCGGAATTCGCCGATCTGGTCACTCAGATGCGGAAGGAAGGCTTCAAGCTGGCGATCGACGACTTCGGCGTCGGCCATGGTGAAATGAAACTGCTCTGCGACTATCCGGTCGATTATCTGAAGATCGACCGCCATTTCGTCGCCGGCATCGACAAGAACCCGCGCAAGCGCCACCTCGTCAAGAACATCGTCAGCATCGCCCACGTGCTCGGCATCCGCGTCATTGCCGAGGGCATCGAGACGGAAGCGGAATTTCTCGTCTGCCGCGAATACGGCGTCGATCTCGTCCAGGGCTGGTTCATTGCCCGGCCGACGACCTTCGTGTCCGAACTGCAGCCGTCCTTCCCCTATCTCGCCGATATCGGCCGTACCCGTCGCTCCAGTCAGTCGCTCGACGAAATCCTCATCCGCAAGCAGATCGAACACCTGCCGACCGTCTATGAGAACCAGAGCATCGACAGCGTCTTCGACCTGTTCCGCCGCAATCCGCGCCAGGCCTTTTTCCCGGTGCTGAATGCCAATGGCGAGCCGCGCGGCGTCATCAACGAATACCATCTCAAGGAATATATCTATCAGCCCTTCGGCCGCGATCTCCTGAAGAACAAGGTCTACGAACGCTCGATCTCGCATTTCGTCGACCGCGCCCCGATCGTCGGGCTGGATGCGGAAGCCGAGGAACTGATGACCCTATTTGCCAATATGGAAAACAGCGCCTGCGTCATCCTCACCGAAAACATGCGGTATGCGGGGGTCGTCTCGGCCGCCTCGCTGATCAAGGTCATCAACGAAAAGCAGTTGAAGATCGCCCAGGACCAGAACCCGCTGACCGGCCTGCCGGGCAACCGCGCCATCCGCGATTTCATGCAGGAGACCGGCCGCGACGACGACGAGACCCGCTTCTTCTGTTATTGCGACTTCGACAACTTCAAGCCGTTCAACGATCATTACGGCTTCCAGATGGGCGACCATGCGATCTCGCTGTTTGCCGCCCTGGTGAAGCGTTATTTCTTCTCCGATGGCGACTTCCTCGGTCATGTCGGCGGCGACGACTTCTTCATCGGTGTTTGCGACTGGACCCGTGAGGAACTCAATGAAATCCTCGGGCGCTTGCTCTCCGATTTCCACGACGACGTCGTCCAACTCTATTCCCCGGAAGAGCGTGCTGCCGGCAAGATCCGCGGTCACGACCGCTCCGGCACGGAGCGGGATTTCCCGTTGCTGCGCTGCTCGATCGGCGTGCTTGAACTGCCCCAGGGCCTGTTGCTTGACGATGTCGGCCGCATTGGTGCGGAAATCGCCACCGTCAAGGCGCAGGCCAAGGAAAACGAAGCCGGTCTGTTTTTCGCGAGTTTCGGCGAGACAAAATGACCTAGGCGGCGGAACGCCGCCTTCCTATCAGCCGGGGACTGTCCTAAGTCAGTGCCCGACGCCGGCCGTAAGTCGATGGCTGGTTCTGAGAGGAGTCCTTCCATGCCGCTTCCCACCGAAATGCGTTTCGTCGATCTGCCGTCCTTCGGAGAGCCGGAGGTGATGACCATCGCGAACGGTCCGCTGCCGGCGGTGCGACCGGGCGAAATCCTGGTCAGGGTCGAGGCGGCGGGCATCAACCGTCCCGATGTGCAGCAGCGCAAGGGCGCCTATCCGCCGCCGAAGGATGCAAGCCCGATCCTCGGCCTGGAAATATCCGGCGAAGTGGTAGCGCTTGGCGAGGGCGTTAGCGAATTCAAGCTCGGCGACAAGGTCTGCGGGCTCGCAAACGGTGGCGGTTATGCGGAATATTGCGTCGTGCCGGCGGGCCAGGCGCTGCCCTGGCCGAAGGGTTTTGACGCAGTGAAGGCCGCGGCGCTGCCGGAAACCTTCTTCACCGTTTGGGCCAATCTGTTCCAGATGGCGGGCCTGACCGAAGGCGAAAGCGTGCTCATCCACGGCGGCACCAGCGGCATCGGCACCACTGCCATCCAACTCGCCAAAGCGTTCGGCGCGACGGTCTACGCGACGGCCGGCTCCACGGAAAAATGCGAGGCCTGCGAAAAGCTCGGCGCGGTCAAAGGCATCGACTACAGGACCGAGGACTTTGCCGAGGTCATCAAGGCGGAAACCGGCGGCCGGGGCGTCGATGTCGTGCTCGACATGATCGGCGCGGCCTATCTTGAAAAGAACCTCTCGGTTCTCGCCAAGGACGGCTGCCTGGCGATCATCGCTTTCCTCGGCGGCAACGTCGCTGAAAAGGTCAACCTGTCGCCGATCATGGTCAAGCGCCTGACGGTCACCGGCTCGACCATGCGCCCGCGCACCGCGGACGAAAAACGCGCTATCCGCGACGATCTCCTGGCTGAGGTCTGGCCGCTCCTGGAAGACGGAACGGTCGCGCCGGTCATCCACTCCGTCTTGCCGTTCGCAGAGGTCGTTGAGGCCCACAAACTGATGGAAACCAGCAGCCACATCGGCAAGATCGTGGTGACGCTTGCATAGTCGTCTTGTAGAGCTATACTTGTTTTGATATAAATCGTGGACCGATATGAAGCGGCTGGAATTTCTCGGAGATGCGTTGGATCGCCTGCGGGATTTTCCGGAGGTCGCCCGTAAGGAAATGGGCGTCCAGTTGCACAAAATTCAACTCGGCCTTGAGCCGAGCGACTGGAAGCCGATGACGACGATCGGAGCGGGTGTGCGGGAAATCCGCATCCGCGACGAAGCGGGCGCTTTTCGCATCATCTACGTGACCAGAATAGAAGATGCCGTCTACGTCCTGCATGCGTTTCAAAAGAAGACGCAGCAGACGGCAAAGCGGGATCTGGATATCGCCACCGCGCGTCTGCGGCAGATCTGATTGGATTGGACCTATGGAACGTCAGAGCTTTTCAAATGTCTGGGACGCGCTGGAAAACACCCCGGCGGAAGCGGCCAATATGTCTATGCGTTCCGCTCTGCTGATTGCGATCGAGCAGAAGGTCCGGAACTGGAATGTGACCCAGAAGGATGCTGCGGCTCGCCTCGGCATCACCCAGCCGCGCCTGAACGACTTGCTGCGGGGCAGGATCGCAAATTTCAGTCTGGACGCACTCGTTGAATTGGCTGGGAAAGTTGGGCTTTCCGTCCGGCTGGATATCGCGGACGCAGCCTGATCTCCGATCCCACAAGCTGATGGAAATCGGCAAGATCGTTGTGACGTTGAGCTGAAGGGGAGAATCTGCCTCGATCAAAGCTGGCGAATTCTAGGGGCGGATGGTCGCTTCCGCAACTCAATTAAATTCGCGATCGTTTATATAACGTGGCTTGCAGACTCAGGCTTTGGCCCCTACCTTTTAATCATCGTCAACGTAGTGAAAGGAAGGTGATCCAATGTCTAGTGAGATTTCGGTCTGTGTAACGGGCAATGGAAAGGTGGCGGTCTTGACGGGGCAACCCTCGGCCTGAACCTCATCTTCCTTCGGGGAGCTCACGAAGCGCCCCGGGTTCGTTCAACCGGACCAAACTCATGGAAGGGTCGCCTCGAGCGGCCCTTTTCCATTTTATGGCCCTTCATTCAAAGCCGCTTTACTGGCTGGCGGCTCTTCATTTTTCATTATTTCTAATATGAGAACACCTATGCGCCCCTCGCATAGGTGGCCTGCCAAGTGGGCGCTTTCAGTGCACGTTTGATGAGCTTATATAAGCGTCATCGAAGCAAACGAGAGCGCCAAGGACTGGCGCTCAAGCTTCGAAAATCCCAGGAAAGGGGAACCATCATGAACGTCGCACGCACTCTCAACAATTGGCGCAAGTATCGTCAGACGGTTGCCGAACTGGGCCGTATGACACCGCGCGAACTCAACGATCTCGGCATCGCCCAGGGCGATATCCGCCGGGTTGCGCGTCAGGCCGTCGGCTTCTGATCGCCATCTGACCTCTATTTATGTCGAACGCCCGCATCCGCGGGCGTTTTGCATTTCATGCATAGCTGCCATCTTAAATCCCGATCCGCCCGAGTGCCGGCACCTTGATGCCGGGATTGGCGAAATCGAGGCCTGCGACCAGGCCGAGGAAGTGCACCTCAAACCCGCTGCGCAGGCCGGCCGATAGGCCGATGAGGCCGCGCACGGTCAGATGTATGTCGCGCCAGTCGTCGTCCACGTGGATGAATTCGCCGTCCGGCAGATAGTCGCGCCCAACTGCGTGCGGCGGCAGCACGGCGTCGAGTTCCGGCACGGTCCGCAGCACATGGGCGACGAAGGTGTTGGAGTTCGGTCCCGGCCAGATCGTGTAACCGCCCGGCTTGGCATAGGGGTAGGCGGCGATCGCGCCCTCGATCTTGGGGATCAGCAGTTCCGCCTTCGGGCCGGTCACCGAGGTGACGAGCTGCGGCGTGTTGGAATACCAGTAGGCGTCAGGCGAATAGCCGTTACGGCGGATCGGCGAACCCCAGCCGACCTTGTCGTAACGCGTATAGGTTTTCGCGCCCTTTTCCTTGAAGACGATCCAGGCATGGCTCGCGACCGCGCCCTTCAGGCCTCCCGTCGTCGCCAAGAAGACGTAGATTGCCGCTTCGTTGCTTGTCTCAGGTTTCGGCAGGATGCCCGCCGACGACCAGCGCGCATCGCGCCAGCCCGACGGCCGGTCCCTGATCGCCCACAACCCTGCCGACGCGAAGGTCGGAACCAGGTAAACGATGAAGATGACCAGAAACAACCGCTTAACCGATTTCATACGGCCCCCCATGAAAATCCCGCCGGACTCGTTTAAGAGCCTGTGATATCGCCAGACGATAGGCACATTGAAACCGGCAATTTCAGGACAGACCATGCAAAACCCCGTTACCGTCGAAGTCACTAGAGGCAACCTGGTCGAAAGCCGCCATCGCGGGCTCGGTGCCGTCGTCGATGGTGACGGCAAGGTGCTGTTTTCGTTCGGGGAGGCGGAAGCGCATGTTTTCCCCCGTTCCGCCAGCAAGGCTATGCAGGCGCTGCCGCTCATCGAAAGCGGTGCGGCGGATGCCTATGGCTTCGGCAACAAGGAACTCGCCTTTGCCTGCGCCTCCCATTCCGGCGAGGACGCGCATGTGGCGATGGCCGCCTCGATGCTGAGCAAGGCCGGCCGCGACGACAGCGCGCTCGAATGCGGCGCCCATTGGTCCTCGGAACAGGCGGTGCTGATCCATCAGGCCCGCACCATCGAAGCGCCGACGGCACTTCACAACAACTGCTCCGGCAAACATTCCGGCTTCGTCTGCACCTGCGTCCACACGGGAATGAACCTGGAAGGCTACGTCGATTACGACCATCCGCTGCAGGCCGAAATCCGCGGCACGATGGAAACCTTGACCGGCGCCATCATCGGCCACCAGAATTGCGGCACCGACGGCTGCTCGATCCCGACTTATGCGGTGCCGCTGAAGGGCCTTGCCCACGGTTTTGCAAAAATGGCGACCGGCAACACCCTGTCCGCTGAGCGCGCCAAGGCCTCGCGCCGGTTGATGGATGCCTGCATGGCCGAACCCTTTTATGTCGCCGGCACCAACCGCGCCTGCACCAGGCTGATGGAAGTCGCGCCCGGCAAGATCTTCGCCAAGACCGGCGCCGAAGGCGTCTTCATTGCAGCACTTCCCGACCAGGGCATCGCCATGGCGGTGAAATGCGAGGACGGCACGACGCGCGCCGCCGAAGCCATGATCTTCGCCCTGATCGCCCGCTATTTCGAAAAGGGCGGCGATGTGCATGGCAAGCTGATGGCGATGGCCAACAAGCCGATGAAGAACTGGAACGGCATCCATGTGGGCGATGTCAGGGTGACCGACGCGCTGTTTGCGTGAGGTTGGCGAGACTGCTTCGGTCGGAATACAATCCACCGGACAAGGCTTTGGGGCAGCCGGCTCCCATATACGCCGTCATCCTCGGGCTTGACCCGAGGATCCATCCACGCGAAGTCCTTCGCATGAAAAAAAAGTCCCTTCGCCGCAGACGCGGCGGTGGATCCTCGGGTCAAGCCCGAGGATGACGACCACGAGGATAGGGCGTGCCATAGAGTGGCGAGCAGGCGTCACTTGCGGCGGCAAAGCGCCGCCCTAACTCTCGGCCACATGAACCCCCACCGCCCGATAGGGTGCCAGCCGCTCCTCCTCGATCCCCTCCTGCACGATCATGCCCGACAATCCCGAAACCGGCATGATCACGTGCGGCGAGACCGCATCCAGCTTTTCCGCCGTGACGAGCGTGATCGTCTCCATCGAACATGCTGCGATATGGCGCTTGATCGCCGCCTCCTCGAAATCGCCGGTCGAGAGCCCGCGCACTGGATGGGCGGCGGTGATGCCGAGGAAGAAGATGTCCGGCCGCATCAGCGCGATCTGCGCCATCGCCGCGGCGCCGGTCGCCACCATTGAATGTTTGTAGAGTTTTCCGCCGATCAGGATCACCTCCGCCGTCGGATGATGCTCGAGGTCCGCCGCGATCGTCGGGCTGTGGGTGACGACGGTGAAGCGGAAATCGCGGGGTAGCGCGCGGGCGATTTCCGCCGTCGATGTGCCGCCGTCGAGAAAGATCGTCTGGCCAGGTTTCACCATGTCTGCTGCGGCCTTGCCAAGCCGCTGCTTCACATCCGATGACACCACCCTGCGGGCGGAAAAATCCGGCAGGTCGGGAGAGGCCGGCATCGCCCCGCCATGCACGCGCCGCAGCAGTCCTTCCGCCGCCATCTCCCGAAGATCCCGCCGGATCGTATCCTCAGATAGCGAAAACTCTTCCGCCGCCCGTTTGGCGACGACCTGTCCCTCCTGGCGCAGCATATCGAGGATGAGGCTCTTGCGTTGGCTTGTCAGCATGGTCTTGACTCTGCACGAAATTGCATGAATAAGCGCATTTATGCCTGATATTGCCGCTGATGTAAAGCATTTCAGGCTAATTCGTGCAGTTCCGCGATGGATGCGGACAAGTTGGAGAAGCGAAGATGTTGATCTTGATTGCAGGCCCTTACCGCTCGGGCACCAATGACGACCCTCAGAAGATGGCCGAGAACCTGAAACGGCTCGAAGCGCCGTCCCACGCGCTGTTCGAGGCCGGTCACGTGCCGATGATCGGCGAATGGGTGGCGCTGCCGGTCTGGCACGCGGCCGGCGGAAAGCATGTCGGCGACGATCTCTACGAGGAGATCTTTCACCCGGTCGCCGGACGCCTGCTGCAGCTCTGCGAAGGCGTGTTGCGTCTGCCGGGTGCCTCCAAGGGCGCTGACAACGACGTCAGGATTGCCAATGAGCGCGGCATTCCGGTCTGGCGTCGGCTGGAGGATGTGCCAGGAGTCAGTTGACCGGCGTCAATTGATCGCCGGTTTGAGGCTTTCGGCTTCGAAAAACCGTGTTAGAACATCGCCGCTCAACGGAGGATTTTCATGTATACGCTGTTCTTTTCGCCCAATGCCTGTTCGCTGGCCAGCCATATCGCGCTTGCCGAATCCGGTCTTCCCTACGAGATCAAGTGGGTGAAATTCGCCGACAAGGAACAGCAGTCGGAAGCTTTTCTGAAGATCAATCCGAAAGGCCGTGTTCCGGCACTCGCGACCGATCGGGGCGTCATCACCGAGTCCGTTGCGATCCTCGCCTTCATCGCCCAGGCGGCACCCGATGCGAAGCTTGCGCCGCTCGACGACCCGTTCCTGTTCGGCAAGATGCAGGCGTTCAACGCCTATATAGCCTCGACGGTGCATGTCGCCTATGCTCATTGGCGCCGCGGTTATCGCTGGGCGGACAACCAGTCCTCCTTCGACGACATGGTCGCCAAGGCGCCAAAGGTCTTTCATGACTGCTTTCAGGTGATCGAGGACTCGTTGCTCGAAGGCCCCTATGTGCTCGGCGAAACCTATTCGGTCGCCGACCCCTATCTCTACCTGATGACCGACTGGCTCGCCAACATGAAGCTCGAACGTGCGGACTTCCCGAAGGTCAATGCGCATTACGAGCGGATGAGACAGCGTCCGGCCGTTCAGCGTGCCCTGGCCGAGCAGGCTGCCGCGACCGCGGCCTGATCCCTCTAGTGTGCTAACCCCGGTAGGTGGCGGCAAGCTTTTTCGGCGCCCGAAAGCGCCATGCCGCCACCAGCCGTACTTTGAGTTCCTCGTCGCCGATCTCCTCGATCCTGACCGGCAGCGACGGCCAGCCGCGATAATGGTCGCTCTGGAAATAGATCTCCGGCGCCATCTCGATCAGCCGCTCCTTTTCGTCGACCGGAATGGCGAGCACGATGGTCTCGTTATTCTTGATCGAGACGAAAGCCTTGCCGCCCACCTTCAATGACGGTGTGCCGTAATGGGTCGATTGCTCGACCTCGGGCAGCCCTGCTTGGGCCGCGAGCAGTTTCAGCCGCTCGAATATCGAATTTTTGACGTCAGGCATATGATCCACCCTTTCGGGACGCGGATCATAAGGCCGTCAGGCGCATTTCGCGAGAGGCGCTTTGTTGCGGTTCGTCTCAGCGTGAAGCGGGCGCGGGAAGGGCAGGTCGGCAAGCTGCCGCAGGTCCATCGCGCGGATGTCGGGATGACGGAACGGGTCGTTCGACTGCAGGTCCGTCAATGTTTCGGGCGTTTCCAACCAGGTTTTCAGGTTCAAGAAAATCTTCAGCGGTCCCATGACCGTCACCTCGCAAATTGTTACCATTTGCAAAGGCAATATCGGCTCTGTTGCTCCCATTTTCAATTGAGTTCTTGAGAAGAAGATTATAGAAAATCTATATGGGCAATCTCAACCTCGTGCATCTCAACGGCTTGCGGGCGCTGGAGGCGGTCGGCCGCCTCGGCTCGCTGCAGGCGGCGGCGGACGAGCTCGGCGTGTCAGTCGGCGCCGTCAGTCAGCAAGTCATCAAGGCGGAAGCCCAGCTCGGCCAGCCGGTCTTTCAGCGCCTGCCGAAGGGCATGATGCCGGCCGACTCGGCGCGGCCGATGCTGGCGCGGCTGACCGAAGGATTTCATGCGCTGTCTGAAGCGGTGGTGATCGGCCGCCAGCAGGACGATGCGCTGCTGACCATTTCCGTCGCACCGGTGTTTGCGGCGCGCTTCCTCGTCCACCGGCTCGACCGGTTCTCAAGCCTGCATCCGGAAATTCGGCTGCGGATCGATGCGACGACCAGGCTTGCCGATCTCGGCGTCGACGATATCGATCTCGGCATCCGCGTCGGGCCGGGCACCTGGCCGGGCGTCGATGCCGAACTGCTGATCGAGCAGACGGTGTTTCCGGTCTGCTCGCCGGCGCTTGCAGAAAAACTGAACGAGCCGAAGGACATCCTGAAACTGCCGGCGATCATTGACGGTCCCTCGATGTTTTCCTGGGAGATCTGGCTGAACGAGGCGGGATTGTCCGGCGCCGGCATGGCGACCCGCCACGTCTTCAACGACGCCTCGCTCTGCCTCGACGCAACGATCGCGGGCCAGGGCGTGATGCTCGCCTGGCATACGCTCGCCACCTACGCGCTGGAACAGGGGCGGCTGATCGAGCCGTTTTCGATCCGGGCGCATACCGGCATGGGGCATTATCTCGTCACCCGCGCCGGCGCACGATTGCCGGCGAAGGTGAAGGCTTTCCGGGATTGGCTGAAGACGGAACTGCCGCCGCTCTCGGAGAGCCGGAAATAAAGCGTTACGCCGGTTCGGCGGTCCGCTTGTCCCACATTGCCTTGAAGCCCGGGCGGGCCTGGGCGGCCTCGATCCAGGCTTTCAATGCCGGGCGGCTGTCGAACAGCGGCGCGTACCCTTGAGCATAACGCACGACTTCCGCGACGTTGATGTCGGCAACGGTGAAGCGGCCGCCGACCATGTGGCTAGTCCTGGAAAGGTGCTTTTCGAGCACGTCGAACGGACGCTTCAGGGTGCGGGCGGCAACCTCGATATCGGCCTTGCCCTCTTCCGTTTCTGCCCGGCCGCCGGCGATCGTGGCGGAGATCTTCAGGGCAGGGGTCTCGACGCTGGTTGCGCCGAACAGCGACCACTGCACCATCTGGCCTTCTTCTGCGATATCCTTCGGGCCGAGCTCGCCGCCGTATTTGCGGGCGAGATAGAGCGTGATGGCGAGCGATTCGTGCAGCACGAAACCGTCGTCATCCATCGACGGGATCGAGCCCATCGGGTTGATCGCCAGGAATTCCGGCGACAGCGTGTTGATCGGCGCGCCAGCCGCCATCGGTTCGGGCAGGCGGTAGCCCTGGATGATCGGTACCTGTTCGAAAGGAATACCCAGTTCTTCGACGAGCCAGAGCGGGCGCGTGGCGCGCGAGCGATAAACGCCATAGATTTTCAGCATTAAAGTCCCTCCAGAAAATGCGAGCGCAAGCTACGGGCAGCGCGGGCAAAACGGAAGACCAATCCGCGTTGGACGATGATGAAAGTTTTCGATGAATCAAGCGGTCAAGCGACCCGGTTGTTCTCGATCGTCAGATGCTTGAACCCTTGGGCCTGCCCGTCGCCGCGCACCAGCTCGGCCGTGGACGGCGCCTTCCAGCGATAGCCGATCACCGCCCCGTCCTTCACCGCCTCGAACAGGTTGCCGGCAATCAGCGCGCTGCCGGCCCCTTCGACCACGGTGACCGCACAGCCAACCGTCGCCTGCCGGACGATATTGTTGCTGGCGAGCACGTTGCGCAGATAGGGCCCGAAACCGAGCGCCAAGCCCCAGAGCGGCACGTTCTCGATGACATTGCCGGTCACCGCGGTATCCGCCTCCACGCTGATGCCGACCCCGAAGATCGCTCCGTCCATCACATAGGGGCCGGTGGGCTTCAGGTTGCGGACGATATTGTTGGCGACGGTCGCAAGCCTTCCGCCTTCGTTGAAATTGACGACCGATATGCCGTTCGCGGCTCCGTCGACGATATTGCCTGAGACCATCGCACCCTCGAAGGCAAATTCCACGTAGATCGCCGTCTCGCCGGAGGCAAGGCAGGTATTGTTGGCGATCTGGGCATTCGAGGCGCTGTTGGCGCGGATCGCCGAAAAGGCCGATTGCGAGATTTGGTTGCCGGTCACCATCACGTTGTCGGCCCGGAACAGGTTGATCGCGTTCCCATACTGGCCGGTGCCGCCGTTGGTGGCGCCGATCCGGGAGATACGATTGCCGGAAACGATCGTGCCGTCGGCGCCCTTGGTCCACCGATAGATCAGGATGCCGCCATTGCCGCAGTCGGAGACCGTATTGCCGGTGACCGAAAGTCCGCTGCTCTCGACCGCATAGAGGCCATATTCGGCGGCTCCGGAAATCCGGCTCCGCTCGATCCGCCCGCCACAGCGCTCGAATTGCACGGCGGTCTTGCGGGCACCGATGATCTCGCAATTGTCGATGACGATCTCACCGATGCCACGCATATGGACGAGCGCCGGGCTCTGGTCGTCGAGCCGGCGGTTCGCTCCGTCGATGACGATGTTGGAAAGCTCGATGCGGCGCACCCCGTCGGCCGTAAGCATCCGTCGGTCACCGGAATAGACGAGCCGCGACGCGCCCGGTACGCCGGTGATGCGCGTACCTTCGGGCAGGTCGAGATTGGACACCGGGTAGTTTCCGGGCGGCAGGAAGACCGGCATGTTCTGGCGCGCCGCCTTGGCGATAATCTCTGCGAGTTTGCGGTTCTGCTTGTCTCCACCGTCAGGGGTGACGCCATGCGCACCGGCATCGATCGAGCCGCGCAGATCGACCGACGGAAAGCCTTGTGGGGCGGAGAAAACGCGGGGAGGCAAGGTTCCGGCAGCCGCCGCACCCGCGATCATCGTCAACGCCGCCCGTCTCGAAATCATCCAGCGCCTCCTCCTGGCGTCAATAAAGCATTTTCTATGCCAGTCCTTTATATTGTTATTACGCTAAAAGTCTTGGACAGCTCAGTAAAAAGACTTCTGCCCAAGCTTCAATCATGGCAATTTCACGATGATTTTAAGCAACGATAAGGAATTCTCCGTCATGCTATAGGGCAATTGGCGCGAGTTCCCGCGTATTTTCTGTTGAAAATGAAAAGGAGGCACTCGGATGGCGGGACCCATGTCGCATAGCATGCCCTTGACGTTTGCCCCCGATCCGCTCGACGAGCTCTGCAGCCGTCTCCTGCGCGTTTCCACCGACAGCGATATCGACCTCGACGTTGCCCTGGTCACGCTCGAACTGGAAACCCGTACCCTTCTCGATCAGCTCCCGGACTTCATTTACGTAAAGGACCGTCGCGGCCGCTTCGTCTTTGCCAATGCCGCAGCCGGCCGCAGCAGCAAGCTGCATGAAGGCAACGACCTGATCGGCAAGACGGATTTCGACATTCTCGATCCTGAAACCGCGCGCGAATTGTTTCTTGTCGAACAGGAGATCATGTCGACCGGCGTGGCGATCGACGGTCGCGAGGAGCGCGTCAAGCTGGGCGACGGCCGTGTGCTCTGGCTTACTACCTCCAAAATGCCGCTGCGTGATGTTCACGGCCAGATCGTCGGCCTGGTTGGCATTTCCCGCAACATTACCGAGCGCAAGCGCCAGGACGACCGCCGGCACGGCCATGCGCGTCTTCTCGAGATGATCGCTCGCGGCCAGCCTTTGACGGCGGTTCTAGATGCGCTGGTCAAGACGGTGGAGGATGAGCTGGACGACGTCACGGCCTCGGTCCTGTTTCTCGAAGAAGGTACGGACCGGCTGCGTCACGGCTCGGCGTCCAGCCTTCCGCCGGCCTATGTGAAACTGATCGATGGCATCGAGATCGGCCCGAAGGTCGGCTCCTGCGGCACCGCCGCCTGGCGACGCGAACCTGTCTTCGTCAAGGACGTGCTGACCGATCCGCTCTGGGACAATTATCGCGAACTGGCGCTGAGATTCGGCTTTCGCTCCTGCTGGTCGACGCCGATCATGGGCGCTGACGGGCGGGTGCTTGGCACGTTCGGGCTCTATTCCGATGCGCCGCGCGAACCGACCGAGCTCGAACTCGAGCTGACCGCGATGGCGACTGATATTGCCGGCATCGCCATCGAGCGCGCCCGCTCGGAGGAGCGCATCCACCACATGGCCCATCACGATCCGCTGACCGGCCTGCCGAACCGGACGCTGTTCTGGGCGCAGTTCAGCCGCGCCCTGCATGAGGCCCGCCGCGAGAAACGCAAGGTCACGGTCGCCTATCTCGACCTCGACAATTTCAAGCAGATCAACGATACGCTGGGTCACGCGGCCGGCGACGAGGTGTTGAAAACGCTGTCGTGGCGCATGGTCAACTGCGTCCGCGTCACCGATCTTCTGGTTCGCCTTGGCGGCGACGAGTTCGCGATCGTCTTCAGCAATGTCAGTCACGACGAACTCGGATTGATGCGCCGACTTCAGGAATTGCGAACCGCGATCTCGAAGCCGATCGTCATCGACGACCAGAGCGTCACCGCCACCTGCAGCATGGGCGTCGCCTTCTTCCCGCAGGATGGCGATACGCCGGAAGAACTGCTCGCCCGCGCCGACCGCGCCATGTACGAAGCCAAGGATCTGGGCCGAGACCGCCTGCGGGTCTCGCATGTGCCGGGCGACGGCCTCGGCATTTAGAACGTAAGCCCAAAAACGGCCCCGTGTCGGACATTCAAGAGTGCGGCTCTGATCTTCCAGGAGTGGCTATAGCAAGAACCCTGTAACCCATTCTGCGCTGTAGAATCCTGCGGCAAGAATAATCGCGATGGCAAACAGTCCGGTCCAAATACCCGGCATAGCGAAGGGCGACAAAATAGCCATTGCGGCGATACCACCCCAGACCAACAATGATCCCAGGTAGATTTCCTTGTTCGCATAGACCCAGGAAAGGTCACCCTCCGCTCCCCAAGGATAGCACCCCTGCGTATTATCGGGGTTTGGCCAGCATGCAGACGCCTTCGAGGCTACGAAGTAGTCGACGATGAGCATCAGGAGGAAAGCACAAAGAAATGCTTGGACGATCATTTCGATGAGGCTGGGCTTGCGGAACGTCATACTTGCCTCGCAAAGCCACGTCCCGTGGCTGGGTTGCCGTTTTCTCGCGTAATATAGGCTTGGATCTGTGCGAAATCTAAGCGAGCGCTGCAGAGATGGCGAAGCTGGCGCAATCAAAAGCCTTCCTTGGCAAGCTTTTCGAATTCGGCTTCCAGAAAAACATCGAGTTCCTCCTCGCTGACGTCTCCGCCGGCCTCGATTGACCGCCGCAGGGTTTCCCTCAGTGCCGAAAGCTTCGCCTCGCGCTCCTGCACCAGTCGCAGGCCTTCGCGCACCACGTCGCTGGCCGAACCGTAGCGCCCGTCCTGCACAGCTTCCTCGATGAATTTTTCCCAGCGGGGACCAATCGAAACATTCATGCGCGTGCCTCCAGTTTCTACCCAAAATTATACTGGAGTAAAACTTATGCGCAATCTACGCCATTGGCGGAGACGCTTCGGAGAGCGCGTCGTCCGGGGATTTTTCCGGCGTCACGAACACCTCCTCGTAGCTCGACACGAATTTTTCGAACAGCAGCGAGAACGTGTGAAGTTCGTCCTCCGGCCAGTCCTCCAGGACGCGTGCCAGCAGGGAGCGTTTGACGGAACGGATCTCGGCCAGCAGGCCGTCGCCCAGTTCGGTGCGCACGACCAGCGAACGGCGGCCGTCCGCCTGGGAGGCGTCGCGGCGCAGGATGCCGCGGGCGACGAGATCGGCCACCAGCCGGCTGCCGCGCGAGGGGTCGATACGCATCGCCTCGGCAATCGCGCCCACCGTCACCTCGCCTTCGATGCGGCGCATCACGTCCAGCACGTCTAGATGCGAGATTTCCAGGCCTGGCGCGATATTGGCGATTGCGGTGCGGCCGATGATCCGCCGGCCGATCAGAATTCGCATCCGCCCGAGCATTTCGCTCACGCGGGCCACGTCCTCGGGGGA
Organism: Neorhizobium sp. SHOUNA12A; assembly: GCF_023006505.1. Taxonomy (GTDB): domain Bacteria; phylum Pseudomonadota; class Alphaproteobacteria; order Rhizobiales; family Rhizobiaceae; genus Neorhizobium. The sequence goes on from NZ_JALBGV010000025.1 coordinate 49,325, forward strand.
GGGTGAGGCGGCAGCGGATTTCCGGTTCAAAAGGCTCTTGCTCGTCATGTTGCCGAACATATCAAAGCCGATGAGGCTTTCCAACCGGTCTTTGCCCTGCGCATCAAAGTGCCGTTGACAATTATATGCTGAAGGCACATAAATTTCTGACACTTTGGATTGACCCATGGATATGACCCGTCCGGCCCATGTGCCGCTCGTCGCCAACCACCGCCAGCGGTTGGTGATCTTCTGCTTTTTGCTGACGGCGCTGTTCATGGCGACGCTGGACAACCAGATCGTCTCGACGGCGCTGCCGACGATTGTCGGCGAGTTCGGCGAACTGGAGCGTTTCGGCTGGATCGGTTCGGCCTATCTCCTCGCCAGCAGCACGTCGATGCCGATCTACGGCAAGCTCGGCGATCTGTTCGGCCGCAAATACGTGATGCTGGCGGCGATCGTCATCTTCACCGTCGGTTCGCTCACCTGCGGGCTTGCCTGGTCGATGGATTCGCTGATCGCCTCACGCGTGCTGCAGGGGTTCGGCGGCGGCGGCATCATGGTGTCGATCTTCTCGATCAATGCCGACCTGTTCGAGCCGCGCGAGCGGGCGAAATACCAGAGCTATTCGAGCCTGGTGATCATGGCCTCCGGCAGCCTCGGCCCTCTGCTCGGCGGCACGATGAGCGAACTGTTCGGCTGGCGGTCGATCTTCCTGATCAACCTGCCGATCGGCATCATAGCCGTCACCGGCATTTCGCTTCTGCTTCCCTATCGCCGCCCGATCCGCAAGCCGAAGATCGATTATCTCGGCGCGGTCCTGCTGGCGGGAACCGTCGCGAGCGTCGTCGTCTGGGCCGACAGCGTCACGCTGTTCGGTTCGCTGGTCGCCTGGCAGTCGATGGTGGTCGTGGCGGCGGGCGCGCTCTGCGCCGTGCTGTGGGTCTTCGTCGAAGGGAAGGTGCCGGAGCCGATCGTGCCGCTGAAACTGTTCCGCGATTCGACCTTTTCCCTGTTCCTGATCGTCTCCTTCTGTACCGGCGCGGTGGCGATCGGCATGGCCAATTATTTCGCGCTCTTCCTGCAGACGACCACCGGTCTGTCGCCGACGACCGCAAGCCTCTGTTTTGTCGCCACGACCCTCGGCATCGTCATCGGCTCTCTGTCGACGGGCCGGCTGATCTCGATCACCGGCCGCTATAAGCCGTTCACGCTGATCGGCCTGTCGCTGAATATCGTTGCCCTCCTCATCTTCTCGCAGCTTCCGGTCGGAACCCCGATCTATGTCATCCTCGGCTTCATGCTGATGCAGGGCCTGGCGATCGGCTTCGGCCAGCAGGCGCCGGTCATCGGCGTACAGAATTCAGCCCCCCGCGAGGATGTCGGCGCTGCCACCGGCGCGGTGACGCTGATGCGCATGGCCGGCGCCTCGATCGCCATCTCGGTCTATGGCGCGATCGTCGCCGCCGGCATCCGGGGTGTCGGCACCAGCATTCCGGGCGTCGAGGATATCGGCTCGCTGACGCCGCTGATGATGCTCGCATTGCCCGAACCGTCGCAGATCGCGGTCCACACGCTTTATACGGAGGCCTTCATGCCGGTGTTCATGGCCGGCAGCGCCATGGCGCTGATCGGCCTCATCGCCGCCCTGATGCTGAAACCGGTCCGCCTGCCGCAGGCGGTGATCGCCGATAAGAAGCCGGCCACCGCCTCGGAGTGATCTGGCGTCCGACCGTTTTTGCCCTATCTTCAAGGGCATGAAACCAGAGGCGCTGCTTCATCCCACCCCGGCCGGGCTGTTCTGCCCGATCGGCCGTTTCCATGTCGATCCGGTCCGTCCCGTCGAGCGGGCACTGATCACCCACGGCCATTCCGACCACGCCCGCGCCGGCCACGCCAAGGTTCTGGCGACGCGCCAGACGCTCGACATCATGCGGCTTCGTTACGGCGAGGATTTCTGCGGCGAGGAGCAGGCGGCCGCCTTCGGTGAGGAGATCGATGTCGAAGGCGTGCGGGTGAGTTTTCACCCCGCCGGCCATGTGCTCGGTTCTGCCCAGATCGCCATCGAGAGGCAAGGTCTGCGCATCGTTGTTTCGGGCGACTACAAGCGCGGCGTCGATCCCACCTGCGCACCTTTCGTGCCGGTCGCCTGCGACGTCTTCATCACCGAGGCGACCTTCGGCCTGCCGGTCTTTCACCACCCGGATCCGAAAGACGAGATCGACAAGCTGCTGACCTCGCTGAAACAGTTTCCCGAACGCAGCCATCTCGTCGGCGCCTATGCGCTCGGCAAGGCGCAGCGGGTCATCCGGCTGATCCGCGATTGCGGGTATCACGAGCCGATCTTCATCCATGGCGCGCTCGCAAGACTCTGCGATTATTATGTCGGCCAGGGCATCGACCTCGGCGATATAAGGCCTGCGACCGTCGAGAAGAGCAGCCCCGACGCCTTCAAGGGCGCGGTCATCGTCGGCCCGCCCTCGGCCTTTCAGGATCGCTGGGCGCGCCGCTTCAACGAACCGCTGATCGCCTTTGCCTCCGGCTGGATGATGGTGCGCCAGCGCGCCAAACAGGGCGGCGTCGAACTGCCGCTGGTCATCTCCGATCACTGCGACTGGCCGGAACTGCTGTCGACCATCGAGGAGATCGACCCATCTGAAGTCTGGGTGACACACGGCCGCGAGGAGGCGCTGGTGCGCTGGTGCGAGCTGAAGAACATCCCCGCCCGGCCGCTGCATTTGGTGGGCTATGAGGATGAGGGGGATTGATGGGGATGGACTTTTCCGCTCGTGCCGCCGACACCCCCCTCTGCCCTGCCGGGCATCTCCCCCTCAAGGGGGGAGATCGGCAAGACGCGCCTGCGTCGCCCAGTCTTCGACGTTTGCTGGTGGCTAAACATTGCCGCGATTCGATCTCCCCCCTTGAGGGGGAGATGCCTGGCAAGGCAGAGGGGGGTAAGCTACACGCCGCGCCCTCAAAGAGGGGGCAAAAGTGAAACCCTTCGCCACCCTCCTCGACCGCCTCGTCCTCACCCCGTCCCGCAACGGCAAGCTCACCCTTCTCGCCGACTATTTTCGCGATACGCCCGATCCCGACCGCGGTTACGGCCTCGCCGCACTTGCAGGCGGCCTGGATCTGAAAAGCGTCAAGCCGGCCATGCTGCGCGATCTCGTGTTGGAACGAATGGATCCGGTCCTCTTCCAGTATTCCTACGATTATGTCGGCGATCTCGCCGAGACCATCTCGCTGGTCTGGGACGGCACCCGCAAGGACGAAATCGACGACGAGCACCAGCCGCGCCTCGGCGAGGTCGTCACCAGAATGAACTCGCTCGGCCGCACCGAGGTGCGCCCCGCCGTCCGCGACCTGCTCGACAAGCTCGATACGTCGAGCCGCTTCGCCTTCCTGAAGCTCGTCACCGGTGCGCTACGCATCGGCGTTTCCGCCCGCCTCGCCAAGCAGGCGCTGTCGGATATGAGCGGAAAAGACGTCACGGAAATCGAAACCCTCTGGCACGGGCTGACCCCGCCTTATGAACCGCTGTTCGCCTGGCTGGAGGGCAGGGCTGACAAACCGGTTCTGGCGACGCCGGCGATCTTCCATTCGGTCATGCTCGCCAATCCGGTCGAGACGGGCGATCTCGAAAAGCTGGACCCCGCCGATTACGCCGCCGAGTGGAAATGGGACGGCATTCGGGTGCAGATGTCGAGCTACGGCGGCACGAAGAAGCTCTATTCCCGCTCCGGCGACGACATCACCGGCGCCTTTCCGGATGTCGTCGGGTCGATCAATTTCGAGGGCGTCATCGACGGCGAACTGCTGGTCGGCGGTACCGCCCGCTCCAACAGTCCGACGCGCACCTTCTCCGATCTGCAGCAGCGGCTGAACCGCAAGACGGTGACAGCCAAGATGCTCGACGACTACCCCGCCTTCGTGCGTGCCTACGACCTGCTGTTCGAAAGCGACCTCGATATCCGCGCCGAGACATTTTTCGAACGTCGCAGGCGGCTCGCCGACGTGATCGAACGGGCGCCGCACGACCGTTTCGATCTTTCCGAACTCGTGCCGTTCACCACCTGGGACGAACTCGACCGCATCCGCGTCGCGCCGCCTGATCCGGTCATCGAAGGGGTGATGATCAAGCGCAAGGACAGCCCTTATCAGGCCGGCCGCCTCAAGGGGCCATGGTTCAAGTGGAAGCGCGACCCCTACAATATCGACGCGGTGATGCTTTATGCCCAGCGCGGTCACGGCAAGCGGTCGAGCTATTATTCCGACTTCACCTTCGGCGTCTGGGCCGAGACGCCGGATGGCGAGGCGCTGGTGCCGGTCGGCAAGGCCTATTTCGGCTTTACCGATGCGGAGCTCGAAGTGCTCGACAAGTTCGTGCGCGACAACACGGTCGACCGCTTCGGGCCGGTGCGGGCGGTGCGCGCGGACCCGGATTTCGGCTTCGTGCTGGAAGTCGCCTTTGAGGGCATCAACCGCTCGACCCGCCACAAGTCGGGCGTCGCCATGCGCTTTCCACGCATCGCCCGCCTGCGCCAGGACAAGCTGCCGCGCGACGCCGACCGGCTGTCGACGCTGACGGCAATGGTGGACGCCAAGGCGAATTAGGCGGTGCCGTTCCCGAATCGTTGAATGGACAGCGCCTTTGGCGAGTGATGAAATCAGAATCGCGCGCAACGGAAGAAATGGATTCCGCAGACATGGCATCAAAAGACATGGCATCAGACCGCATCATTGCCCCGAATTCCCGCTCGATACGCGACGGCGTCACACGCCGGACGCTTTTGGCGGCCGCCGCCGGCGTTTCGGCCGCTGCCATGTTGCCGGCCGGGGCGCGCGCGGAATTCCCCATTCCGGACGTTCCTCCGCTTGAGAAGGAAGACTATGGCGAAGCCCGCAAGCGGTTCCATACCAATCTCTTGAGGAAGGGGCCTTCTCCTGAACAGTCTGCCCCGCTCGGCACGCCCGCAGGCGCCAGGAGGGTGATGTATCGCGGCGGCCCCGACGGTTCGATCGAACTGATCGCCTGGATCTCGCCCTATGAGCCTTCCGCGAAGCTGAAGCCCGCGGTTCTTTTCCTGCACGGCGGCAACGCCACCGGTGACGGCCATTGGGAACTGATGAAGGCCTATTGGGAAGCCGGTTACGTCGTCATGCTGCCCTCGTTCCGCGGCGAAAACGGCCAGGCCGGCAATTATTCGGGCTTCTACGACGAGACATCGGATGCGCTCGCTGCCGCAAGCTACCTGGAGGACCTGCCGGGGATCGACAAGAACCGCTTCTTCCTCGCCGGCCATTCGAATGGCGGCACGCTGGCGCTGCTCGCCTCGATGACCCGAAAATTCCGCGCCTCGGCGCCGATCTCTGCCGGCGTCAATTCCTGGCGTTATTTCGGCCGCTTCGAGCGCGAAGTCCGTTTCGACGAAAACGACCAGCAGGAATTCGTCATGCGCTCCTCGGTCTGTTTCGGCCACAGCCTCAAATGCCCGACGCTGCTGCTGCGCGGCACCGAGGAACGCCCCTTCGATGCCGACCACCAGCTGCTGATGGATCGGGCAAAATCGACAGGCGTTTCCATCGAGGCAAAGCTCTTGCCCGGCAACCACAACGGCGTCGTGCCGGGCGCGGTCGCCGAGAGCATCCGCTTCTTCAACCAGGTCATAGGGTAGGGTCGAGTGCCCCTGTCATTTTGACGATTTTCGCACTATCTTTCGACCATGGAAACTGCGCAGGACCGCACCATTATTCCAGCAGATTACCCGGAACTGAAGCAGCTCGTCTGGAGCCGCGATCCGTTGCGCCCGATTCCGGCCGAGGAGGTCTTCTCCATCTATGAGCGCAATTGGCGTTTTGTGGATGAACGCGGCCTCACCAGGCGGGAGGCCGATCTCATCGAGGATCTGGCGCGGGCCTTCGGCGGGGGCGTGATGCTCAAATCCCGATGAAAGATTTCGTTCTCCCCGAACATCAGATCATTGCCGAAGCACTCTCACGGATGACCATCCGCCTCTGGCTGGAGCTTGAGGTTCGCTCCGGCGACATTTGACCAGCCTCGCGCCAGCCGCATCTGCGATGGTCGGCCCAGACGTCATCTGCTGGAAGCGGGTTCCCATGCCATTCTCCTTTCGATCTTTCCGCCGAACCCTTGGGCTTTCCGTCACGCTCGCTGCGACCGCTGCGGTCAGCGGCTGCCAGATTCCCTTGGTCACCGATACCAGCCGCATGAACCCCGACGTCTTCGTCCAGGAGACGTCGCCGGTCTTCAACGTCGCACCCTATGCGGATCCGCCGTCGAACCAGCCGCCTCCGATGCCGGGCGCCATTCCGCACAAGCGCCAGCTCTATCCGTCGACTTTCCACCAGACCTACGGGTTGCCGATTTCCAACCCGGTCCACCGGGCGATGTATGGCGTGATCCGCGATGACGGCCACACGCTTCCGGCAATCCCTTATTCGCGCATCGATGCCCGCTATCTGCGCCAGGACGTTGACTACCAAACCAATGAAGCGCCGGGCACGATCGTCGTCGATACCAGGGAGCGCTTTCTCTATCTCGTGCAGCCGGCCGGCAAGGCGATCCGTTACGGCGTCGGCCTCGGCAAGGCCGGTTTCGCCTGGCAGGGCCGCGGTGTCATCCAGCGCAAGGCGGAATGGCCGCGCTGGACGCCGCCGGACGAGATGGTCGCCCGCCAGCCGGATCTGCGCAAATTTTCGGCCGCCGAAGGCGGTGCCAATCCCGGGCTCAACAATCCGCTCGGCGCCCGCGCGCTCTACATCTTCAAGGATGGCCAGGACACGCTCTACCGGGTGCATGGTACGCCGGACTGGCAGTCCGTCGGCAAACAGACCTCGTCCGGCTGCGTGCGCATGCTCAACCAGGATGTCATCGACCTCTTCGATCGCGTGCCCTCGGGCACTCAGATCGTGGTCCTCTGAACGCCGCAACAGGCTTGGCAACAGACGGAAAGAGCGGCGATGCCGCTCTTTTTCGTTCGATTCATCTCATGGGTTTGAACCGCCGTGTAGGTCTCGTGAATAGTTGATTAACGACCGCGGACCTATCTTCCCTGCGGAAGGAGCGAGTCGGAACTTTTCGGCCGCCCTGCCGTTAAAGAGCGATTTTGCTGTTCCCTGCGTTTCCTATCGGACGGTCCTGCCTCAGATGATCCTGAACCCTTCGTTTTCCCGCCGGAGTTTTTTGTCTCTCCTCGGTGCGGGTGCGGCCTCCACGCTTGCCGGCTGCGCCTCGTCGGTGCCGCGTCCGCTGGCGACCACGGTTGCCTTCCGACCGGAGCCCATTGAAGGTCCGCCGTCGGAACTGGATGTGATGTACGGTTCCATGGTCGACGGCGGTTTCGTCATTCCGGCGATACCCTATCGGCAGATCAACCCACGCTATTACCGCCAGCAGGTCGTCGATCCGACCGGTGAGCGTCCAGGCACCGTCGTCGTCGATACCGCCTCGCGTTTCCTCTACCTCATCGAGCCGGGCGGCACCGCGATGCGTTACGGCGTCGGCATCGGCCGCGAAGGGTTCGCCTGGCAGGGCGAGGGCGCCATCCAGTGGCGGCAGAGATGGCCGAAATGGACGCCGCCGGACGAAATGGTCGCCCGCCAGCCGGAACTCACCAAATATTCGGCCAAGAACGGCGGCATGCCGCCCGGCCTTCTGAACCCGCTCGGTGCCCGCGCGCTCTACATCTTCAAGAACGGCCAGGATACGCTCTACCGCCTGCACGGCTCGCCGGAATGGAATTCGATCGGCAAGGCCGTCTCGTCGGGCTGCGTGCGGCTGATGAACCAGGATATCATCGACCTTTACGACCGCGTGCCGGAAAAGGCGCGTATCGTGGTGTGGCAGTAATCTCTGTCACAGACGCTTGCTAATCATCCCAGGCGCAACCTAGATTTGCGCCGAAAGGGATTTGCGCATGGTCGAGATCGACACCGCTCTCGTGAAAAACCTGATAGCCGCCCAGTTTCCCGATTGGGCGGATTTGTCCGTGCGGCCGGTCGCGAACGGCGGCTGGGACAACCGCACCTTCCATCTCGGCGAGACCATGCTGGTGCGCGTGCCGAGTGCCGAACGTTATGTCGCGCAGGTGGAGAAGGAGCACCGCTTCCTGCCGGCGCTTGGCCCCCGATTGCCGCTTCCCATTCCAGTCCCCCTCGGGCTCGGAAAGCCGGGCGAAGGTTATCCCTGGCCCTGGTCGGTCTATGCCTGGATCGCGGGTGACCGATCCAGCCTCCGGACGATCGCCAATCTGGTCGTTTTTGCTGAGGATCTGGCCGATTTCCTGCGGGCCCTCTGGAAGATCGACGCATCCGACGGCCCGCCTGCCGGCCCACACAATTTTTTCCGCGGCGGATCGCTTCAGGTCTATGACGCGGAGTCCCGCCGCTCGATCGATATCCTCTCTGGCGAAATCGATGTGCCGCTGATCACCGAAATCTGGGAACGGGCGCTCGCCTCGACCTGGAAGAACAGGCCGGTATGGGTGCATGGCGACGTCGCCGAAGGCAACCTGGTTGTCCGCGACGGACGGCTTGCCGCCGTGATCGATTTCGGCAATTCCGGCATCGGCGATCCTGCCTGCGACCTCGTCATCGCCTGGACCCTGTTCGACGAACCCGCAGCCCATGCTTTCCGCAATCGGGTGAGGCTCGACGCCGAGACCTGGGAAAGGGCGCGCGGCTGGTGCCTGTGGAAAGCGCTGATCACGGTTGCCGGCGAACCCGGCACAAATCCGCTGGTCAGGGATGAGCATCGCCGCTGGATCGACCGGATCGTCGCGGATCACCTCGGCCAGGCCTGATCTCTGCGGGAACTAGGCTGGAACTTTTCCGTTGAATTGCGTGGAATGTTCTGGAGGAAGCCGTGCAGCAGAATTCATTATGGCGAGCCTATAGCTACGCTTGGATCACCCTGGCATTTTTTGCTTTCAGTCTTATCGGACATTGGCTGTTCGGCTGGTTCGCCTTTGTCCAGGAACAGGCCGAGCACGGACAGCCGGTGGAATTTTCCCCCTATCTGGTGGAAATGCTGCGCGACACCTTCGAAAACTGGCAGTCGGAATTCCTGCAGCTGCTCTGGCAGGTCGGCGGGCTCGCCTTCTTCCTGTTTCTGGGCTCGCCGCAATCGAAGGAAGGCTCCGATCGGCTGGAGGCGAAGATCGATGTCATCCTGCGCAGAGTGGATCCCGCCGACGGCGAAAGCGTGATCCGGGAATTGGACGAGCGTTATTCAGGCCGCCATACGGACGAGCCGGAAGCCCACAAGACGTGAGCGGCGCAGGTTCTGCCACCCTTGCGTTGACCGGTCTCGACCGGCGACGGAGACTATCAGACAGGGAACAGTGTCTCTTTTTCGCTTCCCGCTTTCGTCAGCCTTTCCTTGAGCGCAACCAGTTCGTCGCGCAGTGCCATGGCTTCCTCGAAGCTGCAGCCGGTGGCTTTGCCGATTGCTGCGGTGACCCCGGCCGCCTGGGTTTTCAGTTCTCTGCCCTTTTTCGTCAGCAAAATCTTCACCTGCCGCTCGTCGTCGCGGTCACGCTTGCGGGCGACGAGGCCGGATTGTTCGAGCCGCTTGAGGAGAGGGGAGAGCGTGCCGGAATCCAGCCCCAGCCGGTCGCCGATCGCCTTCACCGGCTGGTCGTCCTCCTCCCAGAGCGCGATCATCACCAGGTATTGCGGATAGGTGAGGCCGAGCGGTTCCAGCAGCGGCTTATACGTGCGGGTGAAGGCATGCGCCGCGTCGTAGATCGCAAAACACAGCTGCGCATCGAGCTCGATCTCGAAATTATCCGCGTTGCGCGCTTTTTTCTGCATGGCCGGTCCTGTCTTCACGTGCCTGTGCTCTATCTTTTTCGGCAAGCGCATTTTCGCAGGCTTGACGACGAAATGCAATGCGCGTAATTAGATTGTGCGCAATTTGATTGCGGACAATTTTTAACCCAGCACGACTATCAAAGACCAAGGGAGTTAGACCCATGCCTATTCTCTACACCACCAAGGCTTCTGCCACCGGCGGCCGCGCCGGCCATGGCGCCTCCGAAGACGGCGTTCTCGACGTCACGCTGACCGTTCCGAAGGAACTCGGCGGCGACGGCGCCCGCGGCACCAATCCGGAACAGCTCTTCGCTACCGGTTATTCCGCCTGCTTCCTCGGCGCGCTGAAGAACGTTGCCGGCAAGGAAAAGGTCAAGATCCCGGATGACGCCAAGGTGACGGCGACCGTCGGCATCGGCCCGCGCGACGACGGCAAGGGTTTCGGCATCGAAGTATCTCTCCTGGTGGACATTCCGGGCATGGACAAGGCCCAGGCCGAAGACCTCGTCGCCAAGGCACACATCGTCTGCCCCTATAGCCACGCGATGCGCACTTCGACCGAAGTGCCGGTCTCGGTCGCCTGATCGTTCTGAAGATTTCCGAAATGGAAAGCCGGCCGCTCGCGCCGGCTTTTTCTATTTGATCCCGCCCAGCGTCGCCCGCAGTTCTGCTGGTCCGCCTTCGCCAAGCTCAGCGTCGATCTCCGCATGCACTCGCTTCCAGATCGGCAGGGCGGCCGACAGCATGGTCATGCCGTCATCGGTGAGGCGCAGCAGCCGGCCGCGCCGGTCCTTCGGATCGACGGTGGTTTCCACCAGGCCGCGCCGCTCCAGCACTTTCAGTGCCGCCGTCAGCGTCGTGCGGTCCATCGCGAGCAGGGTGGCGACCTGGCTCATCGGCGCCGGCTGCGGCCGGTTCAGCGACATCATCAGCGAGAATTGCCCGTTGGTAAGCCCGATCGGCTTCATTGCATTGTCGAAACGCCGGGCCAGCGCCCGCGCCGCCCGCTGCACATGCAGGCACAGGCACGTGTCGCGTACCAGCAGCGTCGTTGAAAAGGGAATCACTTCGATGGTCGGGGTGTTTGACAGCATCGGAAGAGTATGTTGATATCAACTTATTCTGTCAAGCATAGGAGGAGCCTGTCATGGATGTCACCATGTCCCCGAAAAACCCTGTCGTCAGCCGCGAGGAGTGGCTGGAAGCCCGGCGCAAGCTGCTGGCTCTGGAAAAGGAAGAGACCCATCTGCGCGACAAGGTGCGCGCCGAGCGTCAGGCAATGCCCTGGGTAAAGGTCGACAAGGACTACGTGTTCGACACTCCGAAGGGCAAAAAGTCGCTCGCCGAACTGTTCGACGGCCGCAGCCAGCTGCTCGTCTACCATTTCATGCTCGGCCCGGACTGGGATGCCGGCTGCCTCGGCTGTTCATTTCTCTCGGACCATATCGATGGCGCTCTGCCGCATCTCAACAACCACGACGTCACCTATGTCGCGGTGGCCCGCGCGCCGCTCGACAAGATCGAGGCCTACAAGAAGCGCATGGGCTGGAAATTCCCCTGGGTCTCGTCCTTCGGCAGCGATTTCAACTTCGATTATCACGTCTCCTTTACCAAGGAGGACCTCGCCAAGGAGAAGGTGTATTATAACTTCCGCGAAGTCCCGCCGTCAGAGGCGCATGACGAGCTGCCGGGTCTTTCCGCCTTCTACAGAAACGAGGCGGGCGAGATCTTTCATACCTATTCCAGCTATGCCCGCGGCGGCGAAGAGCTGATCGGCACGCTGATGATCCTCGACCGGGCACCACTTGGCCGCAACGAGGATTCGACGATGAATTTCGTCAAGCGCCACGACGAATACGAACAGAAGCCACAGGAGACGGCTTCATCCTGCTGCCATTGAACGGGTTCATTCTGGCGCTTCGAAAAGAGGAGGAGGAAAAGATGAGCACGATGGAAATGCCCAAGCCGCAGGTCGAACACGGCTTTCTGGAAAGGATGGTCGGCCTCTGGGAGGTGACGTCCACCAGCATGGGCCATGACGAAAAATGGGTCGAAGTCTGCCGGTCGCTGAACGGCATCTGGTTCGTCGCCGAAGGCAGCGGCGAGATGCCGGGTGGCGGTGGCCCCGCCACCACCATTCTCACTCTCGGCTACGATCCGGCCAAGGGCAAATATGTCGGCACCTGGCTCGGCACGATGATGAACCATCTCTGGGTTTATGAGGGGGAGGTGTCGGACGACGGATCGGCGCTCAATCTCTATACGACCGGCCCGGATTTCGCCAATCCCGGCAAGACCGGCGACTACCGCGAGCAGATCATCTTCACCGATGACGATCACCGCGTCTTCAATTCCAGCGCAAAACAGCCGGACGGCTCCTGGAAGCAGTTCATGGAGGCGAACTACGCCCGCAAGCGCTGAGCCTTGCGTGTGTCTAATTCAACGCGTCGGTCGACGCAGTCATTCGTAGAGGAGACGACCATGTTGCAGACCGTTACCGGGTCTCGATCCGAGACCCATGGCAAATTCATCTGGGTCGAGCTGATGACGCCTGATACCGATGCCGGCGGAAAATTCTATTCGTCGGTGGTCGGCTGGAAGATCAAGGAAATGTCGATGCCCGACATGCCCGCCTATTTCCTGTTCGAAATGGGAGAGGGCGACAATCGGCCGGGCGTCGGCGGCATGATGAACTTTCCGCCGGAACTCGAAGGCAAGATCCCGCCGAACTGGACCGGTTATGTCGCAGTCGACGACGTCGATCAGATGGCGAAGGACTATGTCGCCAATGGCGGCCGCGTCCAGCGCGAGCCGGAGGATATTCCGGGCATCGGCCGTTTCGCGGTCGTCGCCGATCCGCATGGTGCGGTCATCTGCATCATGACGCCGATCCCGCCGGAGAACCCGCCGCAGGCACTGGCGCCCGATGCCGTCGGCAATGTCGGCTGGCGGGAACTTTACGCCGGCAACGGCAAGGAAGCCATGGACTTCTACGGCAAGATGTTCGGCTGGACGCTCGACCACGATTTCGACATGGGGCCGATGGGCACCTACCACATCTTCTCCCATAACGGCCGGCAGATCGGCGGCATGATGACCAAGCCGGCGGAAGTGCCGATGGCTTGCTGGTGCTACTATTTTATCGTCGACTCGATCGACGCCGCAATCGCCCGGTTGACGGCAGGCGGCGGCAAGGTCGTCCATGGCCCGATGGAAGTTCCCGGCGGCTCCTGGATCGTCCAGGCGCTCGATCCGCAGGGTGCTTTCTTCGCGCTGACTTCCGCGAAGAAGTAAGCGGCATAGTCTGTTTTGGCAGGTGTTGGCTGTTTTGGCAGGTGTTGGCCCTCATTCTGAAGTGCATGTGGAGGCGTTGAAAAGACGCCGGCATGTCGCCAAAGGGTGAGGGCCTTCCCTTTTTATGTTTCGAAAAACTGATTGCAAAGTGGAACTAGTTTGGTAGGTTGGAGCCAATTGCAGATCGCAACTGGTTCAAGGGGAAAGTTATGTCCGATTCCAAACTGACATTCCTGATCGCCCACGGCGCCTGGACCGGCGGCTGGTCCTGGGAGCGGGTGCTGACCCGCCTGCATGCCAGGGGCCACCGCGCCTACGCGCCGACGCTGACCGGGCTTTGCGAGCGCAAGCACCTGGCGAGCCCCTCCGTCAACCTCGACACCCATATCGATGACCTGGTCAACGAGGCGGTCTACAAGGACCTGACGGATATCGTGCTCGTCGGCCATTCCTATGGCGGCATCGTCGCCACCGGCGTTGTCGAGCGTATGCCCGAGCGCATCCGCTCGATCGCCTATGTCGAGGCCTTCATCCCCGAGGACGGCATGAGCTTCACCGACTACGATCCGGAGGGAGATTATTCCGCGCCGATGATCCCGGTGCCGGAAGGCCCCGGCGGTCATATGCGCGAAGAAGACGAGCTGTGGGCTGCACCCAAGGCGACGCCCCAGCCTTCCGGCACGCTGCGGCAGAGGCTGAAAGTCACCGGCGCCTATCAGCGCGTCCCGAAAAAGACCTTCATCGTCGCGACCGGCTGGGACGGGCCGTTTGGCCGGATGTCGGAGAAATATCGCGGCGCTCCCGGCTGGACCGTGCATGAGCTTGCCTGCGGCCACGATATCCCGATCGACATGCCGGACGAACTGACGGCACTGCTGATCGAGGCGGCCCGATGAGGAACGGTTAAGGAGTGGCCGATGGCAAAACTGGTGTTCGAGATGATGATCTCGCTCGACGGCTATATCAACGACGCCCGAGGCGATTTCGACTGGGGACATATCGACGCCGAGGTGCATGGTCACGCCAACGGAGAGGGGCGCCGCTGCGGCCTCGCCGTCTACGGCCGGCGCATGTACGAGACCATGGCCTTCTGGCAGACCTATCGGGGCGATACGCCGTTCGAGGCGGAATATGCGGAAATCTGGCGGCAGACCGACAAGATCGTCGTCTCGAAGACCTTGAACGAGCCGAAGACGCCGCGCACTAAACTGGTGACCTCTCTCGATGTCGATGCGATGCGCGATCTGAAGGCGCAAACCGGGGGGAATATTTTCGTCTCCGGCCCGACGCTTGCCGCCGACTATCTGGATGCCGGCCTGGTCGACGAGATCGGCATCTATTACGTCCCCGTCGCGGTCGGCGACGGTACGCCGATGTTCCAGACCCGGAACAAGGTGAAACTCGCGCGCACCGAAGAGGTGCCCTTCACCAACGGCACCGTCTTTATCCGCTACGACGTCCTGAATGGATCTAACGGATAGAATCTGGGGCCTGGTACCAGAGCGGATGTCGCCTCAAACTATTCTGAATACGCTGGGTGGAGGTTTTGCAGCATGGCGAAACTCGTTTTTGGAATGAACCAGTCGCTCGACGGTTATGTCGACCATCAGGAAATGGCGACCGGGCCTAAGCTCTTTCGTCACTGGATAGACCATGTGCGCGATCTGGCGGGCAGCGTTTATGGTCGCCGCATGTACGAGACCATGCGGTATTGGGACGAAGACCGTCCCGAGTGGAGCGCGGAGCACCGAGAGTTCGCCTCAGCCTGGCGGCGCCTGCCGAAATGGGTCGTATCGCGCTCGTTGAAGTCGGTCGGCCCCAACGCCACGCTTGTCGATGATGATGTCGAGGCGACGGTCCGTGGTCTGAAGACTGGGCTCGTTGGGGAGATTTCGGTATCCGGACCGGACCTGGCAGGAACCCTGACGGACCTTGGCCTTATCGACGAGTATCGGCTCTACTTCCACCCCGTCGTGCTTGGCCGCGGCAAGCCGTTCTTCGCCGGCCCGCGGCCGCCGCTCCGCCTTGTTTCCACCGATCGTGTCGGCGAGGACGTGATCAGGCTGACATACGTGCCTACTTAAATCCCTTCCTCGCCAGGCCGATTGCGTCGACGCGTCGGTATCAGTGGCTCATCGAATTGATGCCGTTGAACATCGTGTCGAAATTGCCGTTCTCGACGGCATAACGCAGCGGCTTGCAGCGTTCGACGACGACTTCCTTGACGTCCGGCTGTCGTGTCAGGATATCCATGACTTCGGAAATGAAATCGGCAAGCGGCATGGCGTTCGGGTCGCTCGCCTGGCGCTCGCTCATCAGCGATGTCTGCACATAGGGCGGCACGATCTCGATCACCTGCGGCCCCGCGTCCTTGAGCTGCTCGCGGATCGCCATCGAATAGGAATGGATCGCAGCCTTGGTGGCGGAATAGGTCGGCGTCAGCGCCATCGGCACGAAGGCAAGGCCAGAGGAGACGGTCAGGATCGCGGCATCTTTCTGGGTGCTAAGTTGTGGCAGCAGCGCCGCGATCAGCCGGATCGGGCCGAGCAGGTTGGCGATGATCGTCTGCTCGGAGGTCGCGAGATAATCCGACCCGGCGCCGATATGTTCCGGCACCATGATGCCGGCATTGTTGACGACGGCGTTCAGCGACGGATAGGCCGCCGCGAGCTCGGCGGAGAATGACTTGATTGCTTCGGCATCGGAAAGATTGAGCATCATGCCTTTCATGCCGGGATTGGCGGCGGTCACCGCGTCGAGGGTTTCCCGGCGCCGGCCGGTGATGATCACCTGGTTGCCGAGTGCGTGGAACGCCTCGGCGAGAGCCCGGCCGATGCCCGAATTGCCGCCGGTGATGAGGATCGTATTGCCGTTCATTTTCATGGTCTTCGCCTTTCCGTGTTGCGTGGCCGGAAAATACGGCTATCAATCTCTTCTCGGAAGAAGGCACCAAAAAGATTTATACGCACCAAAAGGAGAGTGACTGTGGATCAAGGAATTCGCCCGTCGATGCGGTCACCCTCAGGCCGTGAAATCCCCGACGAGATCGATCCGATATTGGAAGAACTGGTGCGCGGCATCATCGGCCAGGTGGCCGACAAGTGGACCATGCTGATCCTCGAAGTCCTGGAAGAACACGGCACGCTGCGCTTCACCCAGATCGGCAAGCTGACCGGCGGCATCAGCCAGAAGATGCTGACCCAGACGCTGCGGCAGATGGAACGCGACGGTTTCGTCCAGCGCACGGTCTATCCGGTCATCCCGCCGAAAGTCGAATACAACCTCACTGAACTCGGACGAAGCCTCGGCGCCGCCTTCTGCGCGGTCTGGGAATGGGCAGCGGCGCGCCACGCCGATATCGAGGCGGCGCGAAAAGCCTTCGAGGAGCGCAACGGGAAAGCCTGAGGTTTTCTCCTCATGGAGGGGAGGGAAGGTATGTCCTTATCCGGCTGCCACCACCGCTTCCCCGTTTTGACGGCCGGACGATCGCATATGGGACGTGAGACGGTGCGGCGTCCCTAACCCTCCCCCTTGTGGGGAGGGTGGCCGGCAGGCGGGAGGGGTTTTTATACTGGTTGAAGGCCCCTCCCCAACCCCTCCCCACAAGGGGGAGGGGCTCCACGCACCGTCGTCCCCTCACATGCTATCGCCCTACCGCGAGCGGCGAAAAGGGTGAGGAGCAATTTCTATCGAGTCAGCCACGGCTCGCCGTAAAGAAGCTCTCCGGCCCCTCGACCTCGATCAGCTTCTTTTTGTCGATCACCCAGAAACGGGTGCCGACCACCCGCACGAAACTGCGGTCGTGGGAGACCAGCAGGCCGCTTGCCTGATGCGCCATCAGCTCGCTTTCCAGCGCCTCCTGTCCGTCGATGTCGAGATGGTTGGTCGGTTCGTCGAGCAGGTAGAAATTCGGCTCCCGCAGCCTCAGCGCCAAAAGGCCGAGCCGTGCCTTCTGCCCGCCCGAAAGCTCTGCCACCGGCCGCGCCTGCATCTCCACGGTGACGCTGATGCCGGCGAGCAGCGAGCGGGCCTTCTGGTCGCCGATGTCGAACCGGTGGATGATCGTTTCGTGCGGCGTCCGCCGGTCGTCGAGATCGGCGAGCGACTGGTCGCCGTAGCCGAGGATCAGCGTCGACGTCGCCTTGATGCCGCCGATCGTTGACGAGGGTTCGGCCATCGTCCGGCGCAGCATCGTCACCAGCCGCGTTTTGCCCGTGCCGTTGCGGCCGAGCAGCACGATCCGGTCGCCCTGGCAGATGAACTGCTTGCCGGTCCTGAACAGCAGCGTGCCGTCCGGCGTCGTCACCGCCGCATCCTCCAGCGTCATCAGCACCTTGGCATGGGTACCCCGATTGGCAAGGCGGATGGCGCCGGCGGAGCGTTCCAGATGCGCCGGCCTTGCCGCGTCCTCCAGCTTCTCGGCGCGTTCTTTCAGCTGCTTGGTCTTGACCACCAGCAGGTCGCTGCCCGAATTGATGCCGATATTCTTCAGCTTCGCCGCCTGCCGGCGCAGCTGGTCGGCCGTCTTGATGTCGCGTTCGTAGCGCTTCGCATCCGCCGCATCCGCCTCGTCGAGCGCTGCCCGTGCTCTGGAATAGGGAAGGCTGAAGGTCTGGGAACTTTCCGGCCGCAGGAAAAGCGTGCGGTTGGTCACAGTGTCGAGAAAGGCGCGGTCGTGGCTCGACAGGATCACCGGCATGTCGCGGGGGAGCGCGTTCAGCCAGTCTTCCAGAAGCGCGATCTTGGCAAGATCGAGATGGTTGGTCGGTTCGTCGAGCAGCAGCGCGTCCGGTTCGGTCACCCAGGCCCGCGCGATCAGCGCCAGCCTTTGCCAGCCGCCGCTCAGCGCGGCAAGCGGCCGTTCGCGCAATCCCTCCGGCACCTCCATCCCTTCGAGCGCGACATCGGCACGCCAGCTTTCGCTGTCGATCTGAGCCGCCGGCAGCGCCTGGAGCACGGCCTCGCGAAAACTCGCCTGCATCAGGGAGGGGCGCACGTTCTGCTCCACCATGCCGATCGTCAGTCCCCGGCTTCTGGTGATCTCGCCCTCGCTCGCATCGAGCGTACCGGCGATGCATTTCAAGAGCGTGGACTTGCCGCGCCCGTTGGCCGCGACGATACCGATCCGGTCGCCGGCATTGATGCTGAGGTTGAGCCCGGAAAACAGCGGGCTGGACAGGGTGATTCCGAGATTGCGGAGGTTGATGAGGCTCATTTGTCGTTCTCTGGTCTTGGCTTGCAGGCACAGGATATCGCGGGCACTCGGGGCCATCATCGATGTCATGCACAGTTTGCAGCGTGTTCTGAAATCGCGATGACGCACGAGCGGACGCTCGGCGCTGCGGGCCACGAAGGGCAGACCAGGAAGGTGTATTTTAAGAGAAACGGCCTCTGGTCAGCCCTGCAAACGCATTTGCAGGGCGTCGACGGGACCACGTGTCCGGTAGTACCGGAAATAGAAATTGTGCACGTGACCCTCCTTTCTCTTGAATGGCACAATGGCCAAATATCATCGCATATGGGCGAATGCAACCGGACGACGCTCGGCCGGCATATTGCCGCGGAGCTTGCTCAGGGCGGTTCGGCTGCTATAAGCGGCCACCGCCGACCGGCGAATTGTTGATTTTAAGGAGCGACGCCGATGGCTGGCGATGACGACGAATATGTCTATGACGAAGCGACCGGCGAATGGCGCCCGGCCTCCGAACTGGCTGCGGCCGCAGGTGCCGGTGCCGCCGAGGTTCGCGACGCCTCCGGCACCCTCCTCAAGGACGGCGATTCCGTCACCCTGATCAAGGACCTCAAGGTCAAGGGCGCCGGCCAGACCCTGAAGCAGGGCACGGTCATCAAGTCGATCAAGCTGACCGACAACCCCGAAGAAATCGACTGCCGGCATGAGGCGATCAAGGGCCTGGTGCTGCGGACGGAATTCGTGCGTAAGCGGTGAGAATTTGGGGCGTCAAGCTCGATAACTTTCGGGGGCGGCGCACCCCCCTCTGCCCTGCCGGGCATCTCCCCCACAAGGAGGGAGATCGGCTAGAGTCATGCTCACCACATCCATCCAACCCATACGGTGTTTCCATTTGACCACCACGGTAGTGATAGGGTCGAGAGGCCAACCCCATCCGATCTCCCTCCTTGTGGGGGAGATGCCCGGCAGGGCAGAGCGACTGTCTTGTGCGTCAAGCGCTTTGCCATGGTTTATTGTCCCGGATGATGGCGTTGAGGATTGTGAGGAGCTTTCGCATGGTGG
>NZ_JALBGV010000026.1 GCF_023006505.1 Neorhizobium sp. SHOUNA12A
TCGTGCTGATGGCTGCCGGTTACCAATACGGTTTGGCCAACCAGGGGGTGGAAGGGATAAGTGACCCTTGCTTCGAACGTCAGAAACCCGGCACCATGAACCCGGCTTGGACGGTGGCGGCCGGACTTGGGCGACCATCGCGACGCTCCTGCAAACGGCAAAGATGAATGCCGTCGATCCGCAAGCTTGGTTGACCCAGACGCTTGAGCGCCTTGCGAATGGATGGACCAGCAGTGAAATCGACGCGCTCATGCCATGGAACTACGCCGCCTGAACGGCCCCGGCTTGTCGCTTACCCTCCAACGCGTCGACCAGCAGATTGGTGAAAACGCCGGGGGCTCCATTGCCACCTTCATACGAATACTGCTTTTCCGACGAGGCGGTCAGAAGTGTCATCCCCTCATCGATTTCGGCAGTGCCTGTGTCGGCCTGATAATTCCCGAGGATGCCGCCGTGGCAACTGTCCAAGATGATGATCTTGTTCTTCGCTTTTGACTTCCGGGCAAAATTCACGACGTCTACGAGTGGGACGCCATCGCTTCCGTCTTGGCAATCGCTAGAACAGAGATAGCCACCAGCACTGTCAATGAGGCCGTGGCCAGCGAAATAGAGTAGGGCGATATCGGGATCGTCATCGAATAATGCCTCGATCGATGACCGAAGCTCCCGACGTGATGCCGAGGCGTATTGGTCTTCACCCAACAGCAATTTTGGTGTTTGAAAATTGATATCGTTGTTGGCGTGCCGACCTAAAACTCCGGCAACTGATCGGGCGTCGTTTACGCACCCCTGCAGCGGGGTAAAGACATCGTAATGGTCGATGCGACGATCAATGCTTTCCTTCGTTCCATGATCTCACAGACCATCGATGAAGGCGCTGATGTTGTCGTCGCTCCACGCGACTGTTGTTATCCCAGCAATGGTCGAGCTATCAGCCGAATATGCCCAGATACCCCGAAGTGGCTTCTGCTCTTCCTTGGCGCACTGGATTTCCCATTTCTGGCCGCTCGACTGGGCCGAATTTTTGCTCACGAGAACAATCACGCCGTGGGACCTCTTGATCCGAGCGCGCACGCGGTCCTTCCAATCCTTGTCGTATGGTTCTTTGACAGACATATCGATAAACTCAAAAGGTGCTCGGGGGTGCAAACTCTGCCCCTTGAGGAAGTCGCGCTGACGCTCATCTTCGATCGCAAACGCAATGAACAGTACCTTCTTCTCAGCCATGAGACCGTCTCCCTCATTCAAAGTTTCTATATTTAGTTGTACTCACTGCCGCTGGTTTTTCCAACCAAATTCCTGTTGCCCCGATTTATGTCCCTCTCGATCTCGAGAAACTCACATCGCTTCCTGCTCGAACAACCTTGGAGTCGAAGATATTTCGCGGAAGCCCAATGGCCGAAGGAGTCCGGCAAAGTCGGCCCCAAAATCAAACCTAAAGCGGGAATATTGGCAGAAGGCCGTGTCTTCATCTAAATTCGAAATGACTCCCCCACAGTGGCCAAGTGTAAAGACCGGACCTGTGCCGTGCTGTTAAATCCGAATTCAAAGCGATCCTTAAGAACCCGCTAAATGAATGATTGCTTGCTCGAAGAACAAAAAGCTGGCTGGGAATGGATGCCGTAGCTAAACCGCTGGGATCAATGGCGAACTTTAAGCCTGCTGTGGCACCTGCTGCATGCCGAGCCTGGGCATTGGCCGATTTCTCTCAGCGCCTCCATGGAGACTTTGGATAGTCGATTTGCGTTTGCGTTGGCTTCCATTTCCGATCCACCCACACGAGCCTGGACAATCGCTTTAGAGATGACGGAGATTCCTACGGCGGAATCTGATTAGCCGGCCGCTCCTAGGGTTGGATAGAGCTACGTCATTCTCCAGGCAGGAGCGTTGCTTCGATCATTTGTGAGCCTTGGGTCGCGACCATCCGCATTTGCAGCATCGCCGTGACAAGGAGACTGAGCTTGTCCCAATAGATGCCGGGCGGCGTCTCAACAAAATGACGACCAACAACGAAATTTGCGTCCTTCTGGTTGCGCGACCCCAATTCGAGTGATTTGCTGCGCAAACACCTCAGAATCGACGTTTGACGAACGCGGATACGATGACTGAAACAAGTTTGATCTTTGATGACGGCGTTAGAGACAGGGCTCGTACCCATGTCTTCATAATTGGGGTGGGTCGTTACGAGTTCGGAGCGGGGCCGAGCGAAAGCGACATCGCGGGTGGCCTTGCTCAATTGACCTCGCCACCAATCTCGGCTCGCGCAGTTGCCGATTGGTTCCAGAACGAATTCCGCAACTCCGCATGCCCTCTCGGAACCGTGACCATTCTCCTCTCAGAGGCAGTTAAAGCTCCGGTCGCAAGGCAGGATGGTAGCCTCGTGGACGTGCCGGAGGCGACGCTCGCGAACATCAAGGCTGCGATGCTCTTATGGCATCCAATCATTCAGTGTCATCCAGACAATATGATCGTCTTCTATTTTTGCGGACACGGCATTTCACTAGGTCAGAAAGCGGCACTTCT
The DNA here is from genome assembly GCF_023006505.1 of Neorhizobium sp. SHOUNA12A. Taxonomy (GTDB): domain Bacteria; phylum Pseudomonadota; class Alphaproteobacteria; order Rhizobiales; family Rhizobiaceae; genus Neorhizobium. The sequence goes on from NZ_JALBGV010000026.1 coordinate 2,524, forward strand.
TCTCAATGATTTCGGCCACCCCGCCACTCCATATGACGCCGCCATCGAGCTTGATGAATTGACGGGCACGTTGAAAAACGCCATTGCTGTAAAGCAGCTGTTTCTTATCGACTGCTGCCGGTCGAAGGCCGATAACATCTATTCGAACGAAACGCGCGTCGGCTCACGGGTGCTGTCGATGGTTTCGAACGGCAACCACAACGGGGTTCGCCGTCGTCAGTGCGTAATCTTTCCGACGATTGACGGCGAACAAGCGTTCGGTGTCTCGGGCCAGGTCAGCGTTTTTACGACATGCTTCCTGGACGCCGTGCGGTTTGCGGCGTTTGACGACAAAACAGGGCGGTGGGTCAGCACAAGCCTGCTGATTTTGAATGCGATCGACGAGTTAGTGACCTATCGCCTTCCTACCGAAAAGCGCAATAAGGCGGTCCCTACCTCCTTGGACGCGATGGGGTTTGAGTTCAACGAGATTGAGGCTCCCACCAGGACCCGCTCGATTGTAACAATCGACGATCGTGCAACGTGGTCAGAGGCCCGGTTGACGGCGATTGACGTAGGCGGAACAAACAAGCCAGGTCAGACCTTCGATGTGCCGAATAATCATACCTATCGTTGCTGTACGATGGAGCTAGAGTTTGGCGAGTGGGAATTTTCGGGGAAACTTGCGGTTGAGCCTCCCAGCCTTTCGGTCATGAGGCGTTATTTGACGAGGCCGATGATATTCGTCAGGCTTGGAGTTCAATGATGACAGAGCTGATCCTCACCGTTGAGAGCACCCAGCTGGGCGGCGTCGCCCCATCGGGAGCAATCGTTACACTCACTGCGCTCGATTCAGTGCCCGACCAGGTGGACCCCCGCTGGGCCAAGACAGCCGTTGTCGATATCACCTTGAAGGGCCGACCTTCACCCCATCGCTTCGAGATCCCGGTCGACGGATGGTACGGGATCTCAGTTCGATATCCCGGCGGTGTGGAGCAGCGCGATCAACAGATTGTCGGCTCTACGAAGCTCGAGATTGTCGTGGGAGAGCCAAACCGTTTGGCCGGCCCGGATTTAGTGCCCGAATCTACATTCAGAAGCACCCGCTACACGGCATCTAATGGCCGTGGGCGTGGGCCGACGCGTGTCAGCAGAACCTCATCATCTTATTTTCTCCCTCTTCTCAAGCCAACATTTAGGGCTATGGACGACCCTGCGGTGTTGCTCCCGACCCGAGTCGCCAGAAACGAAGTCGTTCGCAGCGTATCTGAAGAAACGTCTCAGATTTTGCTCCCGGATTATTCAGATCTGTTAGCTGTTTATCAATCTCTCCGCGGAGGCAATGACGAAACCAATAGATATCAGCGATGGCTGCTGTCGCTCGGTGATGCGTCAGCAGAGATGATTTCCGTGCCCTGGGCATGGGAAGGGTTGAGTCGCGAGGATCGTTCAGCGTCCATCCTGTTGCGACAAGAAGCCGTCCGAGAAAAGGGGACGTCGCGAACGAGACTCGAGGTCCGCGACCCGAAATGGGCGGGACTTCTTCGGTACGTTTCTTTGGGGCGGATCGACGATGCGGCATTGGTGGCCGCCCAAATCCTGAATAACTACGCCATCGCGCAGCATTACGATGAATGGGAGGAAATCCCGGCGTTGGCGTTACAAGGAAAGGTAAAAGGCCCACTTGTTGCCACTCTGGGCGCAATAATTCTGGTTTCTACAGCGGAATATACATCTGCGCGACGTTGGGACGCGTGGCTTGAGAACCTAGCTAACTGGTTCCCGGGCATACCTGACGGCGCAGCAGTGCTGGGATATCGTTCGCTGCAGCGCGGTGATTTCGAAGGCGCAGCAAGGTGGTTGAAAATTTCGGTAGAGAGGGGACTTCCGTTCTTCTCGGCAACCTTTAGACTGCTATCTGTTGCATTCTCTCAACTAGAAGACGATGACTCTATTCGAGTGATCTCGAAGGCCGTTTCCTCCGTAGATCCCACACAGCCTTTCACCGTTCTTCGGCTTCGATAGGAAGTACAACATGGTTTTTCGGCTTACAATGTTTCCCGCCTTGGACGGAGACTGCCTTTTCTTAACTTGGGGTGAGGGAGGCGGACAAAAACATCTGATCATGGACCTTGGACGCGCGGGCACTTGGAAAAAGGTACGTCCAACGCTCGCCTCTATTGGCGAGGTAGAGCTTTTTGCCATCTCCCATGTCGACGCCGATCACATTGCCGGTGCCATTCCGATGTTGAAAGACGCCACTCCAGCGTTCACGCCTAAGCGGGTCTGGTTTAATGCGTTTCAGCAACTAGAAGGTGCCAACGCTCGCCTCGGCGATCTGGAGGAATTCGGTGCAAGACAAGGGGAGAAGCTTTCCCGCGGCATCGAAAATTTCAAATGGCCCCGGAATGCTGAGTTCGCCAGCAAAATCGTCTCAATCGATAGCCCAGAGGCAAAAGACTGGATTGAATTCGACGGCGGACTGAAGATTTTTTTGATTTCGCCTGATGATCAGTCGCTAGCAGATTTCATCGAGCAGTGGGAAGACGAGCTTGCGAAGGCCAAGATAAGGGTGTTTGATCCGGACGATGACGAAGATCCGGTGGGACCGCTTTTCGAACCCTTTGCGGGCTTGCCGGATGTCACGGCTTTAGCCAAAGCTCAATTTTCTCCGGACACCGCACCTGCTAATCGGACTTCGATTGCGTTCATCGCCGAATTTGGCGGCAAGCGGATCCTGTTCGCGGGCGACTCACACTCGGATGTGCTGGAAAGACGCATCGCCCCGTTGGCCGCAAAGGAAGGGGGGCGTTTGAAGGTCGACCTTTTGAAGGTCGCCCATCACGGCTCCAAAGCAAATACCTCTCCGAAATTTTTCAGCATGATTGACTGCCAGAGGTTCGCGTTCTCGACGGATGGATCGCGCGAACATGGTCACCCCAACTTGGAAACAGTGGCGCGCATCCTCTTCAACGATCCTGAACGGCCGAAACATTTGTATTTCAACTATGAACGGCCTACGTCTTCGATGTGGAAAAGCTCACTATTGGCGGGGAAATGGGGCTATACCGCTCACTTTCCGCAGGGAGACATAGCTGACGGCACGCTCCTCATCGACCTTTAGACGGCGCGACAAGCACGCGGTCATCCCTATAGCGGTCGCACGCTTGGCTAAAAGAACTGTTGTTTTCAGCAAAAACTCTAGCCAGAATTGTAATGGATTTGTTTGGCCGCTACACGGCCACTTTCGAAAGTGAATGCCTCCAGGCCGACCTGAATCGCTGATGACTGCAGCTGGTCAGTGTCGTACGGGGGGAGGCAGAAGATAAGACGATGGCTGATTCAAAGCGAGATACGAGATATGGGCAACCAACGGTGTTTGTACCAGACAGCAGCTGGCTATATCTCGTCGAGGTTATTCAGAGCCGCTTTCCAAATACGCTGATCTCTTTAACCTTTCAATTTGAGCGGGGCCAAGGAAAGCTCGAAGCGGAAGTCGGCTCGGAAAAAGCGAAGGCCGCGCTCGATCAGCTTTTCCGGGAGCACCCATTTGTCGTCTCGCTCGAGTCGTCAATCATCGTCGCCGCCCCTTTTCGATCTGCCCATCAATCGGATCCTACGGACGCTGCCTTCGAGTCGTTTGGGATAAATGCCTCGTCGGCGGGTACCGTTACCGTTGAGCGATTTCCAAGCATCGAAGTCACAGGTGATTTGAAGGTTGGGCAAGCGGTCGTTGCCGTCGTTCGACTAAACGAGGAGGTCGATAGGCTCACGGATGGCGACGCGTCGAGCATCGAGGACGTCCCCGCCGATTGGAGAGTGATCGAAGTCGAGGTTGCGCTTGATGCGGAGCACCTGGAATTCGAAGAAGACGACATGCGCGAAAAGATCGTCATCAGGCGGGATCAGAAATGTAAGCCTGCTTATTTTTATGGGCACGTCGCGGCGAGCGCTGCAAACGCAAAAGGCATACAGATTAACGCTCATTTCTTCTATGAGGGTCGGAAATGTGGCTTTGCGAAACACGTTGTTTCGATTGTGGAAAGCGCTCCCGAAACGGAGCCAGGCGGGAGTAATAGTGAAAGTTCGGCGGCTGCGCTGGGAGCAGTATCCACCCAGCCGGGTCATGGAACGTCGTCGTCACCGGCTAGGTTCAGGGCCGGATTGGACCCTTCGGACTTGGTCATCTCGATAGATAAAGATGATTTTGGGCCTGAGGGGCGGTATCGCTGGTTGAGTTACTCCGGAGCTGTCGGTGGCACGCAAAGAAGGAGGGAGATAGGGTCCATCGATCTAGGCACGTCCGGGCACAATTATGCGCTAGATTTGCTAAGTCGCTCGCGCAATCTCTCGACGGGGGCCCATGCCAGAGCAATCAGAGGTATTGGACAACAGATTTGGGAAGCCGCGCCGCGGCAGTTCAAAGAACACTACCTGTCACTCGTATCAAGTCACGGTGCAAATTTTCCAATCCAGCTTTTCTCTGACGAGGTCAATGTACCTTGGGAAATGATGTGGCCCTCAGATCCTTCGAGTGACCAGGATTTCGATCACCTGTTCATGGGTCATCCTATCGCTCGGTGGCCAGGCTCGTCGAGTCCGATTACCAACTCATTCAAAACTGGAATGATTGCGAGTTTCGTGCCGACTTACGTCAGTCGCCCTCTACCGGCGGCGCAAGCCGAGGGGCTTTGGCTTAAGACTGAGCTTGGCGCGGTCGCACACGAGGCCTCCTACGACCGATTTCTAGATTTTCTCGAGAACCCGCCTGCAAATAGGCACGTACAGATCGTACACTTCGCTGGACATGGTTCTTCCGCCGCTCCCGATAGCCCGGCCAGCATTGAGATGGACGCTCTCAAATCGATTACGGTTGACGAGGTTCGGCAGGGAGCAATCAAGCTCGGAAAGCGAGACCACTCGCTCTTTATCCTGAACGCGTGTGAAGTCGGAACTAGCACGAATGAATTGGGTTTGGCGGACGGCTGGGCTATGGCGCTGATTGGTAATAAGTTTGGAGGCGTGCTCGCGCCGCTTTGGCCAATCGACGACAAAGACTCGAGCCTGATGATCCAAAAAACGCTCGGATGCTTTCTGAAGAGCGGTGAGACTCTCGCTGAATCGCTTCGGCAAGCCAGGGTGTCAGCGAGAACACTTTCTCCGACGCCGTTTTGCTACGTACTCTACGGAGACGTTATGGCGAGAGCCGAAAGTGCGACCGCCTCTACGTCGTGATGGTTGCGATAGGACTCTCAACAAGTGCGGCGACCGGTGCCGCAGCCTTGATGGCTCGATAGATATTGGTGTTTCCTTCGGGGACCTTGATGGAAACGATCAGTGAAAACCGGACGCTTCTCTGATATCGACCACTCTGACGAATATCGCTCCACCACCCTTTTATCGGTGCGACAGAAATCCCCTGCCTGTCAGCCAAACGGTAAGCAGGTCCCCTCCATATATCCTGGATCAAGTTCCCTGCTGTGGCCAGACGTCTCCCCGTAATCCAGCCGTCATCAGCGCCGCTTGCTGTCTCGTCGTCTTCACCGAGCTGGTTGAGACGTAGCTGGGCTCGTGCGTCAGTCTCGCCAAACCGACGCACATCGAATTTGAGACGGTGCGACTGATATCGGTCGTAACGGTTGCGGGCGATTGCATGAGGATCGGGTTCGACGAAGTACGATAAAGTGCATTTCATTTCCACTTCCGTCTGGTTAAGTCGGCGAAGGTCCGCAGTTGGCCAAGGCGGGATAAAGTATTTCATCTCCTTCAGTTTAACGTTGTTACCGTCTCCGAGTTCGTATGGCTGAAGCTCATCCTCGATGATCATAGTGGTTGCGTTTTCAGTGCTCGCAAACAGTCGCTGTTCGTTCGGTACACCCCATCCATATCGTCCGAGTAGTGCGCTCCAAGAGTCAGTCGTAGAGCCGGATTGCTCCAGTATCGTGCGCTGCCGCAGCATGGCAGGTGTCCATTCTGAGCTGTGCACGATCAGACCGCGGACGGTTTCGGGTCTAAGTTTCGGATAACGCGCCATAACCTTCGCCGCCAAGCCCGCCGCGGCAGCCGTTGCGGCGCTTGTTTGGCCTGTCATAGCCAGTGGATTCGAAGGTACCGACCGGGACGTCGTCAGAACAAGGTTCCGGGGCGACACCTTTGAAAAAACCCCACCAGCGTCAATCTCGAAATTTCCACCCTCCATAACGATGTCCGGTTTCTTGACGACCCGAGTTTCCCACTCTTGTGAGGTTCTCGACGTCGGCGAAAGATCCCCAACGGGTGCGACCAGGGAAGCGCGTCCATTTCCCATCATGGTCATGGCACCTACTGACAGGGCGTTGAGAGCTTGGGCAGGCGATTGCACGCCGTATTGTCGATTTCTTTCGATATAATCGGCGATTTGATATGGCTCATCTTCGGAATGGTCGACGTTGCCGACAGCCACGCAGAAGAGGCGTCCTCGCCTACCGTCCTTGTAAGCCAGCAGGTCTAGCGCAGCGGATGTTGAAGATGGACGGCCGTCCGATGGCTCGTCAGGCGCGGTTTGAGCGAGACAGAAAACGCGAGGAGCCTTACTACCCTCAGCCAGAGCGACAGCTTTCTGGATCGCCTCATGTGCAGGAAGATCAATGCCACCGAGCGGTGCTGCAACTACAACAGACTCCAGCGACGTCTCTAAATTTATTTGAGATCTGCCATTAGGATCGATCTTGTCGAGGTCGCCGAAAAGTGCAACCCCCGCCATTTTCGTGCCATGGCCAGCATGGTCGGTGACGGACCAGTCGTCGCTGACGCTGTAGCACCGAGCGCGGGGCAAAGAGCTTGATAAGAGAATGTTGCTAGAGTTCACGCCAGTGTCCAGGATAGTGACGCGTGGCGCTCCAGCTTTCGCCGGAACGACCTTGGCAGCGAGTGCACCTGCTATCGACCGATCCCGGTTATGACTGACTTCCACATAGTCGGACAGAAATGATGAGGCACCTCGCAACTCGACGACAGCCCCGCTTATCCTTACTAGTTCTTGCATATCCTCTGGCGTTGCACGAATGTTACGGACGGCCGTTTCAACGAAGCGCGTGGCGCTATCCTCAATCTCGATCTCAAAATGCTCAGCAGTCTTGTGTAAGGCATCCTCATATTCGAGCCGGGTCCAAACCTCCCACTCCGTTTCGCCCCTCTTTCGCGGGAAACGCTCTGCACTGTCGGTCCAAAAGTCGCGTAGTGTTGCGGGCCGGATCGATGCTGCGCTCTCAAAGAGCTTGAAATTACGTGGTCTGTTGCCCGCACCGTCGTCGTCGAACAAGTTTTCAAATTCGTCGTCGTCGTTCGACCAATTCTGATACTTCTCAATTGCTCCAAGTAGAGACTTGGCACTGCTGCGCGAGATAAAAAAGCTTGCGGTTTCTGATCGAATAGGTTCGTTTTCGGGAAACGAACCGGCTGATGATTGGAAATTAAGGAGCCTCAAGCCTCTGGTCGTGGAACGAGCGCCAGGACTTACAAAGAGCGGCATCTCTGCCCGGCTGTCCATGGCAATGACCATGCCACGCTGTTTTTCGTCTATCTTCAGTCGAGCTTGCTCTCTCGTCAGCTCTGGAAGGCGCGAGACGGCTTGCTGAAGATCTCCGCGGAGTTTTTGTCCATGAGCCTGCCTGTCAGGCACTCGCTCAGGCTCCTTAGAACTCCCGCCTCCGTATGCTCGGAATTCTTCAGAAGCGACACCAAGATTTCGGAGATGTAAGTGGGGGTATAAGGCCATGACAACCATCGATTCTCTATACAACAAAGAGATGCGACAGCAGTGTTCATGTCAACTCAAAGTGCGTCGTTATGCAGAGCTTTCCGGTCGCGCAATGCTCGTTTCAAGATCTCAGAGTTCATGTCTCCGTTATGATCCAAAACTGAGTCGCGCGCCGCGTCGTCTGCCACGGATACTAGGTCCGCTTGGCTCAATCCGATCATCTCACTTTCAAGCAGTTCCCACTCGACGACGGACAGGTCAAACTGACCTAAGTGGTTGGTGATTACCTGGCGTCCTTCATCAGGAGTGGGCTTCAAATAGGAGAAAGCTGCGTGGAAGCGCCTGAAGATGGCTGGGTCTAACAGTGTCCGATGATTGGTCGCGGCGATGATGACGCTTCCGGATTTATCGTCTTCCAGAAACTGGAGAAACGAGTTGAGCATACGCCTTGCTTCACCAATATCATTGTCGGCATCTCGGCGAGAAGCGAGTGCGTCGACTTCATCGAAAAAGTAGACGCCTCGGGTGGTGCGCATGGCGTCGAATACCAAGCGCATCTTTGCGGCGGTCTCGCCCATGAATTTCGTGATGACACCGTCGAGAAGGATCGTGAACAACGGTAGGCCAAGATCCCCCGCTATCGCGGCAGCCGTCATACCTTTACCAGTGCCAGGCGGCCCTGAAAAAAGGAACTTACGACGGGGGGAAAGACCCTTTGCGTCAAGTAAGTGGCGAGCCTTGTGTTCTCGGACAACGCCGTGGATACGTCGGCCGAGATCAGCATTGAGAACGAGGTCCGAAAGCTTGGTCTCTGGATAGATAGCCCGTACCAAGCCAGCAAGTTCGCCCCGGGGGGATATCATGGGAACCGGCTCTAAACGCCGCTTTTCAAGGCTATCGCGGCGAATGTTCTCGACCATCCCCCGGATCTCGCCAGCAACTTTTATTTTTCCAGATTTACCTGCGTCATCTGCAATGTTCTCTGCTATCGCCAGAAACCGCTCGCTGTCTCCTGCGATGTGACTCTGTATCATTTCGATCACATGCTTTGCAGCGGTCATGGTTTTCTCCTAGCGGCTTTCACCTGCACCCCATCTAAGGCAAATTCAAGTGCCGCTTTGATCTGCGTCGCCGAGTTCAAGAAATCTTGCAATAAACGCAACGCTACATCATGGTCGCCTTGTACGCGCTCAGGCGTTGGTTTCCGAATAAATGAGTACGCCGCTCTCATCATTACTGGTGAGAACGCACCGGCACGCATTGAGCGGCTCAGTGAAGACGGATGTACCCCCATCATCTTCGCTGCCTCAGCGGCTGAAATGTTGAGTTCGTTTCGTCGCTGTTCGATGGCCTCACACAGTGAGGCCACTGGCAATCTTTTTGGTCTACCTCTCATATTGCATAAATTGCATAAATTAGAAAAAATGCAACTGGTTTTGTGAGGCGGTGGCCGGATCTTCAGGGGTCCTAGCGGCTGCCGCCTGTGGGCTACGAAAAGGGAAATCTATCAGCCGCTTCGCCCATCTAACCAACAGTACAGCGGTTCGTATCCTTTCAAGGCGCACAACAACTTCTGCCGCTCCCGTAGCATAAGATGGTTTTCGAGTTCTACGGTAATAAATGAAGCGGCTATTTTCATGGAGGTGCCTCAATGCCGTTTAGCGACCCCTCAGCCGCTTTGGAAGCCTGAAAACCTGCCTTGCGCCATCAATGCGGCGGGCGCTTCGCTTTGGTCATGAGAAGTTGGCAAATATCGTTTTGCCATGGACGAGCAGGCATTCAAACTCTGGGGGCTTGTCAAAGTGGCTAGGTAAAATTCGAGGACATTTCAGGTCATATCCACCCGGCCGACAGCAGATAAGTTGTCTATCAGACGGCCTGAGAGCATGCTGATTTCGACGCTGGGACGTCAAGGCGATGCCGAAGCCATGCGACAAAGCAGAGGCCATCAGAAAGCCCAGGGCGCAGTTTGCACCGCCACCCTGTGACCTTCTACGTGCGACCCACATCCCATGCTTCAGCCAGCGGAAGCTGCATAATTGTTGATCGCTACCGTCCAGGCGTTGGGTCCGGAGACAATGGGTACACCGGCAAGTGATCCCGCCAAGCCAATTATTTTCGCATGCTGAAACCTTTGAGAACGGTGCGCTCGGCTCTCTTCCGTCCCTGATAGCTGACGCATATCGGGAGAAGAATTATGACCAGACCTCGCCATTCATACCGCCAGTTTGCGTCTCGCCTAAGAGGTAAAGAGCCGCTTACCGGCACTTTCATCAAAACGCCGACAGGGCATGCGACTGAGATCCTTGGCCTTCTCGGGTTTGATTTCGTAGTTTTCGATATGGAACACGCGGGGATCGGCGTCGGGGCTCTCGACCAGATGCTCGTTTCGGCGCGCGCGGCGGAGGTGGCCTCGATTGTCCGCATTGCCGAGGCTAGCTCGTCAAAAATTTTGACGGCGCTTGACCTCGGCGCGAATGGCATTCTTGTGCCTCATATCCGCACGGCCGAAGAGGCTTCAAGGATCGTCGCCGCATGCCGCTACACGGGTGGAGTACGCGGTTTTGCCAACACGACGAGGGCGGGCGACTACGGCTTGGTGGGCTACGAAGCTCATATGAGCCAACAGGATAACGAGGTCGTCTGTCTTGCGATGATCGAAGACTTGGAGGCCATCGGGGTCATCGATGACATCGTTTCTGTTCACGGGCTTGACGGCATTTTCATCGGACGCGGAGATCTCACTGCTGCGCTCGGCGGGAAGGCTATCGACGATCCCACTACAACAGATGTGGTGATCACCATCGCCCATGCGGCCAAGCGACGGGGTATGCCCGTCATCACGATTTGCCTGGACGGAGCCGACGCGGGGTCCATGACCGACCTCGGCGTAACCGCAGTCATGATCAGCTCGGATCAGGGCTTCCTGATCAAAGGCGCACGCGCCGCCCTCGATTCACTTGATGCTTTCATGAAAGGATAGCCGATGTACATCGATACAGACCGGATCAACCTGACCCAGCAGTTGCACTGCTTGCTGGTGGATTACTGGCACGATGTCGATACCAACTGGGGAGAAAACGCTCCCGACTATTACACCCAGGAAGGCCTTTTCGAGGGGCCGGCCGCATCGTATGTCGGCCGTGATAAAATTCGGGCTTTCTACGCCTGGAGGAAGACTCGCGGCGCCCGAACCGTCGTGCACTCCGTACAAAATTTCCAAGCTTTTTTTGATGGCGGCCCCGACAAGGCGAATTGCCACTGGATCCTCATGCTCTACGCAGCCGATGGAAAGCCGGTGCTGCCGACGCACCCGCCCATTCAAATCGCCTATATGACCGACCAGCTGGTGAAGACGGAAGAGGGCTGGAAAGTCACCTATCGGAAGTTCGACATATGGTTTGAAGGCGGCACGCCTGCGACCAATCCGGTTCTCGACGACAAGTGACGCTTTCCTCTACAGAGTGACTGCGTATTCCCGGCGTACCGAGGCGTCCAGGCGCGGGCGGTGGCTGATGAATTCAAGCGCATGTTCGATATTGAGCCGCGTTTCCATCAGAGGGTCAAGGATAGATCGCTTGACCTCTCTTTTGGACACCGACGCGGTGAAAAAACTGACGGACATTACCGCCGCAACCCCACCGTCTTCCAGAATAGGCACACCGAACGTCGTCATCCGTGCCGGCTCCGTACGCGGATCCCGAACCGCGTATCCGAGCGCTCGAACCCGCTCGAGATGCTTGCGGAAAACTGTTTCCTCGGTTGGACCAAATGCGTCTCCCAGCCGGCTGCGCATGAGCTCGATGTGACCCTCGCGTTCATCGTCGCCGCAGAAGGCCATATAGGCCCGGCCCATCGCCGATTTAAACAGGTCCGGCCGCATGCCCAAAACCGTGTTGGTGTGAACAACCGGGCTGATCGTTCCGGTCCAGTATAGGATTTCGATCGCGTCGCCATCGATCATTCCAAGTCCTATGGGCCATTTGATCTGCCTTGTCAGTCCGATCGACAGAGGCCGGGCGATCTCGATAACCCGCGATATGCCGCTGTAACCGGCGGATAGGTCGGCGACGTTTTGGGTGACGCGGTATCCACCGCACATGTTGTCGCGCACGACGTAACCTTCATGCATGAGGGTCTCAAGCAGCCGGACGATCGTCGGCCTCGGTATTCCCGTCTCCCCATGAATTGCGTTCACAGTGGCAATCGACCTGGAATTCACGACCTTGAGAACATGCAGAGCGCGGCAGACCGCATTGACCGGCGGATATGATCGATCGAGCGGATTAGTATGACCGCGTCTCGAATTCGTTCGGCAATGTGTGACAGTCGATGAACTGCGGGAAATGATGTCGGCAAGCTCTTCTATCTCGGCATGGGTGGCAATGACATCCATAGTTTTTCCTCCCCGCAGCTATTCCCGTCGCGCCTCAAATGCGGGATTGAAGCGATCCTCTTGGCGATCTTACAACTCTGTCCCATCCAAAGAGAAATGAGAAGAGCCCCGGCTGGATCAATTTCGATAGCAGAAATCCGGCGGGAAGCGGGTGTCTCCAGGATTGCCGCCCCATCATGATCGACAATGGTGAAGACTACCAGAAACCAATGTTTGCCAAGAGCATGGAGAAAAACCGAAATGACCGGTATCTCACGAAGAGCAGCCTCAAAGTTTGTGTTCCCGAACGAAGCGCCGCAGGTTGTCAGCGAAGACGGACGAGCCAGAACCTGGATTGTTCGCGGTGGAAATTTCGCCATCTGCGTTTCGGAAGTAGGGGAAGGCGCGGCACTGCCGCGAAGTGACAATCCCGAGGAGTACATGGTCATCCTCCCGCCTCAATCGGCATCGGTCACCATCGTGGCCGGTGGCGAAGCGATCAAGGCCGAACCGGATTCCTTGACCATCGTGCCACCGGGCGCAAGCCAGATCACTGCCCGCAGTTCAGGCAAAATCGTCCGGATTTTCTCCAAGGCCGCGACGGACATCATGGCGCTGGCGGCAAACGGCAGTGTCTATGCCGATGGAGCGCCGGAGCTGGCGCCTGTCGATCTCTGGCCGGAACCGAACGGTGGTTACAGGCTCCGGCATTATCCTCTGGCCCAACACCTCGATCCGAACGGCGACCGGATCCAGCCGCGATGCTTCCGGTCCACTAACATGATGGTTAACCTGTTCGGCAGCTTCTTCACACGCCGGGAAACGAATTCGCTCAGCCCGCATTGGCACGATGATTTCGAGCAGGCCTCGCTCTGCCTTGACGGCCGCTGGGTCCACCACATCCGATACAACTGGGGTGCAGATCTTGCGGGCTGGATACCTGACGATCATTCGGAGATCGATACTCCCTCGGTCATCATCATCCCGGCATGGGCTATCCATACCAGCCGTGATGTCGGGGAAGATGGGCCGGAAAGCTCGCTTTTCGACATCTTTTGCCCGCCTCGAATGGATTTTGCCTCAAAACCGGGTTTTGTTCTGAACGAGGCCGATTATCCGCTTCCCGTGCTGGAAAGCGAGCAGCGCACCAAGACGGGTGGTACGCTGCTCGGTTGGCAGAAGGCAAATTAGTCGGCCAGCGACCGATGGTTTAGAAGCTGACGCGATCGGCACCCTTGAGGGCGAGTATTTCGCGCGCTTCATCGGGGGATGCCACTTCGAAACCGATCGATTCCACCAACTGCCGGGCAAGGCGGACCTGCTCGGCATTCGACCTCGCCAACCGGCCCGGCCCGATCCAAAGCGAGTCTTCCAGTCCGACCCTGAGATTGCCTCCCAAGAGGATGGACTGGAGGGCGATCGCCATCTGGTGGCGGCCGGCGCCCAGCACGGACCAGCGATAGCTGTCGCCGAACAGCCTGTCGGCAGTCCGCTTCATATGCATCACGTCCTCCGGATGCGCTCCAATTCCCCCAAGCAGGCCGAAAACGCTCTGGATAAAGAACGGTGGCTTTACCAGGCCGCGATCGACGAAATGTGCGCAGGTATAGAGATGCCCGATATCGTAACATTCGATCTCGAACCGCGTGCCGTTCTCAGCGCATGTTGTGAGTATTCTTTCTATATCCGCGAAGGTGTTCTTGAAAACGCGGTCGCGTGATCCTTCCAGATAAGGTCTTTCCCAGTCATGCGCCAACGCGTTGAAGCGCGCCAGCATTGGATAAAGTCCGAAGTTCATCGAGCCCATATTCAAGGAGGCGACTTCCGGCTTGAAGGTCGCGACCGGTAGCAGGCGTTGCTCGATCGTCATCGTCGAGGACCCGCCGGTGGTGATGTTGAGCACGGCACCCGACCTTTGCTTGATGACCGGAAGAATTTGAGAAAACAGTTCCGCCGATTGATCCGGCTCGCCGGTTGCCGGATTTCTGGCATGAAGGTGGATGATTGCCGCTCCCGCATCGGCGGCCTCGATGGCGGCGTCGGCTATCTCCTGGGGAGTAACCGGCAGATGGGGTGACATCGACGGTGTGTGGATTGAGCCGGTGACGGCGCAGGTAATGATGACCTTGCGTTGTTTGTTCATTCGACAGCCTCTGGAATCACGTTCCGCATCAAGTATCTTGGCGCAACGAGATGAGAGGCCAAACGCTTGATCGTTTCGCGCGCTAACCATATGAATTTCGGGTGCCGAAACAGGCTCGATATCTTGTCGAGCGAAGCTCCACGCCGTTGCGGATGGGGTCAAGCAGCTCACGTTAGAGCTTCCCGGAGTGTCTTTCGAACAGTAGCTTAATTTCGAAGGCCGAAATCCAATAAGTGGCGGATTGGTGAATTTCGGACAACGGCTACGATTGTCATGACAAATCATCGGTAGGGCGCTTTTTGCGACCTCACCTTATCAATTGAGACAAGAGGCTCCATGACGGAAGTTGTTATCGTAACGGGCGCCAGCAGCGGCATTGGGGCGTCGACAGCCCGGCTGCTAGGTGCCGCGAAAGCCAATGTCGTTGTTAATTACAACACGTCAAAAAAACTGGCCGACGAGGTCGTTGCCGAGGTCAAGGCCCTTGGGGGCAATGCGATCGCGGTCGGCGCCAATATGGGTTTGGAAGCGGATATCGTACGGTTGTTTGAGGAAACCGACAAGGCATTCGGCCCCCTGACGGGTCTCGTCAACAATGCCGGCGTAAACGGACCACGACACCGTTCGGCGGACAACTACGACTTCCAGGAAGCGATGGACATTTTCGCGGTCAACACGGTCGGCGTGCTCATCGCCTGCCGGGAAGCAGTCAAACGTATGTCGACCAAGCATGGCGGCAAGGGTGGCAGCATCGTGAATATCTCGTCCATTGGAGCCCTGACGGGCTCGCCAGGCCGCTTCATCCACTACGCCGGCTCCAAGGCTGCCGTCGATACGATGACCAAGGGACTTGCAGTGGAGGTCGCGCGCGATGGTATCAGGATCAATGCTCTCAGGCCGGGCATGATTGACACTCCCATTCACGCCAAGGCCGGGCAAGCCGACCGGGTGAAGGAATTCGCTGCCAACAATCCCTTGGGGCGTGCCGGTTTGCCCGAGGAAGTCGCCGAGGCGATCGTCTGGCTGCTTTCGCAAAAGGCCTCGCTGGTCACGGGCGCCATCTTGGATGTCATGGGCGCACAGCGCTAGGTTGCGTATCGTCACGCGGCGGCGGCATTTCAATCGACTGCAGCGGGACTTGTTTCGTCTGCGGGAACGCTGCGGAAACCGTCGAAAACCCGTTGGATACAGGCCAACTGCGGCTCGGCTGCGGAAATTGAGGAAATCTAAGTGACATTGTTCGGAACTTTGCGCACCTCGCGCAATCTCGTCATCGGTATCGGCCAGCGCCATGCCCTTGCTGGTTACGCTGCGGCCCTTGGCCGTAGAGCTCTTGTCGTTACCGATGAACGACTTGGCGCCGACCCGGAATTCATCCGCCTTGTCGACTCGCTGAAACAGGCCGGTCTCGGTACGAAGGTTTTTGACGGCACGATCGCCGAACTTCCGGTGGAATGCATCGCCAAGGCTGTCGAGGCGGGGAGGGCGGTCGGCGCCGATCTCGTGATCGGCATCGGCGGCGGGAGCTGCCTGGATGCCGCGAAAGTGGCCGCGCTCCTTCTGAGCCATGGCGGCAAGGCATCAGACTATTACGGTGAGTTCAAGGTTCCCGCGCCGGTCCTGCCGCTCATTCTGATGCCGACCACGTCCGGCACCGGCTCGGAAGTCACTCCTGTCGCCGTCGTCACCGATCCCGACCGGGCGGTGAAGATCGGCATCGCAAGCCCGCATATCATCAGCCATACTGCGATCTGCGATCCGGAACTCACCTGGTCGTGCCCGCCCGGCCTGACCGCCGTTTCCGGTGCCGATGCGCTGACGCATGCGATCGAGGCCTTCACGACGCTTCGACGCCACCCGACGGGTGAGATCGTCCACGAACATGTCTTCCTCGGCAAGAACGCATTGAGCGATAACTATGCGCTGCTGGCAATTTCTCACATCGTTTCCGGCTTGAAGCGTGCCTATGACGACGGCAGCGATATTGAAGCTCGCGAACGGCTGATGCTCGGCGCCACCGCTGCTGGCCTCGCTTTCGGGACGGCCGGAACTGCTGCCGCCCATGCGGTGCAATATCCGATCGGCGCGATGACCCATACACCGCACGGCGCCGGCGTCGCCGTGATGATGCCCTATGTGATGGAGTTCAACCGCGCCCATTGCGAGCCGGAACTCGTTGAAATCGGGCATGCGATGGGCCTCGATCTTAAGGGCATGACGAGCTTCGAGCAGGCAAGCGCCACGATCGACGCGGTCGATGCGCTTTTTGCCTCGGTCGGTATCCCGAAGACGATTGCCGATCTGGGTGTCGTTGCCTCGCAACTGCCGCTAGTCGCCGAACAGGCGATGGGCAGTGCGCGCCTCATCAAGAACAACCCGCGCCCGATCGAACTCGACACTATGGCGATCTTGGTCAATGCCGCCTTTTCAGGCGATCGGGCGAGCCTGCGTGCCGCCTCCACCACCCGCTGACGAACGGAAGACCAGCCAGATGACTATTATGCAGAAGATCACCTCCGCCCTCAGCTTCAACATCAATTCAGTCCCGACCGATCTCTTCATCGGTGGCAAATGGCGCAACGGCTCCACCGGCAAGCGCATCAACGTACTTGATCCCTCGACAGGCACGCCGATTGTCGCGGTCGCGGATGCGAGCATAGACGATGCGATGGAGGCGGTGAACGCCGCCCACAAGGCCGCCCCGGCCTGGGCCGCGACCCCGCCGCGCAAACGTTCCGAAATCCTGCGCCGCTGTTTCGAATTGATGATAGAGCATAAGGATATGCTCGCCGAACTGATCAGCCTCGAAAACGGCAAGGCGCTGAGCGACGCTCAGGGCGAGGTAGCCTATGCCGCCGAATTCTTCCGCTGGTTTTCGGAAGAGGCCGTTCGATTGAACGGCGAGATCTATACGGCGCCGTCGGGCGCCAACAGGATCGTTGTCCAGCATCAGCCGATCGGCATCGCGGTTCTGGTGACCCCCTGGAACTTTCCGGCCGCGATGGCGACGCGCAAGATCGGCCCGGCACTTGCCGCCGGCTGCACCTGCGTGCTGAAGCCCGCCACCGAAACACCGCTGACTGCCTACGCGCTCGCTGCCCTATATGCCGAGGCCGGCGTTCCGGATGGTGTGATCAACGTCATCACCACCAGCCGCTCAGGCGTTGTCGTCAGCGCCATGCTGCATGATCCGCGGGTGCGCAAACTGTCCTTCACCGGCTCGACCGAGGTCGGCCGCAAGCTGTTGCACGAGGCGGCCGATACGATCATTTCCTGCTCAATGGAGCTCGGCGGCAACGCCCCGTTCATCGTGTTCGACGATGCCGATCTGGATGCGGCGATTGAAGGCGCCATGGTCGCCAAGATGCGCAACGGCGGCGAGGCCTGCACCGCCGCCAACCGTTTCTACGTCCAAACAGGTATCGCCGCCGCCTTCTCGAGGAAACTTGCTGAACGGATGGGCGCGATGAAGGTTGGCCCAGGTTATGACAAGGCGACCCAATGCGGCCCGCTGATCAACCAGAGCGCCGTCGACCGCATCACCGGCCTGGTCGACGACGCGGTCAGCCGTGGCGCAAATGTGTTGACGGGCGGCCAGCCTCTGCAGCAGGACGGGTTTTATTTCCCGCCAACGGTGATCAGCAACGTCGCGAAGGATGCGACGATAACCGGCGAGGAAATCTTCGGGCCGATCGCCGCCCTCTCGACCTTCGAAACGGAGGACGAGGTCATCCAGGCTGCCAATGACACCGAATACGGCCTGATCGCTTATGTCTATTCGAAGGACCTTGCTCGGGGCCTCCGCGTCTCCGAGCGCTTGGAAAGCGGTATGATCGGTCTCAATCGCGGTCTCGCATCGGATCCGGCGGCTCCGTTCGGCGGCGTCAAGCAAAGCGGGCTCGGCCGGGAAGGAGCCCATCACGGCATTTTGGAGTTCTGCGAGACCAAGTACATCGCTGTCACCTGGTGATCCAACCGGGTCACAGCGCGCCGTTTCGGCATTCGGGGTTCAGCGGTTCCTGCATGCGGCTATCTACCTGAGACGTAGAGCTAAAGCCCTTTCGCGGCCGTGATCGATTTCACTGTCCGAAACTCGCCAGGACCCCAATATGTTATATCCGCACTTCTTTTAATCTAATGTCGGCTGTGGGCGGTGGGAGCTATCGCCTTCAGCCGAAGACAAAACAAGCAATGTGCTTGTTGGCACGCAATTTTCGGGAGGGATTGCACATGAACAGACAAAAGATCAAGAACGGCCTCGGTTGGTTGTCCATGGCGGCAATCGCGGCAGTCGCGGCCTCTACCTTAGGACCGGCGAGTGTCGGCGCACAGAACTATCCGAACAAGCCGATCAACGCGATCGTGCCGTTTGCGGCCGGTGGCGGAGCGGATACGCAGACACGCATCTGGAGCGACGCCATGGCGTCGATCCTCGGGCAGCGCATCGTCATCGAAAACGTTCCGGCTGCAGCCGGCGTGCCCGGAACCAAGCAGGGAATCGCCGCCGACCCCGACGGTTACTCCGTTGTCATGGGGGTGGCCTCAACGATTGCGATCAATCCTGTTACCAACAAGGCCGCGAACTATAATGCCCTGGAGGATCTGAAGGCGGTCGCGATCCTCGGCTACACCCCCTATGTGATGGTCGTCGCCAATAACCTTAATATCAAGACGTTTCCGGAACTGTTGAATTATGCGAAGGCCAATTCAGACAAGGTGACATACGCGAGCTGGACGAGCGTTGGAGATTTCGCGCGCAAGGGTCTTGAGCTCCGTGCCGGCCTCACGATGACGTCGGTTCCCTATAAAGGCGGTCCCGATGCGATCAATGACATCATTGCCGGGCGGGTCTCGGCGACCATTCTCGATATTGGCACGGCGATGCCGTTCATCAAGGCAGGCAGTGTGACGCCGATTGCCATGACCGGTCCCGACAAGTCTCCTGCACTTCCGAATGTGCAATCGATCACCGAAGCCGGTGTGAAGAACTACTTCATCGATTCCTGGACTGCACTGTTTGTTCCGAAAGATACGCCTCAAGCGATCGTCGAGACGCTGAATTCCAAGACGCGCCAGGCTTTGAGCACCAAGAACGTCAAGGATCGCTATGCCGAACTGGCGATCCAGCAGCTCGATTACGATGCCGGTGAGACGAAGGCGTTCATGGAACGGCAGGTCAAAGGCTGGAAGACCCTGATCGAAGACACCAAGAACGTGAAATAATCGGTCCGCCTGGCCCCTGATGAATGCGCCCGTCACGATCGGTAGGTCCTGACGGGCCGATATTCTGCCAACGCGTCTCACGGAGACAACGGTGATAATTGATCCATCAGAGCAGCAACTGTCCCATGCCGTGCCGCGCTATGCGCGTGTCGATGTGATCGGCGGAGTATTGCTGATGATGTTCGCCTTCCTGATCTGGTACGGGGCGATCGAGCTCGAGTTCGGCACCATCGCCGATATCAAGTCTGGCGCGCTTCCAAAGATACTGTCTGTCGCCCTGGTTCTTGCCGGAATTGGCGTCTTTCTCGAAGGGTTGTTTCAGTCTCCGGAAAGCAGTGAACGCCTGGAAATCGCCGTACGGCCCGCCGCGCTGATCATCTTTTCTATAGGGGTATTCGGCTTCTTCATCCGCGGCGGCAAGTTCGGGTTGGTGTCTACGCCGCAATTCGGCTTGCTGGTCGTCGGTCCTCTGACCATCTTCATCGCTGGCTGCGCCGCGGATAGATTGCGCCTGAAAAGCTTGCTGATACTGGCTTTCGGCCTGACGTCGGCACTGCTTCTGATATTCGTGGACGTTCTTTCCGTGAACATTCCCGTTTATCCAAAAGCAGTCGGCGATTTGCTGAACTCGCATCTTGGAGAATATCTCGCGCTACGTGCCGGCTACATCGCCTACGCGATTGCCGCGCTCGGCCTATACGTCATCCTCTACATGTTGCCGGAGCGGAACCGTGGCTGACCTCTTCCATAATCTGTATCTCGGCTTTTCCGTCATCCTGTCGTTCGAAAACGTGCTGCTGTGCTTTGTCGGGTGTTTTGTCGGCACGCTGATCGGGGTGTTGCCGGGTATCGGGCCGCTTGCGACGATCGCGATCCTGATGCCGATTACCTATAATACCGAGCCGGTCGGTGCGCTCATCATGCTAGCGGGCATCTATTACGGCTCACAATACGGCGGCTCTACGACAGCGATCCTTGTGAACATGCCGGGCGAATCCTCCTCGATCGTCACCGCGCTCGATGGCCATGCGATGGCCCGGCAGGGAAAAGCCGGTAAAGCACTTGGCATCGCGGCCATCGGTTCATTCGCCGCCGGGACTCTTGCGACGCTCGTCATCGCGGCCACCGCCATTCCGCTTTCCGAGTTGGCGCTCAGCCTGACGGCCGGCAACTATTTTGCACTCATGCTGTTGGGGCTAAGCCTTGCCATCGTTCTTGCCGGCGGCTCGTTGCTCAAGGCGATCAGCATGCTCATCATCGGCGTGGTAATGGCATTGGTGGGCGCGGACCAAGTCACCGGCGAGCCTCGACTGACCTTTGGGACCGACCTCCTCTACAACGGGTTTGACATCGCCATCGTCTCCATGGGTCTGTTCGGCATTGCCGAAATCTTTCGCAATCTCGAAGCACGCGAGCAGCAGCCGGTCATCGGCAATGTCATCGGAAATTTGCTTCCGAACCGCCAGGACATGCGCGATGCCTCAGGCGCCATCGCCCGGGGATCCGTGCTTGGAGCGCTGATCGGCATCATTCCCGGAAATGGTGCAACGCTCTCGACATTTGCGTCCTACGCACTGGAAAAACGGATCTCACGCCATCCCGAACGGTTCGGAAAAGGCGCGATCCAAGGCGTTGCAGGCCCCGAATCCGCCAACAATGCCGCAGCCCAGACAACCTTTGTCCCCTTGCTCACGCTCGGACTTCCCTCAACGGCAACGATGGCGCTCGTCGGAGGCGCCATGACGCTGCACGGTGTTATTCCCGGCCCGCAGGTCATTGCCAAGCATCCCGATCTCTTCTGGGGCGTCATAACCTCGATGTGGGTCGGCAATCTCATGCTAGTGATCATCAACCTGCCATTGATCGGCATCTGGGTGAAGTTTCTCAAGGTGCCGTATCATCTGCTGTTCCCGATGATCGTGCTGTTCTGCTGTGTCGGCATCTACTCGGTCAATGCCCGGCCATCCGACGTGCTGCAGGTCGCTGTGTTTGGCGTCGTCGGTTACTTGCTCTCGAAACTCAGATTTGAGGCAGCGCCCTTGCTGCTCGGGTTGGTACTCGGCGGAATGCTGGAAGATAACCTGCATAGAGGTCTGATACTCAGCCACGGCTCGGTCGCCACATTCGTAGGCGAGCCGCTCACGCTCGCGATCTTGACTGTCACCGTATTGGTCCTGGGCTCGGCACTGCTTCCGGCAATCAGAAGAAGGCGTGCTTATCTAGCGGAGGACGAGTAAGTCTAACTTGTGCCGGTGGCGTAACGGCCTCCAGCTGAGCAGTGGTGGACGCTGGTGGTCGGGTAGATGTCGCCCCCTACACGAGGAGACATAGGGGAGCGCCGGTTCGATTCCGGTCGAGACCGCCTGCTCTCGCTGAGCGCGTCCTTGAATAATTCGAAAGCCATCGTCACCTTCTGTTGTTTGGTAGTTAAACGTGAGAATGCGGCCGCTTCTCTGGGAGCGGGAAAAAGCTGGGGGTTAGGCTGCGAGGTCGAGCTTTGCCTGTTCGAGACGGCCGTCCGCGACGGCGGCTCGCACTTGAAGAACCCAATCTTCACCCCCCTGTAGACGATCAGCGCTTGGCCTGCCCGGCGCTGGCCGGGGTTGCAGAGGGTAGGCCAAGTGCGGGTGATGGGTATCTTCGGCTTTAGCTTTGAGACCCGTTTTTGAAACGCCAGGACTCGTTGCCGGTTTCCACGATCTCGCAGTGGTGGGTCAAACGGTCGAGGAGAGCCGTCGTCATCTTCGCATTGCCGAACACCGACGGCCATTCGCCGAAGGCGAGGTTCGTGGTGACGATGATCGAAGTGCGCTCGTAGAGCCTGCGGATCAGATGGAACAGGAGCTGACCACCGGCCTGTGCGAACGGCAGATAGCCGAGTTTATCGAGGATGATGAAGTCGATGCGTGTAAGGTAATCCGCCTTCCGCCCTTGCTTGCCGTTTCGCGTTTCCGTTTCCAGCCGATTGACCAGATCGACGACATTGAAGAAGCGGCCGCGCGTGCTGTTGCGGATGAGCGCGCGGGCAATCGCGATGGCCAGATGGCTCTTGCCTGTTCCCGTGCCGCCGACGAGAAAGACGTTGCGCTGGGGACACGAATAACAACGCAACAGTCTTCCTTTACGCGCCTAGCGCGGCGTTGCCGGCTTCTTGACCGGAGCCAAGGCAAGGCCCTCACCGATATCGGGGATGGTCGCCTCTTCATATGAAATTCGATCCCGGCTGCACGATCTGCGAACACGATCTGCGACTTTCTCAGCCGTTCTGTCATGACTTGCGGCGGCCTGCCAATGCAGGGCTGCCAGCCCCGCGATGTGGGGGCATGCCATGCTGGTGCCGTCCATGGCCTCCAATGCATCTTTCCTGGTCTTTGTGACCTTCCCGGCCGAAACGATACCGACGCCCGGACCGACCAGCGTCGGATTGGTGTTTGAAAACGGCGCGACCGTCAGCCCGTCGTCCGCCTCCATGACGGCGCCGACCGAAATCACGCCGATGGCGGCGGACGGGCTCGACCGTTGGATCACATACGGCTTTGCCGCGTCACGGCCGCTTTCATTGCCGGCTGCCGCAACGACGACGGCGGAGCGGCCAATCGATTGCTGGCGCCTGTTCATCTCCAGCAGCGCATCGAACAGGCGAATATTGTCCATGAAGGTTTCAAGCGCTTGAGAGGTCGCCGCTTCCGCTGCGTACCCTTTTTCGACCAGCCACTCGCGATAGCGCGGAAAATCGAAGCCGAGCGACATCGAGATCACGTTTGCACCGCTCGAAAGCGCCCACTGAAACCCCTCCAGCAAGGCCGCGGTACCGGCGGAGCCTCCGATCACCTTTCCAATCAACGCCTTCCGAATTCCCGGCGCGACACCGATCCTCACGCCATTGACTTTTCTGCCGAAGATCGTCGCCGCGCAATGGGTCCCATGGCCATCCGTGTCACCGTTGCCGGTCCCGGTGAAATCCTGCTCGACGATTTCGAGCTCTGGATCGTTGAATGCGGCATGTTCCCTGTTGATCCCGGTATCGAGGACGGCCACGATAACGCCCGAGCCGTCATAGCCCGGGTTGGGTCCACAGACGGCTTCGACACCCCATGACCGACCTGCCAGCACCGCTGCCTCGATCTGCTGGCGGCTGGCGGCTTTGCTTGCCTTGCGTGGCGCAATCAGCTTGAGAGGCATCGCCCTGCCATAGGCTTGGATTGCCTCATCCCGCTCGGCGTTGCGCAACGCGTCGGGACTGGCATCGACGACCTCGAGTTCCATGGTCTGCGCCTTTAGGCGCGCTGTCCCGGCAGCCGGCTTCGGACCCGGCCCGCCGCGGAAGGTTTCCGTAGCTGCGACCGACTTCAGAATGAGCAATTTTTCCATCGCGAGATCCCCTATTTGCCCTATCCTTTTACAATCTAGGCGTTATTGTCAAACCGGTTTTCGCTCCAATTTTGCGAGAGGTGCATGAAGATTCTCTATGTGGCATCCCAGGCGCCGGAGGCGGAGTCACTCGCTGTTGCCGGCGAGATCATGGACCTGCAGCAGAGCCTGTCAGAATCCTCCAGTGACGTCCTCAAGACCGTTTTCCTCCCGGATATCACGATTGAGGAGCTTCCGATCGCGCTCTCGAAGCACAAGCCAGATATTCTTCACATTGCCGTCCACGGCTCCACGGCCGGATTGTGGTTTGCCAAGGAGGCCTTCAATGGCGGATCGCGCGAACTCGTCAAACTTTCCGGCGAGGCGCTGGCAACCTTCCTTGAGCCGGATAGTCCTCCGAGGCTCATCTTCCTCAATGCCTGTGAGAGTTCCAATGTCGCGAAAGCGCTTGCTGAGCGGGGGTTCCTCGCGATCGGGACCACAGCCCCGATCACCAATCAGGCGGCAATTGCGGCGACGCGGCTGCTCTATGACCGAATCTTGAACGGGCGCCATATCTCCGAAGCCTTCCATGCTATGGACGGCCTTGTTTCATGTCTCCAGACGCAGAAAATCAAGCTTAACCTGGCTGTGCCGAAGAACGACACGGCAGACAGGCCACTTTTTCGAAGGCCAACGTTGGTTGCGCGCCTTGCCGACAAGATCAAGATCAAGGATGGACGCGCGCTTCCCTGCTACATCGGCTTGGCCGGTGTGCCCCCGGATACGATCCAGGTCGTCTTTTTCACGAACGACAACAGCTTCCTCCTGACAGATAGGGAAAACAGTCTGGAAGAGCAGCTCAGCGAAATAATCCAGGATACGCCGCGGGGAGGGGAGATCTGGACGGAGACAACCTGGATGCCCATCGGCAATTTTCGCTTGGCAGCTTGTGGCATCACAGCCGACGGTCGGACATTCTCGACGAGCGGGATGTTGGTGGATAGCCTCTGTGACTATTTGAGAATGAAACCGGCGTCGCCAGCTTACAAGAATGCCTTGGAACGCGCCCGCATTATCCTCCTTAAGAACGAGAATGATGCCGATCTTTCCGGCTACAAAGGTTTGAAAGAAGACTAAGCCGAAAGGTCGTCATCCCGCACGATCCGGCGCTCTACAAAAAGCGCCACAAGATCGAAAACATGTTCGGCAGGCTCAAGGACTGGCGCAGAATTCACACCCGATACGATCGCTGCGCTCACACCTTCTTTTCAACCATATGCATCGCAGCAGTCGTCATCTTCTGGCTTTGATTTAACGAGTCCTAGATATGTGAGGTGCTCGAGGAACGCGGCTCGGTCACCTGCGCTCAGTGCATCGAACCGGAGCTGGATACGGATTTCTGCCCTGGCTCCGCTTCCATCTGCCGGCTGATGAAAATCGGCCTCCCCGACGCGAAAAATACTCTTGCCCGCGTGTCCCAAGGACTAGCCGCATGGCATCAATAATCGCGGTTTTAGATCGTCCAAGACACAAAAGCTCGAACGGTCGGGGGTATCGCACCTTGCCTCGACTGGGTGGGCAAGAGGGAGTTTACTGTCATCTCTAGGCTCAGATGGGGTATTCGGCTTGAGCCCATCTTCGAGGATTTTGGACGGGAGGTGCTTCCATCATAGCTAGTGAGGCTGAGATCGTTGACGACCCAACCGTCACTGTTGTAGTGGCAGCGCACGATACAACCTACCGATCTAGTAACGCATAAGTTGGGGGTGGCTGAAACATAATGAAGCGCAGATATGCGATTTTGGAAGTCCCGAAGAGCTATCGTTCGTCGTCTGGATGGGCAAGGCCGGAGAAGCAGTGGGGTATCTCCGACCTCAATATTCATGAGGCTGAACTGTCGTCCAGCGAACTTCGCGATATCGATCGGGATCCGAACGTAAAAGATTACGGGTTGATCATGCCTGTCCGCATGATTCGACCGACTGCCCGCTCAATCGAAAGGGGATCAGAGGCAAGTGAATCCTGGGGGATTGCGGCGGTAGGGGCAAGTGAATCCCCATTAGACGGATCTGGAGTAAACGTTGCCGTTCTCGACACTGGCATTGATCGTAGCCACCCGGCTTTCAACGATGTTCAAATCGTTGAAGAAGATTTCAGTGGAACCGGCAATGGAGATGCCGACGGTCACGGCACACATTGTGCTGGGACGATCTTTGGCAGGGACGTTGACGGGGTCCGGATCGGCATCGCGCGCAACGTCAACAAGGCTCTGATTGGCAAGATTTTCAGTGACAATGGTGAGAGCGACAGCCTCGCTATCTTCAAATCAATGCGATGGGCCACGGATCATGGCGCGCACATTATTTCCATGTCGATTGGTTTTGATTTTCCAGGCCTTGTCGCCAAACTGGTCGAGGACGACTACCCTATCAAGCTGGCAACATCGATCGCTCTTGAGCATTTCAAGGACAGTCTTCGCATGTTTGATACCATTATGGGATCGATTGAGGCAACTGGACCGTCCGCGCGTGGTCCTCTCGTGATTGCGGCGGCTGGGAATGACAGCATGAGGGATCAGGATCCACGCTTTCGCTTGTCGGCATCGCTACCGTCATCGGCGAGCGGAGTAATCTCGGTGGCAGCACTTCGCAAAGCTGCTGGGGGGCTAGAGATCGCAGAGTTCTCAAATGGACGGGCTGTAATATGTGCCCCCGGAGGCGATATTCTTTCTGCTGCTCGAGATGGTGGTTTGGCGACGATGAGCGGTACGAGCATGGCTTGCCCACACGTCGCCGGCGTTGCCTCGCTTTGGTGGCAGAAAGTCGGGTCGTCCCATATCAGGGCAAACCGTGAATCGATTAAGGCGCGATTGTTGACGTCAGCAGAGATCGGCCTGTTGGCGGCTTTCGACACCGAAGATTCCGAGGTCGGCCTTGTAAAGTCACCAGCGTAGGTTGATTGCCGAGAGGACTTAGCGTAACTTGATTGGGGATACACGGCGTCCTCAGTGGTTTGCTTTGTCTTTTTCGGTATAATGACGCATGATCTCGCACAAAGTCCAAGCACAGCAGACATCATTTCGCGCAGCTGGATGCTTTTGTGTCCTGGGCGACGAGGTGCTTGTCATGCAGAGGCAGAAGCGAAAGCCTTTCGCGTTGCATTGGGCAATCCCCACGGGAAAAATCGAACCGCAAGAAACCCCTGCGGAGTGCATGGCCAGAGAACTCGACGAAGAGATCGGGCTGAAGGTCAGCGCAGATCAACTTATCCATCTAAGCAACTTCATAGTGACCACGGATACGACCACCTTTGAATACATATCGTTCGTATTGTATCTGGATAGAAAGCCTGATTTGATCAAGAAGCCCGATGAAGTTCGGCATTTGGAATGGGTTGCCAAGACGCGCATATTGAAGCGCCGGGTCGTCCCCTATTTTTACAACACTGTTGGAGACCTCCTCGAGTGGGATCAGCATCGTGATCTCCAAACACGGTTGTTTCCAGAGAATGAGAAGCGCCGTGCGAAGTACCGACGACTTGGAAGACGAAGTGAAGAACGAGTATGCGGGTCGGCTGGTCGAAGAGTCGACGCAAGGGACTTACGGGCTGGTTCTGGGCGGGACCTCTTCGGGGAAGTCAACAGCGATCACGTCGCTGATTGAAAGGCACCCGGGCCTGACCAGGGCGTACGACGGAGCCCTTCTTCAGCTACCTCGGTTCCAGCGCTACTTCGAGCGGTTGTTCAAGGCAGGCGATTCAAGAGCCTATTTGCCATTTGAGATTGAAGCTCTTCTTATCCGGCACTTGCAGAATGAGAAGCTCGGTGAGGCCACTATCGCCGACCAAGGCATTCATTCCATATGGGCGTATGCACGGGCTGTCCGAGAGGGCGGCGAAATGGATGATGATTCGTATCAAACGATGTTTGCGCTTTATCTTTTTTTACGTCGTCAGATGCATCTCCCGAAATTCGTACTTCACTTTAGATGTGATACCGCCGTTGCGCGCAAGCGTCTTGAGCTGCGGGGCCGAGCACATGAGAAATCGTATTCGCGAGATTTCCTAGATCGGCTTGACCAGGCATACTCGGTCGTCTGTCGCGATTTCCCGGCAGATATATCTGTAATGACGATCGATACCACACATGCGACGCCTACCGAGGTCGCCGATCGTTTGGAGAAGATCGCTCTTTCGCAGCTGTGATCAATTTCTAGATCAGGTGGAATAGGACGCATGCGTATCGACGTGCACGCTTCTAATAGGCCTGGCCTGTTTTTTACCGGGGGTAATCTTCCCACCCAGCTCGCTTACGATCTCACACCCACGCAGGTGACTGACAGCTTTGTGGTCTCGCTCTTGCGATCGCCACGGCTGCTCCTGGCTGGTTCCTTCTACTTTGAGTCGGCTTCAACGCGGCGGCTTGTGTCTGAGTTTCCACGAATATGGCACATGGATGCGGGATATTGCGTGTTTTTTCATAGCGCTAATTACCCCTCATTTTCCGACCATGGCAGCGGCAAAATATCGAAGAGCCCCTCAAGCTTCAGCCCCTACGCCAACGCGACGGTCGTGACGCAGCACGGACGGGTTCTTGATGGACTGGGAATTGCCGCCATCCGCGATGACATTGATATTAGTCTTAGTATCACGGAAGCTTGGAAAACCTCCTGCCTATCTGATGATCCGGATAGCATAAAGAGCCATCTTGATGCTGCATGCGGACCTCGGGCAAGGAATGCGATCACTGCATGCGCCGCATTAGCTGATGATCGCAAATTTGACTTTATCTGGCAGTCGATTGAGCCGACGATTATCGCCAATCCCGACCTCGCTGCCTCCCAGTCATGGTTGCGACGGAAGCTGGCGGATCTTTACACTACGATCATGTCGCTAACGCTCGGGGCAGTCGAAAGTTCACCCTCGTTGGCCGTCGATTCAAAGATGGTTTCACCGCGCAGTATAGCAAACCTTGGCGTGTTTGCGGAGGTTTTACGGGCTTGTTCGATTGAGCCGGGACAGTTGCGTGACGAGGGTATGCTTTTGCGAACCATGCAGCTCGAAGAGCTGAAACTCTTGCAACGCGTAGATGATCTGATCGTCGAATGCGCGGTTGAGGCAAATATCTTGGCTTCCGATTATTGGAGCGCCATCAAGATCACAGAACAACGCGGCACCGAAGGCGGATTGCGGCACTCGCAACTCAGACCAATCCTGAAGACGGCTCTTGCCGGCTTCGGAGTGACGGCGGCTGACGGTTTTATCAAATCGGTTCTGGCTCTCGAGAAGGTCTACGATGGAAAGTTACTTCATTCACTACGGCGAAGTTTCGAGGCGCTATTAATTGGACACCCAACAACTAAGCTCCCGTCATCGGGTACTCTCGGTCGTGCACACAAGGATAAGCTGGTTTTCGCATCAGCGTCTCCGCCGATCCGAAATACCCCCATGCTGCCGCTCGATGATGAACAGCGCAGCATAGCTGAAGCCGTAAGAACACTGCGAGATTTGAGCAAACTTGACCTTGTTTCACTTCCTGCAGCTCGCTTCGACGATCTGAAGAAGGCACTTATCGAACATCGCCCTCGCTTCCTCCATATTTCTGCCCACGGTTCGAGCATGGGATCCCTGATGCTGTCCGGCCAGGGCAGGGGCGTGGAACTTTCGGCACCAAATTTGGCAAAATTGCTGAGAGCGACATGTCTTCCGGAATGTCTTTTTCTAAACGCTTGCTACTCTGCGGCGGCAATCTCGAGCTTAGGAGAAGACATCAAGTACGCCATTTTGATGAGCGACCGGATTGATGATGAAGCGGCGCGCACGTTCTCCTCGAAATTCTACGAAACGGTTTCGGTGGGACTTGATCCACAACAAGCCTTTGAATTGGCGCTGTTAAGTTGCCAGGTTGAACAACCAGCGGGTCCTCATGACATTCCGCAGCTCTTTGTCCAAGGCGTATTGGTGTCGCCCGAGACTGAATTTACGCCGTGAGGTTCGGTCTATAGGTCACGCCACATTCGGCAGCATCGATCTCGTCGGTCGTGAGGCCGGAGTTTGGTGAGATAGAAGTTTAAGCACGTAGAGGGTCTTGAGTTGAGCGGCGCTTCGATAGCCGGACGACATCGCATTGCCTCCAAATCGCGTCCCCATAAGCGAAACAACAAAGTGCTGCAAATTCCGGGGCCTCATCGCCAAGCGCCTCAAGCTCGGCTTGCAGAGCCGGGATTGCCGCTCCAGGGTCGCAAGCAACCCATAGCGCATACCAGCGGGGACGATTGCCAGCTTTCAAACGCCTCCGCGGTGCCGATTTCAAAGGCTGTATCGAAGGTGCTGTCGAGCTTCTCGATCCGGATGAAGAAAGCCTTCTTGCCTTTTTCAGCAAGCTTGCGCGCCTGATCGCGAGCTTCAAAGGTTTTTCCGGCACCAGGCTCTGCCAGAATGAGGACGCGGTAGAGGTTCTCGAAAGCACGCCAATGCTGGGCAGTGCCGCCGGCGACCGGGCTGAGAAACTCCCAATCCCCGCGCTGTGGTGCTGCGGGAAAGAACCGCCTGACGAGGATGACTGTCTGATCCTTCATTTGCCTGACCCCGCATTGGCTGGATAGAGGTTTGGAAACCACCGCTCGGCCGTGTCCGCCGAGAAGGCGAGGCGAAGCGGCGCCCTATGCGAGGTCGCGGAAAGCATTCCGCGCTCGACGAGCGCCGATGTGACGTTACGCGCCGCCCTCTCCTCGTAGCCGGTTATCATTTGAATTTTCGAGCGCTCCACCTCGCCAGCCAGAACAGCCTCGCGAAGGACCTGGAAACAGCCACGGGGGAGCTTCTTGGCGCGGATTTCTTCCTCGATGTGGATTTCGATGCGCATGAGCAGCTTGTCGGTCTCGATTAGGCCGCTCATAAACCGGATCTGGTCGATCGCCTGATCAAGGAAGAAGTCACAGAAGGCGACCAGCCCCCAATGGGTGAGATTGCCCCTCCCGTCGCGATCGCCGGCACGCGGACCGTCGGCAGCCATGAGAAGCGCCTTATATTTCGTTTCCTGTCGCGCGAGACCGCGGGCAACCGACCAGAGACTCGTCCCAACGCCAAGGCGCTTCAAGAGCGCGTGGGACATCAAACGCGCTACACGGCCGTTGCCATCGAGGAAAGGATGGATCCAGAGAAACCGATGATGGACGGCACCCACAGATTGGAGCTGCTGCGACCGGGTTAATGGTGGATGTTGATATGCCTTATCGAACCGGACCATGAAACGCGGCAAATCTATTGGTTCGGGCGGCAGATGGCGTCCAACTTGGACGTCCCGGTTTCGCCACTCTCCAGGAATGATTGGCACACGTTCTCCAGTCGTGCGATTGGAAACCCATAGCATCTCCGGGGGAAGGCGCGAGCAGAACTCCTCATGGAGCCAAGATGCATAGGCGGCGGAAGCCGGCCATACGTCTGGATCGTCGCCGATATCGATCAATTTCTGGACATGGATATGGGCGACCGCTTCCTGCTGAAGCTCTCGCCGCTCAGGCTCCTCCGAGAAATCGTTCGCGAGTGCTCGATCGATGTCGCGTGGGTGCGTGTCGTGCCCTTCAATAAGATTCGAATAATAACAGTTCATGGAACGTACGAGGTCACCAATCGAACCAGCCAAAATCGGGTGAACACGACCAGCCAGCTGATTGGCCTCGCCGACCAGCGTTAAAACTTTATCTCCAAGGGCGCCCTTGTCGTCCGAGGGCACCATCGGTTCCATAAATGCAATATCCATACCGCCTTTAATGCCGGTTTCTCTGCCGCTTGTAAAGCAATCAAAATCAACACTGTACGGGTGTGACGATGAACATATTTTGCCGGTTCCTATGCCGGTTCCTATGCCGGTTCCTATGCCGGTTCCTATGCCGGTTCATTACGATATAAACGGAGTCTGAATTTTTCGATACTGTCCGGGGTTACCCGGTAAAAGCCTCGACCGGTTATGAGCCCAATAGAAACCCAAATTTCAAACTAATTTGTAAGACCGAGGCAGGTGGTTAGACGCTGTAAGCTTTGCATTTTGGTGCAATCGGCTCACGATCTCTTGACTAGGGAACATACAAATGAAGCACGGATATAAGAACTAGACGCCTGAATTCTCGTGTCTTTTTCCCGTCAGCATGTTCCGCAACAGACACCGATTATGTCCCCGCCTTGCCCTCAGTGCGAGCGCTGACCGTTTCTCCTCCCGGAAAAGATTGACGATCCGTCGGCACTACGTGCCACTTTTTTAAGCCGAGCTTTCCAAAAGGTCGGTCAAATGTCAGGCGATTTTCGCGATTCTCCCTACAAACCTCATTGAGCTACGTGTGCGATAACTCATCAAGAAACCCTCGGCCCAACATTGGCTTTACTTCGTTCCGACCCGTTCTTGTCGCCGTTTTGTGTACCGGTCGCTAGATTGGCGGCGGCACGGGGGGACCGGCAAGGCCTTTTGAGCCCGAGTTTCATTCGTAGCTAAAACGTCCGCTAAAGCGTTGTCATTGTATGCCATAATATCTCGACGATTTGGGCCGGCCGATGGAGTGTATCCATCAAAGCGTTGTCGAGGTACATATATGGCAAGTGCTTCAGGGGGAAGATCAATGAAAGGCAGGTTGCTCCGGCTTCTTTCCTTTCGTGCAACCACTTCGGAAGGTCCGCCGATCAATTTTCATAAAGATGCCGCTCCGAAATTCCCCGAGTATGGGTTGGAGACACCAAGATTCCATTCGCCGGAAGCCGTTGTTGTTGGGGAGCTTCCGTCTGGGGCGTCCGCCAGCCCAAGTCCCCCTAGTTTGACCTCTACCAATTTCGTAGGCTCTGCGACCCCTTCTACTTCGCTTCCCAGCAATACCGGAAACCTCGACCTCTCGGCAATTTTGGAGGCCACGTTGAAGTTAAGCAGGGAAGCTCCGGTGGGCGATGTGCAGATTAAGGCTGCCCAGAAATTCACAGAAGCTGCGAAAGCACTTATAGCCGCCTACGATCACGAGAAAAGTGTCGGTATCGACTCGACGCGAAATGGCATCCCTCAGCCAATATTAGCCCGCCATCCCCCCATACAAAATGTTTCGGAGCTGGCAAATAATGAAGTCAAGCCAAATCTGGAGTTAGCAACGACAAGCCAGCGACAACGTCTGGAACTTCCTGTAGGTCAGAAAGTCGTTCTTCGTTCGGAGCTTGAGGCTGGACAGGGCAATTCCGCTACAGCGCGGGTGGGGACAAACCAACAGCAAATATCTGAACTCTCGGCGTCTAGCGGCCCATTCCCAGAGCCGCTTAGAATAAAAAAGGTTAGCCCTTCCTCGCTCGGCGTTCATGAACTTGACGCAGTCCCAGTTTCACGGCCCTCTTTCGGCTCCCTTGTCCGCAGGTCATCAAGGCCTCCGGCCGAAAGGTTAGCGGATCGTGATCGCGACGTTCACGACCGCTGAACCGTCCTTGCCCTAAACTCGTTGTCCACTGCCTCACTTCGGAAGGCAGAGTTTGCCAGCTTCAATCAGGGATGGTTATAAGTCATATGATGACCGTTTTGAAAGCGAATGTTCAAAACTTAAATTGAGCATGACACGAGTTGAAGTGATCGTATCACATTAACATAATCACATTTGCATCGGCTTCATATCCGACCTCGTAGCCGACCGACCTGCGATCGTTCACGCCGAGCCTCAGAAAAACTCGACACCCGCTCGACTTGGCTCTTACGCCGGATTGAAGATCACTTCTTGCCAACGAAACTGAGCGCGGGCGTTTCGGATAAATGACACGCAGGCGTAGCACATATTCCATGTTGTTTTCAGTTGAAACGGTTATCCAGGCGATTTTTTCGGAATGGCCTATATACTGTCAGCGTGTGTTCATTGTTTAGCACGATAAAGCATTTGGATGGATTTCTATTATGTATTACGATAATTACGTTGGCGGCTTCTCCTGCGCTGAGCCTGACTGTCATTTGGGCCTAGCGGAACTCAATGCCGCCCCAGACATCACGGCTCAGCGAAAGAGCCTTTCGGAAGTTATTGCCCCGCTCTCGATGTCACAACAAATGCTGATGCTTTGTTTCATCTCCGGGCAGATAGAGCACTCGGCGTGGCAAACCCACCTTGAAGAAGATCGGATTCTAGCCGCTCATTTCTCTTTGATGTGGTCGTCCATGAGCTGAACCTCTTCACTGGCAGGTGCTAGCGCCTCATCCCGAAGGACAGCAGCCTCCCAAGGGCGGCCTATTTCTGCCGCTGCCAGGACGCCGGAGGGAGCTGCACGAGGATCAATCGCTGCCTCGCCATGAGGATCACGAAAGAAACGGCCGCCGAGTTTCTCCGAGCACGGCCGTGCTGGATACTCATAACTGAGAACGGCGGCCCACAGAGCTACGCACGGCGTCATAGATTGACCCCACAGCAATTGTTCACCTGGCGTCAGCTCACCCGCAAACCACTCGGAGCCACGCCCGATCTCGATAACGTTCCGATGTTTGCACCGGCAGTCCTGGATGTGCCGACGAAGCCTTCGATGAAGGAGCCTGAACCCGCGCGTGCATCGAGAAAGAAGCCGCCGACCGGATCAAGCTTGTGTTCTGGGATGGCAGCGGCGTGTGCCTGGTGTCCAAGCGGCTAGATTGGAGGCGTGTCCACGCGCCGCCGGAAGCACGTGTCCCGCAGAGTGCTGGATATACGGTGTCACGCTGGGCTGGCCTCGCGCGCTTCATAGACGACGGCGCGTTGGGCGAGACGGAGTGAGGTGCGCGGCGCGCCTGCGCAAAGGTACTCGATATGGGCGCCGATCGCTAAGGTGCTGGCACCGCCGGACGCTTGCGGACCGCCTCTTGGGCCAAGGTCTCCAGTTCGACGTGATCGTCGAGGAAGCCGCAGGAGCGAAGCTGGAAATTCGCGTGTTCCGCAGGAACGCCCGCTACCCAAGACATTGCGGCCGGGGCTCAAGATCATAAGCAAGCTGCAGATAGCGGTCGCCCTGGCGCAGGCTGGTTTTGTCGAAGGCCGCGTCCCCTTGCCGGCCCAAAGCCGCGCGACCAATACCGCTTGCCGTGGTCGCGGTGGGCAAGGGTCACATATGCCTGGGTTTGCTGCGCGAGCGTCTTCGTCGCCAATGTGACGGAGAGACTCGATCGCAGCTCGCGTCTCGGAGCAGACGACGCTTGCGGAAGAATCTGGTAACTATTGAAATCGAGCAGCGACGTGGTCGTCAACGCCTCCCGGCTGGTGATGACCTCGCTGCACGGGTGCGCATCGCTGCTGCCGTAGAAGAAGATGGCCGCTACGCACCTGCCCATGACGTACCGGTTTGGAAGGGATTTTTGTAGCCGGATCTTCGGCCAGAAACGTCCGCACGCACATGTTGTTCTGTCGGTCCGGATGAACAAGAGCGATGAGAACGACGCGCGGCTTAGCCGATTTGGTTCGGATCGGATGGTATCGCGAGGTTGCGGTGAAGAGTGAGGCCGGCCAACAGGCCCACTCTATGCTGATCGCGCGGTCCCGACTGGTGACGATGCGCCGAGATCTCGAAAATCAGATCCGATCGATGTTGAAAGAATGCGGTCTGATCTTCCCCCACGCCGTCGCCGGACAATCCAGCGCCGCGTCACCGAATTGACCGGAGACGGTCACGCGCTTTGGCCGGTTTTGCTACCACTGCTCTCCGTGCATGCCTATGTTTGACAAGAGCTTGATGGGTTGGACCGCCAGATCCGACAGATGGCTCGAACAGACGAAACAACAAGACGGTTGATGACCGTGCCAGGCATCGGCGTGGTAACGGCATTGAGCTTCCGCCATACCTTCGACCCGTCTCGCTTTCGAAGTGCGACGTCCGTGGGGCCTATCTGAGCCTGACGCCACGACGCAAGCAATCAGGCGAAACGGACACCGTCGGCCAAGTCTCGCGATGGGGCGATCGCCTGCTGCGAACGTATCTCTTCGAGGCCGCCAGTGTGCTACTCCATCGGACCCGGCGCTGGTGCGCATTGAAGGCTTGGGAGGCTGCAGTTGGCGAAACGCAATGGAATGAAAAAGGCGCGGGTCGCTGTTGCTCGCAAACTGGCCATCATCCTGCACTGCATATGGAATGATGGCACCCCATTCCAGTGGGGCAAGAAACCGACCTGATCCCTTATCGACCTTTACCCGAATCGCGGGGCTGAATTGTGCCTGTGATGTCCCGCCGGGACGGAGGTCGTGATGACCTCGTTGTTTCGGCTGCTGGCGGTTACGACCGCACAGCGCTCCACACGTTGCTGGCATCTGCTTCTCCTTCGTGAGCGCCACGGGCGCCGAGCAGGCATCACACGCTGATGCCTACCGAAGGGGTACTCCATCAGTTTAGTGATGTGAAAGGCTCTCAGAGATGCTCCGCGCGTCTGTATGCACCTCGCTTTCGAAGTCATCCAGTTTTTTCAACATAGCATCCACCAAAGAGATTTCCTGCTCTGGCGGCAAGGTCCCGTCACTATGCGCGTTCATCAATTCCATCCCTACCGACGAGAAAAACTCGTCAATTTGAGCTACGCTGGCGCCCTTGCTGGTCCATAGGACGAAGAGGCGGCGCGCAAGGGTGTGATGGACGACATTGCCGACAAAATGTGCCATAGTATCGTGAATTGTGGTCATGTATGTGGGTTCCATAACTGTCTTTATAATTTCATAACCTTGAACCGAGCGACTGGGAAACGAGATTGCGTTGCAATTGCAATGAGAAGTCGTCCCTCATTCAACTTCTGTATTCATTCCATTGGCTTGTTACCGGCTTTCCGAACATTCAAGTAAGCTGACCGCAACACGCGGAGATGCCGGTTCCGCCGAGGATCACCAGGATTGGCTGCACTGGGCGCCCTGAATCCTTGCAACCTTTGGCGGGCGTAGCATGCTGAATTCAACTACGATGACGACGACACATACCGTGCGTTCCATACTGTCCGCTTTACCGGGTGATCTATGTGCTGTCTCCCAAAGCAAATCGAAGAAAGGCATCGCTACGCCCGGGCATGAGATAGAGCTGATCGCGGCCCGCCTCAAGAGGGCGGAAGCGCTCTGCAAGGAAATTATGCGAAAGAGGCCGGAAATGACCGTCACCAAAGGCAGCCGCAACTTCTTCCCCATATTTTAATATGGTTATTACTTCGGGTCATCAATGAGGTACCGATTTCGCTCATGAACGGCTTACCGGGAACCCCCGCCGAACCAAGCCCTAACCCCGGAAAATTCCAGCGCCCGCTGGCCCGAAATCGGGGTGCACGTCAATCGAATGCAACGAATATCGACAAGTTCTATTTCGACCGGCCATATCACCTCGCACTGGTCGAGAAGCATGATGCTGAGGCGTTGCAGCTTCCGGCGCGGGCCCGAGGGTGTGCTTTTCCGGCGCAATCGCTCCCTGCCGATCCGGACACGGCGCCATCGTCGCCACGACCCTGAACTTCGATTGGGAAGTGTGTTCGGCCGCCGCGACCTTCAAGAACATCCCCGACGTCAAGTTCGACCAGGAAATGCTCGAGCTTGCGGGACACATTATCTCGACCAAATCTGGCCATTTCCGACCGGAGGATTGCCACGACCGCTATGACGCGGCGCTGCTCGAGCTGGTGAAGGCCGAGATGGAAAGTCGCAAGCCGCCGGAAACCCAGGGCGGAACCGAAGGGTAAGGTGATGGACCTGATGGATGTCGTGTGGCAAAGGGGCGGATGAGCGCGACAACGGCCGGAAGACCCAAGCGAGCAAGTCCACCGGTTCGAAGCAGAAGAGGCGAGTTGAGACGTCATGGCGTTGCATTTAGAGCAGGTCCTGTGATCGACGAATCGATTGTGAAGTGACGCGGCGGGGCGAAGCTGATTCAACATCCACAGCGAAGAGGTGGATGATGGCACAAGCACTGAGCGATGATCTTCGATCACGCGTATTGAAAGCGTCTGCGGCGGGCATGTCAGCACGCCAGGCCGCAGTCTGGTTCGGGGTTGGGATTTCGACGGCAATCGGGTGGATCGCAAGAGCGAGAGACGGCGAGCCGACCTCCCGGCCGCAACGCTGGAGACGACCCTTGGCCCTGGATGCACGTGAGGCGTTTGTTGTCGAGATGATTGAAGACCGTAAGGACGTGACGCTTGATGAAATGGTCGAGCGCCTGTGCGTTGAGCGACAGGTGAGCATCAGCCGGAGCGCGCTCGGTGCCGTGCTTCGAGGCCGCGGTTGGACGTGGTGGCGTACAAGAACCCGACCGTTCTCGTCTACATCATGGATCTGGAAGGCGCTCTTTGCGAGGTCGATACCGACTGTGGCAAGCTCAGACATGGATCGCTCCGTTGCTTCGGATATCTCCGCAACGGTCGCGGGAGTACGGCGGTCGCGCGCCGGTGCCGCCGTTTCCATGCCGTTTGCCTGGGAGGAACTCGGCGCTGATATCGGCCCGGCATATTTCACGGTCGACCACGCGCCTGCTCGTCTCGATGCCCCGCCGAAGGATCCCAGGGAGGGTTTCTTTGCCGCAGCTAGACCGCTGATCGCTGGCAAGTGACAGGATCTACCAGGACCCATAGCGACAAATGAAACGCTATCAATGTTGTTGGCGTGTCCCCTATTTCATATCCTCGTGAACGGATGTCGACAACGGGACGGTCATGCCAAACGAATCTTCCGAACGTTTCTTGCAACTGCCTGACGGTACATGGTCGAGAGCCAGCGAGACGACCGAAGTGTTCACCGTGACCTCCAGTCAAGGAGCATCGAGCCCGATCATTGAAATCAGACCGGGCCAACCGCATACGATTGCGACGGGCAGCTTGGCCGGTTGCAATTCCGTAGCCCTCATCGGCCGTGATGCTGAGGGCGGTTCTCTCCTACACATGAACTACTTCCCGCCGCTTTTGGAAGAAAGGCAGAAGCGGGATCTGGCATCGATATCGCATCGTTTTGCCAGCCTGTTTCAGACGAGCACGAAGGTGACTGCCCTCGTTGCCGTGCCGGGCGACTGGCAGAAGAATTCGGAAGGGCGCTATGAGATGGTTCCCAAAAATCCCGCGCGGGTTCAGGAGTTGAGCAATGCTGCTCTGAGCGGGTTTGGCGACGGGTCAGCGTCAGTTGACGTCAGAGTCCTTCCCTACAGGGATATTGCGCAACGTGGTGGTCACGACGGTTTCATTATCACCGTTCCAGCTTCGGCCGACAAACCGATCCGGTACGACCTGTACAGTCGTACCTATGGTTCGGTTGACGCATCTCACATTTCGGTCGAGCGAAGTACGAATTCGGCCGCAAATCCCAGGTGACAGGATCTACGGGGCTTCCTTTTCCAGACTCTTCTTCAGCGCATCCGTGATGTAGATGACGTTTTCCCCGGATTTCACAGGTGTTGCCTTCGATGCCAGCTTGCTGGCCTTGATCTGTTCCTGCTTCTTGCTGATCAGGGCCTTCATCCGCTTCCGTACGGGGTTCTGCACCAGCTCCTTCATCAAGCCTTTCGCTCGCTTAGCCAGGCCCGTTCAGCGGTGAGCGAGAGTAAATCACTCGTGAGATATCGTCTGAGGCAGTACATTGTGGTCTTTGCATTCTCTGTGAGGTCAGGCTGTCTGGCCGAACCGAGCCTTAAACCTGATCTTGTCGAACTCTGAACATCAGTGAACTGCGTTTACATGTTTCAAATGGAACCGAGGCGCTCTTGTGGGGCAGGACTGGCCTTATTATCTCTTCTTCTTGACGGTAGACCGCTTGGTAACCCTTTTACAAAGGTATTACCTCGTTCATGACATTGCGAATGATTTTACGCCTCATGGACAGATTCGGTTGCCCTTTTACTGAGAACGGCCAGGGGCTAAAATTATGGCTCATTTTGAAAGCACAGTACCTCAATATGTTTCAGGAAGCGCAATTGCTGGAAGCAGGTCGCCTACTCTGCGTCTGGGCGAGAATATCCTGCGGCGGCTGGCAGAACAATTGGCGCCAGGGTCCTCGGCGATATCCTCGAGCGCGAAAGCCTGGTCCCCGTCAGGTTTCAAAAGTACAGGTCCCATATCACGGCTACGTTCCCCCGGTCGGTCCAATCGCAGCACGGCATTTCCGACGCCCAGCCCCTTGCCAGGTCGTGTGACCGAAGGCTTGTTTACCCCGCTGTACAAGAACACTGGTTCTGTACTGCGGCTCGGTTCTAGCGTTTTGCGTAAAATGGCATTCACCCTAGGAAGCGATTGGCCTCGCGTTACAATCGACGACCTGTTGGCTTCCCGATTCCATGGTGAAGGCTCGATACCACGACTCCGTTCTGGCAGTTTGGCTAATCCCAGCGCGGCGTTGACGTTGGACAGCACCTTGCCGACGGTGGCCAACAAGCCCAACCCTGTCAACGGCAGCAACGCAGCACGCACTAGGCCGCCGGCAGAGAGGTCGAGTGTACGAGACCACAATGCACTTAGGGAACGTGGCTACGATGAAAGAGACAGTGATGTTTACGGCCGCTGATAGAGTGC
This sequence comes from Neorhizobium sp. SHOUNA12A, assembly GCF_023006505.1. Lineage (GTDB taxonomy): Bacteria > Pseudomonadota > Alphaproteobacteria > Rhizobiales > Rhizobiaceae > Neorhizobium. The sequence continues at coordinate 42,809 of NZ_JALBGV010000026.1, forward strand.
TGTCATGTTATCCCCGATTTCATGGGCCTTCCCGCCACATAGGTTCTGCCACGATACGGTCGTCTGCCATGGTCTGCAGCAGGAAAAGCTTTTCGGGCAAGGTGCGGATGGTTTCCATCCGTAGCGCCATTTCCGGCGTCGAGACGGCATTCAGCGCCACCAGATCGGAGTCGCTGCCCGGGTCAAGCGTGCCGATGCTCCGGCCATTGACAGGGCTTCCGCATTGCCTCTCGTCATCAGGTTGAAGCTTTTAAGCGGATCGAGGCGCTCGACAAGCAGTCCGTAGCGGGCGTAGATATCCGTGTAGTTGATTGCTTCCGGGAAGAGTTCGCAGGTGTAGCGGATCTCGTCGTGATTTTCGGGAAGATGCGTCTGGATGTGGAGGTCCGGAAACTCCTGTACCAGCGCCTGCGTCGTCTCCATTTGGGCGGGCGTCGAGGCGATCGCAAAACGGGGGGATGGCGTCATGGTTACGGTCCTTGCCGTGCCAGTCGGGAATTACCTGGCGCCTCTTGTCATATCCCATTTCCGGCGCGTCGAGCAGACCTGCGGCGTGTTGCCGTCCACCATCACCTTGCCGCCGACCATGCACATGCCGCGCTTCAGGGCCTCCGCAAAGACGGCGTCGGCGGTTGCTTTGGTGCGACACCAGCCAGTCGAGATCGCCTGCTGTCGTGCCGTGGCGGAGAGGTTCGTCGTAGAACCGCGTGGCGATGCGGGCCGCGTGCTCACTTCGACGAAGCGGCATTCCTCCGGGAACGTGTAGGTGTTCAGCCATTCGAGCAGATTGGCGGCATAGGAGGCGATCCCCTGCATCTGCGGGAAGTGCATGTGCAAATCGATAAAGCCCGGCAGGATGAGATGCGGGCGGTGTTCAATCTCTTCAAGACCTTCCGGAGCCGGAGCTTTCACAACAGTATAAGCGCTGATGGCCTTGATCTTGCCGTCCGCGACCAGCAGTGCTCCATCGCACTCGTAGAGATAGCTTTCGGCGTCTGTCAGCGACAGCGGCGCCCGTACCCTGCGAGTTTTTACATATTCGCTCTTCCTGTTACAGACGAAACGCAATTGAAATTACAACCAGCTTGCATCAGGCTAATATAAACACTGCATTGATTTGGATTAAGGGTTCACAATATGCCTTTACGGCGAATATTGACGGTAGCCGCCAGGCTTGCGACCGAAGGTATAACGCAAATTCAGGAACTCACCTCTGACGGGAGGTCTCGTACCATTGACCGTGCGATAGACAGGCTCGACAAGCTCGCCCCCAAGGATCAATCGTTTGAAGCTCAGTCAGCCGTGTTGGATGACACCGAAGCTAAAGAACTTGTTGGTGCGGTCATGCGGATGGGGCAGTACTGGAACAGCGAGCAACAACAAAAAATTATTAATTTGTCGGAGAAACACTCAGGCTTAGAAACTCTCATGCGAGAGGAGATAATTGCGAAAGGCTCGGAAACAAAACCGTTTCGTAATCTCGATCAGCGTTCGCCCCGTTCATCGTCCAGCGACCGCGTTTGATTCAGATAAACCTCTGAAATCTTCCGCCCAAAGTGGATCGTAAACTGCAAGCGTTCTGAAAAGAACCTGTAGATGAGTAGCCTTCTACCATTGGCCTAAGGGTAGCGCCGTACAAGCGCTCAATTCAAGGTAGATGCCTATATAAGTTTCCGCACTCTCACGGAGCAAAGCAACCGCTCGCCGTTGCGGCATCGCCCATGGGAACGGGCCATATTGGTTGTGGTCCAGGTTTCATCGATGAACACGAGCCGCTCTGGATCGAGATCGAGTTGCTCCTCGAACCAACATTGCCGCTTTTCCAGGATGTCCGGACGGCTTTGCTCTACCACATGGCCAGTCTTTTTTTCGCGTTTGTTCGTGCCGGACAAGAAAGCGATGCAATGCCGACTTGCTGATTGCGATGCCCTGGGCAGCCAAATCATCGCGAAGTTCGAAAAGGGTGCCGTCCCTGTGTTCGCCGAGCCAGGTCATGATCAGATCGGCATGAGCTTCAGTCTTGTGCGAATTGCGGTCGCCGCCGAGTGAACCGGGTCGAACATTTCCCTGCTGGATTTGCAAGTTACGCCAACGGCTCACGCTGGCTGCGCTCACACCGAAACGCTCGGCAGCCTCTCTATGCGATGCGCCGCCGTCAACGGCGGCAAGCACACGTATGCGAAGATCAACGGAAAGGTCTCTCGACATCTCTGCCGACCTCGATCGGCAGATAGCTTGAAGCAGAAGGTGACTGATTTGAAAAGCCATCCGATTCAATCAGTCAGGGAAACGCTCTAAGCTCTCCTTCTTGACCTTTGCGATGCTCTGGGCATCCTTCTCCGCCTCGCTTTCTCTTCAGTTCCACCGAAGTTTGGCTGGCCTTTCAGATCTGCAAAGGTTTGCTTGCAGGTCGGGAAATTGCTGCATCCCCACCAAAAGCCACGGCCCTTCTTGTCCTTATGTCGCACAAGGCCGTGTCCGCAGGCCGTGCATTTGTGCTCTTCCGAGAGCTTGGGTGTTTCATGAAGTACCGGCTTGCCGGCCTTGTCATCACAGGCGTATTTGCAGCCCTCGGCAAAGCCGGCGCAGCCCCAGAAGAACGCGTCCTTGTCCTTCTTCTTGATGCGACGCAGCGGCTTGCCGCAGGCTGGGCATGGATGTGTGTCGATCTTTATACCGACGCCGTTCTGCTTAATATTGGCAACCTCACCGCTGATATGATCCACTAGCTCGTTCACGAAAGACAGGGTATCGCGCTCGCCGGTGCGAATGGCGCATTGTTGCTCGTGCCACAATGCAGTCATGTCGGGATATTTCGCCGTTTCGGGCAAGGCATCGTAGAACCCCTCTCCTGTCGGTGTGGCGAGTATGTGCTTGCCCATCTCCATCAGGTATCGCCGATCGAACAGAGTCTTGATAATGGAGTCGCGGGTGGCCGGCGTGCCGATTCCGCCATGCTCGGCGCCCCTGTCCCTATCCTTCTCGACCAGGATTTTGCGTAACCGCTCGTCACGGACGTATTTGGCAACGCGGGTGAGCTCAGACAAAAGCGTCGCCATCGTGTAGAGCGCCGGCGATTTGGTTTCCTGCCGTTCTACGTTTGCGTCCCGACAAGTTCCGGCCTGGCCCTCGGCAAGCATATGTAGGTCATGCTCAATGTGGTCGCTGTCGCCTTCCAGATCCTCGTTGCCAATATCGTTCTTGTAGAGAACTTTCCAGCCCGGCGATGTTGTTAGCTTCGACCTGATGGCGAAGCGGTGGCCGGCAGCGTCGATCAACACATCGGTCTGGTCGTAACGATGCTTGGGCCAGAACTGCGCGATATAGGCGCGCGCGATCAGCAGATAGATCTTCTGCTCTGCACCGGTCAACTTCAAAAGGTCCACCCTGTTTTCGGTCGGTACGATGGCGTGATGGGCAGAGACTTTTGATGAGTTGAAGGCCCGGCTCTTGATCTTCGGATCGGCACGTCCGATGGCGGTCTCAAGCAGCGGCGCGGTCTTCGCGATCGCCGCCAGCACGCCCGGCGCGTCGCCATGCTGTTCGTCGCTCAGATACTCGCAATCGGAACGATTGTAGGTGATGAGCCTGTACTTCTCGCGCAGCGCCTGGGTAATGTCCTTCACCTGGTCGGGCTTAAGACCGTATTTGCGCGATGCGTCGATTTGCAGCTTCAGCAGATTGTAGGGCAGCGGTGGCGACGCCTCGTTCGGTTTCGTCGCCGCCGAGACAATGTGGACTGGCTGACCACGCACGGCAGCCGCAATGCGCTCCGCTTGTTCATCATTGTTGAGCCGGCCGTCCCCATCCACCGGGTCACCCTCGGCGACCTGGTAGCGGGCGGGGAACCGGCTGCTTCCAAGCTCAAACTCGCCGTTGACGAGATAATAGTCGCATTTCTTGTGCGCCGCGTTCTCTCGACAGCGCCGCACCACGAGCCCCAAGATAGGGGTCTGCACGCGACCGACGCTCAATACGCCCTGATAGCCATTGGCACGCGCCGCCAGCGTATAGGCGCGCGTGATGTTGAAGCCGTAAAGTTGGTCACCAACGCCGCGCGCCTCGGCCGCCGCCGCCAGACCGGCAAAATTGCGATTGTCGCGCATTGCCCCGAGCTGGCGACGCACGACCTTCGTGTTGTTGTCGTTGATCAGCAGGCGCTGCACTGGCAGGCGGCAGTTAGCGTAGTCCAGGATTTCATCGACCAGAAGCTGGCCTTCGTCATCCGGGTCGCCGGCGTGTACAATACTTTTGGCCGCGTTCAGCAGGCCAAGAATGATGTTGAACTGCGCCTGGCCACTGATGGTAGGTTTCTTGCGCCAGGGAATGTGGACGATCGGTAAGTCATCCATACTCCAATGGGCATAGCGCTCGTCGTAATCCTCCGGATCGAGCAATTCCAACATGTGGCCGTAACACCAGGTGACCGTATCGGCACCGCAATCATAATATCCGTCCTTGCGGGATCCCCCGCCCAGCCCCTCAACGATGGCTCTCGCCAGATCGGGTTTTTCGGCAATGAAGAGACGCATCAAATTAGCCCTCTCAGAACTCAACGTGGCGGCGCATTGGACGGCGACCTGTTTAGGCACGTCCCACCGGTCGATTGGGCTGCACGAAATGAAACGCCGCCAACTTCCAGGGGATCTTTGACGCTCGATCCGAACGTCAATCCGATGTTGACACGAAGCTGCGTTCGGCATCTCTATCGGACTTCGGCTCATCCAATTGCGGTATTCCAGCCGGGGTACCAAGCTCAGATTTCCGCGACTAGAGCATTTCCGGCAAAAACGGAGTCGCCTCCAATGTTCTATGCTTTTGTTATTTCGCAATTCCGGACGCAAAACCGGTTCCAACTTTTGCTGGATTTGCTCCAGGTCCGATGCCGGAGTGTGAAGTATTACAGAGAAGAAATATTAAAAAAAGTTAACTACAATAGCAATGCTTGTAAAAACAAAAGCAAACATATTGCGCAAATTTCGATTGCATATGAAATATCATTATGGGTGGCCGAATGTTGAAATTACCTCAGTAATGTTTAACAGTATTCAAGTTCGACTTCGAGCTTTCGCCCAGCATTGTTTCTGGATTACCCTCTCCCCGCTCGCGCATCCTCCATGCGCGGCCACCTAATCTCCCCGGCCCAAATGTCGGGGAGATATTTTCATAGGACGCATCTTGCAAATCAAATCATTAGCGAGCGACGCGCCGACGCAGATACCTGTCGTGACGCCCGGCAGCCGGAGGTCCCAGATCACCCGTTCTGGATGGGACCGTGCCCATGTGATTGCCGGTAAGGCCCGCCAGAAGAACACCCAGGATGGTCGACGGAGACAGGAAATATTTGCCGGTCGCCATGGACATCATCGCCAATACGAAAAGACCGGCGAGGCCGAAGGCGATCAGCTTCCAGCCTCCGGAGGCGATTGAGATGACCCCCAGCAATTTCAGCACGGTGACTCTCCGCACGGATTGTACTTCACTACGGGTTAGCGTGATATTTTAACATATATATCGGATTTCCTCGGAGGACGACAATCATGGCCAGAAAAAATAGGGTAACCGATCATCCCGTATATCAAGATGATAAACTTGCTCTACGGCTCGCAGAAAAATTTCACACGCCTCTTTACATATTCGACGAGGCGACGATTAGAACAAATGCTCGCGAAATCATGTCGTCCGTCACCTACCGTCCCTTTCACCCCCGTTATGCTTGCAAAGCATTGACGATCGGGGCAATTTTGAAAATTATACACGATGAGGGTTTTTGGATCGATGCCTCTTCCATGAATGAGGTTGACCGGGCGATCTTAGCTGGCGTCAAGCCATCCGAGATCTACTACACCGGCGAAGGCGCAACACTCACGATTTATCAACGCCTCGTAGAAAGAGGGATTCTCGTCAATTGCACCTCAATTGATCAAATAAGACTCCTTGGCCAGGCGGGTGGTCATCGGTGTTCGCTTCGTCTCAATCCCGGCGAGGGCGATGGTGCAAACAACAAGACCAACACAGGCGGTCCGAGCAGTAAGCATGGCATTTACTTCACCCAGATCGATGAAGCCAAAAAAGTGGCTAATGAGCATGGCATCAAAGTAGTTGGTGTCCATTCTCACATCGGATCGGGCACCGACCTTACTCGTTGGCTGTTCATCAAAGACAAGACACTCGCGATGGCGAAAAGATTTCCCGACCTTGAGATTGTCAACTTAGGAGGCGGTTTCCCGGTTATCTACAATGATGACGTCGACGGTGGGATGCCCTTGGAGGACTGGGGAAGGGAGCTCTCCAAAGCGATGGATGAATTCTCTCGGGAAGTTGATCGGGAAATCGAGCTCCAGATTGAACCGGGCCGATATCTCGTCGCTTCCGCTGGCGTGCTGCTTGCCGAGGCTGAGGCGGTAAAGAACACGGACCCCGATGAGGGTTCATGCGGCTATAACTTCGTCATTGTCAACACGGGCTTGAACCACAATATCCGTCCCTCTCTCTATGGGGCGTATCATCCAATTCGCTTCACGCCCCGTGATGGTATCGTTCGGCCTCAGACAGAACCGTACGTTGTCGCGGGTTACCTTTGCGAATCCGGTGATGTCTTCACTGTGGATAAATCCGGTGTCCTTGTCCCCAGAGAGCTTCCAGAGGTGAAAGTCGGCGACGTGATGGTCATGGGTGGAGTTGGGGCTTACTCGCACTCGATGAAGAGTGAATACAACTCGATGAACCTCCCCGCGTCCGTGTTGATAGAAGCAAGCGGACACGCACGCGTCATCGAGCGTCGGGGCACTCTTCATGACCTCATGCGTCGCGAAGTAGAAGCCTACGACGATACAGAGTCATAATTTGCCACTTAAAACTCACCTTCTCTCCGTCACAATATCCTACATGATGAAAGCGCGTTGCCACCGAGCGCTCTGTGCCTCCATCACCGCAGACGTCCTTGCAGCCTCATCGTTGAGCTCTTTCCCTGCGCGATTAGGGGGCCGACGGAAGCAATGCGCGTCTGCCGCCAAGCGTCCACCGAGCTTGGTGAAAGCTTCAACCCTGTCAGATTTAGACCTTACGGCCATATGGCCTTGGTTCCATATTTTTTCTCACCCCAAAGTCCCGGCGCTATGTCTGATTGACCTGCAGCCTCACGCGTTTGCGACCCGGTTTCTCAGGGTGCCAACAGTGCCTATTTCAACTTCAACGAGGTCGCCCTCCCGCATATAGATAGGCGGCTCACGGCGGTCACCGACTCCGCCCGGCGTGCCGGTAACGATCACGTCGCCCGGCGAGAGAAGGGTGAATGTCGAGCAATAGGCGATCAGTTTCTCGATCGGAAAGATGAGATTTGCCAAATGCGAATCCTGCATCAAGGTACCATTTAGCCGAAGCTGGATCGGCAACAAGCGGTAATCACCTACCTCGTCTGGCGTGACCAAAGCCGGGCCAAACCCACCGGTGCCGGGGAAATTCTTGCCCGGGGTGAACTGACTGGTGTGCCGCTGCCAGTCGCGCACCGACCCATCGTTATAACAGGCGTAACCAGCGATAAATTCCATCGCAATTTCCTCGGAAATATTGCGGCCGTGCCTGCCAATGACAATCGCAAGCTCCGCTTCATAGTCAAAGCGCTCGGAAAAAGAGGGCTTGAGCATGGGTTGATCGTGACCGACTTGTGAATCCGCAAAACGGGTAAAGATCGTCGGATATTCGGAGTCGGGCCGGTTCGTTTCCTTGCGGTGATCGTCGTAATTGAGGCCCACACAGATAATCTTATCCGGATCGGGAATCACGGGGTGCAGTTTCAGATCGTGGAGCGGCAGCTGCGGTGCTTGCCCAAGATGATCATGCGCCTGGCCCAGCAATCCTTTCGAAAGCGCTTGCTTAAGGGTCGTCACCTGAGGCGCCAGGCGACCCGTTAGGTCAAAAACAATCTGGTCGGACAGAAAGCCGAATCCGTCTTGCCCGTGGTACTCGAAGCTCACAAATTTCATGCCGATCTCACATTGCGATGGAGTTGATGGTTTGAGAACATTAGGTGCCGCGGCCTCAAGCCTCTTCGACAAATGCGGCGCTGCGTCCCCGCCGGATTTGCGGAAGGAGGACAATCACACAGATGATCGCAGCGGCGCCGAGCATGACGACCGATAGAGGGCTTTGATAGAAAATCGCCACATCGCCATTCGAAAGAAGCAGCGCCCGACGGAAATGCTCCTCCATAAGTGGACCGAGAATAAACCCCAGAAGAAGAGGCGCCGCCTCGGCGCGCATTCGCCAGAACAAGCATCCCAGCAGAGTGAAGCCCGCTGCGAAATAGATCGGCAGAACCCGGTTTCCGATACTGTAGAGACCGACGCAACACACCGTCAGGATGATCGGGAACAGGATCCAGTAGTTTACGCGGATGAGCCGCACCCAGAGAGGAATGAGGGGCAGGTTCAGCACGATCAGGATTGCATTGCCGATCCACATAGAGGCAATCAGGCCCCAGAAAATATCCGGGTTGGAAACCATCACGAACGGACCAGGCGCAATATTATGCACCATAAGGGCGCCAATCATCAGCGCCATCACCCCGTTGCTGGGTATGCCAAGCGTCAGCATCGGAATGAAGGAGGTCTGCGCTCCCGCGTTGTTGGCGGCTTCCGGGCCTGCTAAGCCCGCCACTGCGCCATGGCCAAACTCTTCGGGGTGTCGTGACAGGCGCTTTTCCATGGCATAGGATGCGAAAGAGGAAATCATCGCACCACCACCAGGCAGAAGCCCGAGAACCGAGCCAATCATCGTGCCTCGCAAAATGGGAAACGCTGCCTGCTTTGCCTCCTTTCGGCTCATCCAGAGATTGCCAAGCGTCGGAGCGGTTACCTCGCGGGCGGTATTGTTGCGGATATTCGTGACGATGTCGGTGAATGCGAACAACCCCATCGCGACAGCAACGAATTCGATCCCCTCCGTCAGCGAAAAGGAGCCGAAGGTAAAGCGGTAGGTGCCGCTGTTTACGTCAGCCCCGACAAGTCCCAGGATCAGACCTGTCAGCACCATTGCAACGCCTTTGATGAAAGACCCGTGCGCCAGCAGTGTCGCGGCAGTCAGTCCAAGTACCATCATGGCGAAATATTCGACAGGTCCGAACAGAAAGGCCACCTCGGCAAGGATGGGGGAAAAACCCGCAATCAAAAGGGTTGCGACTGTGCCGGCAAAGAAGGACCCGATCGCGGCTATCGCAAGGGCAGCGCCGGCGCGTCCCTTGCGCGCCATCTGATGTCCGTCCAGACATGATACGATCGCCGATGATTCACCCGGCAGATTGACGAGGATAGCCGTCGTCGAGCCGCCATATTGGGCGCCGTAATAGATACCCGCGATCATGATCAGACCGGTGACGGGCTCGAGAGAATAGGTGAGCGGCAGAAGCATTGCGATCGTGGCAAGCGGCCCGAGACCCGGCAATATGCCGATCGCTGTTCCAACCAGCACACCGACAAAGCAGAAGGTGAGGTTATTGAGCGAAAGCGCAGCGTCGAAACCGATGCCAAGATTGTTGAACAGGTCCATTGGATCAAACCGCAAACATGGGCAAAGATATGCCGAGGAAGTACACGAAGACGACGTAGCAGAAGATCAGCAGCCCGGCGCTGAGCGCCGCAGCCCGTTTCCATGTGAAATGTTCGGACGCTCTCAAAGCAATCACAACCTGCGCGGTGACAGCAATGGCCAGCCCCGCCGTTAGAACCAGGAATGCGAAGACGAGCAGCGAGGCGGTGATCAAGATCAATGGCCAAAGCGGCAAATTTCTAGCGATTTCGCCATTCCCCAGCAGGCCCTTGACGAAGATGACAAGGCCGATGAATGAGAGCAGAATGCCGAGCATGAACGGGAAGAGGCCCGGGCCCATCGCGGCGATCGTCCCCATCTGGTATTGTAGCGACAAGCTGGCCGTTAGCCCGCCGAAAAGGGTGAAGAACAGACCTGCCTCTAGATCGGCTTTCCCGTTGGACGTCGAAAACACCTGACTAACCTCCCGGTGTCGTGATGATCTGCCTCGTCTGACCCGGCGTTTGCGGATCAGCCGAGATGGCATTGGGGGTTTACTCGGGCTTCAGCCCGATGCTCTCGATGATGGACTTGCTCTTTTCCATCTCTTTGGCGAGATAGGTCTTTGCCTGCGCCGAGGTGCTGGCGACCGATGTGATGTTTTGGGCCGCCAGCCGGTCCTTGACGTCCTGCTGGGCGAAGATTGCCTTGAGCTCAGCATTGAGCTTTTCGGTTACGACGGGAGGTGTTCCGGCGGGTGCAATTAGCGCAAGCCAGTTCAGGTATTCGAAGCCTGGAACAGCGTCTGCGATGGGCGGGATCTTTTCAGTGCCCAAGGGCTCGGTACCCGTGTGAGCGAAAGCTTTCATCTTTCCGCTTTCCACAAACGGGCGTACCGTCTCATACCCGGAAAACACCATGTCGACAAAGCCACCCGCCACGTTGTTGAGACTTTCACCCGCTCCTTTGAACGGGATGTCGCGGATCTGGATGCCGGCGCTTTTGTTGAGAAGCCCAAGAGCCAGCTGCGCGCCCGCGCCTCGGCCCGATGTCCCGGCCGTTAGCTTGCCGGGATTGGCCTTTGCGTAGGCGATAAGCTCCTGCATGGTCTTGAACGGCAGATTGGCACGAACTCCCAAAACAAAAGGATAGGCAGTCAGGATCGACACCGGCACGAAGGTTTCGGTCTTGTATGGCAGTTTGGAATACAGAAACGGGTTGTTGGCAATGGCGGCCGTGACGACCAGCAATGTCTGGCCATCCGGCGGCGCCTGGGCGAGCAGCGCGGTGCCGATGACGGAATTACTACCGGCGTGGTTTTCCTTGACGATCGGTTGCCCTAATTTTTGAGAGAGCTTGTCCGAGAATGCAGCCGCAACGGCGTCGGTGCCGCCGCCAGGAGCATAGGGTATGATAAGCTTGATCGGTTTGGTCGGATAAGGCGCGTCCTGGGCAGCTACATTTTCAATTGCCAGACCCGAGAAAGCGGCCATGGTCGCAACGAGCGCCAAAGTTCGGATAACCTGTCCCATTCGTCTCCTCCTTGAATGATCTATTATTCTGTGAGCCGACAGCAGCAAGACCTCGTCACCTCCCGACGCAGTCCCGTGCTGAAAAATTGGCTTGGCGGTTAAGCTTGCCGAGGCCCGAAAGAAAGAGTAGCGGATGAAGACAACGTTGTCTATGCTATTTTGACGGTCCCGGTGGCTTGGTGTAGAGACGCTTCACGGCTTGTGGTTGCGACGCTGTTCAAGTGCGTGACCAGTAGCATCGATAGAGACGAGAATGACTATGGACCAGCGAGACGTAAAGAACCCGACACTGGTTGATGTGGCAAAGAAAGCTGGCGTTTCTCTCAGCACCGCAGCGCGCGTCTTGCGCAATTCCGATTATGCCGTTGATGCCAGGCTCAAGGAAAAGGTGAACGTAGCCGCCAAAGCCGTGGGATATGTCCCCAATCTCGTGGCCCGGCGATTGCGTGGAGGCAGGCAAGGTGTGGTCGGACTGGTGATTGGAGACATGCTCGATGCTCACTATGGCATGATCGCTGAAAGCGTGACGAAGCGAGCGGAGACCGCCCACTCCACCTTTGCCATCGTCTGCAACATGCAACGCGATCCGTTGCTGGAGATCAAATACCTGCGCAAGCTTCTCGAATACCGCGTCGACGGCATCATCATTGCGGGCGGCGGCTTTGATCAGTGGACCCATCACGGGGAACTCGTGGAGACGGTCGACGAGTTAAAGCGCTCGGGTACGGTCGTCGTCTCGCTCATGCCAAGGAACATACAAGTACCTGTCTTTGCAGCAGATAGTGAGGCGATCGGAATCTCCAAGGCAAAGTTCATCGTCGAGAACGGGCACAAGAAAATCGGCATCCTGCTTGGCCCGGCGCGCAACGATATGACGAAGCAGCGCATGCAGGCAATGACGAGCTATCTGTCGGGTCACATGGTGGATTATGCAATTGCCAATATCGATTCCACCCCTGAAGCCGGTGCACGGGGCGCAGCCGAAATGCTGTTACGAAACCCCGATTTTACGGCGCTGATCTGTGGCTCCGATGCGATCGCATTTGGAGCAATCAGTCATCTTCGATCAGAGGGAATTGAAATCCCCGCGCGGATCTCTGTCATGGGCCTCGGCAATACGCGGCTAGCGACGCTGTCCACGCCGCGGCTGACAACGGTTGAAATGAATTTCCACCACGCAGGCGAAGCAGCACTGGACTTCATCATGTCGGACAATGCGTCATCGTCCCAGTCGAGCGGGGAAGTCATTGGTCATTCGATCGTCGTCGGAGAAACCTTCGCATCTCTTTAGTATGGCGGCTATGCCGATACGCCAGATGTGTTTTACGGTCTCAGCGCTATCGCAATAATCGCGGCATTGACAGCTCATATTTCTCCGGTTAGTGAAAAGACAACGTTGTCTACGGCGGTATTCCCGAAATGGCCTCGAATATGAATAGGGCGTCGCTTATGGGCGTGCTGCCATCTCCACAAGTCATCGCCGTCGCCGGTGCTTCAGACCTCGAAGGTGGCAACTATTATGGCGCCCGGGTGCTCGCCAATCTTGTCGAAGGTGGCGCGCGTGCGACCGTTTATCCAGTCAACCCGCGACTGGCCGGCACGACCCTGCTGGGTCTTCCAGTTTACGGGTCACTTTCGGACCTGCCGTCGACGCCCGACATGGTGTTTGTGGTGACGCCGATAAAGTTCGTCATTCCCACGCTAGAGGAGGCAGCCAAGCTCGGCGTGCACAGTTGTGTCGTGGTGACGGCGGAAAGCGGCAACGAGAACGAGCGTCTGATATTCCGCACACGGATTTCGCAACTCGCCAAGGTTTCCCGAATGCGGATTATCGGCCCGAATTCGATGGGTGTTTTGAACGGCAATCTCAGCCTGAATGGAAGCTTTGCGTCGGGAACACGTGGCGGGCGCGTTCCTGCGGGCGGGATCGCTTGCCTTTCACAGAGCGGGGCGACGATCTCAGCCATGTTGCAGTGGTTCGGCGAGACATCGGTCGGCTTTTCTTGGCTGGTCAGCACCGGCGATGAAAGCGCGACCGGCATAGAAGAGCTAATGCAGGCCATGGTGGACGATCCGAGCGTGCATTCGATTATGCTGTTTTTAGAAGGCATCGGAGATGGTGCCGCGTTCCGGCGCGCGGCGCTGTCGGCGCGGCTGGCTGGAAAACCCGTGACGATGCTACAGGTGGGCAGATCCGTCAAAGGGCGTGCGGCCGTCCAATCCCATACCGGTCGCGTGGCAGGCACGCGAGAGGTGTTTGCTGCAATCGCGCAGGAAACCGGCATCACCGAAACGGACAGTTTCGTCGAGTTCTTCAGTGTCGGTCGCACCCTGGCGCAACGGGCGCGGCGTCGCGATCAACTGCCGCGCAACCGGCGTGCGGCGGTCATCACAGTATCGGGCGGTGCTGCGTCGCTAAGCGCCGATCATATTGAGGTTATCGGCTGGGATCTGGCGCAATTTTCGCCAGCCATGGTCGCAGCTTTGGCTGAATCGACCGGGCAGGCCGGTATTCATAATCCGGCGGATATCGGCGGGGTCTGGCGCAACCCGGATAAGGTGAGGCGGGCGATAAATACCATTGCTCAGGACGCCAGCATCGACACGATCTTTCTGTCGCTGGGCGCCGGCGGCATCTTTGCGGAGGCGGTCGCGCGCGCGGTCGTGGCGGCTGCCGGGGAAGTTGCGCAGGACGTATTCGTCGCATGGGTTGGAATTTCCGCAGAAGTACAGGCGATCTTCGATAAAGCCGGCATTCCCGCATTCGGCGATTTTCCGCTGGCGGCCCGCGCTGCCGAGGCTTGTGCCAAGTTTTCGCGGAGCCATGCGGATAAGGCTGGAGCGGTGGAGTTGATAAGCCTTCTGGATGGAGCGCCGGTCAACGCATCGGCCGTTCCAGCGGATGGGCCCCAATCCATCTGGACTGTTACGCAAGCTTTGGCAGACCTGAGGCTGGCCGGACTTCCATGTGCGGCATTCGACGTCGTTTCGAAGTTTGATGCCGCCGAAATCGGCGCCCGTGCCGAACAGATTGGCTTTCCGGTTGCCCTCAAGCTCAGTTCGCCGGATATGAACCACAAATCTGATGACGGTGGTGTCGTCATCCGACTTGGGGACCGGGCGGCGGTCGAGGCTGCTGCCGAGACGTTCGAGGAAATCGCTGGCCGAAAGAGGCTCACCGCAACGTCTGTGCTGGTCCAGAAGATGTCGCAGGGTGTGGAAATCCTGGTCGGGATCAAGCGGGACCCGTCGTTCGGGCTGGTGCTTGTCGTTGGTCTCGGCGGCACGCTGGCGGAACTGCATGCGGAGGTCGCAGCCGTCGTTCTGCCGACAACACCGCCCATGCTGCGCAGGCTTTTGTCGCGAAACGCTCGTTTGAACATGCTCCTCGACGGCTATCGCGGCCAGCCCGCTGCCGACCGGGACGCGCTGGTTGCATTTCTGGCGGCTTTCGCCGACTGGGCGCTCGGCAAAGGGGAGGCACTGACGGAAGTTGATCTCAATCCGGTGATGGTCTCGGGCGGGCTTGTATCGATCGTCGATGCGCGCGCCGTGTGGAACTAGCCAATATCGACGACACGGGGAGGAAGTTTGTGGTGGGCAGGAAGAACGAGGCGCGCATAATCGGGGTGGGCAATACCGAATACCGCAAGAAGATCGATCGTCCTGCCGAAGTGCTGGCGATTGAGGCCGTGCTGGCGGCAGCTGCCGATGCCGGGATCGATGCCCGACAAATTGACGGGATCATACCCTATCCCGGCCATGTGGGCGATGACGTTATCCAAGCGGAGCTTTCGCTCAATCCGCGCTTCCGAGCGACGATCGACATGGGCGGCTGCGGCGCGGTGTCGGCACTCCGGCTCGCATCGATGGCTGTTGTCAGCGGCGCGGCCGATCATGTCTTGCTGTTTCGCGGGTTAAGGGGGAGTTCCGGAACGCGCAAGGCGGACCGCCCGTCTTTCTTGCCTGGGCAGCCGTTCCGTCGACATCTCGAACATGTGTACGGCATGAACACGCCGGCCCAGCGTTATGCGGTTCTGTGCCAGCGCTACAAGCACGAATACGGGCTGGATCGACGCACGCTGGGGGAGATCGCCTTGGCCGCCCGCGCCCACGCAAACCTCAATCCGAACGCCCAGATGCACGGCCGTGAACTGACGATGGACGATTATCTGGCGGGACGGATGATTGCCGATCCCTATACGCTGTTCGATTGCTGCCTGGAAACGGACGGAGCAAGCGCGGTGATCGTCTCGACGCGCAATGAGGCGCGGGATATCCGCATCCTGTCGGTGGCCGAAGCGCAGGGCGTCTCGCCCGACGATACGTCGAACCGCGATCCGTTCCTCGATATCGGGCTGACACAATCAGCAGATCGGGTCTGGAACGATCTGGGCATGGGGCCTGGAGATATGGACGCCGCGATGATCTACGACTGTTTTACGTTCGAGGTACTGCATCAGATCGAAGAGGCGGGATTTGCCGCGCACGGAGAGGCGGCCGCGCTGATCGCCGATGGCGGCATTCGTCTGGGTGGCAAATTGCCGATCAATACGCATGGAGGGATGTTGTCGGAAGCCCATCAGGCGGGCCTCAACCACGTGATCGAATCCGTGCGCCAGTTGCGGGGCGAATGCGGCGGCCGTCAAGTGGAGAATGCCCGGCTTATCGCGGTGACGGGATGGGGACAACTTGGCGATGGAAGCTTCGCCGTTCTGGGAGGAAAAAATGTTTGATCTCGATCAGATTCCGGTGCCGGATCTTTCTGACCCTAATTTTGCCCCCTTCTGGGAAGGCACACATAATCACCAATTGAAGATCCAGAAATGTGGCACTTGCGAAACCCATCGCTGGCCGCCGCGCATCAACTGCCAGACCTGCCGGTCGAGCGATGTCGAATGGGTGGTTGTCGAACCGCGCGGGACGTTGTTCACCTACACGATCGTCGGCCGCCCGACCGCAAAGGGATTTTCCTCCACGCCGTACACGGTCGGTTTTATTGCGCTCGACGCGGTTCCGAACGTGCGGATTATCGGCAACGTCGTTGATGTCGATCCGTCCGCGGTGACGATTGGGATGTCTCTCACCGGTCGCTTCGTCGTGGCGGGGCCCAACGAGGAGATGACGCTGATTCACTGGGCGCCCACGTCGGTCGGCGCCTGATGGTTGTGAGTGCCTGAACGTTGATGACTGGGAGGACGAACATGGGCGGATTGCTTTATTGCAAAGTCGAGGACCGGGGACGGATCCGAATCGTGACGATCAACCGGCCGGAGGTGGCGAATGCGCTCAACCGCGAGGCCAGTCACGAAATGGAGACTGTGTGGAACGACTTTGCTGCCAATGACGATCTGTGGATTGGCATCGTGACGGGGGAGGGCGATCGCGCCTTCTCGGCTGGCAATGACCTCAAGGCCCAGGCCGCTGGCAAGCGGGGGCCGCGCCCACATACGGGCTTCGGAGGGCTAGCGATGCGCTGCGATCTGACAAAGCCAATCATCGCCGCCGTCAACGGGCTGGCGGTCGGTGGAGGCTTCGAACTGGCTCTGGCCTGCGATCTGGTGATTGCGTCTGAAAATGCTTATTTCAGCTTGCCGGAGGGAAAGGTCGGCATGATGGCATCCGGCGGGGGCGTCCAGCGCCTTCCGCGCATCATCCCGCAAAAAGAGGCGCTTGGCATCATTCTCACCGGCCGGCGGGTGACGGCGCAAGAGGGCCGGCGTCTCGGGTTTGTCAACGAGGTCGTGCCGCCTTCGAAAGCCCTGGAGGCGGCAATGGTCTGGGCCAACCAGATCCTGGAACTCGCTCCCCTTTCGGTCAGAGCCGCCAAGGAAGCCGTCTACAGCAGTCTCGACAAGCCAACCCTGGAAGATGCATTGCGGGCAAGTTATCCGATCCATTCCACACTCGCCGAGACGGAGGATTTCATCGAGGGTCCGAAGGCGTTCAGTGAAAAACGCAAGCCGGTCTGGAAGAACCGCTGATGCGAACACAGGTAACTGCGCGCTCGCCCCATTGTGACATTGGGCCAATTCCTATTAGCCAGGAGACTGTAACATGGATACAACGATCCTCGGCCGGACGGGTCTGAAAGTCAGCGTGGCAGCGCTTGGGGCTGGCGGCAGCAGCAGGCTGGGTCTGCGCACCGGAGCCAGCGAAACGGAAGCAGTCGATCTGGTTCGCGCGGCGATCGATCGAGGTATCAATTTCATCGACACCGCACCTGCCTATGGCACGGAAAGCGTGGTTGGGCAGGCCATTCGCAATTGCCGCGACAAGATCATCGTCTCGACCAAAGTCAAAGCAACTCTGCCCGGCGCGAGCTATGAAGGTGCCGACTTCGTCAAGCCCGGCGACATCACCAGAAGCGTGGAGAAAAGTCTGCGGGTTCTTGGCGCAGACCATATAGATATCATCCATCTCCATGGTGTACGTCCTCATCATTACGAGTTCTGCCTGAATGAGTTACTGCCTGAACTGCTGCAAGTTCGTGATGCAGGGAAAGTCCGTTTTCTCGGGATCACCGAAGCATTTGGCACAGATCCTTCCCGCCAGGTCATGCAACGCGCGATTGGCGATGGGGTTTGGGACGTGATTATGCTGGGCCATAATTTCGTCAATCAATCAGCGACGCAACATCTGTTACCTCGCGCGGCGCAAGCCAATCTCGGTGTGATGGCAATGTACGCAGTCCGCGGAGCACTTGCTAAAAAGGACAGGCTTGACAATCTTGTCGCCAGGCTGATCAGCTCCGGCGAAATTGATCCCCACGCCGTCGAAACGAACGATCTGTGCGATCTTCTTCTCGAGCCGGGGATATCGGGTTCGTTGACAGAAGCTGCCTACCGCTTTTGTCGTCATAGTTCAGGTGTCGACGTCGTCCTGACCGGCACCGGAAACCTAAAGCATCTTGACGACAATATTGCAGCCATCAACGGGAAGCCATTGCCGGAGCACATCGTTGAGCGATTATCACTGGTGTTCGGCAACGTTCGGTCTGCAACCGGAGATATAGAGGTGGCATCCGTCTCGCAGATGCCGCAATAGCTCGCTTGAGCAATTGGCCTGGTTGACGGTCGAAACCTCCCCACGTCCGGTCACCGTTCCTGGTAGCTCCACTCCTATGTCGCGTTCGGCGGGCGGGTCAACGAGAATGGGACCAGGCTCAGATTGGCATTTCGTGATCGTTCTGGCTGCTGATGTGGCGGCCTGGCTTGTTCTAAGGGTGCCAGCGTGAATGCACTGGTTCAAGAGCCTTGGACCTTCTAATTATCTGCTCCAAAGTTGTCGCTCCCGATATGTCCCGTGCCGTAGGATTCCGCCGCCATCAAGCTTAGAGATCAGAACCGCTGTGACCGCATTCCTACTCCATGCCAGGCGCGGGCTCGTGAAACCTATCCTGGAGAGGTCAGCGCGAGCTTCACTGACCCGGCCCCTCCGACCGCAGGTCATCAGTTCAAACAAATTGCGAGAGCTCAAGAGGTAGTCCTAGCGCGGAGGGCTGATCGCATCTCGGATCCTATGGAACATTGGCATGACATCATCGAAACTCGCCTTGGTGGTAGCGCAGGTAACGGTTGTCCGTCCCTTGGGGGTTTCGAGCATGGACATCATCAGCCGAACGTTCGCGTGGTCAGGACCGGTTTTAGGAACGCCGATGAACTCGACTCCGGTGACGTCATCGATCTCGAAAGCGCTGGCGGTCTCCAGCTCTATGTTAGCCGAGAGCGATCTGCGGGCCTGGACGCTCCATTTCTCGTCGAGGATCATCGCGTTGATCTGAGGCTGAGTGAAACCAACGTTCCGGGGATCGGAACGAAACGTAACGCCGCAGAGATTGTTTGATGTTCCGACTGGCGGCGGTTGTCCGGAGGCAGGGTCGATCCCGAAAAGGACGTCATATACCGGGTCCTTTGTAGAGTCGCGCTTGATGACGAACCCACTGCCGAGATTGATCTTTAGCCCGCTGACGGGATCTTCCATTCCGTGTGCTGGCAGAGAGATGCAGATCGCGGCCATGAACGCCGATCGCCGCGAGAGGTTTGTCAGGATGGGGATGAATCGACCGCCCAGTGTCATGTTTAAAACCATGTGGTACCTTTCCATCAACGTCGGTGCTGTCCGCCTCCCACCTTGACCGTGACTTCATCTACCGCGTTGCAGACGGGTCCAGATCTCGCCGTGTCTTCACCCGTCGTGTTGGCCACGATGTTTGGCCTCTCCGCCGGAAGCAGGATCAGCCGCGAGGCTGCAGCAGCGCCAGCACGACTGTCGATGCAGCAAGGACGGCGGTAATGTGCTTCGGTCGATCCCTTGCTTTCGAACGATGCGCATCGATCCGCTTCCTCAAGTTCCGTTTCCTTGTATGAAGGTCTCAGTCTCTAACGGGGCTGCAAGTCCTGGGAAAAAAACGCCAGTTCGATATTCGAAAGGAGAAACAAACCTGGTAGGCCAGAGCCGTCGAGCCCCGTCGACCATTACGGCCAGTATGATGTATATCCCATTGGCATATCCCATTTGTTGAGCTACATAGATAAAGCCTTTCTCAGATGTCGGACGGACTAGAGATAGAGCAAGGCGCCGTATTTCAAAGCAATCGTAGCCAGGCAATTCGACTACCGAAGGCCGTTGCTCTGCCTGACGATGTAAAACGCGTCGACATCGTTGCGGTCGGACGCACTCGGATTATAGCCCCCGCCGGTGAAGTTTGGGACAGCTGGTTCGAAGGTGAAGTGGCACATCTGATTTCATGAGCGAACGTGATCAGCCAGCCTTGCAGGAGCGCGAGGCATTTTAATGCTGAAGTACATGCTGGACACCAACATCTGCATTTTCACGGTGAAGAACAGGCCGCAGCAAGTGCGCGAGGCTTTCAACCGCCACCATGGTCAACTGTGCATTAGTCCACGCCAGTTCAGCCTTTGGTCTTCCTATTTCCGATTATATTCGCGCCCGCTGCGCAGTGGAAGATCAGGCGGCGCGCCGGTCGGACACGTGCCTAATTTCCGTGAAATCGACGATTACGCCTTCATCTGCAACTAAAATAAGCGCCATGTTCCGGCAAGCTTCGCCTCGCGCGAACTGCAGAGCCGCAGCTTTCGAGATAAAAATTCCACCGATGACGCCCAGCTTGTCGTGAACGATCCAATTGGCGCAGTCATCTTGCTCGACAACAAAACGAACAGCTTTCACCGCCTTTACCTCCTGCCATTCAAGCCCCGACGCCGAGCCGCCGCCTAGCTGCGGGTCGCGCCATAAATCTTTGTTTCCAGCCGGACGCTGCCTCTTTATCGAGCGCTCTTGCGGCGATCTTGGCCACTTCGCTACAAAACGGAAGACCCGAGTGATAGGGATAGATGCCGGAGATAATCGGTGCGGCAAGAATGAATATCGATCGCATCGATGTTCCGGCGCTGGAAATTGGATGGAAGCACTCGTCGACGCTAACGCCTCCGATCGCCATTTCGTCACCGCCATTGGCCGCTTCGGGTTCAAGCTTGATTTTGGCCGCTGTGATGACGCCGGCATCAACCAGCGCCTGGAACGGAAAATCGTCAAGATCGATCGACTGCTGTCCGCGGCAATCCACTACGAAATCATAAGAGAGCGTCGTCTTCTGTCCCGTTTGCGGATGACGGAATACGAGGCTGGCCTGTTCATCATCCACGCCTCCCAAAATTGTCAGGTCGTTACCGATACTGACGACACTTAAGCAATCCGCCTCATGCAGGGCTAGGATCTGTTCGCATGATTGTTGGGGCAACACCGCGACGAGATAAGTTAGCAATGGCATGAGCTGGTTATGAACGCGCATGATGTCGCTGGGTTTGAGATAGCGGATATGGAAGTTGAGCGT
Source organism: Neorhizobium sp. SHOUNA12A (assembly GCF_023006505.1). Classification (GTDB taxonomy): domain Bacteria; phylum Pseudomonadota; class Alphaproteobacteria; order Rhizobiales; family Rhizobiaceae; genus Neorhizobium. Next base: position 63,722 of record NZ_JALBGV010000026.1, read on the forward strand.
ATAGGTGATGTCGTCGAGCACTTCCTTCCAATAGATCGGGCTTCGGTCTCGAATCGATGCAACGGAGATCACGTATTCTTCTCTCAGGAGTTCGAAGGGATCTCTAGCCTTGCGGCGCTTCTGGAGAAATCCGACAAATGTCTCGAAATCCATTTTAGCGATGATATCATGCACTTCCGGAGATTTTTCTTTCAGGACCGTCTTCAGTACACGTTCGAACAGGAAATCGAGCGAGAGATGGCCGTCGTTCTGCTCGATGTGCGTATGGATATCGGCCTGGCTGATATAGGAGTACATTTCGAAACGTGGATGCTCGAAATGAACGCGCACGGGTGGTAGCAGTCCCCTGCGCGAGTGCATGACGATCCGGAAATCGTGCAGGTCGAAATTGGGAAGAAATTTCAGCCGCCCATCGAAATCCCGGGCGAATACACCGTTCTTCCTGGCAAGCGCCAAGCAGGTATCCACAGCCGACAAGGATGTGCCGATCAGGCCGATATTCCGGCCCTCCGCCTTCATCACTTTGGAAATGGGCCAAGGAGACGCCATGAATCGAGGCCTAGAGGCATCGTCGCCAGACCAGTGATGTCCGGTTGCTATCACAACCGACTCGAACTCCATCGTCTCATTGCCACCCCCTCTGCGAAAGGCGACTGATACGCCGGTTTTGGTCGGCGCGACATCGGTCACGGTTGACTGACATAGGCAGCGGGTCGTGATACCCACCTTCGCGGCATTGGAGAGCATCGCTTTGAACTGGGCTTCGAAATATTCCCCCAACACATGCCGTGTCGGTATGTAACCTGGACCGATTGGACGAGAGTCCATATGGTTTTGTGCGAACCAGCGTTCCGATTGGCCCATGAGCCATTCGTCTGGAGCCGTTTCGATATCGGGGATTTCCTCGCAAGCAATGTTTGCCAACGTCTGTTCTCCGACCCAATCGCGATGATAGGGCATCCCCGAACCCAAGCTGTCCGACGCACTGAAGAACGTGATGCTAAGCCCGCGTGAATGGTTATCTACAACATGTTTGAGGAAATAAAGTGCAGTTGGTCCGCACCCGATCACGGCAACTGATTTTGCGTAGTCCGGAGTAAGATCCGGAATTAGTTCCAGTTTTGACATTGTTTTTCCAAGATAATATTTAAATTAATCCTATTTTTCTCTATTTGGATGATATACTTATTCTGCGGCTTCCAGTTCGTACATCTCCAGTGGACGATCGCCCTGCTCGTCACGGATATAGGTCTGCAGTCCGATCTTATTGAGAATGTCGAGGAACGGTTTCGGCGGCAGTTCTTCAACATTTGCCATTCGCTTGACGTCCCACTTATCGGTTGCCACCAGCATCGCTGCCGCAACAGGCGGCACGCCGGCAGTGTAGGAAATGCCTTGGCTACCGACTTCCTCGTAAGCCTGCCGGTGGTCTACAACGTTGTAGATGAAAACGGTTCTTTCCCGGCCGTTGCGGAAGCCCCTGACGAAATCACCAATGCAGGTTTTGCCTTCATATCCTGGGGCAAGCGAGGCCGGATTGGGTAGGCATGCCTTGACCACTTTCAACGGTACGATTTCCTGGCCTTCGGCCGTGACGACGGGCAGTTCGGAAAGCAGGCCAATGTTTTTGAGTACCGTGAACACATTGATGTAGTGGTCGCTGAAACCCATCCAGAAGCGCACGTCGGCGCCCTGCATGTTCTTTGCCAGCGAGTGGACTTCGTCATGGCCGCATAGATAGGCCTTGCGCTTGCCCACGATCGGCAGGTCGTATTCCTTGGCGATCTCGAACATCTTGTTGACGCGCCATTCGCTCTCTTGCCAGGAATAAACCGCGCCCGTGAATTCCCGGAAGTTGATTTCCGGATCGAAATTCGTGGCGAAATACCTGCCATGGCTACCGGCGTTGATATCGACGATATCGATGTCGGTGACCTTGTCTAGGTAATCATCCTTTGCGAGCCGGGCATAGGCGTTAACGACGCCCGGATCGAAGCCGGCGCCAAGGATAGCGGTAATACCTTTCGTCTCGCATTCGGCGGCACGCTTCCACTCGAAATTCCCATACCAGGGCGGGGTCTCGCAGATCTTGTCTGGCTCCTCGTGAATGGCCGTGTCGATATAGGCTGCGCCGGTTTCGATGCAAGCCGTGAGAACCGACATGTTGAGGAAGGCGGTGCCAACATTGATGACGATCTGAGACTCTGTTTTTCGGATCAAGGCTTTCGTGGCCTCGATGTCGAGTGCATCGAGGCTGTGGGCCGTGATCGCACGCAGCCGTTTCAGGGCCTTTTTCTCCATGATGGAGGCGATGATAGCCTCGCATTTGGAACGGGTACGCGAAGCGATGTGGATGTCACCAAGCACGTCGTTGTTCTGCGCACATTTATGCGCCACGACCTGGGCGACGCCGCCTGCGCCGATGATAAGGACGTTCTTTTTCATTCGCGGATTTTTCCTTTCCTTGTGGGGAGCCTTTCAGGAAAGACTCTGTTCATAATCGGTATAGGTGAACTCACGTACCTTCCGGATGCTGCCATCGAGCTCCCGGATTGCTATCGTCGGCATCCTGACGCCGTTGAACCAGTTCTTCTTGACGATGGTGTAGTGGGCTGCATCCTGAAACGAGATGCGGTCGCCGATCTTCAGGGGATGCGGAAAGCGGAACTCGCCGAAGATATCACCGGCCAGGCAAGAATTGCCGCAGACCATATAGCTGTGATCGCCGGTATCGGGCGCCAGCTGAGCTCGTTCGCGATAAACCAGCAGGTCGAGCATATGCGCTTCGATCGACGAATCGACGACCACAAGGTTCTTGCCGTTGTGGAAGATGTCCAGCACCGTCGTCTCGAGCGTCGCCGATCTCTTGATTGAGGCTTCGCCAGGCTCCAGGTAGACTTGTATGCCATATTTTTCCGAGAAGGCTTTCAGGCGACCAGCAAAGGCCTCGATAGGATAACCTTCGCGGGTAAAGAGGATGCCGCCGCCCAGGCTCACCCATTTAACCTGCCGCAGAAGGGCTCCGAACCTCACTTCGATTTCGCCGAGTGTGCGGTCGAACAGATCAAAGTCACCATTTGAGCAATTATTATGGATCATGAATCCACTGATTTGGCCCATGACTGCCCCGATCCTATTCACATCCCATTCTCCCAACCGCGAGAACGGGCGCGCAGGATCGGCCAGATCGAAATTCGAGGAACTGATCCGTGGGTTGATGCGCAAACCGCATTCGATGCGGGAAGCCTTTTCGGCAAAGCGATTCAACTGGCTGACGGAGTTAAAGATGATCTTATCGGAATAGGAGATTACCTCCTCGATCTCGCTGTCAGAATAGGCAACGGAATAGGCGTGAGTCTCCTTGCAGAACCGATCACGGCCCAGACGGGTTTCGTACAGCGAAGACGAAGTTGTGCCGTCCATATACTCGCGCATGAGGTCGAACACCGACCAAGTCGCGAAGCACTTCAGCGCGAGTAGCACCTTGGCGCCTGACCTTTGCCGAACGTAAGCGATTGCTTCCATATTACTGAGCAATCGTGCTTTATCGATCAGGTAATAAGGCGTGTCGATCATCGTTCTCTTCCATTATCCGCCAAGCACCTGCCTGCGCATCCTGAGTGCGATCAAGTATAGGAAATGATTCATGAAATGAATCGGGAATTGTTACGGCCGCTGAAGCACAAGTCGTAACATTGGCGGTGTTATACTATTGATACCTTGATGCATCTGAAATTTTAGGCAATAGATTAATCATTTCAAACGTAATCTGGACGAATTGCGGATTATATCGTTGTGGATCGAGGTGCCCTCTCGTGATTCATTGGTCCTGTCTTGATTGAGAGTTGAGGGATGCGCGGCGGCGACGTGAGATCGGGTGAACTCTTCAGCTATGTCGATCTGGAGGATCGTGTTCGCAGGGATCATCCGCTGCGGGCAATCCGGCAGATCGTGAACGACGCGCTGGTTTTGCTGGAGCGGGAGTTTGCAGCACTCTATTCGCCGATTGGGCGGCCATCGATCCCGCCAGAGAAGCTCCAGAGAAGCTATTGCGCGCCATGCTTTTGCAGGCCTTCCATTCGATCCGTTCTGAACGACTTTTGATGGAGCGCCTGGAATACGACCTTTTGTTCCGGGTGACGCCGCATGTGGCGCAGAATGCCAAGGGACACTGCTCGGCGATTGACGGACGCAAGACGCGCCACTTTGGTTATGGTGTCAGCTTGCGCATCCGCAAGCGAGGCATTCGGCTGGATCAAGATCGTAGCTGGGCAGGAGAAGACGAAGTTGCGTCGCCGTGACCGGGTCGGATGGGCATTCACCTTTGCAGCCGCCGCTTATAACCTGGTGCGGTTGCCCAAACTGATGGCGGTGCCATCATGAGCGCGGCCTCTCGCTGCCGCCTGATTGGCCGCTGGCGGATCGTCGAGGCCGATCTATGGGATCGTGATTATCTCGATCT
>NZ_JALBGV010000027.1 GCF_023006505.1 Neorhizobium sp. SHOUNA12A
CGGCATGAGCCAGCCCATCCTTCTGCGCCTCCCGCCAAGACCTCCCGGCGGAAAAACAAATCCACAAAAACAAAACCCGCCGAAAATATCGACGGGTTTGTCAGCAGTCTGGGCGGGCTCAAGGCCCGCTTTTTTGTTGTGCACGGCAGATATGCCGGCCAAGCCTTGCTCCGGATCGGCATTGCACCTATCTGAAGGTCAGCGAGGACGACCTCCCCCATTCGGGCAGAAACTCCGGGACGGCCCGGAAAGCACCCCAGGAGGTCATCATGCGCTCCACACGCGACCGTATCCGCCATGCCATCAGCTTCGAACTGATCGGGCTCGCTCTCATCACACCACTCGGCTCCTTCGCCTTCGGCATGCCGGCCGCCGATATCGGCGTGGTCGGCATCGGCAGCGCGACGATCGCCACTGGCTGGAACTATCTGTACAATCTCGGCTTCGACCACCTGATGCAGCGCTTTACCGGCGGCACGCAGAAAAACACCGCCATACGCGTGGCGCATGCGGTGCTGTTCGAACTTGGACTGCTGATCGCGCTTCTGCCGCTGATCGCCTGGTATCTCGGTATAAGCCTCGTCCATGCGCTGACGATGGACGTGTCGTTCGCAGTCTTCTACGTGGTCTATGCCTTCGTGTTCAACTGGGCCTACGACCGGATCTTTCCGTTGCCGGAATGGCAGCGGCAGACCGAGGCGGCTTAAAGCCGCCTCTCAGGATTCCATTGAATAACCCGCGCCGCGGACGGTGCGGATGACATCCTGCATATTGGAGAAGTTGAGCGCCTTCCTGAGACGGCCGACATGCACGTCGACGGTGCGCTCGTCGACATAGATGTCGTGACCCCAAACGCCGTCCAGAAGCTGCGACCGCGAGAAAACGCGGCCAGGCGAGGCCATCAGGAATTCCAGCAGGCGGAACTCGGTCGGGCCAAGGCGCACTTCGCGGCTCTTGCGGTGAACGCGATGGGTTTCCCGGTCGAGTTCGATATCGCCGCAACGGAGCACGCTGGAGAGCACTTCGGGACGGGCGCGGCGAAGCATCGCCTTGACGCGGGCCATCAGTTCCGGCGTCGAGAAAGGCTTCACCACGTAGTCGTCGGCGCCGGTGGCGAGGCCGCGAACACGCTCGCTCTCCTCGCCGCGGGCCGTCAGCATGATGATCGGCAGGCGCTCCGTTTCCGGGCGCATGCGCAGCCGGCGGCAGAGTTCGATGCCGGAAACGCCGGGCAGCATCCAGTCCAGGATCAGAAGGTCGGGTACCCGCTCCTGAAGCCGAATTTCGGCTTCGTCGCCCCGCAAAACGGTATCGACCTCATAACCCTCGGCTTCCAGATTGTAACGAAGAAGCACGCTCAGCGCTTCTTCGTCTTCTACGACAGCGATTTTCGGCAGCATTCGTGGCCTGCTCCGTCAGTTCTATTCGGTGATCGCGCCGAGCGTGTTCGACGAGTCGTCCTTCGGACGGTCGCCTTCCGGCTGGGCGCCCGTCGTCATGTAGTAGATGGTCTCGGCGATATTGGTGGCGTGGTCGCCGATACGCTCGATGTTCTTGGCGCAGAACAGCAGATGCGTGCAGGTGGTGATGTTGCGCGGATCCTCCATCATGTAGGTGAGGAGCTCGCGGAACAGCGAGGTGTACATCGCGTCGATTTCCTCGTCGCGGCTGCGGATCGCCTCGGCCTTCTCCGCCGAACGCGTCGAATAGACGTCGAGGACGTCCTTGAGCTGCACGAGGGCGAGATCGGAGAGATGCTCCAGACCGCGGGCGAGCTTGCGTGGCACGCCGGTGCCCTGAACCGCGATGACGCGCTTGGCGGTGTTCTTGCCGAGGTCGCCGACGCGCTCCAGATCAGAGGCGATGCGCAGCGAACCGACGATCTCGCGAAGGTCAGCCGCAACCGGCTGGCGGCGGGCGATCGTGATGATCGCCTTGTCGCCGATCTCGCGCTCGGCGTGATCGAGGATCACGTCGTCGGAGATGACCTTCTGGGCGAGTGCGGCGTCGGAATTGACCAGCGCGCGCACGGCGTCCGAGCACATCTGCTCGGCGAGGCCGCCCATTTCGGAGATACGGCGGCTCAGGTATTTCAGTTCGTCGTCATAAGCCGACAGGATATGGGTCGATGCCATCTTCTAGTCCTCAAAATTGATTTTCAGGCGGCACAGTCGGCTGGATCAGCCGAAGCGGCCCATGATGTAATCCTGGGTGCGCTGGTCGTCGGGATTGGTGAACATCTTGTCGGTGTCGTTCTCCTCGACGAGCTGGCCGAGATGGAACATGGCGGTGCGCTGCGAGACGCGGGCAGCCTGCTGCATCGAGTGCGTCACGATGACGATCGTGTAGTTGGCACGCAGTTCATGGATGAGTTCTTCGACCTTGGCGGTCGCGATCGGATCGAGAGCCGAGCAGGGTTCGTCCATGAGGATGACTTCCGGCGACACGGCGATCGCGCGGGCGATGCACAGACGCTGCTGCTGGCCGCCGGAGAGGCCGGTGCCGGATTCATGCAGACGATCCTTGACTTCAGTCCAGAGACCGGCGCGCTGCAGGCTCGCCTCGACGATCTGATCCATGTCGGCCTTGTTCTTGGAAAGGCCGTGGATGCGCGGACCGTAGGAAATGTTCTCGTAGATGGTCTTCGGGAACGGGTTCGGCTTCTGGAAAACCATGCCGACGCGGGCGCGAAGTTCCACGACGTCGATGTTATTGTCGTAGATATCGTCCGTGTCGAGGGTGATCTTGCCGGTGACGCGGCAATTCTCGATCGTGTCGTTCATGCGGTTGAGGCAGCGCAGGAAGGTGGACTTGCCGCAACCGGAAGGACCGATGAGAGCCGTCACAGTGTTTTCGCGGACGTTGAGGTTCACGTCGAAAAGCGCACGCTTTTCGCCGTAATAAACCGAAACGTCCTTACCGATCATCTTGTGGGAAGCATCGCTCATCTTTTGGTCCAGCGCCTTTTCTACTGCCGATTCTGACATCATATTCATTGTCATACTCCTTCTACCAGCGCCGCTCGAAGCGACGCCGCAAGAGAATTGCGCCAACATTCATTAGGATGAGAAACAGGAGCAGGATGATGATTGCTCCCGAGGTACGCTCGACGAACGCGCGCTCAGCTTCGTTCGCCCACATGTAGATCTGGACCGGCAGCGCCGTCGACGGGTCGAGCGGCGTGGTCGGATAGTTGGCAACGAATGCCACCATGCCGATCAGGAGCAGCGGTGCGGTTTCGCCAAGGGCATGGGCCAGGCCGATGATGGTGCCGGTCAGGATGCCCGGCATGGCAAGCGGCAGGACATGGTGGAAGATCGTCTGCATCTTCGAGGCGCCGAGCCCGAGGGCGGCAGCACGGATCGAAGGCGGCACGGCCTTCAAGGCGGCGCGCGTCGCGATGATGATCGTCGGCAGCGTCATGAGGGTGAGCACCAGACCACCAACGAAGGAGGCCGAGCGCGGCAGGCCCATGAAGTTGACGAACACCGCCAGACCGAGCAGACCGTAGACGATCGAGGGAACGGCCGCGAGATTGTTGATGTTCACCTCGATCAGATCGGTGAACTTGTTCTTCGGGGCAAATTCCTCGAGATAGATCGAAGCAGCGACGCCGATCGGCAGCGCCAGGACAAGCACGATCAGCATCATGTAGAACGAGCCGATGAGTGCGACGCCGACACCGGCTGCTTCCGGACGGCTCGATGCGCCGTTGACGAAAATGCCGCCGTTGAAGTGCTTGGCGAGGGCTCCGCTGTCGGAGAGCTGTGTCATCCAGCCGAGCTGCTGGTCGTTGATCTTGCGGTTCTCCTGGCTGACATCGAGGTCGATCTGGCCCTTGTAGGCCGAGTCGATATCGCCGGAAGCAAGCAGTCTTACCGTCTGCGTCGTGCCGATGATCGCCGGATTGGCGATGACCAGGTCACGCAGCTGAACACGGACACCATCCGACAGCATCTGGCCGACCGCGCGGGCCGCGACACGGTCATCGACGCTGACGTTGAGCAGCTTGGCGAGAGCGTTGCGGGCGACGACCGGATAGTTGGCCGTCATCAGCTTCTGCGGATTGGTGGCACGTTCGTTCTGCGGGTCGATGATCTGCTGCGAGAACTCGACCGGCATGGTGATCATGGTCTGCTGGAAGGCGGTGTAACCCTTGGAGACCACCGACCACAGGAGAAGCATCAGGAAGATGATGCCGAAGGAAAGCGCGGCGATGCCATAGGCACGGAAGCGACGCTCGGCGGCGTAACGGCGCTTGATGCCGATATCGCGACGGACGGACTTGGCCCTGGAGATGCCGGCGGCGGGAGAAACCACATCGGTCATTCGTACTGCTCCCGGTATTTGCGCACGATATAAAGCGCGTAGATGTTGAGGCAAAGCGTGATGGCGAAAAGCGTGATGCCAAGCGCGAAGGCAACCAGGGTCTGCGGCGAGGTGAACTCAAGGTCACCCGTCAGCTGATTGACGATCTTGACGGTCACGGTCGTCATCGGCTCGAAGGGGTTGATCTGCAGGCGGGCGGCGACACCGGCCGCAAGCACGACGATCATGGTCTCGCCGACGGCGCGCGATGCGGTCATCAGGAGTGCACCGACGATGCCCGGCAGAGCGGCCGGCAGGACGACCTTCTTGATGGTTTCCGAACGGGTGGCGCCGAGGCCGAGCGAGCCGTCACGCAGGGCACGCGGCACCGCCGTGATGATATCGTCGGACAGCGAGGAGACGTAGGGGATCAGCATGATGCCCATGACGAAGCCGGCGGTCAGAACGCTCTGTGCCTGAATGAAGTTAGCATAGTCGCCGGTGACGAGGCCGTTCAGCTGCGAGGAGATATCGCGCAGGAACGGGCCGACGGTCGTCAAGGCGAAGAAGCCGTAGACGATGGTCGGAATGCCGGCGAGCACTTCGAGCAAAGGCTTCGCAACCGAGCGGACCTTCGGCGAGGCGTATTCCGACATATAGATTGCCGAAAAGAGGCCGATCGGAACCGCGAAGAGCATCGCGACGAAACCGATATAGAGCGTACCGAGCAGCAGCGGAATAAGGCCGAACTGACCTTCGGAGCCGCCAGAACCGGCAGCAGCAAAACGCGGATCCCATACCGTGCCGAAGAAGAATTCCCAGGCGGGAATAGCGGTGAAGAAGTGGGCCGCTTCGGTCAGCATCGAGGCGACGATGCCGATCGTGGTCAGAATGGCGATCGAGGAGGCGACGACGAGGCTGCCGAGAACCACCTTTTCCACTCGGTTGCGGGCGCGGAAGCGCGGCGCAATCTGACGATAGGCGAAGAACGCCCCGCCGATGGAAACCGCCAGCACGACGATCGTCATGAGGATGCGGCTGACGAAGGTCATCCTGTTCAGGACCGCGGCGGCCTTGACCATGAAGGGCTGGGGATCGCCCGCAAGCGGAACGCCCTTGGCCCCAAGCGCAGCACGCAGCTCGACTGGATTATTCTCGACGCGGGCAATCTCGTCGCCGGTCAGCGCATTCATGCCTCGGGCGATCGAAGTGATCATGCCGTAGCTCAGGCCCTGCTCGGCCTGCGATTGGGTTTTCACCTCCTCAGGAAACGCACCGCGGACCGAGGAGCTGATATAGATCGGGCTGGCGACCAGCCAGACAAAGAGAATGACGACGGCCGGCAGGATCGCCCAGACAGCGACAAAAGAACCGTAATATCCGGGCCGTGAATGAAGTTTGGAGGAAATCCCTCCGACCAGTGCCATTGAATACCGGGCACCGGTGACGTAACCGGCTATGCCGATTATTGCCAAAATCAATAATATTAGTGATGTGTTCATCATAATCCCCCGGCGTACCGCTTTCGGCGGCAACCCATCACCGCCCAGCTCCGTTCATCGGAACCGATCGCATTCGCCATCGCGCACTGCGCAACACCATCGCCACAAAACCGACGATTCCGCCGATGCAAAGGCCATCGATCGGAAGAGAAAACGGCGCCGCCAAAAGCGGCGCCGTTCTTTGGATTACATGGTCTTGCCAGCGGCAAAGTCCTTGCGGCCCTGTTCGCGCTGTGCGTCAGGAGCAGCAACCAGGCCGTACTCGATGAGCGGCGAGTCAGGGCCGATCATGTCGTCGGAAAGGAAGAACTCGACGTATTCCTTGAGGCCCGGAACGACGCCCAGGTGAGCCTTCTTCACGTAGAAGAACAGCGGACGGGAAACCGGGTAGGTGCCGTCGGCGATGGTGGCCGAGGTCGGCTTGATGCCGCGCATGGTGGCGACCTTCAGCTTGTCGGCATTGTTTTCGTAGAAGGCGAGGCCGAACACACCGACGCCGGTCTTGTTGGCAGCGATACGAGCGAGGGTCTCGGTGTAGTCGCCGTCGATGTCCACGGCAACGCCGTCCTTGCGAACAGCAACGCAGGCTTTGGCCTGGGCAGCCTTGTCAGCGATTTCCTTGGCGATGACGTCGGTTGCACCGGCATCCTTGCAGCCTGCGGCCAAAACGTTCAGTTCGAAAACTTCGCGGGTGCCGTGCTTTTCGCCCGGGATGTAGGCGGCGATCGGACCCTTCGGAAGCGTCGGATTGATGTCCGACCAGTTCTTGTAGGGGTTGGCGACGAGTTTGCCGTCAACAACGACCTGAGCGGCGAGAGCCTTGTAGAGGTCCTTCGGCTCGAGTTTCATGTCGCCGTTGCTGCTGGCGGTCGCGAAAACGATACCGTCGTAACCGATGCGGATTTCCTGGATGTCGGTGACGCCGGCTGCCTTGCAGGCTTCGGCTTCAGACTTGTTGATCGGGCGAGAAGCGTTTGCAACGTCGATCGTGGCTTCGCCAACGCCCTTGCAGAATTCCTTGAGGCCGGCGCCGGTGCCGCCCGACTCGACGATCGGGGTCTTGAACTTCGGGAAGGCTTCACCGAAGGATTCGGCGACGATCTTCGCATAGGGAAGAACGGTGGAGGACCCGGCAACCTGGACCTGGTCGCGTGCAGCGGCGGCGCCGGCAAACGCAACGGAGGCCACCAAGGCAGCTGCAGAGAGTTTAAGGATGTTCATGAGGAATCTCCCGTCATGGGCTTGTGTGAATGCGGACGGCGCTGGCTCTCGCTCTCGCCAACGCTCGGCCCGCTTGTCTTAGCCGCTGTAGCACCTCTCTTTTATGTCAGTTCGGTGAAACATTTGTGACATATCAAGTATTTGATATTTAAACGGAAATGCAATGCACAGCTTTGCAGAGAGAGCCCTTTATGTCAGAATCTGACGGTGAACTCGCTTCCCTTGCCGACTTCCGACTTCACGATCAGACGTGCTCTGTGGCGGGTCAGGATGTGCTTGACGATTGCAAGGCCTAGGCCCGTGCCTTTCTTGGAACGGCTGTCGGCCACGCTGACCCGGTAGAAGCGCTCGGTAAGCCGCGGAACGTGCTCGGCCGGAATGCCCGGCCCCTGGTCGACAACGGTCACTTCCACCGGATCGGAGGCGCCGTTGCGCAGATAGACGTCCACGAACTTGCCTTCCTGGCCGTATTTGCAGGCGTTCTCGATCAGGTTTTCGAAAACCTGGACGAGCTCGTCGCGATCGCCCAGAACCTCCACCTTGCCTTCCGGCAGGTGCGTGCGGATCTCTACCCCGAGATCGTCGGCGAGCGGTACGAGCGCATCCCGCACATGACCGATCAGCGGCTTCAGGTCGATCGTCTGGTCCGGAGCGATATGGGATTTGAGCTCCAGGCGCGACAGCGACATGAGATCGTCGACAAGGCGGCTCATGCGCGTCGCTTGGTCGAACATGATGGCGAGGAACCGCTCGTGCGCGGCCGGATCGGAGCGCGCCGGCCCCTGCAGGGTCTCGATGAACCCTCGCAGCGACGCAAGCGGGGTGCGCAGTTCATGGCTGGCATTGGCCACGAAATCGGAGCGCATCCGGTCGATGCGGCGCAACTCCGAAATATCCCTGAAAGAGAGGAGATAGAGCTTCTGCACCACGTCTTCCGAGCTTTGCTGCATCGGCTGACCAAGATCGATGGGTGCGATGCGCAGGGTATAGACACGCTCGGAGGGCAGCCGCTCGGAATGCTCGATCTGGTTCGGCTCGTCGGTGGCGATGGTTTCCCGCACCATGTCGAGAATGCCGGGCGACCGCAGCCGGGCCGAAAGGTGCAATCCGGGCGAAAGGGTACCAAAGGCCTTCTCGGCAGCCTTATTCTGGTAGAGCACCGTTATATCCTCGCCCAGCACGAAAGCCGGAATATCGAGCGCACTGAGCGTTGCGGCCACCTGAGGCAGCGGCTGGAAATCCGGCTGCTCTTCCTCAACGATCTCCGGGACCGGCGGCGGAAGGACGACGGGCTTGCGCCCGACAACGACCAGCACCAGCAGCAGCCAGCCGACGAGCACGCCCACCCAATCCATTCCGACCAGGAACGCGATCGTTGCCAGAAGGGTCAGAAGCAGCAACAGCGGTCGCTCCTGCCGAGCCCTCGCAGCAAGCGTGCCCAGACCCCGACGCCATTTCTCCAGTACCGACCCCACAGACAGACTCGCAGCTTTCACAGGTTGAACACGCGCTCATATATCCCCTGCATGACAGATATACATCGCTTCCGAGTGCGCATCGCAAAAATGACGCTATCCGGACTGTAGCGGAATTTCCAACTTGCGTTACATATCGGCTACCGCCCCCATGCGGCGGATCGATCGGAGGGAGCACTATCATGGCGGATGAGACCGAAAGCCGGGCAGTCGATATCGACATCAACGGCAAGCTCAAGCGGTTCGATATCGATGACCCGGCGTTACCGGCCTGGATCGAGGAACGTGCTCTTGGCTCCGGCGGATATCCCCATGACGATAAGCTGGACAAGGACAAATACGCAAAGCAGCTCGAAAAGCTGCAAGTCGAGCTCGTCAAGGTGCAGTTCTGGCTGAAGGCGACCGGCAAGCGGATGATGGCGCTGTTCGAGGGGCGTGATGCGGCCGGCAAGGGCGGCACGATCTTTTCGATCAATGCCTATCTCAATCCGCGTTCGGCCCGCGTGGTGGCGCTCAACAAACCGACGGAGACCGAGGCCGGCCAGTGGTATTTCCAGCGCTACATCTCGCATTTCCCGACCTCAGGGGAGATCGTGCTCTTCGACCGCTCCTGGTATAACCGGGCCGGCGTCGAGCCGGTGATGGGCTTCTGCACGCCGGAGCAGTACAAGGATTTCATGAAGGCGGTGCCGCGCTTCGAAGACACGATTTCCGACGAAGGCATCATCTTCTTCAAATTCTGGCTGGATATCGGCCGCGAGATGCAGCTCAAGCGTTTTCATGACCGGCGCCACGATCCGCTCAAGATCTGGAAACTGTCGCCGATGGATATCGCCGCATTCAACAAGTGGGACGCCTATACCGAGAAGCGCGACGCGATGCTCGAAAAAACCCACAACAAGGAGACGCCATGGGCCGTCGTGCGGGCCAACGACAAGCGCCGCGCCCGCCTCAACGTCATCCGCCACATCCTGCTATCGCTCGACTATGAGGGCAAGGACAAGGACGCTGTCGGCGAGATCGACGACAAGATCTTCGGTTTCGGCCCGAAATTCCTGAAATAGACCTCATTGACCGGGCAGGATGCGCACCGAATAGAGCAGCACCGCCCGGTCCGCGCCGTCGATGCCGCTGTTGAAGATCAGGCGACCGGGCCGGTTGGGCGCGAGCGACCGCTCGAAGGTTACCCGGAAGAGGGCCTCCAGCTTCTCCTGCGTTGCCGTAAAGCGATGGCGACTGCAGCTGCCGAGGCTTCCGAAATCGCAGCGGACCGACAGCTGCGCGGAACTGTTCTGTCCCGACTGCAGGGTCAGCGCCACCGTCGAGCTCTTCCCGGCCATTTCGCGCAGCACTTCCGGTGGTACTTCGACAGAGACATCGCCGCCCTCGCCTGACGTTGCCGATGCGATGCGGACGGCCTGCCCTTCCGAGGCGGCGACCGTCTCGATTTTCGCCTGGCCGCCGGCTTTCATTTCCGCCGCCTTGGAGGGCACGAAGATTTCCACCCATTCATCCGAGAAGCCGCGGCGCGGATCGAAGGCGACTGGGCCTCCCGATCCCTGGCCGGCGACCGAGCGGTCCGCCGACTTCGTGGCTTCCTCGATGATCGATTGCACAAGGCCGGATTGATAGAACCACCAGCAGGCGCCGCCAACCACGCCGAGGGTGATGACCCAGGTCAGGAGATGCGACAGGAAACCGCGACGCTTTCGCGGTTTGGCGGCCCGCTCCGGGGGGACGTCCAGTCCGCTATCGGATGGCGGGCGGGCGTTCCTGTTCGTCCTGCCCGGCTTTGCCGCTTTCGCCTGAGGTGCCGGTTCGAATGACTCGGCTTCGATCCGCTCGCCGCGCGCGGGGCTGACGCCGCCGAGATCGCCGGGAGACATGGCCGCGGCAGCTGGCGCGCGCGTCTCACCAGAAACGGTATCGACAGGCGGCGCGACGGACGGCGGCGCCGACCGTTGCTGTGCTTCAGGCCGCGGCCGAGCCTCCATGACGGGAGACTCCACTGCCATCGGTTCTGCGGCATATCGCAATTCCGGTTCGAGCTCGACGGCGGGGCCCGGCACCGGTTCGGCCAGGCGCTCGACTTCACTCATTTCGATCTCGTGGATCTTCCGCTCCAGAAGTTCATGCTGCTGCATGATGATCAGCCGGTCGGTAACGCCCTGCTTGCGAAGGCCGGCGTCCAGCGCCTGACGCGCCGACTGATAAATACGCGCCCTGATCTCCCGGTCCGCCCGGTTCGAGCGATCCAGTGCGTTCCTGATGGCCGTTTCCAAACCGCTCACTGCCGGTCCTTCTTCATACTCTTACCCACTGCGCGGGAGTTTACGTTTCGGTAACCTCTCCGCCGCCGAACTGCAAGCACCGCATTCGACTGCACCATGGCCAAAAATAAGGACAGGATATGTCGGGTGCCTTTGCCGGGCCTCCCGGCGATCTGCTTCGAAAATCTTTCCACCGGCTTTTCGGGGCCTCCGCGATCTGGTAGACGGATTTACGTTTGCGTAAAGGTCAATCGGGAGGTTTTTGATCCATGCTTCCAGCAGTCCTCAAGGACAGGCTTCGCCTGCCCGTGATCGCGTCGCCGCTGTTCATCATTTCCCACCCGGAACTGACGCTGGCGCAATGCAAGGCCGGCGTCGTCGGCGCCTTCCCGGCGCTCAATGCCCGGCCGGAAAGCCAACTCGACGAGTGGCTGGCCATGATCACCGAGGATCTCGCCACCCATAACGCCGCCAATCCCGACAGGCCGGCCGCTCCCTTTGCCGTCAACCAGATCGTTCATACATCCAACAAGCGCCTGGAGCACGACCTGATGATGTGCGTGAAATACAAGGTGCCGATCGTCATCTCCTCGCTGGGCGCAGTGCCGGAGGTGAATGCCGCCGTGCATTCCTATGGCGGCATCGTGCTGCACGACATCATCAACAACCGCCACGCCAATTCGGCGATCCGCAAGGGCGCCGACGGGCTGATCGCGGTCGCCGCCGGCGCCGGCGGACATGCCGGCACGCTCTCGCCCTTCGCACTGGTGCAGGAAATCCGGGAATGGTTCGACGGGCCGCTGCTGCTTGCCGGCGCAATCGCCACCGGTGGCGGTATTCTGGCGGCTCAGGCCATGGGCGCCGACATGGCCTATATCGGCTCGCCCTTCATCGCCACAGAGGAGGCGCGCGCCGTCGAGGGCTATAAGCAGATGATCGTCGACTCGAATGCCGCCGACGTCGTCTATTCCAACTATTTCACCGGCATCCACGGCAACTACCTCAAGGGTTCGATCACCGCCACCGGCATGGACCCGGACGCCCTTCCGGTCGCCGATCCGTCCAAGATGGATTTCGACCAGGCGGTCAGCGGACCGAAGGCCTGGAAGGAGATCTGGGGGGCAGGCCAGGGTGTCGGCGCGGTCAAGGCGGTGGTTCCGGTCGCGGAACTCGTCGATCGGCTGGAAAACGAATACCGGGCGGCGCGCGAGCGCCTCGCAGTTTAAACTAAGGGCCGGATAATAACCGTCTTTCCAGGAAAATCGTCGCGAAGCCAAAAAGCCCGCTTGAAATCGCAGGTCATTGCCTGTATCAGCCGCATCACTCGCAGCCCCGGCAAACCCGGTCGCTGCCCGTGCCGCTTTAGCTCAGGTGGTAGAGCACATCATTCGTAATGATGGGGTCGCAGGTTCGAGTCCTGCAAGCGGCACCACTTATCTCCAATTGTTCCATAGCGCCTGCGTCGCCGACATCTCCGCGCAAAGGCCGGCGCGGGTTTAACCTGCCACAAGGCTGGTTTCGTCGCCGAGGCAATCGCTCTGGAGCTGGATCTGGACGGCGTGCATAAAGAGACCGGCCTGGCGGGAGATTTCCTCGTCTGCCACGCCCTGGGCTTTGAGAGCTGCCGCAAAACCGGCCATTTCCGATCGCCAGAAACGGTTCGCTTGTTCGCCGTGAAGCCGCAGAAGCGCCTCAGCGCAGCGTTTTACGTCAGCGGTGCGCCGATCGGCGGGGAATTGCAGCAGCGTCATGCCATCTCCATATTGTCGGGCGAATCGCCCAGGGATCGCAGCACATTGGCCGCCAGTCCTTCACAAAGGCTGAACGACGGGAGGTATCTGGTGCAGGGAAGGTGGATGTCGAGGCCATCGCTGCGAAGACGATGACCTTGACGACAGCTGTTTGCAGTTTCCCAACTGGCAAAATTGCCGGAATTGACGCTCGCCAACCCTTGCCGTCGGGGCTTTGCCCGCCTACCTAAAGCTCACACTGCGATTGCCGCAAGGCTTCGCACGTAAGCGTTAACGTCACTCAACGCGCTGATCGACCGGGCATTGCCGGTTTCGGTCTGCGCGGCGGTGTCCGGCAGGTCGATATCGACATCCCGTGAAAGGATTTAGATGAACGACCTTACGACCCAGGACCAGACCTCCTCCGCCCCCAAGATCGAGCGCATTCGTCACGAACTCAAGCGTCGCGTGCTGACGGTCGAAACCGTCGAACGTATCACACCGCAGATGCTGCGCGTCACGCTCAGCGGCGAGGATCTTTCGGATTTCGTCAGCGCTGCGCCGGACGACCACGTCAAGATTTTCCTGCCGACCGAAACCGGCGAACCGGAGCGCCGTGACTATACGCCCCGGCGGTATGATCAGAACGCCAGGTCGCTGGTGCTCGATTTCGCCGTCCATGATGCCGGTCCCGCCACGCGATGGGCCCTGGATGCCGTGCCGGGCAGCACGTTGTCGATCGGCGGCCCGCGAGGTTCGGCCGTCATCTCCGGCGTGAACCGCTGGCTGCTTGTCGGCGACGAGACCGGACTTCCAGCGATGGGCCGGCGTATCGAGGAGGCCGGCGGAGACGCCGTGATCACGAGTATCGGGCTGGTCACCGGGCCTGAAGAGGAACAGGTCTTCGAGACACAGGCGTCGCTCGAGACATTCTGGGTGCACCGCCCCCTTTCCCACGCCACGGACGCCTCCGGGCTGATCTCGCTGCTCGATACGATTGCGCTTGAGCCCGAGACCTTCATCTGGGTCGCCGCCGAAGTCTCGGTTGCCCGTGCGGTTCGAGCCTATCTGGTCGAGAAGCGCGGATATCCGCTCACCTGGATCAAGGCCGCCGGATATTGGGCCGAGGGCAAGGCGGATGCCCACGAGACGATCGGAGACTGAACCAAATGACAAAAGGCCGCGCATCCTGCTTGGATGGCGCGGCCTATTTCAATGCCCGAAATGGGATCAGCCGTGCTTTCGCGGGGTCATCGGGTCGCTGATCCGGGCCGCCTGGAACGTGTCCGGCAGCTGCGTCAGCTCGATCGCCGACACGATCCCGGCGCGATTGAAGGGATCGCCCTCGGCAAAAGCTTGCGCCTCTTCGAGGCTCGCGGCCTCCAGGACGCCGAAATTGCCGAGCGCGGAACCGCTCTCGTCGACGAGCGCCGAGCCGATCAGGACGGCGGCAAGGCCTTCTCCGCCCGACTGGACCCAGGCCCGATGCGACGGTCGGTGGGTATCGCGGGCGGCATCCTGGCCTTCATGGTGCAGGCAGCGCATCAGGAAGAACATCGGATCAGGCCGCATTTTCCAGCACGACCATGCCGGCGCCGGTCATCGAGGCCGGGGCGTGGTAATGCTTGTGGATGAGGTTGACGTCGCTGTTCATCGCGGCGCGCATGACGAGCCACATGATCAGTTCGGCGCCCTCGGAGCCGAATTGTTCCACATAGTCCTCGCGGCTCATGGCGCGATAAGGTTCCGGATTGCTGGCGATGCCGTCGAGCCAGGCGCGGTCGGCTGCCTGGTTGATAAAGCCGGCGCGGGCGCCCTGCAGCTGATGCGACAGGCCACCGGTGCCGAGGATGACGACGCGCTCGTCGCCCGGCCAGCTTTCGATCGCTTCGCGCAGGACCTTGCCCATATCCCAGCAGCGCTGCGGGGTCGGGATCGGATACTGGATGGTGTTGACCCAGATCGGCAGGACCTTCACCGGCCAGGCTTCCGGCCGGCCGAAAAACAGTTCCATCGGCACCTGCAGGCCGTGATCCACCTCGATCTCGCGGCAGACCATCGGGTCGAAATGACGCTCGACCAGCTTGTCGACGAAATGCCAGGAGAAATCCACCGCCCCTTCGAATGCCGGGATGGCACGCGGACCCCAGCCTTCGTCGACCGGATTGTAGGTCTCGGCAACCCCGACGGCGAAGGTCGGCACCCGGTCGAGGAAGAAGGTATTGCCGTGATCGTTGAAGACAACGACGGCGATATCGGGCTTGGCGTCCCGCATCCACTGCTTGCCGACTTCGTAACCGTCGAAGAACGGCTTCCAATCCGGCGTGTCGCGCAGCCCCTTGTCGAGCGCAGCGCCGATCGAGGGAACGTGGCTTGTTCCAAGCCCACCGATGATCTTAGCCATTGCGCTTTTTTCCCAGTCTCAGATGCAAGAAATCTTCGTGTTCCATGCTGGCCTGGGCCGCACCGATCCTGGTGATCGGGGTCGGATCGACCGCAGAAATCTTCAGGATAAAGAAGAGATTGCCGCCGAGGCGGACCATCTCGTGCCAATCGCGGCCCATCACTGCGGACTTCTCATGGGCGCTCAGGCCAAAACTGTCGAGATAGGCTTCTTCGTCAGCCTTGAAGGCTGCGCGGTTGGCGGGCTGGCCAAGCGCCATCGCCATCTTGTTGATCCGGTAGCCGCGGATCGAGCCTGCCCGGTCGAAAAGCGGGGTATCCGGTATCGTAGCTGCTGCTTCACTCATTGGGATTCTCCAAATCTGCGCGCCAGCCATTCGGTGATGGCAGCGGTGGTTTCCACGGGCCGTTCGACGGGGGCGAAATGTCCGGCATTTTCGATGATGACGAGTTCGGCATCCGGCGCGGCATCGGCAATTTCCTGGTGCTGGGCGATCGGGCTCCAGCCATCCTGGCGAGCGGCGACAAGCAGGATCGGGCAGCCAAGATCGGCGACATAGGCGCTGGCGTCCGGGCGGTCGATGAGGGCGCGAATGTGGCGCTCATGAACCTGCGAGCCTGCCCTGACGACCATGGCGTGGAGGCGCGCGATCAGGTCCTGGTCACCCACCCGGGCCGGGTCGAGCATCGGCGGCAACCATTGCTGCGCCAGTTCCTCGATGCTGCGGTTGCCGAGATCGATCATCTGCTGCCGCTTGATTTCCTCGCCGTCGCGCTTGGGATGATGACCGGTATTCGCCAGCACGAGACCGCGAACCCGATCCGGCGCCATGCGAGCCATTTCCAGCGCGACGCGCCCGCCCATCGAGTGGCCGACGGCGATGACTTCGTCCGGCGTCTCGTCGAGAAGCTTTTGAGCCATACCGGTGATTGATGTGCCGTCGAGGAGATCGGCGTGATGAACCGGCATGACGCCAGACGCCGCTTCGGCCAAGGGCGCCCAGACGATGGCGTCCGATACAAGCCCGGGTATGAGAACAAGGGTCGTCATGATCTTCCTATCGGACCAGCCTGTGTGGGGCAGATCGCCTAACCGCCAGCCGAAAATCCTCTAGTGCAATGTATACATCGATTTCATTTGGGATACAATATGCTGGACTACAAGCCAATGATGGTCACAATTTACATATTTGGGATACATATTTCCGAATCACGCGTGCTCGGACGCCGAGGCCGCAAAACAAAAGGGCGATTGCCGTGGCAATCGCCCCTGTTATCCACGCACTCAACTGGAAGATCAGGCAGCCTCGCCGAGTTCCCGGCGCATGATCTTGGCGCCCTCGACCATCGCCTTCATCTTGCCGAACGCGACCTCGCGGGGCAGGTATTTCATGCCGCAATCGGGCGCGACGATGATGTTCTTCGCCTCGACGTAAGGCAACGCCCGGCGGATGCGGTCGGCGACCGTTTCCGGAGTCTCGACATTCATGTCCGACAGGTCGATGACGCCGAGCATCAGCGTCTTGCCGGAAAGGCCGGTCAGCGTCGAGCAATCGAGGTGCGACTGCGCGGTTTCCAGCGACACCTGATGGCAGGAGCAGCCCGAAAGCTGGGTCAGGAAGGAATAGCCTGACGGCCGCTCGTGGATGATGGCCGCATAACCGAAGCAGATATGCACGGCCGTCGTCCCCTTGACGCCGTCGAGCGCGCGGTTGAGTGCCGCGAGTCCGTATTGCTCGGCCTTCTGTGGCCGGGCCTGCATGTAGGGTTCATCGATCTGCACCACATCCGCACCGGCGGCGAAGAGATCGCGGATCTCGGCGTTTACCGCGTCGGCGTAGTCGTAGGCGGCTTCTTCTTCCGACGTGTAGAAGTCGTTCTGGGCCTGCTGCGACATGGTGAATGGGCCGGGAACCGTGATCTTGATCTTGCGGTCAGTGTGGCTGCGCAGGAATTTCACGTCCTCGGCCTCTACCGCATGTTTGCGCCGGATCTTGCCGGTGATGCGCGGCACCGGGTTCGGGTGGCCGGAGCGATCGAGCGCCGAGCCCGGATTGTCGAGATCGACGCCTTCGAGCGCGGTCGCGAAGCGGTTCGAATAACTCTCGCGGCGGATTTCACCATCGGTGATGATGTCGAGACCGGCTTCCTCCTGTGCCTTGATCGCCATGATCGTCGCGTCGTTCTGTGCTTCGGCGAGGTATTCCTGGGGGATGCGCCAGAGCTCCCTGGCGCGGACGCGCGGCGGGAAACGACCCGCAAGCTTGGCGCGGTCGATCAGCCATTCCGGCTGCGGATAACTGCCGACGAGTGTCGTTGGAAAAAGCACTGTCTCATCCTCCCATGTGTCAGTGTTGAAAGACGTTATACCTCGACAGACGGCGGTGGTGTCAATGACGACAGGGGCGTTAGTTCCTTGACGAACGAGAAGTCGCGACCGAATATCGCCCGCCGTCTGCGAAGGCGGCATTTAAGATTCCCAAGGAGAATTCATGCCGCTGGACCCCAAGATCATCGAGACGCTGAAGGGCGTCTCCACCGCCACGCTGACCACGGTGCTTTTGAAGAAGGGCCTGCGCAATGTCTGGATGCGCGGCACCAAGCCGCTGAAGCCGGGTCAGGGCCGCGTCGTGGGGCCGGCTTTCACGCTGCGTTTCGTGCCCGCCCGCGAGGATCTGGCGACGCCGGAAAGCTGGGCGTCGCCGATCTCCACCCGCGCGGCGATCGAAGCGATGCCGGAAGGCTGTATTGCGGTGGCTGACGCGCTCGGCGTCACCGATGCCGGCATTTTCGGCGATATTCTCTGCTCCCGGATGGCGAAGCGCGGCGTGGCAGGGCTTGTCACCGACGGCGTGATGCGCGACGCGGAAGGCGTGCTCGGCAGCGGCATGAAGGTCTGGTGCGACGGGATCGCCGCTCCACCTTCTGTCGCCGGCCTCACCTTCGTTGGTTGGCAGGAGCCGATCTCCTGCGGAGGTGTCGCCGTTTTCCCGGATGATATCGTCGTCGTGGATGATGACGGCGCGGTGCTGATCCCCGCCAAGCTGCTCGACGCGGTTGTCGCCGAGGCGCCGGAACAGGAGCGCATGGAAGGCTGGATCATGACCGAAGTGGACCGGGGCGTGCCGCTGCCGGGCCTCTATCCGATGAACGCCGAAACGAAAGCCCGCTACCAGGCCTGGAAGGACGCGCAATAATGACTTTCGGGATTGAGACCAAAGGCGTCTACGCCATCGCCACCACGCCATTCTTCGAAGACGGCTCGATCGATTTTGCCTCGATCGACCGGCTGACGGATTTTTATGAAGAGAGTGGCTGCGCCGGCATCACCATTCTCGGGATCATGGGCGAAGCGCCGAAGATGGAGCCGGACGAAAGCCGCGCCATCATCAAGCGCGTCGTCTCTCGCGCCAAAGTGCCGATCATCGTCGGCGTCTCGGCGCCGGGCTTTGCGGGCATGCGTTCGCTGGCACGGGATGCAGTGGAGATGGGTGCTGCCGGCGTGATGATCGCCCCGACCCCCGCACTGCGCACCGACGACCAGATCGTCAACTATTTCGCCGGCGCCGTCGAAGCGGTCGGCGAGGATGTGCCGTGGGTGCTGCAGGATTATCCACTGACGCTGACCGTCGTCATGTCGCCGGGCGTGATCGCCAGGATCGTCACCAACCACCCGTCCTGCCTGATGCTGAAGCACGAGGACTGGCCGGGCCTCGAAAAGGTCTCGAAGCTGCGCACCATGCAGAAAGCGGGCGAACTGCGCCCGTTCTCGATCCTTTGCGGCAATGGCGGCATGTTCCTCGATTTCGAACCGGAACGCGGTGCCGACGGCGCGATGACCGGCTACGGTTTCCCCGACATGCTAACGGAACTGGTCAACCTCTTCGCGGCCGGCCAGCGCGACGAGGCGCATGACCTGTTCGATGCGCATCTGCCATTGATCCGCTACGAGCAGCAGGCTGGCATCGGTCTGGCGATCCGCAAGCACGTGCTGAAACGGCGCGGCGTCATCACCTCGGACGCGCAGCGCAAACCGGCCCAGATGCTCTCCGCGACCGCCAAGGCCGAAGTTGACTATCTGCTTACCCGTCTCGCCAAGCACGACAGGCGCGCAGCGTTTTAAGGCGGCAAGCGCCTGCCCTCATCGCGAGGTCAGGCGCGCCACCCTTTCGGCGACCGCCAAGGAGGCAGTGAGGCCGGGAGATTCAATGCCGTAAAGCGCGGCATAGGCCGGATGGCCGGTCGTTTCAGGCCCCTGAATGACAAAATCGCCGGCTCCTCCCCCGTTCGGGCCGACTACTTTCGGCCGCATGCCCGCATAGGCAGGCTGCAGGGCGCCGTCCGGCAGATTTGGCCAGTAGCGGCGGATCGCTCCATAGAACTTGTCGGCACGGTGGGGATCGACGTCGTAATCGATCGTCTCGACCCATTCGACATCCGGACCGAACCGCGCCTGGCCGGCGAGATCGAGGGTCAGGTGGACGCCGAGCCCGCCGGTCTCCGGCACCGGGTAGATCAGCCGCTCCGTCGGCGCGCGGCCGGTCAATGAGAAGTAACAGCCTTTTGCGTAGTGGCGCTCGGGGATAGTTCTCCTGTCGAGGCCGATCATGCCTTCGGAGATCGCCCAGGCGCTTAAGCCGGCCGAGTTGACCACCAGGTTCGCCTCGATCTCCACGGGATCGCGGCCGCCGACCGAAAGCCGCGCTGTATCGGATAGAAGCTCGCTGCCAAGGACGGGCGAGTTGAGCACGACGCTGCCGCCATGCGCTTCGATGTCGGCGATATAGGCTTCCATCAGGCGGTGGCTGTCGATGATGCCGGTCGAGGGGGAGACGAGTGCTGCAAAGCCCCTGATCTGTGGCTCGAGGCGGGCAAGTTCGGCGCCGTCGATCAACCGGCAATCGTCGACGCCATTGGCTTGCGCCTGCTTCCGCAGTTTTTCGAGATAGGCCACTTCGGCCTCGTTCGAGGCGACGACCAGCTTGCCGCATCTTTTGTGAGGAATGTGCCGGTCGCGGCAGTATTCGTAGAGCTTCTGTTTGCCGACGACGCAGAGTTCAGCCTTGAGGCTACCGGTCGGGTAATATAGCCCGGCGTGGATGACCTCGCTGTTGCGGGAAGAGGTGATGCTGCCGGTCATCGGCTCGGCTTCCAGGAGCACGACCTCGCGGCCGGCGATTGCCAGTTCGCGGGCGACCGCCAGCCCCACCACGCCGCCGCCGATGACGACGCAATCGAGCGTCAACACTTCACCCATGCCATTCTCCGCACTTTTGCCTTCCGGTCGGCGGGCGGGATGATATACGAGAAATCCATTGCGGCCAGCGCTTCGGCCGCCGTAAGTTCGATTGGGAGGAGTTTCAAATCATGCAGGAATTTTCGCGATGAAGGTCGTGTTTCTGGACCGCGACACGATCGGCCCTTCGGTGACGATCACCCGGCCGGCCTTTGCGCATGATTGGGTGGAGTACGGCAAGACGGCGCTGGAGGACGTGGCTTCCCGTATCGCGGATGCCGATATCGTCATCACCAACAAGGCGCCGGTGCGCGAACAGTCGATCGCCAATGCCCCGAAGCTGAAGATGATCGCAGTCGCCGCGACCGGCTATGACGTGATCGATCTGGCCTTCGCCAAGGAGCGCGGCATCACCGTCTCCAACGTGCGCGGTTATGCGGTCAACACCGTGCCCGAACATACGTTCGGCCTGATCTTCGCACTCCGCCGCTCGATCGTTGGTTTCCGCCAGGACGTGATCGCCGGCGAATGGCAGCGCGCCAACCAGTTCTGCTTCTTCAACCACCCGATCAAGGATCTGGCCGGTTCGACGCTCGGCATTTTTGGCCGAGGCACGCTCGGCAAATCGGTGGCGAAGATCGCCGAGGCGTTCGGCATGAAGGTCATCTTCGCGGCCCGGAAAGACGCCGAAAAGGTCGAGCCCGGCTACACCCCCTTCGACGAGGTGCTGGAAACGTCTGATATCATCACCTTCCACATGCCGCTGACGCCGACGACCCGAAACCTCATCGGCCTGCCCGAGTTCCGAAAGATGAAGCGGCACCCGCTGATCATCAATACCGCCCGCGGCGGGCTGGTGAACGAGGCCGACCTGGTGACCGCGCTCGACGAGGGCCTGATCGGCGGCGCCGGTTTCGACGTGCTGACCAAGGAACCGCCGGCACCGGACAATCCGCTACTGACGATCCTGGAGCGGCCGAACTTCATCCTCACCCCGCATGTGGCCTGGGCGAGCGACGAGGCGATGCAAACGCTCTGGGCGCAGGTCATCACCCATGTCGAGAACTTCGAAAAGGGCTCGCCGTCCAACGTGCTCTGAGGTGAGACATTCGGGAGAGAGGTCATGACATCCGCCATTTCCGATCGCCGCTTGTCGGATTGAAGCCTGGAGATGAATTCGCCCATAAACGACACATTGTTAGAAACGTATTTTCGACTTTAGCAAAACATTCAGGGATAGCTCGGAAGATGCCTATCCAACCGACCGCGCCTCATCCGTGCGGCAAATTTGTTTGTGGAGAGGGCCGGCGATGGCGGAAGCATTCGAAAATAGCGTGCGCGAGTTCATCGCGGAAAATTTCCTGTTCCGCGCCGACGCAGAGGTTTCGAACAACCAGTCGCTGCTCGAAAGCGGCGTGATCGATTCCACCGGCGTGCTCGAACTGATCGCCTTCCTGGAACAGACCTACGGCATCACCGTAGCCGATGATGAAATCGTTCCGGAAAACCTCGACAGCATCGACAACATGACCAGCTACCTCACGACCAAGCTGGCAGCGGCCTGAGGCTGCGCCGGTGCGCATAGAGGCCAGGCTCCGCGACAGCGCCAGACGTTTCGGCGACAAATGCGCGCTCATTGCGGGCGACACCCGGCTGACCTATGCGGAACTCGATGCCTCATCCGACCGGCTCGCCGCAAGCCTTGCCCGCAGGGGCGTCAAGCCCGGCGACCGGGTGCTGATGGTGCTGGACAACGGCCATGAAGCGGTCGTCAGTTTCTTTGGCCTCTGGAAAGCGGGCGCCGTGCCCTGTCCGCTTTATTCGTCGATCAAGGCCGAAAAGCTTTCGGTCATCCTGAACAGCACCGAAGCTTACGCGATCATTACCCAGGGCCGTCAACGGGCAACCGTGAATACGGCCATTTCCATGACGAAGATGCAGCCGCTGACGATCGTCGCGCAGGCGGATGCCGGCGACGATCTCGGTTATGGATTGCGGTTCGAAGATCTGGTCCGCAGCGAGGTTTGGGTTCCGCTCAGGGAACTCGAAGACACCGAAGCGCTGGCGCTGCTGCTTCACACTTCGGGCTCCACCGGCCAGCCGAAGGGCGTGATGCTGACCCATGCCAATGTCGCCGCCGCCTGCGAAGCTATCGTTGCCTATCTCGGCAATATCGCCGAGGACGTCGTGCTCAGCGTCCTGCCGCTGTCCTTCGGCTACGGCATCACCCAGGTGGTGACGATGGTGATGGCCGGCGGCACGCTGGTTCTCGAAAAGAGCTTCGCCTTCCCGCGGAAGATCCTCGAACGGCTGGCAGAGGTGAAGGCGACGGGTTTCCCGCTCGTGCCGCCGATGGCCGCCCTTATTACCGGCATGAAGGATCTGGAGCCGGGTTTCCTGCCACATCTGCGCACCATCACCAGCGCTGCCGCGGCCATGCCGCCGGCCCTTGCCGAGCGGCTTCAGCAGCTTTTCCCGGATATCCGCCTTTTCCTGATGTACGGCCAGACGGAATGCCTGCGTGCCACTTACCTGCCGCCTGAAGAGGTCTCCCGCCGGCCGCTTTCGGTCGGCCGCGCCATTCCCGGCACCAGCGCTTTCGTGATCGACGAGGACGGACGTCCCGCCTCTCCGGGCACGATCGGTGAACTTGTCGTCGAGGGGCCGCATGTGATGTCCGGTTATTGGGGCAATGACCTGACCTCGGTAAGGGCACTTTCGCCGGTTGCGGGTGGCAGACGGCTGCATACGGGCGACCTCTTTCGCGCCGATGCGGACGGTTTTCTCTATTTCATCAGCCGGCGCGACGACATTATCAAGACACGCGGAGAAAAGGTCAGCCCGCAGGAAGTCGAGCGCGCGCTCTATGCGCTGCCCGGCATCAAGGAAGCGGCGGTTGGCGGCATCGACGATCCGATCTTCGGCCAGGTCGTCCGCGCCTATGTGGTGGTTGAGGACGGCGTGACGCTGACCGAACGGGAAATCATCCGCCACTGCGCTCACTTGCTTGAAGATTACATGGTGCCGAAAAGCGTCGAGTTCCGCGAGGCGCTGCCGCGCACGACGACCGGCAAGATCCGGCTCGGCGCGGATGAAACAAACACACTCACACGGGGGAATGTCGCATGATCCAGAGCCTGAAGCAGGCCCAAAGGGTGGAGAAATTCTCGGCCGAGACGCTGAAGCTCGATGCGGAGGCCGAGATCGAGCGCATCTGCGGCTGGCTGCGGGAGACAGTGCTGAAGGATTTGCGTAAACGCGGCGCAGTGCTCGGACTTTCGGGTGGCATCGATTCCAGCGTCACCGCGGCTCTTTGCGCCCGCGCGCTCGGTCCGGGCAAGGTGGCGGGCATCTTCATGCCGGAACATGATTCCGATCCGGACAGCCTGAAGCTCGGCAAGGCGCTTGCAGAAGCCGTCGGCGTGGAGACCGTGCTCGAAGATATCGGTCCGGCGCTTGCCGCGGCCGGCTGCTATACGCGCCGCGACGGCTTCATCCGCCAGATCGTTCCCGAGTTCGGCGAGGGCTGGGGCTGCAAGGTGGTGCTGGAAAATGCGCTGACCGGCCGCGGCTACAATATTTCCTGGCTGGTGGTCGCCAATCCGGCTGGCGAGCAGAGCCGTCACCGCATGCCGCTCGAGGTCTATCTCGGCATGATCGCGGCCGCCAACATGAAACAGCGCACCCGCAAGCAGATCGAATATTATCATGCCGACCGGCTGAACTTTGCCGTCGCCGGCACGCCGAACCGGCTCGAATACGACCAGGGCTTCTTCGTGAAGAACGGCGATGGCGCCGCCGATTTCAAGCCGATCGCGCATCTCTACAAGAGCCAGGTCTATCAGCTGGCTGAAGCCCTCGGCGTACCCGCCGACATCCGCCGGCGCCCGCCGACGACGGACACATGGTCGCTGCCGCAGGGCCAGGACGAATATTATTTCTCGCTTCCCTATGATCGCATGGACCTCTGCCTCTACGGGCTCGACAATGGCATAACGCGGGAAGAGGTCGGCGACGCCGCCGGGCTGGCACCGGACGAGGTCGATGCCGTCTGGCGTAATATCGCCTCAAAGCGCAAGGTGGCGGAATATCTGCATGCCGAGCCGGTGACGATGCTCAGTTAAGTGGGCTCGGCTGAGAAGTCTCAGTCGAACCGGTCGCCGATCAGGCGCGTCCAGCTTTCTCCTGCAAGGCCGCTGATCAGCGCCTGGCCGGACCTGATCGGCTCCAGCAGGCTCTTGTCGCGCGCCTGCGCGACAAAGAACGATCGGCCGTAGAAAATCGTCTTGCGGCTCATCAGCGTCGGGATCAGCCATGGATGCCCGCCGCCGCGTATGCCGGAACATCCCATCTCGTAAGCGTGAGCAAACAGGTCGTCGACCATTTCCGCTGCCGCGTTCGGCGCCGACAGTGCCTGCAGCAGCCAGCCAATCTCGCCGGGACCGGCGAAATAGACGTAGGCTGCGACCGGTCGCCCGTCTGGAGCAAAGCCGACGCGCCATTCCGGATAGCCGAAATTCCGCTTGTTTTCCGCCTGATTCAGAAACCACCCCAACGAACGTTCATCCCAGCGCGGGTGAAGGGGATAGTTCGAGACAAGCGTCAGAAGCGCCGTGCCGAACTCCTCGCGGGTGACGTCGCGGAACGTGATCTTCGAGGCGCTGCGTTCGGCCGGCCGAAGAGGCGTCATACGGACCAGAGACGAGCCACGGTCGGCGATCCGACCGAAGGGACGCAGGAGGGCCGCGGGACGCAACCGCCTGGCCAGGACCTCGACCGCGGCGGAAGCCGGACGCAGGATGCGCAGCCAATTCATGCTGTAGCCGGGATCGAGCGGATGGCCGGCCTTCTGCCACATGCCGAGCGCCGTGGCATTGGCGGTCTCTGTCAGCGAGATATCCTGCGGGCCGGTGAGGAAGGAGCGCAGCAGCCGCGCACCGGCGAGTGGATTTTCCTTCGGGTTCCGAACCATCATCGAGCCGGCAAAGGCTGCGCGAAGCGGCCGGCCATCGAACTCCAGCCGCGACGGAAAGACGCCGATGAAACCGGAGACCCTTGCATCAGCCTCCGCAAACACCTTGGACCGGATGTCGGGCTCGGCCCAGGGATGATCGAAAAAGGCTTCTTCCAGATAGGCGATCAATGAGGGCGACGGCGCATTCGACTTGCGAAACGTCTCCTGGAAAAGCTGCGCTACCGCTTCGATATCACCGCGCTCGAAATCGCGGACCATGCCCGCTTCCGTCTTTCCCGTCATCGCCGTCCCCTTGTCGCGAGGACCTTGCATCAGGAGAATTAAATAAATGAAAAGAGGCCCGCAACGCGGAGCCTCCGGATTTCTATTGGCTGGACGCTTACATCCAGTAGGGCGGAACGCCATAATAGTCGTAGATCGTCCGGCCCTTGTCGTTGTACCAGGTATCGTCGTCCAGATCGCGGTAACGCGGGGCGCCGGTGATCTGGTCCTTAGTGAGGTCGATGCGGTAGCCGTCGAGCTGTTCGTCATAACGAAGCTTTTCCCAAGGCAGCGGGTAATAGTCGTCACCGATGCCGAGAAAGCCGCCGAAGCTCAGGACCGCATATCCGACGCGGCCGCCGCGCTTTTCCAGAAGCACGCGGACGATGGAGCCGATATGCTTGCCGTCGGCGCCATAAACCTTTGTCCCTTCGACCTTGTCGCTGGCGATCAGCGATGGGCTGTCCTTGACATAGGGGTCCTGTCCGGCTCGTGGTTCTTGATGCAACATTTGCGCACCTCCTTTGTGATTCCTCATACATTTTGTTAGGTTGGGAAAACGCCATAGCGTTTCGGATGTTCCGCTGTTCGTCCAAATACGCTCGCCCACGCCCTCTTTGACGTTTACGTGAAAGTTAGATGGCTGTTTAAATCTGTGCCTATGGCTTGATGCTACCGTGGCATGGCATAAGCTGTTGTTCGCGGGGAGGTGGAGGACCTGGCCCGCACGCGCCGGGAAAGCGCGGGATAACAAGAAAAACGATAGAGGAGGTCCAGCATGAACGAAGTCACCGCACGTACCGGTGCCAATCCACCCAAGATCTGGCTTGCCTCCTACCCGCCGACCGTGCCGGCCGAAATCCCGCCGCTGCAGCATCAATCCCTCGGAGCACTGTTCGAGGAAAGCTGCGCGCGCTATGCCGACCGCCCCGCCTTTTCGAGCATGGGCAAGGCGCTCACCTACCGAGCGCTCGAAGCGGAAAGCCGCAAGGTCGGCGCCTGGCTGCAGGCCCAGGGCCTGGTCAAGGGCGACCGCGTGGCGGTGATGCTGCCGAACATTCTCCAGAACCCTGTGATCGTCTACGGCATCCTTCGCGTCGGCATGGTCGTCGTCAACATCAACCCGCTCTATACGCCGCGCGAACTGGCCTACCAGCTCAAGGATGCCGGTGCCAAGGCGATCTTCGTACTTGAAAACTTTGCCCACACCGTACAGCAGGCCTTGCCGCAAACGGAGATCAAGCACGTCGTCGTCGCCACGATGGGCGACATGCTCGGCTTGAAGGGCCATATCGTCAATCTGGTCGTGCGCAAGGTGAAGAAACTGGTGCCGGAATGGTCGCTGCCATCGGCCCGAAGCTTTAAGCAGGTGATTGCCGAAGGCGCCCGGCAACCGATGAATGCGGTCGAGGTCTCGCCTCGCGATATCGCCTTCCTGCAGTATACGGGCGGCACGACCGGCATCTCCAAGGGCGCGATCCTCACCCATGCCAACCTGCTTGCCAACAAGGAACAGATGGCCCTGTGGCTGGAAACCGCCTTCCTCAACAAGCCGCGCCCGGAGCAGATCCAGTTCCTCTGCGCACTGCCGCTCTATCACATCTTTGCGCTGACGGTGAATTCGCTGATGGGGGTTGCCACCGGCAGCCATAATATCCTGATCGCCAACCCGCGTGACATTCCGGCCTTCGTCAAGGAACTGCAGAAGTACAAGATCCACGTCTTCCCCGGGCTCAACACGCTGTTCAATGCGTTGATGAACAATCCGGACTTCCAGAAGCTGGATTTCTCCTCGATGATCCTTGTTTTTGGCGGCGGCATGTCGGTGCAGCGACCGGTCGCCGAACGCTGGCTGAAGATGACCCATAGCCAGATCACCGAAGGTTACGGCCTGTCGGAAACCTCGCCGGTCGCCACCGCAAACCGGCTCGACGCCACAGAATTCAGCGGCATGATCGGGCTTCCCATCTCGTCTACGGAAATCTCGATCCGTAACGACGACGATTCCGAGGTGGAACTCGGCGATGTCGGTGAGATCTGCATCCGCGGCCCGCAGGTGATGGCCGGTTACTGGAACCGCCCGGACGAAACCGCCAAGGTCATGACGGCGGACGGTTATTTCCGGACCGGCGACATGGGCTACATGGACCGCCAGGGCTATACCAAAATCGTCGACCGCAAGAAGGACATGATCCTCGTCTCCGGCTTCAACGTCTATCCGAACGAGGTCGAGGAAGTCGTGGCGACCCATCCCGGCGTGCTGGAATGTGCAGCGATCGGCGTGCCGGACGAACATTCCGGCGAGGCGGTGAAGCTCTTCGTGGTCAAGAAGGACCCTAATCTGACGGAGGCGGACGTCAAGGCCCATTGCGTGACCAACCTGACCGGCTACAAGCGCCCCCGTTTCATCGAATTCCGCACCGAGCTGCCGAAATCCAATGTCGGCAAAATCCTGCGGCGGGAGCTGCGCGGCTAACCTACCGTTGCAACGCTGCGACAGATGACGACCAAGCGTGTGCCGTAAAGCCGGAATCCTTCCGTTAGCGGTGGACGATGCGGCAGTCCTTGATTAGCCCTTTCCGCGGGGGCTGGGCAAAGCATGTTGGAGTTCGCTTGGAAAGCCGCGCCGGATTTTCGTTTCATGTGATCGCCGTTCTCACGGTGCTGAGCGTTCTTGCAGGCTGTGCGGGGCGCCCCGAAGGCGTGCTCATTCCGACCCAGACGCAGGCAGCCGGGACCTCGAAGGTCGACGTGCTGGTGGCAACTACGCGACGCCCGACAGAGACGCCCGGCGTGCTGTTTTCCGGCGAGCGCGGCAAGGAACCTGTCGTCACCGAGATTGCCGTTTCCATCCCGCCCGACAAGGCTCGCGAAGTCGGGCAGGTGCAGTGGCCATCAAAGCTGCCCGCCAATCCGGCCAAGGAGTTCGCGACGGTTTCCGTGACGCCGCTTGCCACCTCGGCGGCCCAATCCTGGCTCAAGGGCCACCTGGGCAAGAGCAGGCGGGTGTTCGTCTTCGTGCACGGGTTCAACAACCGCTACGAGGACGCAGTTTATCGTTTCGCCCAGATCGTCCACGACTCCAATGCGGATGTGGCTCCGGTCCTGTTCACCTGGCCGTCGCGCGGCAGCATCTTTGCCTATAACTACGACAAGGAAAGCACCAACTATTCCCGCGATGCGCTGGAGGAGATGCTGCGACGGCTGGCGAAAGAACCGAATGTCGACGAGATCACCGTCATGGCCCATTCGATGGGATCGTGGCTGACCGTCGAGGCACTCCGGCAGATGGCGATCCGCGACGGCCGGGTGGCGCCGAAGATCCAGAACGTCATCCTTGCCTCCCCCGACCTCGATGTCGACGTGTTCGGCCAGCAGCTTGCCGAGATCGGCGAAAAGCGGCCACATTTCACGCTATTCGTTTCCCGCGACGACCGGGCGCTCAGCCTGTCGCGACGGATTTCCGGCAATATCGACCGGCTCGGCCAGGTGGATCCGACCGTCGAGCCTTATCGCAGCGAATTCGAGAAGGCCGGTATCGTGGTTCTCGACCTCACGGCGCTCAAGACCGGCGACCGGCTGAACCACGGCAAATTTGCCGAAAGCCCGGAGGTGGTGAAGCTGATCGGCAACCGACTGATTGCCGGGCAGACGGTGACCGACTCGGACGTCGGGCTCGGCGAAACGCTCGGCGCCGTGGCCCTCGGGACGGCTCAGACCGTGGGCAGCGCCGCCAGCGTAGCCGTCAGCACGCCGATCGCCATCTTCGATCCGACCACCCGCCGGAACTACAAGGACCAGGTCGACCGCTTCGGCAATTCGGTCGGCAATGCCGTCGAAACGGCGGTTGGACAATAAACGCATCGCCGCCACGGCCGTGCTTGATTTGACATCAAAACGGAATAGGTTCCCGATCATCCCTTTTCGAGTGCCGAGGAATCACCCATGCAGGCCATCGTCCAAGACCTGAAGTCCACCGTCGCGAAAACCAATGCCACGGATATCCGCGCCGCCTTTGCAGCCGATTCCGGCCGTTTCGCCAAGTTCAGCGCCGTTTTCGACGATCTCCTGATGGACTATTCCAAGACGGGCGTGAACGACGAGATCATGGCGCTGCTCGAAAAGCTGGCAGATGTCGGCGGTGTCGCCAAGAAGCGCGAGGAGATGTTCTCGGGCGTCGCGATCAACTTCACCGAAGGCCGCGCCGTGCTGCATACGGCACTGCGCAACCGCTCCAATACGCCCGTCCTAGTCGACGGCAAGGACGTGATGCCGGATGTCAACGGCGTGCTCGCCGCCATGGGCAAGTTCGCCGACGGCATCCGTTCGGGCGCGCTGAAGGGCGCGACCGGCAAAAAAATCACCGATATCGTCAATATCGGCATCGGCGGCTCCGATCTCGGCCCGGTTATGGTCACCCTGGCGCTGGCGCCTTTCCATGACGGTCCGCGGGCGCATTTCGTCTCTAACGTCGATGGCGCGCATATCGCCGACACGCTGAAGCTGCTCGACGCGGAGACAACGCTGTTCATCGTCGCCTCGAAGACCTTCACGACCGTCGAGACGATGACCAATGCTGCCTCGGCGCGCGCCTTCATCGCCGACAAGCTCGGGGAGGCGGCCGTCGGGCATCACTTCTGCGCCGTCTCCACCGCGCTCGACAAGGTCGCCGCCTTCGGCATCGACAGCGACCGCATCTTCGGGTTCTGGGATTGGGTCGGCGGACGGTATTCGATCTGGTCGGCGATCGGCTTGCCGCTGATGATCGCTGTCGGGCGTGAGAACTTTGGCAAGTTCCTGGACGGCGCGCATGCGATGGA
Organism: Neorhizobium sp. SHOUNA12A; assembly: GCF_023006505.1. Taxonomy (GTDB): domain Bacteria; phylum Pseudomonadota; class Alphaproteobacteria; order Rhizobiales; family Rhizobiaceae; genus Neorhizobium. Next base: position 30,202 of record NZ_JALBGV010000027.1, read on the forward strand.
CACCCATTTCCGCACCGCCCCGGTGCGCCAGAACCTGCCGATGCTGCTCGGCCTGATCGGCTTTTATCACCGCAACGTTCTCGGTTATCCGTCGCGCGCTATCTTGCCCTATGACCAGCGGCTGCTGCGCTTCCCGGCCTATCTACAGCAGCTCGACATGGAATCGAACGGCAAGGGCGTGACGATCGACGGCACGCCGGTCGAGGGCAATTCCGGCCCCGTCGTCTGGGGCGAACCCGGCACCAACGGCCAGCACGCCTTCTATCAGCTCATCCACCAGGGCACGACGGTGATCCCGGCCGAGTTCATGATCGCCGCCAACAGTTTCGAGCCGCACCTGCGCCACCAGCACGAGCTTCTGATCGCCAACGTTCTGGCGCAGTCGGAAGCGCTGATGAAGGGCCGCACCTTCGAGGAGGCCAAGAAGCAGCTGACCGACAAGGGCATGGATGACAAGCAGGCCGATTTCATCGCGCCACATCGCGTCTTCACCGGCAACCGCCCTTCGATCACCTTCGTCCACGACAAGCTGACACCGTTTGCGCTCGGCCGGCTGATCGCGCTCTACGAACATCGGGTGTTCGTCGAAGGCGTGCTCTTCCGCATCAACTCGTTCGACCAATGGGGCGTCGAGCTCGGCAAGGAACTGGCGACCGGCCTGCTGCCCGTCGTGGAAGGCAAGGAAAGCGCTGCCGGCCATGACGCCTCGACGCAGGGGCTGGTGAAGGCCCTTCTGGCTGCCCGGAAATGACATTTCGGCCCTCACGTCAGGGGGCCGAACTATTTCCATTTAAAGACCGAGGATAGGACCTCAGAGACCTATTTCATGCGCAAACGGCGGGTTGGCGCCCGCCCGCGATACCGTGACGGCAGCGGCCTTTGCGCCGAGTGCTAGAGCTTTGCTCACGGCATCCTCGGTCAAGCCCGCAACCTTTTCCTTGGTCAGCAGGTCCTGCATCTTCAGCGAGGCCAGAATGCCGGCATCGAACGTATCGCCGGCACCGACCGTATCGACCACCGTGACGCGCTCGCTCGGCACCGAAACCTTGAAGCCTTTGGTATAGCCGGTCGCCCCATCCGCACCGCGGGTGAGGACCACCAGCTTGGCGCCCTGTTCCAGCCAATGCGCAGCTAGCGCGTCATGGTCGCCCTGCATGCCGAACCAGTCCAGATCCTCATCGGAAAACTTGATGATGTCGGACATGGCGGCCATCCGGCGGACGCGGTCCATGTGCTTCGGCTTGTCCTTGATGAAGCCCGGGCGGATGTTCGGATCGAAGGAGATCACCCGCTTGCGGTATTCGCGCGCCATCAGCGCCTCGTAGGTCCCGCCGCAGGGTTCAGGGATCAGGCTGATCGCGCCGAAATGCATGGCCTCGCAGTCATCGCCGAGCACCGGCAGGTCGGCCTCGGTGATCATCCGGCCTGCGGTGCCCTCGTCGTAGAAGGCATAGGTTGCCTGGCCGTTGACGAGTTTCACGAAGGCAATCGTGGTCGGGCGGGAAGAGACAGCCGCAAGGCTGTAATCCACGCCGCTCTTTGCCAGCGTGTCGCGCAGGACATCGCCCATCAAATCGTCGGAAATGCCGGTGAAAAACGCGGTCGGCTGACCGAGCCGGCCAAGCGCAATCGCGGTATTGAAGATCGCGCCCCCGGCGTAAGGCGCAAATCCTTTTTCACCAAGCGTGGTATCACGCGGAAGCATATCGATCAGGGCTTCGCCGCAGCACAAAATCATAAAATCCTCCCGCGCTTTCTCAGCAATTTTCAATCGATTAAGCGAGCTTTTGCCAAAAGGCTAGAGCAAAAAATCAGAGCGCGATCTCGCTCACGCCGCCATTGCGTCCCGACCAGGCCAGCGGCGCATCGAGAAAGGCCTCGACCTCCGACAGCGTGTTGTCGTCGAAAAGCTTGCCTTCGCGGGCTGCCGCGAGCACGTTGCGCCAGGTGGCGATGTGGTGAAGCTTCACCTGGCCGTTCGAGAAACGCTCGTAGGCTTCTGGGAAAATATCATAGAAGAACAGCGCGATGCCGTGATCGACAGTGGCGCCGGCTGCGCGGATCGCGTCGATGAACTTGAACATGCTGCCGCCGGCGGTCGTCAGGTCCTCGATGACCAGCACACGCGCACCCTCCGGCATATGGCCTTCGATCTGTGCATTGCGGCCATGGCCCTTCGGCGCCTTGCGGACATAGATCATCGGCAGGCCGAGCCGCTCGGCAAGGAATGCGGCAAAGGGGATACCGGCCGTCTCGCCGCCCGCGATGCAATCGAACTTTTCAAAGCCTGCTTCACGCATAACGGTAGCGGCCGCGAAATCCATGATCGCCGAGCGGATGCGCGGATAGGAAATCAGCTTGCGGCAGTCGATATAGACGGGGCTCATCAGGCCGGAGGCGAACTTGTAGGGCTTGTCGGCGCTGAAATGAACCGCTCCGATCTCCCAGAGCATCTTTGCCATCAGTTCGGCCATCACGCCGCGGTCTGGAAATGTGGTTTGAATCATGCGCCCGCTCCTTTTGTCAAAACCACGCGCCGCAATAGCAGCATGCGGCAGAGTATGCCAGACGATGTGGAAAATAAGGAGGGGATCAGGCGGTGGTGCGCGTTTCGTTCAGGTCCACCGGCCGCAGATAGCCGGCGACATGCACGCGGTCGCGGCCGGCCCGTTTTGCTTCGTAGAGCGCGGTGTCGGCGAGGCCCAGCACGGTTTCGAAAGGCTGGCCTTCCGGGGCACCGACCGCCACACCGGCACTGACGGTGCATTTCAGCATAGCCTCGCCGATGACGATGTCGCGGGCGGCGAAGCGGCGGGAGATGTCGTTGGCAATCCGCTCAGCCCGTCCGGGAAGGACTCCGTCGAGGATCATCACGAATTCCTCGCCGCCAAGCCGCGCGACGGTATGGCGGGTTTTCATGCCGCTCGCGAGGTCTTCGGCAAACAACCTCAGCACCTGGTCGCCGGCGGCATGGCCATGCTGATCGTTGATGGACTTGAACCGGTCGATATCGAAAACGATGACCGCGGTCGACGAACCGAGCGTGCGATGCGCATGCTGCTCGAAGAGAGCGCGGCGGTTGAGAAGCCCTGTCAGCGCATCGGTCATCGCATCGTGGCGATGGTGGGCCGCCATGCGCCACTGGTGGAGCGCCAGCGACAGCGCGCCGATGCCGGTCATGCCGGCGATGCAGACAGCGATATTGAGGTTTTCGGCCCAGTTGTCGGGCGCGTGGCCCAGCACCCATTGTTGCCCGTCGATCAGGACGACGGCACATAGCGCGAAAGACACCGCGGTGGCGGCGTAGAGCACCGCCATTCCGATGAGCGGTCCCGGCGCCTCCCGGCGTGCCCGCCAATATTGCCTGGCGGTTTCGAGGAGCAGCCCGGCCGTGGCAAGGTTCATGACGATGAACCCGACGCCGTCGAGGCCGGTAATCATCAGGGGCAGGCCGACAGTCACGGAGGCTGCGGTGATGGCACCGGCCATGATCCAGGGCCGGTTGCCGCTGCGGAACTGCACCGATGCCGCATAGATCGTGCCGAACCCCGCCATCAGGAACGTATAGGCGATCGAGGCACCGAGGACGTCGGCCTCTACCGTATAGGAACTATAGGCGAAAATGCCCGAGACAGTGAGGCAGAGCGCGATGACAAGGGTAAGAAGGAAGGAATCGGTGCGACGCGAATACCATGTGCCGAACAGCGTCACCATCAGGCACGCCGCTGAGACGCCCAGCGCGAGCAGAAGAGAATGGTAGTCGAGCATCATGCCTAGCTTTCTCTTCGGGTACATCCCCGCGGGAAAATCTTGGGCGCCAAGCTAAGCCCGGATTCTATCCAAAAGGTTACCGGATCGATCAAGTGTTATCTGTCCCATCCGAAGCCGTTTCATCAGCAATCTCGTTTATAGATCGCCGCGAACTACACGGAATGGATGTACATCCAGGTCCCGCGTCGCTATGCATTCTCCATCGCGCACAGGGGGAGCGTTTCCATATGTCCGTAAATTTTCTTAGGGCATTTCTTGCCGTCGTCGCCATGGTTGCGGTTTCCATTGCCACTCCAGTCCAGGCCGCATCCTATAAGGAACTGGTCAGCCAAGGGTACAAGACGGGCAAGCTGACACGCGGCCCGAGCGGCGCACAAGGCTGGATCCTGTCGAAAGACAAGACCCGGGAGTTTTGCCTGATGACAGCAACGTCTGCCTATGTCGGAAAAGCCGGCATGGTTGCTTTCACGTCAGCGGGGCGCCAAGTCAAGATCGACCGAAAGGTCTTCGAAAGCCATGCCGGCAGCGCAGGCCCCCTGCCGCAGCTCGAAGACCTGAATGCCGGTCGGCCAAGCCCGGACGATGTCGGTGTATGCCGCCCCGTGAAATAGGGAGTTGATCTGACGGTTCCGGAGGGACGTCACGCGACGTCCCAATGAAGCGGGAACATCGGATCGAAGACCGTGATCGGCCCGGCGCCGCTGTCGCGCTTGTCCGGAAACTTCACCGGACCATCACGCTTTTCAAGCGTGATGGTCTCTTCATTCGGCTTCAGTCCGTACCAGGCCGGGCCGTTGAGCGAGGTGAATGCCTCCAGCTTGTCGAGCGCATTGTCGTCCTCGAACACATGCGCAAGGCAGCTCATGGTATTGACCGACGTGTAGATGCCGGCGCAGCCGCAGGCGCATTCCTTCAGCGGATCGACATGAGGGGCGGAATCGGTGCCGAGGAAGAAGCGCGCATCACCGGATGTCGCTGCCGCCCGCAGTGCGAGGCGATGGTTCTCGCGCTTGGCGACCGGCAGGCAGTAATAATGCGGGCGAATGCCGCCGACCAGGATGGCATTGCGATTGATGATCAGGTGGTGGGTGGTGATCGAACCGGCGAGATTTCTCTCCGACGACTTGATGTAGTCGATGCCATCGGCGGTTGTCACGTGTTCCATGGTGACTTTCAGCTCCGGCAGGCGCTTGCGCAGCGGATCGAGCACGGTCTCGATGAAGACGGCCTCACGGTCGAAGATGTCGACTTCCGGCGTGGTCACCTCGCCGTGTACGCAGAGCGGCAGGCCGATCTTCGCCATGCGCTCCAGAACCGGCATCGCCTTGTTGAAGTCGCGTACGCCGCCATGGGAATTGGTCGTAGCACCGGCGGGATAAAGCTTCACGGCTGAGATCAGCCCGCTCTTGCCTCCCTCTTCCACATCGTCCGGATCGGTATGTTCCGTCAGGTAGAGCGTCATCAGCGGCTCGAAGCGATCACCGGCCGGAAGCGCCGCGAGGATGCGCTCGCGATAGGCCCTGGCATCCGAGGTCGTCACCACCGGCGGCACCAGGTTGGGCATGATGATTGCGCGTGCGAAATGTCGGCTCGTATCGCCGATCACCGCCTTGAGGACGTCGCCGTCGCGCAGGTGCAGGTGCCAGTCATCGGGGCGGCGGAGCGTGAGCGTTTTCATGGGAAGCTTCCGGACGTGATCGATTTGTCCGCCATAACATCAATGGCTCGGCCAAAACAATCCGATCATGCGAGGAACCTACAATCCAGCAGGCCCGATGCAGATTACTTCTCACGCAAACGTGCGGGATCCAGAGGTTCATCACGCATGAAAGATGAAAGGCACACGGAACCGGCGCCCGCTTGCAGCGTTCGTTAAGCAATCTAAAGAATCAGTAAATCGGAGCGAACAATGAAATCCCGCTTCTCCAAAGTCAACAGGGGTTTTGCGATTGCCACAGGTACTGCTGCAGCGCTCTGCGCGCTGACCGTTTCGCTAGGCGCAGAGGAGCGGGCCAACCTACAACTCGCGTCTGCCATGCAGACGGAGTGCGATCGGCTCGCCGGCAGCCCCTACGATCAGCAGCGCAACGGCGAATTCGCCCCGGTCGGCATTTCCGATATAGACGGCACCGCGGTGGACGCCTGCCGCACGGCCTATGACACGACCGGCAACCCGCGCTTCGCCTATCAGCTCGGCCGGGCTCTCAACAAGACCCAGCAGGCCGGCCAGGCGATGAGCGCGTATGACATTGCGGTCAAGGCGGGGTATCCCGCCGCCAAGGTCAATTTCGGCATGCTGATGGGCCGGCTCGGCGACGAGCGATCCGAATTCCAGTTCTATACGGAAGCCGCCAACAGCGGCAACGTTCTTGCCGCCTACAATCTCGGCGTCGCCTATCGCGATGGCCTCGGCACCCAGCCGGATGTCAAGCGGGCGCTCAGTTGGTTTGAAAAGGCGGCAGCGGAAGGCGACGATACCGCTGCCTTCAACATTGGCGCGATCTATGACGAAGGCCACCTCGTAGAGCAGGACGACCAGACCGCGATCGCCTGGTACGACCTTGCGGCCCAGCGCGGCAATGCCGATGCAATGATCAATCTCGGGCTGATGTACGAAGCCGGCGAAGGCATCGAAGCAAATGCTCTGAAGGCTGCTGAAATGTACGGCAAAGCTGCCGAGAAGGGCGACGTCTTCGGCGCCTACAAATTCATGCAGATGCAGGAGCTGGGTGTTGTCCCGGGTCCGAGCGCCCCCGCAACGACCGAAGGTGTCAATTCGCTGGTGCTGAAGCCGGGCGACATGGAACAGACGGCCGGCAACGGCAAGGAAATCTGAAAGCTCAGATTTCTCCGGCGGACGGCCCCCATACGTCGGTCATCGCAAAGCCGTCCGACAACGGGTCAAATGGATCAAGAGCGATCTGATGCAGACCGAAGGTGAACCCGCGGCCGGTGATCGTCGGAATGATCGCCGGCTTTCCGGCGACCTCCGTTTCGGACGCCAGTCCCACCTCGAACTCAGAACCGATGATCGAACGTGACTTGAAGACATCCCCCACCTTTACCTTGCCGCGCGCATGGAGCGCTGCCAGATTGGCGGAATTGCCGGTGCCGCAGGGCGAACGGTCCGCCCTCCCCGGCCACATTGTCGTGCAGGTGCGCACCGTACCGTCGGCCTCCGTATCGCGGAACATCACATAAGCGACGCCTGAGATCGCCGGAATTTCCGGATGCACGACCTCGATCTGCCTGTTGATCAGGTCCTTCAGCACCATGCCTGCCTGGACGAGCGCTGCCGCATTGCCCTTCTCGATGGTCAGACCGATCTGGCCGACATCCACCAGTCCGTAAAAGATCCCACCGTAACAAAGATCGAGCGTGATCTCGCCCCATGACGGGGTCTGAACCTTGACATCAAGCTGATGCACGAAGGACGGCACCATGGTGAGCTTCACCTTCTCGCAGCGGCCGTCGCGGCAGGTTGCCGTTGCCCGCACGAGGCCGGCGGCGGTTTCCAGCGTCACGACGGTTTCAGGCTCCTGCATTTCGACGATGCCGGATTCCAGAAGCGCTGTCGTGACGCAGATCGAGTTCGAGCCGGAACTCGCATGCGCCTGGTCCGGCTGCAGGATGATGAAGGCGGCGTCCGCATCGGGATGTTTCGGCGGCAGCAGCAGGTTGACCGAGCCGATCGGCGCTCCGCGCGGCTCGAGGCAGAGGAAGCGGCGAAGTTCATTGCCCTTCGGATCGGTGTTCAGCCAGCGAAGCTGATCGGCAACCGTTTCGCCCGGGATCTTCGGCACGCCGCCGATCGCGACCTTGCCGATCTCACCTTCGCAATGAACGTCCAGCAGCTGGATCGTGCGCTTCCATCTCATCCCATATGCTCCCGATCAGACGTGGCGAGTGATGCCGCCATCAACGCGGATGTTCTGGCCGGTGATGTATCCCGCACCATCCGAAAGGAGGAAGGCGGCTGTCTTCGCAACTTCTTCCACCTGTCCGACGCGCTTCATCGGTACCTTTTCCGCCGTCCCCGGCTTGTGGTCGAGACTGTCGATGAAACCAGGCAGGATGCAGTTCATGCGGATGTTGTCGGCGGCATAACGGTCCGAATAGAGTTTGGCGAAGGCTCCGGCGGCGGCGCGATAGGTGCACGAGACCGGGAAGATCAATGACGGCTCATAAGCCGCGAAGGTTGTGATGTTGACGAAGGCGCCCTTGCCTTGGCTCAGCATGACCGGCGTCACCAGGCGCGCCATGCGCACCAGAGACAGGATCATCATGTCCGAACCGAGCGTCCAGTCCTCGTCGCTGATATCGAGCAGGTCGCCCTTCGGCGGGTGGCCGGTATGATTGACCACGGCATCGACGCGGCCATAGGTCTTCATGGTGAGGTCTAAAATCGCCTGGATGTCCTCGGCCTTTTCCGCGACGCCCCGCGAGGCGACGCCGCCCAGCTCGGCTGCCAGCTTCTCGCAGCTTTCGGAGGGCGACATCAGTGCAAGCTTGTAACCCTGAGCGTGCAGTTCGCGGGCGATCGCCTCACCCATGCCGCGCCCGCCGCCGGTGATCAGCGCGACCTTTTCCATCTCAGCCATCGGAATCTCCTCTAAGCCTTGTCCGCCTGCGAACAGGTTTCCCGAACAGATATATCAGCCTCGCCGGTTTGCCTACCGTCTTCAGCGAAGCCAGAGATAACCGAGGTTGAGTTGAATTTTACCGTCGCCGTAATAATAAGGCCGGGAGAGGGATTTTGCAGGCGATGGGGTCAGTCCGAGCCTCTCGATCGAGGAAAGATCGATCGACGGCGAGCCAGGCGTCCCCCCTTCATCGGCCCAGATCGCCAGAACTGGCGCTTTCATGGCGTTCGCAGCCGGGAACCCGGCGATCGGCTGCTCCGAATTGATGACCGGCACATCGGGAAACTGTAGCCGCATATTGCCAGCCAGGTTCATGCCGGCCGCAATGATCACCGCCGGTCGACCTTCAGCTTTCAGAGCCTCGGCGACGGAGGCGAACGGATAGTTGATCCGGGTGTAGCCGCCGGTGAGCCCGCCCGTCAGCGTCTTGCCCGCCAGCGGCACCAGCGTCACGAGCATGATGACGGCGAAGACGGGGACGAAGCGCCTGAGATGGGACGTGGTATCGATACCCGCCCGCTCCAGCTTCAGAAGCAGATAAAGCGGCAAAGGCAGAAGATAGGGATCGAGCCAGCGCTCCGTAATCTTGGTCGTCCCTGTGAAAAGGATGACGAGCACGACACCGAGCAGGCCCACCGCCATCATCAGGCCCAGAAGGCGCGTCCAGCGGTCTCCTGCCTTCAGCGATTGCCTGAACTCCCTTTTAAAGGCGACCGCGAAGATGACGACCGTCAGCGCGCCGAACGCGATGCAGGCAAGCATCAGCGAGCCGAGGGCACGTGCAATACGGACGGCGCCATGGGGTGCGTTCGCCTCGACCATCTTGCCGATCGTGCCAGATGTCGCGAGATCGAGGTGGCTGAGAAGCCAGAGGGCGTGCGGGAGGACGATGACCAGGCTGACGATCGCAGTCAGCAGGATGCGCGGATCAAAAAGACGGGGGCGCCATTCCCTGTCGCAGAATACAGCGATGATGGTGGCGGCGGGCAGCAGCGCGAAATTGTATTTCGAGATCGTGCCGATGCCGATCGCGATCCCAATGATCAGGTAGCCCTGCCAATCCGCCCGGACAAGGGTTCGGAAGAGCCCGTAGAGGAACAGCGACGTCGCCATCAGCACTGCGACGGTATGGGTCAGATCCTGCTGTGGCATGTAGGAGAGTTGCGGCAGGGTGAGCAGGCTCAGCATCGCCAGCGCAGCAAAGCCGGGCCGCCTATGGAGTTCGCGTGCCGTCATGCCGAAAAACACGTAGCACAAAAGCAGCAGCAGGAATTTCGGCAGGGTCAGCGAGAAAAGCGAAATGCCGGTCACGCTGACAAAAGCATTCTGAACCCAGTTGTAGAAAGGCGGCTGCGGCCCGTAACCGGCCAGCCAATATTGTGAAAACAACGCCTGCTCGGCCTCGTCCAGCGTCAGCGCGTTGGGAAGCGCCAGGCGAACAGCGACGCTCAGCAAGAAATAGGCGCCAAGAAAAAGCGCCGCAGGCCCAAGGCCACCGGCCAGAAACCCTGCCAACCGGCCGGGTTTTTTCAACTCATCGGAACGCACCGCGTCCACGCTCTCACGATTCATTTTCTCTATTCTTCAGGAAAACATCATATGGCAGCACGTGACACGACCTGGGGCGCGGATCAATAGAGCCTCGTGCTCAGCGTTCTATAACTTGGGGGAAATTGACCGCATACGCGTCGGCCAGTGCTCTCCATCGTGTGAGCCGGCAGGCGCGACACACGTAGAACTGCCACAGCCGAGGGAAGCGATCATTCGAGGGTCAAAAGCCCAGATCGCTGAGGCTGGGGTGCTCGTCCGGCCGCCGGCCGAGGGGCCAATGGTAGCGGCGGTCGCTCTCGCGGATGGGTGTGTCGTTGATGGAGGCGAAGCGCCGGCGCATCAGACCGTTTTCGTCAAACTCCCAGTTCTCGTTGCCGTAGGAGCGAAACCAGTTTCCGCTATCGTCGTGCCACTCGTAGGCGAAGCGCACGGCTATGCGGTTCTCGCCGAAGCTCCACAGCTCCTTGATGAGCCGGTAGTCCAGCTCTCGTTGCCATTTGCGCGTGAGGAAACCGACGATCGCTTCACGCCCCTGGACGAATTCGGCGCGGTTGCGCCAAAAGCTATCGACGGTATAGGCGAGCGCCACGCGGGCCGGGTCGCGGCTGTTCCAGCCGTCTTCCGCAAGCCGGACTTTTTCGACAGCCGTTTCCAGTGTGAACGGCGGCAGTGGAGGACGTTGATCGCTCATTGCGTATCTCCAGGGGTGGCAAGGCGAGCCCGCAGCTCGGCATTTTCGGATTCGAGCTGAGCAAGACGTTCCCTCAAGGGACGAACCACTTCGTTGACTTCTCCCTCGGTGAAGCGAGGCGTGATGTGTTGCGGACAGTTCCAGTCGAAGCTCTCGAGCCGCAGCCGGAAGATGCGCTCGATCTTGGCGCGGTAATTCGGGTCGGTGACCAGCATAGTCAGTTCAGGATCCGCGTCGAGCGCCACCTCTTCGACATGTGCGTAGATCTTCAGCCGGGCGCGATGCGCGTAGTCCATCAGGAAGAGGCTGACCCGGTCGTTCGCTGCCACATTGCCGGTGCTGATGTACTGGCGATTGCCGCGGTAATCGGCAAAAGCCAATGTGCGGTCATCGACCACCTTCAGGAAACCGCTCGGACCGCCCCGATGCTGGACATAGGGCCAGCCGGTTTCCGAAACCGACGCCATATAGAAGCTGTCGCGGGCAGCGATAAAGGCCGCTTCGTTTTCCGTCAGTCGATCGAAGTCGCGATCGCCGTTGAAGTTCTGCCAGATGTGGTCGACACCCATCGTTTTCTGTGCGGCCCGGACGCTGGGCGTTATAGCGATATCCAGAAAGCCATAGGACATGATGGACCTCCTTCAGGTCGGGAGCCGCGATCGGCGGGTTGCCTGAGACAATGCCTCTTTTCACAAATCTGCAGAATAGAGTAAGATTGGAACTCATCTTACCAAAAAATGGAAAAGTGGATGGATCGCTTCGAAGCCATGTCAATGCTGCTGGAGGTAGTGGACAAGGGTAGCCTGTCTGCCGCGGGCCGGGCGCTCCGGGTTCCCGTGCCGACGCTCAGCCGGAAGATCTCCGAGCTTGAGGCATCGCTTGGTGCGCGCCTGCTGATCCGCACGACCCGCAAACTAACCCTGACCGACGCAGGCGCCACCTATGTGACCGCCGCGAGGCGTATTCTCGAACAGGTTGAGGATGCCGAACGCGAGGCAGCCGGCGAGTTCACTGCACCGAAGGGTGAACTGGTCGTCACGGCGCCGGTTATGTTCGGCCGGCTGCATGTGCTGCCCATCGTCATCGACTTCCTGGCACTGTTCCCCGAGATCAACATCCGCCTGCTGCTCGCCGATCGCAACGTTCATCTTGTCGACGACCATGTCGATATGGCCGTCCGGATCGGGCAGCTGCCGGACAGCGCGATGGTCGCGACGCGGATCGGATCGATGCGGATGGTCACCTGCGCCAGCCCGGCCCTGCTGGCGGTCGATGGCATTCCGCAGACACCCGAGGACCTTCGACGGATGCCGTGGGTGACGTTCGAAGGGCCAATCCCATCGCCGATTCGGCACATGTTATCGACGGGATCAAGCACGACCGCTGAGATGATCGCTGCACCCCGCCTTTCGGTCTCGACTGCCGAGGCCGCCGCGGAAGCCGCGATGCGTAATGTCGGGGTGACGCGGCTGCTCCATTACCAGGTGGAAGACGCGATCAAAGCCGGAGCGCTCCGGATCATCCTGGAATCATTCGAGCCGGAGCCGGCCCCCATCCATCTCATCCACGCCGCGCGCGGCCAGATGCCGCTCAAGATGCGCAGCTTCTTGGATTTCGCGACACCGAGGCTGCGCCAGGCACTCGGCAGGATCAGCTCGGCCACTTGAGGCATTGCATGACTGCGATCGAAAGCCGCGAAACATGGTCGCCGGTTCAATACTTTGGGGAAGATTATCCTTGACCGCTAGACCATGAAGGGACGCCTGTAGCATCGTCTAGCGGAAAAATATGGCGCACCCGGAGCGATTCGAACGCCCGACCCCCAGATTCGTAGTCTGGTGCTCTATCCAGCTGAGCTACGGGTGCGTCTGCAAGCAGTGCGTGACCGCTTGCGTGGCGATCCTCTAAAACGTCCGCATTCCGATTGCAAGCGATTTTACCGCGGGCAACGTCATTTTGCTGTCACTTCTCGCTCAAACCGTTGAGAAGCAACATTTATTTGCATCAGGCCCGAGCCCGGTAGTCCTCCAGCGACACCGGACGATCGGGAATTTCTATCCTGAACTGCGTGCCGGGGCCGGGTTTCTCCACAAGCGCGATGGTGCCGCCGTGGGCGAGAACAAGCTCGCGGGCGATCACCAGGCCAAGCCCGGTGCCGCCCGACCGCGCCGAGCCGCGGAACGCGGAAAACAGGTTTTCGCGGGCCTTTCGGGGCATGCCGGGGCCCGTGTCGTCAATGGTAATGCTGACGACGCTGCCCACCCGGTGCGCGGAGACCGTTACCCGGCGAACCATGGACGCATCCTGCGGATCGAAATTCACCAGCGCCTGGACAGCGTTACGGCAAAGATTATGGATGACGCGGAAAATCTGCTCGCTATCGCAATCCACTTCCAGATCAGCGGCGATCTGGTCCAGGAATTCGATGCCTATCTCCGGATCGATCGCCAGCATGTCGCGCACTTCCTGGGCCAACGCAGCAAAGCGGATGCGGCGGCGGCGGGGTGCTGCTTCGGAGGCCTGCCCATAGGCCAGGACTTCGCTCGTATAACCTACAGCCCGGTCTATAGTGCGCAGCAGTTTCGGTGCAAAACTCCTCACCATCGGATCATCGACGTCGGTCAGGCGATCCGACATCAGCTGCGCCGATGCCAGGATGTTGCGCATATCATGGTTGATCTTGGACACGGCAAGGCCAAGATCCGCGAGGTTCTTCTGCTGTTTCAGGATGCGCTGCAATTGCGCCTGCATGGCAGTGAGGTGACGGCCTGCGACGGCAAGTTCGCCCCGGGAGCGATCGGCGCTAAAGACGCGGGCGGGATCGTCCGGCTGCTCCGAGAAAAGCTGCATGCTATGGGTGAGCCGCCGGATCGGCATGATCATCATGCGGTTGATGGCAAGGAAAATCAGCACCGCGGTGATCAGGGAGATCAATAGCGACAGCAGAAACATTGTCTTCGAATATTTCAGCATGTCCTTGCGCAGGGCGTCATCGGTCATGACCAGTTCGATGATCATGTCGCTGTCGCCGATCGGACCATAGACGCGCATGACCCGGCGACCGCCGAAGACGAGCGTGTCGACTGCATCGCACATTGCCGAGACCAACGGGGTGTTGGCGAGATCGAACACCTGATCGATCTGGGGCTGCGTGTCCGTGGCAGCCAGCAGCCGCGAGGTGCCGTCCTTGCGCAGCGCGATCACCTTGGTGCCGGTGGCAAGCAGCGTATCGTCCTGCACGGCGCGGGGGAGTTCAGCGGGCTGCAATCCGTCGATGACGATGCCGGCGGCGGCGGCGGTATCCAGACGATCACGCAGCCAGTTCATCCGCATGGTCGCGACGGAGGGGATGAAGATCAGCACTTCGGCCATCATCACGAAAATGACGGTGAGCCATAAAAGCCTGCCGGAAAGGCCGCGGAAAAGACGCGGCATGGTTTCCGGGCCTGCGCCTTCCGGCGAGGACCCCGAGCGCCCCGAGGTATGAACCTCGTCGTCCATGCGGATCTCCATTTCCGAAATACTGGACCCGCCGGATCGAAGCGGGCACAGGGATGATCAGCCATTCTAGAGCTTCAGCGGTTTTTTACCAGTCCCTTTGCCGCAGTGCAAAAGAGAAAGCGGAGAGGGTTGCCCATCTCCGCTTCCTTATTCGATCGATATGCGAAACTGGATCAGAATTCTTCCCAATCCCCGGCAACGGCTGCCGTTGCGGTAGCCGTTCCGCCGAAAGCGCGGGAGAGTGCGCCAGTCATCGCTTTCACCGGTGAGACGCGCGGCCGATGAACGGCAGCCGCCGCGGGCCGCGGGGCCCTGACCGGTTCGGCGACGCGCTCGCTCTCCTGGCCGATGTCGAAATTGGAGACCAGCGCAAACAGGCTATCGGCCTCGGAGGAGAGGGTCTGGGTCGCGGCCGACGTCTCCTCGACCATGGCGGCATTCTGCTGGGTCACCTGGTCCATCTGGTTGACGGCCGTACTGACCTCGCCGAGCCCCGTCGCCTGCTCGCGGGAGGCGACGGCGATCGAGTGGATATGGTCATTGATGCTCAAAACGCGGGTTTCGATTTCCGACAGCGCCTCGCCGGTCTTTTGGACCAGCATCACGCCTCCGGCAACTTCCTCGCCGGATTTGCTGATCAGCGCCTTGATGTCCTTTGCGGCACTTGCCGAGCGCTGGGCGAGTTCGCGGACTTCCTGCGCGACGACGGCAAAACCCTTGCCGGCTTCGCCTGCACGGGCCGCCTCGACGCCGGCGTTCAGAGCCAGAAGATTGGTCTGGAAGGCGATCTCGTCGATGACGTTGGTGATCTGCGCGATCTCGCGGGAGGCCTGCTCGATCCGACCCATAGCATCGACGGCGCTGCGCACCACCTCGCCCGACTGGACCGCGCTCTGCTTGGCCTCGCCGACCATGACGGTTGCCTCGTGCGCCCGCTCGGTCGAACTCTTGACGACGGCGGTGATCTCCGCGAGCGCGGCTGAAGTTTCCTCCAGCGCGGCGGCCTGCTGTTCGGTACGGCGAGACAGATCGTTGGTCGCCCGGCTGAGCTCGGCGGCGCTCCCGTTGATGGAGCCGGTGGCGGTGCGGACATTGCGCATCGTGCCACGCAACGTATCCATGGTGCCGTTGACATTGTGCTGCAGCTCGGCAAACGCACCCTTGAAAGTGCCCCGCATGCTGTCGGTGAGGTCGCCGTCGGCAAGGCTTTTTACGACGCGCCGGGTTTCGGACACCCCGGCATCGACGCTCTCGACGAGCATGTCGACGTCACGGGCGAAACGGTCGAGGCTCTCCTCGCCCCATTGCTTGTCGATACGGCGGGTGAAATCGCCCTCCGCGGCGGCCGCGACGACGGCCGCCATGCGGGTCTGCAGATCGTCGCTCTTGCCGCGCATGGTCGCTTCGGACGCATTCATGCGCGCGACCTCGATGCCGTTCTTGCGGAAGATCTCGATCGCGGCGGCCATATCGCCAATCTCGTCGGCGCGATCCGCACCGCCGACGACCGTATCGAATTCGCCGGCAGCGATGTGTTTCATGGACCGGGTCAGATCGGTGATCGGATGGCTGAGCTGGCGGCGGCCCAGGTAAAGGCCGAAACCGGCACCGGCGGCTACGCCTGCCAGGGTAACCGCGGAGACGAGTATGAAAAGGGTCTGCGTGAAGTCGTTGAGCTCTTCATTGACGGCGGCGAGAACGGCTTTGTCGGTAGCGACAATCGCATCGATCTCGACCTGATAGGCTTTGCGGTTGTTTCGGTTGGCGTCGTTATTGCCCTGCTCGTTGGCGGCAGCCGGGCTCACCTCCCGGCCAAGGCGGGCCGTCTCGGTCCGAAAACCGGTGAACTCCTTGGAACGGGCGAGCAATTTGTCGAATGCGGCACGTTCATCGGTAGGGACGATCTTGTCCCAATCCTTGAGAAGCTTGCCCATTTCATCCAGGTAACCGAGGATGCCATCGCCGAATTTTCCGCCCTCCTTGATGTCCTTCGACATGTAGACGCCTCGGGAATCCATCACGACGGCCGTGACGAGCCGGTTCAGGTGCTCACCCTTGTGGGCGCGGTCCGCGGCCAGTTCATATTGAACCATCATCTGGCGATATTCCGCCATGGCAAACAACGCCATGCCGCCAATAAAGCAGGCCACGAGGCTCATCAGACCGACGAGGAGGTTGATTTTCCCTCGAATTTTCATTTCTTTCCCTTCCAACGCGACTTATCGTGTGAGGAAGGGCTGGTTCGTGACCAGCTTCTCTTCCATTCAATGCTAAAATTAGCCTTTAGAAATTAAAGAAACGCTTAGAGAAAAAGGTATCTGCGCAGCCTTGGCGGGCATGATTTTTCCTGCCGCGCTCGGCGGTTGAGAGATTTGACGTTTGATAGGGAAGATGCCTCACATCTTCTATTTCTTACCCCTCAATTCATGGGGGAAATATTAGTGCAGCCGCACTGCAATGTCGCAGCGGGGCGCTTTGATAGAAGATCAACCGGCTCTCGGCTTACGAGCAAAAGAGCCCGGCAGCGATTGACTTTTCCGGCGGAGTCCTCTTATAAGCCGCCCACGTTCAGCTCCGGCGGGCTTGCACGCATGCGGCCGCCTGCGCAGATCGTTTTTCCGAAGCGCTCTTGCCGTCGTGATGACGGCAAACTCCAAGAAGGGCCGCACACCGCGGTATTAAAATAAATGAAGCGTACCTATCAACCGTCCAAGCTTGTTCGCAAGCGCCGCCACGGATTCCGCACCCGTATGGCCACCAAAGGTGGTCGTCTGGTTCTCTCCGCACGTCGCGCCCGTGGCCGCAAGCGTCTCTCGGCCTAAGGCCTGAGATGCCCGAGACGACCGGGCGATGACGACTGAGACAAAGAACGAGAAAACTGTCGGGCGGCTTAAAAGCCGGCCGCAGTTCCTTGCTGTCCGGGAAGGCGAAGCTCGCCGAGGCCGGAACTTCCTTCTGGAAGTCCTTGATCGGAACCAGCCGGACGAAGCGCCGCGCGTCGGTTTCACCGTTACCAAGAAACATGGCAACGCGGTCGAACGCAACCGCATGCGCCGCCGCCTCCGCGAGGTGGTGAGGCAATCTGCCGGATTTGCAATGAAGAACGGACACGACTATGTGATTGTCGCGCGGCGGGAGGTGCTTAAGGCCCCCTTTGCGGATATGACGGCTCAGCTTATCGAGCGTATCGAAAGCAAGCCGAGACCAAAGCGGTCCGAGGAGACCCGTTCCAGGAAAGCATGATGGAAAAGAACCGCAATTACTTCATCGCGATCGCGCTCTCGGTGCTGATCGTTCTTGCCTGGCAGTTCCTCTATATGAACCCGAGGATGGAAGCCCAGCGGCGCGCCGAAGAAGCCAGCCGTGCGCTTCAGGGCGAGAGCGCCCAGCCTGTTTCGCCGGAAAGCCCCGGCGCTCAGAGTGGTTCCGGCGTACTGGGGAACCTGCCTGGTGCGAACCCGGCAACTGCCGCACTCTCCCGCGATCAGGCGCTGGCCCGGTCGCAACGCGTCCAGATCGAGACGCCTGCTCTGATCGGCTCCATCAACCTGACCGGCGCCCGCTTCGACGACCTCAAGCTGCGTGAATATCGCGAGACCGTCGACGAAAAGAGCCCGATCATTACGCTGTTCTCGCCATCCGACACGACGGATGGCTATTTCACTGAAGTCGGCTACATCCCGAATGAAACGATCGGCACCGCTCCCGGTACCGGCACGCAGTGGACGCTCGCAAGCGGCGGCAAGCTGACCCAGCAGACGCCGGTGACGCTGACCTTCACCAACGAGAAGGGCGTCACCTTCACGCGCACCGTCTCGGTCGACGACCATTACATGCTGACTGTTGCCGACAAGATCGACAACAAGACCGCTGCCCCGGTGACGCTGACGCCTTATGGCCGCGTCATCCGCAACAACAAGCCGGCCACGCCTGCCGTCTGGGTTATCCACGAAGGCTTCATCGGCGTAATGGGCGAGAGCGGCAGCCTCAACGAGCATACCTACGCCAATATCGAAAAAGAGCAGTACACCAACGAGAAGGCCAAGACCGGCTGGCTCGGGATCACCGACAAGTACTGGGCTGCCACCATCGTGCCGCCGCAGACGCTGCCTTATGTGGCGCGCTTCTCGCATTTCACCGGCGGTCAGGCGAGCTACCAGGCTGACTACAAGGGCGATGACCTGACGGTTCAGCCGGGCCAGTCGACCGAGATCAAGAACCTCGTCTTCGCCGGCGCCAAGGAAGTGCCGCTGGTCTCGCGCTACGAGACGGAATTCGGCGTTCCGCAGTTCAACCGCCTGATAGACTGGGGATGGTTCTACTTCATCACCAAGCCGATGTTCCAGCTGATGGACTTCTTCTTCCGTCACGTGGGCAATTTCGGCGTGGCGATCCTGCTCACCACCATCGTCGTCAAGACGCTGTTCTTCCCGCTGGCCAGCAAGCAATACGCTTCGATGGCCAACATGAAGCGCATGCAGCCGAAGATGGAAGAGCTGAAAGCCAAGTTCGGCGACGACCGAATGGCCCTGCAACAGGCGACGATGGCGCTTTACAAGGAAGAAAAGATCAATCCGATCGCCGGCTGCTGGCCGGTCATCCTGCAGATTCCGATCTTCTTTTCGCTCTACAAGGTCATCTATGTCACCATCGAAATGCGGCACGCGCCGTTCTTCGGGTGGATTCAGGACCTGTCCGCCCCCGACCCGACCTCGCTTTTCAATCTCTTCGGCCTGCTGCCCTACGACGTGCCGCATGCCTTGATGATCGGCGTATGGCCGCTAGTCATGGGCGTTACCATGTTCCTGCAGATGCGCATGAACCCGACGCCGCCGGATCCGACACAGGCGATGATCTTCACCTGGATGCCGCTGGTGTTCACCTTCATGCTGTCGTCCTTCCCTGCGGGCCTCGTCATCTACTGGGCCTGGAACAACACTCTGTCGGTAACGCAGCAGGCAATCATCATGAAGCGCCATGGTGCGAAGGTGGAGCTGTTCGACAATCTGAAGGGCCTCTTCCGACGAAAACCGGCGCCGACAAAATAGCGCCTGCCGATAAACGAATGAGAACCCCGGCTCGTCCGGGGTTTTTCTTTTAGGGAAAGGGCTGAAAAGCCCGAAAGCTTGACATTGCCGGCCAAAACCTTGAAGCCGTGCCCTTCGACAAAACAGGACGACCAGAACCGATGCCCGCAGACATGAGCACGGACGACAAACCGCTATTCGGCCGCCCCTGGATCTTCATCCGCGGCGTACCCTCGATGAAATTCCTGCCCCCGGAAGGCCCGCTGGAAGTCGCCTTTGCCGGCCGCTCGAACGTCGGCAAGTCGTCGCTGATCAATGCGCTCGTCGGCCAGAAGGCTTTGGCGCGCACTTCCAATACGCCCGGCCGGACCCAGGAGCTCAACTATTTCGTGCCGGATGGCTATTCGGGCGCAGGTACCGACCTGCCGCCGATGGCACTGGTCGATATGCCGGGCTATGGTTATGCCAAGGCTCCGAAGGAAACCGTCGATGCCTGGACCAGGCTCGTCTTCGACTATCTGCGCGGCCGCGCGACGCTAAAGCGCGTCTATGTGCTGATCGACAGCCGCCACGGCATCAAAAAGAACGACGACGAAGTCCTGGACCTCCTCGACAAGGCCGCCGTCTCCTACCAGATCGTGCTGACCAAGACGGACAAGATCAAGGAACCAGCCGTGGTGAAGCTGCTGGCCGAGACGCAGGAAAAGATCCGCAAGCATCCCGCCGCCTTCCCGTTCGTGCTCTCCACCTCCTCCGAAAAGGGCAAGGGGATAGACGAACTGCGCCAGGCGATTGCCGAAACCGTCGGCCGCCCGGTCTGACGCTGTTCTTGAAACGGCAGATCCGGCCACCCCGAGAAGAGGCAGCCGGATCTTGACGTAAGAGCCTCAAACGCGTGACCGGCTTTTACATTTTCGGGAGCAGGACCTTGTCGACCACATGGATGACGCCGTTCGACTGCTTGACGTCGGCGATCGTCACATGGGCCACGCCGCCCATCTCGTCGGTGAGCGTGATCTTGCCCATGTTTTCCTTGGCCTTCAGAATGCAGCCACCGACGGTCTTGACGTCATGGGTGCCCTTGTCGTCCTTGATCATCTTTTCGATGGCCGTGGACATGGCGTCCGCCGCAACCACGTGGCAGGTCAGCACCTTGGTAAGCTGAGCTTTGTTCTCCGGCTTCAGCAGTGTTTCGACCGTGCCCTTCGGCAGAGCGGCGAAGGCTTCGTTGGTGGGCGCAAAGACCGTGAACGGGCCCTTGCCCTGGAGCGTCTCGACCAGACCGGCAGCCTTGACGGCAGCGACGAGCGTCGTGTGGTCCTTGGAGTTCACGGCGTTTTCGACGATGTTCTTGCCTTCATACATCGCCGCGCCGCCGACTTTGGGATTGGCGGCGAAGGCGGTGACTGTGGCGGCGGACAGAACGGTCGCGATGGCGAGCGTGCGGAGTGCGGTCTTCAACATGATGGCTTCCTCTCAACGAATCTTGTTGCCCCGGCGCGGATGCGCGCCTCCCAAGGCCTGGCGTCCCGACATCGGCGGAGACATCACAAGAGACGGAAGCCGGAGAAGAAGAGTTTCAGCGGCGATGAGAAAGCCGGAAAATTAACATCAAACCTTTGTTTTTATTGATTTATATTTTCCGTAGCGCCCGCAATCCGCTTGACCACCATGCCCCTGATCGGCGTTCGTGCTGGCGCGCGGCGCTCTGTTTGGCCTGCGCGGCTCCGTCGATTGCGCGATAATCTCCGGACTTATTATTTCCTCTGTCAAAAACATGCGCTAAAAGGCCCCACTCAATATTCAGGGGTATCCCATGACGGCTTCCGAAAGCGAACTTCAGGCAAAGCTTCTGGCACAGGCGCTGCCCTATATGCAGCGTTACGAAAACAAGACGATCGTCGTGAAATACGGCGGCCATGCCATGGGTGACACGGAGCTCGGCAAGGCTTTCGCGGCGGATATCGCGCTTCTCAAGCAGTCCGGCGTCAATCCGATCGTCGTGCATGGCGGGGGTCCGCAGATCGGTGCGATGCTGACGAAGATGGGCATCGAATCCAAGTTCGAAGCCGGCCTGCGCGTCACCGACCAGAAGACGGTCGAGATCGTCGAAATGGTTCTCGCCGGCTCGATCAACAAGGAAATCGTCGCGCTGATCAACCAGACCGGCGAATGGGCGATCGGCCTTTGCGGCAAGGACGGTAACATGGTCTTCGCCGAAAAGGCCAAGAAGACCGTCATCGATCCGGACAGCAATATCGAGCGGGTTCTCGACCTCGGCTTCGTCGGCGAGGTGGTGGAAGTTGACCGCACGTTGCTTGACCTGCTCGCCAAGTCGGAAATGATCCCGGTCATCGCCCCGGTTGCTCCGGGCCGCGACGGCGCCACCTACAACATCAATGCCGACACGTTCGCAGGCGCCATCGCCGGCGCGCTCAGCGCCACCCGACTGCTGTTCCTCACCGACGTACCGGGTGTCCTCGACAAGGACAAGCAGCTGATCAAGGAACTGACGGTCGCCCAGGCCCAGGCCCTCATCAAGGACGGCACGATCTCCGGCGGCATGATCCCGAAGGTCGAGACCTGCATCGAGGCGATCAAGGCCGGCGTGCAGGGCGTCGTCATCTTGAACGGCAAGACCGCCCACTCGGTCCTGCTCGAAATCTTCACCGAACACGGCGCCGGCACACTGATCGTTCCCTGATCGCCGATGCCTCCGATGCTCAGCCGGCGGCGGTGAAAACCGCCGCGGCGTCTTCCTTCAGCTTCGCCATCATCGCCCGGTAGGGACCCGGCCCGTAGCTGACCCGACCGACACCAAGTTCGCCGAGGCGTTTCGGCGACGGAACGCCACTGAACATCATGATGTTGACTGGAAGTGGCGAGGCCTTGCACAGCGTCTCGATCAACCCCTCATCGGCCAGTCCCGGCGCAAAGAAACCGTTGGCCCCAGCCTCGGCATAGGCTCTGGCGCGTTCGATCGCCTGATCGAGAAGTGCTGCATGCTTCGTCCGGTCGCCTTCCTGAAGGAAAAGATCGGTCCGGGCGTTGATGAAGAATGGCATATCGCGTGTGTCTGCCAAGGTCCGGATGGCACGGATGCGATCGGCCTGCTGCTCCACGGGATAGATACCGCTGCCGCCGATGACCTGATCCTCGAAATTGATGCCGATCGCACCCGCGTCGATGACCCTGGCGACATTTGCCGCCAGTTCGGCCGGATCCTCCGCATAACCGCCCTCAAAATCCACCGACAACGGCAGGTCGACGGCCGCGGTGATCGATTTCGCCGTGGCGAGCAATGCATCGAGCGGCAGGTTTTCGCCATCGGCATAGCCTTGCGCTGCGGCGACCGACCAGCTTCCAGTGCCGAGCGCCTTCGCCCCAGCATCCGCAACCGCCTTGGCAGTGCCTGCATCCCAGATGTTGTAGATGATGACCGGGTTGCCCTTCTGGTGAAGTGCCGCGAACGCGGCTGCCTTGTCTTTCTCCAGCATGAATGATCCTCCCATTGATCGGAATACCCTAACCGGTTTCGGTGACGGATGCCGCCGCAAATCGGGCGTCGATCAGGAAAAGAGCAACCCGAGGATGCCGCCGACGATCAAGAGGCAGCCAAACACCTCCATGCGGTTCACCCGTTCATGGAAAAGGAAATAAGACGCCATGAAGGTGAAGACGAGCTCGATCTGCCCGAGCGCGCGGACATAGGCCACCTGCTGCAGGGTCATGGCGGTGAACCAGCCGGCCGAGCCGACCACGCCTGCCAGGCCGACGAGAGAGGATGAACGCCACGAGAGAACGACCTGGACGATCTCACGCTTGTCCTTCCAGAACATCCAGACCAGCATGAAGGCGGTCTGGAAAGTCGTGACACAGGCGAGCGTCACCGCGGCCTCCATGACCGGACCGGGACCGCCGAGCGACAGCGACGCGCTGCGGTAGGAGACGGCCGAAATACCGAAGACCGCGCCTGACGCGATGCCGATCAAGGCAGTGCGGCTGGTCATGGCGACTATCATGTTGCGCCAGGACAGCGGCATGCGCGCCATCGAAATCGTCATCACGCCGATCACGCCGACGATGATCGCGGCGACCGAACCCGGCGTCAGCTTTTCGCCGAGCAGAATGAAGCCAAATATGGCAGCCTGCACCGGCTCGGTCTTGGAATAGGCCGTTCCGACCGCAAAATTCCGCAGCGAAAAGAGATGCACCAGCATCATGGTCGCAAAGATCTGTGCCAGCCCGCCGATCACCGCCCATAAGGCGAAGGTCCAGTTCAGTGTCGGGAACGGGTAACCGGCGACATGGTGAAGGAACAGGGCATAGAGGATTGCGATCGGAAAACCGTAGCCGAAGCGCACGAAGCTCGCTCCGCGCGTGCCAAGAGACCCCTGTAGATGCTTCTGCAGCGCAGAGCGCAGGTTCTGCAGGAAGGCGGCGGCGATGGTGATGGGGATCCAGAGTTCCATATGCGGGCGGTATCACGCGTTCCGGCAGATCGCCAAGGCCGGCTCTGGCCGAAAGCGTACGTCTTTTTCGTTTTCTTTGCCGCCGTGCCGGTGCATAAAGCCGCCATGGAAAAAAAGCCGCAGACCTTGCCCGATCCCGCCGATTTCGCCCATGTCCGCGACTGGGTGTTCGATCTCGACAACACGCTTTATCCGCATCACATCAATCTGTTCGCGCAGATCGACAAGAACATGACGGCCTATGTGCAGGAATTGCTGCAGCTGGAGCCGGCGGAAGCGAAAGCGCTGCAGAAGCAATATTACCATGAACACGGCACGACGCTGCAGGGCCTGATGCTGAACCACGGCATCGATCCGGACGGGTTTCTCGAACAGGCGCACGCGATCGACTATTCGGCGCTGTTGCCGCATCCGGAACTCGGCGAGGCGATCAAGGCCCTTCCCGGCCGCAAGTTCATCTTCACCAATGGCAGCGTGCCACATGCGGAGGCGGCGGCGCGAGCACTCGGCATTCTCGATAATTTCGACGACATATTCGACATCGTCGCGGCCGACTACGTGCCTAAACCGGCAGGCGCGACTTACGACAAGTTCGCCAGCCTGCATCGGGTCGATGCAAAAAGCGCTGCGATGTTCGAGGACCTGCCGCGCAATCTGCAGGTGCCGAAAGCGCTCGGCATGCGCACGGTCCTTCTGGTGCCGCGCAATCTGGATGCGGTGCTGATGGAACGTTGGGAGAAGCTTACCGATGAGGACGATCACATCGACTATGTGACCGACGATCTGACGGGTTTCCTCACCGGCCTCAACATCTGCTAACGTTTTATCGCCATTACAGAAAGTTCATCCACATTACGGATGTTTAAGTGGTTTTGACGGGTTGCGGGCCCTATCTTCAGGCTATCGAAACAACCTGAAGGACCACCACAATGACCGCAAGAAAGATCGTTCTGGCGACCCTCGGAGCAGCGCTGATCGCCGGCGCAGCTATCCCGGCCTTTGCAGCCCCAGGGCGTGATGGTCCCGGCCGCCATAATGGTCCCGGCCGCGCCATGATGCAGGACGTGATGTTCGTCCGCCTGCTGAAGAACGCCGATGCCGACAAGGATGGCAAAATCTCCAAGGACGAGATGACTGCCTTCCAGGACAAGCTCTTTGCGGCAATCGACGCCAACAAGGACGGCTCTCTGACGCGCGGCGAAATTTTCGATTATCGCCAGGCGAAGATGGAAGAGTTCCGCAAGAACAACCAGCCGGAAGTCGCCAACACCGCGGACAAAAAGGACGACCAGTCCAACCGCGACATGGCAGATCGGCGCGACGACCATCGCCGCGACCGCGATCATTCCGCCTGGAACCGCGACGACCAGGGCCGCCATGGCTGGGGCCGCGAGGACGCCCGCTGGGAACGCCCGCATGGCCGCCAGATGATGGGCCAGGGCGTGTTCCGCATGGTCGATGAAGACAAGGATGGGAAGATCACCAAGGCAGAAGCTTCTGCCGCATCCGACAAGCTGTTCGCCCGCATGGACACCAACAAGGATGGAACCATTTCCATCGACGACTTGCCGGACCGCCCCCTCTAGTTCTCCGCCCCCTTGGAACTAGTTCCGACAGTCGTCCCAAGGACCCGCCCTTTCCCCAAAGGGCGGGTTCTTTTATTTTTCGGATCAGATAAAGCCCGCAATCAGGAAGGTCTGTGCTCGACTGCGGTCACTCGGTCCGCGACCTCCTCCACCTTGTCCTCGATGCGGACAAGCGACTGCTCGATCGTCGACTGCATGTGGGACAAAGCCCCGCCAAGTTCGATTTTGATAGAGAGCTCGAGATCATCCCGAACTTCCGCCTGACGTCGTTCCAGGCGCTTCGAAAATTCATAAGTCTGGATCGCCAGGGTCCTGATTTCAGAAACCTCCTTGCGAAGGGCGCGAACCTCGTCATTTGTCCGCTGCCCAAGCTTGGCCAGAAAATTCAGATCTACGACTTCATCGCTCATCGGTACCATCCTCTAGCGACAATCTAGTCGCGAACTTCGCGACTTTCAATCAAGCCTTCAATGCTCATAGAAATCCGAGATGATCTTCCACGCCTCTTCCGCGGTCTCCACGAAACTGATGAGGTTGAGGTCGTCCGGAGCGATCGTCCCGAATTCCGCCAGCGCGCCAAAATTGATGATGCCGCGCCAGAAGGCTTCGCTGAACAGGATGAGCGGCATGCGTTCCATGCGCTTGGTCTGGATGAGGGTCAGCGCCTCGAACATTTCGTCCAGCGTGCCGAACCCGCCGGGGAAAACGACGACTGCCTTGGCCCGCATCATGAAATGCATCTTGCGGATGGCGAAATAGTGGAAGTTGAAGCTGAGTTCCGGCGTCACGTAGCGGTTCGGGGCCTGCTCGTGGGGCAGCATGATGTTGAGGCCGATGCTCGGCGCGCCGGCATCAGCCGCACCACGGTTGCCGGCCTCCATGACGCCCGGCCCGCCGCCGGTCACCACCACATATTCCTGATGATTGTAGCTCGCGGAATGCCTGCCGCAGAGGGCGGCGAACTTGCGCGCCTCCTCGTAATAAACCGAGGCCGCTTCGAGGTTCTGGCGCTGCGTGTCGTTGCGGGCGGCCCAGGCGCTCTGGCCGGGCGCCGGGATGCGCGCGCCGCCGAACAGCACCACGGTCGATTTGATGCCGCGCTCGGCAAGCGCCATTTCCGTCTTCATCAGCTCGAGCTGGAGACGGACGGGGCGAAGCTCCTCGCGGCTGAGAAACTCGTCATCCGCATAGGCGAGGCGATAGGAATGCGATTCCGTCTGCGGCGTCCTCGGCTGGACTGCGGCATCGTTTTTGTCCGCCTTGTTGTCCTTCAGCGGATCCCAGGCCCCGTCCTTGCGTCGCGGGCCATCCTTCTTCGCCTTTGCCATTCGCATGATCCTTCCGGCGTCAAATGCATTGACGCCAATTCACATTGACGCTTGAGTGGCGGTCGCTTAGATCAAAAGACACCAAATGGCCACCTCTCCCACCATCACGATACAGAGTGACGTTTAAGGATTTCCCATGAGCAGCTCCGACTTCTCTTCCCTCGAAAAGACCATCGAGACCGCCTTCGACAACCGCGACGGCGTGACGGTTTCGACCAAAGGGGAAATCCGCGATGCGGTCGAGGAAGCGCTCAACCTGCTCGACAGCGGTCAGGCGCGGGTCGCAAGCCGCGGCGAAGACGGAACCTGGACCGTGCACCAATGGCTGAAGAAGGCCGTTCTGCTGTCCTTCCGCCTCAACGACATGGAAGTGGTCAAGAACGGCCCCGGTGCCTCCACCTGGTGGGACAAGGTGCCTTCCAAATTCGAGAACTGGGGTGAAAACCAGTTCCGCGCTGCTGGTTTCCGCGCCGTGCCGAACGCTGTCGTGCGGCGCTCGGCCCATATCGCCAAGAACGTCGTCCTGATGCCATCCTTCGTCAACCTCGGCGCCTATGTCGATGAAGGCACGATGGTCGACACCTGGGCGACGGTCGGCTCCTGCGCCCAGATCGGCAAGCATGTGCATCTTTCCGGCGGCGTCGGCATCGGCGGCGTGCTGGAGCCGATGCAGGCCGGCCCGACCATCATCGAGGACAATTGTTTCATCGGCGCCCGTTCGGAAGTCGTCGAAGGCTGCATCGTCCGCCAGGGCTCAGTGCTCGGAATGGGCGTGTTCATCGGCAAGTCGACCAAGATCGTCGATCGTGCCACCGGCGAGATCAGCTATGGCGAAGTGCCGCCCTACTCTGTCGTCGTCGCCGGCACGATGCCGGGCAAGCCGTTCCCGAACGGAGACATGGGACCGGGCCTTTATTGTGCCGTGATCGTCAAGCGCGTCGACGAGCAGACCCGCTCCAAGACCGCTATCAACGAACTGCTGCGCGATTGATCCGATCAAATGTCTGCTGCCGATCCCATCGCCAATCTCCAGACGCTGATCCGCTGCCCCTCGGTGACCCCTGCCGAGGGCGGCGCGCTTGCGGCGCTCGAGGCGATGCTGCTTCCGCTCGGATTCAAGGTCGAGCGGATGGTGGCGACGGAACCCGGCATGCCGGACATCGAGAACCTCTATGCCCGGCTCGGCACCGACGCCCCGCATCTGATGTTTGCCGGCCACACGGACGTAGTGCCGCCGGGAGACGAGACGTCTTGGAGTAAGCCGCCTTTTGCCGCCGAGATCGTCGGCGGCGAGCTGTTCGGCCGCGGCGCGGTGGACATGAAGGGTGGCATCGCCTGTTTCGTCGCAGCGGTCGCCCGCCATATCGATCTGCATGGCGCGCCAAGAGGCTCGATCTCCTTCCTGATCACCGGCGACGAGGAAGGCCAGGCCGTCAACGGCACCGAGAAGCTGCTGAAATGGGCGGCCGAGAGGGGCGAGACCTGGGATGCCTGCCTCGTCGGCGAGCCGACCAATCCGGATGCGCTCGGCGACATGATCAAGATCGGCCGGCGCGGTTCGGTCTCCGGCAAGGTCACCGTCTTCGGCGTCCAGGGCCATGCGGCCTACCCGCACCTTGCCGACAATCCGGTACGCGGCCTACTGCCGCTCGCCTCAGTGCTGATGAATCCGCCCTTCGACGGCGGCACGGCGGAATTCCCGGCCTCCAATCTGGAAGTGACCTCCGTCGATGTGGGCAATCCGGCGACCAACGTCATTCCGGCCAAGGCGGCGTTCGCCTTCAACATCCGCTTCAACGACACCTGGACCGCCGATACGGTCAAAGCCGAGATCGTCAGGCGGCTCGACGCAGCAGCGATTGGTAGCCCGCTGCGCCCGGAGCGCGATCCGGCGCGCTACGACATCACCTGGGCAGAACGCCCGAGCCACGTGTTCCTGACCCGCAACAATGCCCTGATCGCTTCGCTATCGGGTGCCGTCGAAAACGTGACCGGCAAGGTGCCGAAACTTTCGACGACAGGCGGCACCTCGGATGCCCGGTTCATCAAGGATTATTGCCCGGTCGTCGAATTCGGCCTTGTCGGGCAGACCATGCATATGATCGATGAGCGCGTAGCCCTTGCCGATCTGGAGACGCTCACCCAAATCTATGGGACCTTCATCTCCCGCTGGTTCGATAATGCCCTCCTATCTTGAAGTCAGGCTCTACCTCGGCGGTCTCTGGCTGCTGATCAGGGGCGATGCGCGCGGTCTGCGACCGTTCGACATTTCGGACCAGGGCGTATTGCGTTCGTTCTGGGCGGCGGGCTGGTGCGCGCCGGCATTGATTGTCGGCTGGATCGTTCAGCGGATGGAATACCTTCGTCATTTCCCTCAACGCGAGGACTATTCCTTCATCTTTTTCCTGAAGATGCTGGTCCTCGAAGCGGCCCAGTGGGTCGTGCCGGCCGCGGCGCTCATCGCCCTCGGCTTCATTCTGCGCTTCATGCCGCTCGTGCCGATCCTGATCGTGGTGCGCAACTGGTTTGCCGTCCCGCTCGCCTATGCGATCCATGCGGTTTATTCGCCCATCGCTTTCCTATCTGCCCAGCAAGGTGGCGCCATGGGGCTTGCCGGTTACGCTTCGATAATTCTGGCGGCAA
Organism: Neorhizobium sp. SHOUNA12A; assembly: GCF_023006505.1. Taxonomy (GTDB): domain Bacteria; phylum Pseudomonadota; class Alphaproteobacteria; order Rhizobiales; family Rhizobiaceae; genus Neorhizobium. The sequence continues at coordinate 59,415 of NZ_JALBGV010000027.1, forward strand.
CCATTCTGATCGCCGCGCTTTTCCTCGCCTGGTGCGTTCTAAGAACAGTCATGGGTGGCCCGGTGATGATCCGCATTGCCTCCCTGGGACTTGTGCTCCTGACCGACATGTTTGTTGCGCGCGAACTGGAGAATATCATGGGGGTTTCGTTAACCTGATGCGTGATTTCGCCGTTTTGCGAGGAGGCCGCCTTGCCCTCCTATGCTGAAGTCAGACTTTATCTGAGCGGTCTCTGGCTGCTGATCCGCGGCGATGCGCAGGGTTTCCGCCTGCTCGACATTTCCGATCGCGGCATGATGCGCTCGTTCTGGGCGTTCGTCTGGTGCCTGCCGGGCGCGTTCATCTCGTGGCTGTGGTGGCGAGACTATTTGCTTGAGGGCATGCCGTCCGGCGCCCGGATCGGCGGGATTTTCTTCGTTCGCATGGCAATGCTGGAAATCTTCAACTGGCTGGTGCCGCTGATCCTTGCCGGCATACTCTGCTCACTGCTCGGCATCGCCCGAAAGTTTCCGGCGGTCGTCGTCACCGTCAACTGGCTCTCGGTTCCCTTCGCCTATCTCTACGGCCTGCTGAGCCTGCGTTTCCTGTTGCCGTCGAGACTCGATACCGCCCTGGCGCTGGTCCATTTCGCGCTGCTGCTCGTGATGATCATTTCGATATCGCGGGTGATGCGGATGATCTGCGGGCCGCAGCCGCTGATGATCACAACGTTGGTGCTGGTGCTGATCGTGCCGAGCATGCTGCTGACCGAAGCGCTGCAGCGTTTCCTCGGCATTTACCCACTCTGACGAAGCCAGCGCTTCAGGGCTCTACGGGGTCGCCTGGATAATCGACCCGCATGAAATAAAGCCCCTCCGGCGGTGCCACCGGCCCGCAGGCCTTGCGGTCCCGGGCGTCCAATGCTGCGCGGACATCCGCCGGCGTCATGCGGCCTTCACCGGCCAGTTTCAGCGTGCCGGCGAGCGACCGTATCTGATTGTGCAGGAAACTCTGTGCCGTCGCGCGGATTTCGATCAGGTCGCCGCTGCGCGTGACATCCAGTATGTCCAGCGTGCGGACGGGATTTTTCGCCTGACAATGAACCGAACGAAAGGTCGTGAAATCGTGCTTTCCGACGAGTGTCTGGGCTGCAGCATGCATGACTTCATGATCCAGATCCTTGGTGACCCACCAGGCACGCTTCGCATCCAGCGCCAGCGGGCCGGCCCGTGAAATGATACGGTAGAGGTAATATCGCCGGACAGCCGAAAAGCGAGCGTCGAACGTATCATCGACAACCTGCACGCTGACGATGGCGACTTTCTCCCTGGCCATGCCGAGATAGGCATTCAGCGCGTCGCGCAGCCGGTGTGGCTGCCACGACCGCGTGAGATCGACATGCACCACCTGTCCGCGCGCATGCACGCCGGAATCGGTGCGGCCGGCGCCCTTGACCACCACGGTCTCCTTGGTCAGAGACAGAATGGCATTTTCAAGCGCCGACTGTACCGAGTGGCCGTTCTTCTGCTTCTGCCAGCCGACATAGGGCGTGCCGTCATATTCGACGATCATGCGGAATCGCGGCATCAGGAAAGCCTCGTGCCGGGCTCCAGCGGCGTCCCGCGCAGAAACTCCGCCGCGGCCAAGGGCTTGCCCCCGGCCTTCTGCAACTTGAGGAGCCGCACCGCACCCGCGCCGCAGGCAAGGGTCAGTGCGTCGTCAAGAACCGTTCCGGGCTCACCCTGCCCTTCGCCGACTTCCGAGAGGAGAACCTTTACGCGCTCCGGCCTGCCGTTGATCTCCGCCTCGAACCATGCGCCCGGAAACGGCGACAGACCGCGGATGTGGTTATGCACATCACGTGCGGTCTTCAAAAAATCGATGTGCGTCTCGCCCTTGTCGATCTTGGCGGCATAAAGCGCGCCTTCCGACGATTGCGGCGTCAGCGGCAGGTCGTCGGCTTCGAGTTTCCCCATCGCCTCGACCATCGCACGGGCTCCGACCAGCATCAGCTTGTCGTGCAGCTCGCCCGCCGTCATGTTCTCGCCGATTTCGACTTCCCTCGTCAGCGCGACGGGGCCGGTATCGAGGCCCTTTTCCATCTGCATGACCATCATGCCGGTCTTCTTGTCACCCGCCATGATCGCCCGCTGGATCGGCGCGGCACCGCGCCAGCGCGGCAGGAGCGAAGCGTGGCCGTTGTAACAACCGAGCTGTGTGCCCGTCAGGATCGCTTCCGGCAGAAGAAGGCCGTAGGCGACGACGACGGCAACATCCGCCTTGAGTGCGCGGAATTTCTCGCGCTCATCGGGATCCTTGAAATTGGCCGGCGTAAAAACGGGAATGCCCAGCAGTTCGGCGGCCTGATGGACCGGCGACTTGACCAGATCGAGCCCGCGGCGGCCGCCCGGGCGCGGCGGCTGGGTATAAACGGCGACGATCTCATGGCCCGCATGTTTCAGGCTCTGCAGCGTCGGTACGGAAAATTCCGGCGTTCCCATGAAGATGATGCGAAGAGACATGGACGTTCCGCGTCTCAAGAGACCGCGCCTTCTTAACTCGGATCGCCTGAGCGACGGTTCAGACCGCCTTGGACTTGGCAGCCTTGGTGAATTTCTTGATCACCATCTCGCGCTTCAGGCGGGAGATATGGTCGATGAAAAGCACGCCATTCAGGTGATCGATCTCATGCTGCAGGCAGGTGGCGAGCAGGCCATCGGCCTCTACCACATATTCCTTGCCGTCGCGGCCCAGATGCTTGACGCTGACGGTCGCGGGCCGCTCGACCTCGGCGTAATATTCCGGAATGGACAGGCAGCCTTCTTCGTAGACCGCGATTTCGTCGGAGGATCTGACGATCTCCGGATTGATGAAGACCTGCGGCTGCTTTTCCTCACCCTCACGCGCGATGTCGACGACCAGCAGGCGGCGCGGCACGCCGATCTGGATCGCAGCAAGGCCGATGCCCGGCGCGTCATACATGGTCTCCAGCATGTCGTCGGCGAGCCTCAGAAGCTCGGCGTCAACACGCTCTATCGGCTTGGAAACCTGACGCAGGATCGGGTCAGGCAGAATAATCAGAGGCTTGATCGTCATGGCTTCCCATAACCCATCTTTTTTTCCGAAGGAATAGAAATTACGGACCGAGGAAGCGGAATGTTCACGTTTTGATCTTTTCAAGTGGCAAAATTCTGTTAGTTTCCCGCCATGGATAATCTTGTTGCCAGCCTTTCCCGTTTCTTCGACGATCCGCGTGCTGCCGTCGCGGCGATGGTGTGTGGAGCGGCATTGCTGCTGTTATGGCTGTTTCTGGCGCGCCGGGCATCGCTCCGGCGTCAGGAAGAGGCGGCCTTGCGGGTGATGGAAGGCGAAGCCCGGCTTTCCGAACTTCTGAGAGCGCAGAGCGAGATGCAGGGACGGCTGTCGGCAATGGCGGAGACGCTTTCGACGCGGCAATCGGAACTTAACCAGTCGGTCAGCCAACGGCTCGACGGCATGACGCACCGGATCGGCGCTAGCATCACCGAACAGACCAAATCGACGCACGAGAACCTGCAGCGGCTGCAGGAACGGCTGGCGGTGATTGACGCCGCCCAGAACAATATTCAAACGCTGGCAAAGGACGTCGTCGGCCTGCAGGCGATCCTGTCGAACAAGCAGACACGCGGCGCCTTCGGCCAGGGCCGAATGGAAGCGATCATTGCCGACGGATTGCCGATGGGCGCCTATGGTTTCCAGACCACGCTTTCGAACGGCACCAGGCCGGACTGCACGATCAGGATGCCGAACGGCGCTCCGCCTTTGGTGATCGATGCCAAATTTCCACTCGAAGCCTGGAACGCATTTCGCGAGGCCGCGGCACCCGAAGCCAGAAGGGCCGCCGCCCAGGCCTTCAAGCGCGACCTCGAGGTCCACATCCGCGATGTCTCGGAAAAGTACCTGATCCCGGGCGAAACGCAGGAAATGGCTTTCCTTTTCGTGCCGTCGGAATCGATCTTCGCGGAAATCCACGAGCATTTCGAGAGCGCTGTGCAGAAGGCGCAACGTTCCCGCATCGTCATTGTCTCGCCCTCTCTCCTGATGCTGTCCATCCAGGTCATCCAGGCCGTACTGAAGGACCAGCGGATGCGCGAGCAGGCGCATCTCATCCAGGGCGAAGTGGCGCTGCTGATCGAGGATCTTTCCCGCCTCGACGACCGCACCCGCAAACTGCAGACACATTTCTTCGCGGCGCAGAAGGATGTCGAACAGATCCTCACCTCCACCGACAAGCTCAACCGCCGCGGCGCCAAGATCGAGGCTCTCGAACTGGAGGCGCCGGCGGAGGCAGTCCGCGACCTGCCACAAGCGAAGGTGGTCGAAAGCCGTACTGGTCTTCTCAAACTGCGGGTGGTTGACGAGGAGTGATCCTCTCGGGCAGTGTCGCGCGACTTTTAATCAAGCACGCAGGCCCACCATGATCACCGTCCTCGGCTCCATCAACATGGACCTCATCGCCACGACCGAACGTCTGCCCCAGCCGGGCGAGACGGTGGCTGGATCGAGCTTTGCGACGGCGGCCGGTGGCAAGGGCGCCAATCAGGCGCTCGCCGCACGCCGTGCCGGAAGCACTGTGCATATGGCGGGAGCCGTTGGGGAAGATGGCTTTGCTGCGCCGGCGCTGGCACTTCTCGATGACGCCAAAGTCGACCTCTCGGCGGTCGCCCGCGTAACCGATCCAACCGGCACGGCCTTGATCCTGGTGGGCGGCACGGGCGAAAACATGATCGCGGTGGTGGCCGGCGCCAACGGTACGGTGAGCGCGGCACAGGCCGAGGCGGCGGTCGAAGCCATGAAGACAGGGGACATCCTGATGCTGCAGCTCGAAATTGCGGCCGAGACGGTAGAGACGGCGCTCAGGGCGGCACGCGCTAAAAGCGTGCTGACGGTGATCAACACGGCTCCGCTGACCGGCGATGCGGCCCGGCTTGCCCGGCTCGCGGATATCGTCGTCGCCAATGAAACGGAATTCGAACTGCTGGCCGGAAGCCCGATCCCCAACGCTGCGGCGCGCCAGGAGATGTTGAAAAAACTCCATTCCGAAACCGGCCAGACATACGTCGTCACGCTCGGCGGCGACGGCGTGGTCGCGATCCGCAACGGAGAGATCGTGACGGCCGAGGGATTAAAGATCGAACCGGTCGATACGGTCGGCGCCGGCGACACGTTTTGCGGTTACCTGGCCGCCAGCCTCGAGCAGGGGCTCGATTTTGCGAAAGCGCTCCGCCGCGCCGCGGTGGCCGGTTCGCTCGCCTGCCTCAGCCGCGGCGCTCAGCCATCGATCCCGCCCGCCGAGGCGGTCGATGCCAGGGTCTAAGCTGCTTTGATCGGGTATTCCCCGCTACTCTTGCTACGCCGCGAGAGAACGTATTTACAATTTTAGCCAACGTTAACATATCGCTTTTAGGGTCGCGGATATCTCAGCGGGGACGAGATTCGATCCGCCTCGCGGCAGCTCCATGAAGGAGCCCCACCTCTGTCCGCACTCCGAGGCAATCGATGTTTTCGCTCAAGGTCAAGTCGCTCTCCACGAAGCTCATACTGGTAACGAGCCTGGTGATCGCCGGCGTTCTGGTTCTCTCCAACTTCTTCCTGATTTCCCAAACTCGCAACCGCGTGTCGACGCTGACCATGGCGCAGGCGCAGGCCGAGGCGCGTTCCATCGCCAACGAAGTCGCCGTCGACATGGGCCAGCTTGCCGGCGCGGCACGCTCGATGGCGGGGGTGATCGGCCGTGGTCATGCCGCGGGTTATCTCGACCGCAAGGGCGTCACCGACGCTCTCAAGGCGAACCTGGAGCAGAATGCTTTTGCCTATGGCAGCTGGTTCGCCGAAGTTCCGGGCGTGTTCGACGGGAAGAACGCGGAGCTCGTCGGCAACAAGGAGATGGGCGCCAACAAGAAGGGGGAGCTTGCCCCTTACTGGACCAAGAGCCGCACTGGCGATATCGCCTATAGCGTCTTCGACATCGACACCCAGGCGGAATGGTATTCGCTCGCGGCGACCTCGAAGAAAGGCTCGCTCACCCAACCCTATATCGAAAGCACGACGGGCGATGCTGTCGCCATGAGCTCCGTCGCCTACCCCGTCATGTCCGGCTCCAAGCTCCTCGGTGTTGCCGGTCTCGACGTCTCGATGGCGACCCTGACAAAGAAGCTCCAGGCGATGCGGCCGTTCGGCTCAGGCCGGGTTCTCCTGGTGTCGCAAGGCGGTAAATGGATCGTGCCTGTCAATCCCGACAAGCTGATGAAGCCGGTCGAAGGCGAAAAAACGAGCGAGCTGCTGGCCGCGTTGAAGTCGAACCAGCCGGTCCAGCTCGACAACCTGACCGCCGATGCGGCGGAACCCTTTGAACGCGTCGTCTATCCGTTCACGGTCCCGGACCTCAACGCCACCTGGGCGATCGTCCTGGACGTGCCGCAGAGCGTGATTGCCGCGCCGGTTCAGGACCAGACACTGATGATGGTGCTCGGCGGGATCGTCATCATGGGGGCCTGCATCGCGACCCTCTATTTCGGCAGCACCGTCTTCGTGCGGCGGCCTCTGGGGGCGCTGCTCGGCAGCGTCGATACCTTAAGCAAGGGCCGTTTCGAACAGCCGGTGGAGGGCCAGGACCGCACCGATGAGATCGGATCGCTGGCCGGAGCGCTCGAAGGCTTCCGCCACACGCTGGCGGACGGCCGCCGGCTTGAAACGGAAGCGGAAGCCCAGCGCCATGCGGCGGAAAACGAGCGCCACCGCTCCGAAGGCGAGCGGGAGGCGAATGCCCAGCAGCAACAGCGCGTCGTCACCTCGCTTGCCAATGGTCTGGCGGAGCTCTCCAACGGCAATCTCGGCTATCGCATCCAGGACGACTTCCCGGGCGACTATGCCAAGCTGAAGGTCGACTTCAACAAGGCGCTGGAAAGTCTCGAGGAGACGATCGCGACGGTGAGTTCGACCGTCTACAATATCGGCAATGGCAGCCGCGAGATCACAACCAGCGCTCAGGACCTGTCGCGCCGGACCGAGCAGCAGGCTGCCAGCCTCGAGGAAACCGCAGCCGCACTCAATGAGCTCACCGCGCAGGTAAACTCGAGCGCCGAGAACGCCAGCTCGGCCGCCGGTACGGTCAACCTCGCCTGTGACGATGCGGAAAAGTCGGGCGAAGTGGTGCAGAAGGCCGTCGCCTCGATGCAGGGCATCGCCCGATCCTCGCAGGAAATCTCCCGCATCATCGGCGTGATCGACGAGATCGCCTTCCAAACCAACCTGCTCGCCCTCAATGCCGGCGTGGAAGCTGCCCGCGCCGGCGAGGCCGGCAAGGGTTTTGCTGTCGTCGCACAGGAAGTCCGCGAACTCGCCCAGCGTTCCGCAAACGCCGCCAAAGAAATCAAGGCGCTCATCAACGCCTCGACCAGCCAGGTCAGCGACGGCGTGGAACTGGTCGGCAAGGCTGGCGATACGCTGCAGAAAATTGCAGTGCAGGTGATGCAGATCAACGGATTGATCCGCCAGATCTCGGCTTCCGCGAGCGAACAGGCCGTCGGCCTCAAGGAGGTCAACTCGGCGGTCAACCAGATGGACCAGGTGACCCAGCAGAATGCTGCGATGGTGGAGGAGACGACCGCCGCGAGCACGGTGCTGAGTACGGAAGCGGAAACCCTGAAGTCGCTGGTCGCGCGGTTCCGTGTTTCGGCACACGCGACAGGCCACGTCCAAAGCGCACCACAGGCGCTGCGTCAGGTCGCCCAGACCATGCGGGCAACCCGGCCGAGCCC
>NZ_JALBGV010000028.1 GCF_023006505.1 Neorhizobium sp. SHOUNA12A
CCAGGCTCTGCCACGGGCTTGATGTCCCAAGGGAGGTTCGGTCTCCCATCCGCCACCGCATCTGGCAGTAAATCGCCAAAAGCGGATAAAGGGAAGTTACAAGGGGGGTGCCACGGCAAACGGCGCGGCCGCGCTTATTCGCCCCGCCAACCATTCTGATAAACCACCTTATCCACCCCGGCGAACCGCCCGACGCGGAGCAGTTCCGCGTCCAGCTTCTCCAATCGCCCCGCCGAAGCCCGCACGCCCTTTTCCAGCCATAACCGCTTCACATCCAGCGTCCCCGACTTGCGGTCCGCCTTCATGTCGATGCGGCCGATCATGCGGTCTCCTTCGAGCAGCGGGAAGACGTAGTAGCCGTATTGGCGCTTCGGCTCCGGCACGAAAACCTCGATGCGGTAGAAGAAGTTGAACAGCCGCTCGGCCCGGTCGCGGTTGCGCAGGAGCGGATCGAAGGGGCTGAGGACACGCACCCGCGCCGGCGGTTCTGGGATCTCACCCAGGTTTTCGGGGAAGCCAAGGAAGGCGAAGGAGGGGCGCGGCTTGCTGCCGTCGGCGGTCTCGATCAGCACTTCCACAAGTTCGTCGCGATGGGTCTTCACCCAGTCCTTTGCCTCGTCCGGCGTAACCAGATCGAAGAAGGCGGCAAGCTCTCCGGAGGTTGCAAAGCCGAGGCGGGTCATGGCCCCGCGGCAGGCCCAGTCGATGAACTCCTCATGGCTCACTTCCGGCTCGTGATGCTGCCGCGGGATGACCCGTTCCATCAGGTCGTAGATCTTCTGGAAGTTGACGCGGCCGGCGATCGCCAGCTTGCCGGTGTGCCAGTAATATTCGAGCGCCGTCTTGTTCGGATGCCAGTTCCACCAGCCGCCGGACTTGTGATCCTCCTGCTTCATGTCGCGGGACATGATCGCGCCGTTCTCGGCGATGTGCTGGAAGGTCTCCTCGAAGGCGGCGTCGAACCCCTCGCCGTGCCATTTCCGCCAGCGTTCGGCAAGGATCGGCTCGCGGCGGCGAAAACGATGTTTCCAGTAGCGGAAGAAGCTCGTCGGGATGATCGAGGCGTCATGCGTCCAGTGCTCGAACAGCTCGCCGTCCTTTTCCAGAAGCGCGGTCAGGTGCTCGCGGCGGTAGGTCTGGTTGCGCGAGAACAGGATCATGTGATGGGCGCGCTCGACGGTGGCGATACTGTCCACCTGGACGAAACCGAGATCGTCGATGAGCTGCAGCAGGCCGGCTTTGGTCAACGCCCGGCCGGGCGGTTCGCAGAGCCGCTGCCGTTCGAGGAAGATCCTGCGGGCCTGATCGTTTGGAATGAGAATCGCCATGGCATGTAGACTAGGATACCGCCGCGCCGGATTCAATGTTCACGTTCGGTTCCGCATTCCCCTTCCCCGTCTTCCGGTCTATAGACCGCTGAACACCGAGGGACTGGCTTGGATATCCGTTTCGAACAGGCAGAAGCGCGTTTCGAGGGACGCACCGTCGTTTATCCGCTGACGCTTCGCTTGAGCGAACGGCGGATCGGCGTGATTGGCCTCAACGGCTCGGGCAAGACGACGTTTGCGCGGATGATCAACGGGCTGGTGCTGCCTGCCGAGGGTCACGTGACCGTCAACGGGCTCGATACGGTGAAGGATGGCGACAAGGTTCGTGGCCAGGCCGGCTTCATTTTCCAGAACCCGCAGAACCAGATCATCCTGCCGATCCTTAAGGAAGACATCGCGCTGGGGCTGAAATCGAGAAAGCTCTCGAAGGCGGGTACGGAGGCGGCGGTCGAAACCGTGCTTGCCCGGTTCGGCATCGCCCATCTGGCCGACCGGCGTGTGCACGAACTTTCGGGCGGAGAACTGCAGCTGGCAGCACTCGCCTCGGTTCTGGTGACCCGGCCGGATATCCTGATCATGGACGAACCGACCAACCAACTCGATCTCCGGAACCGCGAACTCGTGGAGCGGACCATCCACGGGCTCGATGAAAATGTCGTCGTCATCAGCCATGACCTCGGCCTGATTGCCGATTTCGACCGGGTTCTGCTCTTCCATGAAGGCCGCCTCACCGATGACGGCGCGCCAGCCGAGGTCATCGCCCGCTACCGCGAGCTTGCGGCATGAAGACGCTCTACGTGGAAGGCGACACGTTTCTGCACCGGCTTTCGCCGCGGGCAAAGCTTCTCGGCCTCGCCGCGCTCAGCCTTGTCCTTTTCCTTGTCCGTTCGCCGGCCGTTCTGTCGGTCGCGGCCTTGCTCGGCGGCATCGTCTATTCGTCGCTCCGGCTCGGGTGGCGCCAATCCTGGCTGCGGCTGCGGCCGGTCCTGCTGACCATTGCGGTCGTGGCGCTCTTCACACTTGTCTTCAACGGCCGACATGACACGCTGGTCGTCGTCACGCGGCTGACGGCGCTTGCCCTCTTCGCCGCGGCCATGACGGCGACCACCAGCACCGGCGATTTCATCGACGAGATCACCCGCCTTGCCATGCCACTGGAGCGCCTGGGGCTCGTCAGGGCCGCGGATATCGGGCTTTCGATCGGTCTCGTCATCCGTTTCGTGCCGGAGATCCTCAGCCGTTACCAGGCTATCCGCGACGCCCATCGCGCCCGCGGGCTGAAGGTCCGGCCGCTGACGCTGGCGGTGCCACTGATCATCCTGACACTCAAAAACGCCGACGAGATCGCCGCCGCCATTGACGCACGTGGCATCCGGGCGCAGAAATAACCTCATATAAAACTGGGGATTCGCATAGCATGACCACCCGTGATCTCGTTCTGGCCGCCCTTTTCGCCGCCATTATCGTGGCGCTCGGTCTCGTGCCGCCGATCATGCTCGGCTTCATTCCGGTACCCATCACCGCCCAGTCGCTCGGCGTCATGCTTGCGGGCGTCATCCTCGGCGCCAGGCGCGGCGGTTTTGCGGTGTTTCTTGTCCTGCTGCTGGTCGCGATCGGCCTGCCGGTTCTCTCGGGCGGACGCGGCGGCCTTGCCACCTTTGTGTCGCCGACCGCCGGTTATCTCGTCGGCTGGTTCTTCGCAGCCGTCATCGCCGGTTATTGCTCCGAGCGGTTCGTCGAGCGTTCGCAGAGCGGCATCGTGCAGATCACCGGATTTTTTCTCGCAGCCCTGCTCGGCGGCGTGGTGGTCGACCACGCGCTCGGGGTCATCTACCTCGCCTATGTCACGGGCACCGGGCTTTCGACCGCCTTCATCGGCGACCTTTCCTTCGTTCCTGGCGATGTACTGAAGGCGATGATCGCGGCACTCGCCGGCCGCGCAGTAATGGTCGGTTATCCGCTGCTGCCGCAACGGGCCTGATCGGCCGCGTCCCGTCAATCCAGGAACTGATAAAGCCAGTCGCGCAAGTCTTCGGGGAGCGGCACCGGTTCCCTGCTTTCGGGGTCACAAGTCATCCAGACGATTTCGGCTTCCGCGACCGCCTCGTTGCCCCGCAGCATATGCACCAGGAACCCCGCCGACTTTCCGCCGATCTTGCTGACGCCGATATGCGTGTGGACGACGTCACCCAGCTTCAAGGCCGAGTGAAACGTGCAGGTGATCTTGCCGATCCTGAAGAACGGATCGCCCTTTTGCGACCTGCGGCGACGCCAGAATTCCGTGACGGCCTCTTCCGCCCGCACGACATAGGCCGAGCGGAACATCTCGCCATGCATATCGACATCGCGGAAAGGAACGCGGAATTCCTGAGACTTGACTGGCTCTTTGACCACATTACCCTCTGGGTTGCACCCCTCTATGTAAGACCATTCTTTCAAGCTAAACAAGCGCAAGAGCAAGGGGTTGCGGCTTGAAAAAGTCAGCTTTCTGCGCCATGTCGGAAAGGTCCAGACCGGACTGACCCCTGACGAGGCCGCCGCATGACCACGCGCCTTTACGAACACAAGATCTTCCTCGAACATCGCACGCCGGAAGGACATCCCGAACGGGCGGACCGGCTGCGCTCGCTGGCGATCGCGCTGGAGCATCCGAATTTCGCCAGGCTCGACCGCAAGGACGCTCCCCAGGCGAACGAGGACGCGGTTCTGCTCGCCCATCCGGAGGAACACCTGCGCGCGGTGATGCGCGAAATTCCCGAGGAGGACACGATCCGCCAGATCGAGGCCGACACCTATGTGGGGCCGAAGAGCTTTCAAGCCGCGCTGACCGGCATCGGCGGCGCGATGGCCGCCGTCGACGACGTGGCAAACGGCAAGGTCGACAACGCCTTCGTGGCGGCAAGGCCCCCCGGCCACCACGCCGAAAAAGACAAGGCGATGGGTTTTTGCCTGTTCAACAACGCCGCGATCGCCGCGCGCCACGCACAACGGAAATACGGCATGGAACGCGTCGCGATCGTCGATTGGGACGTGCATCACGGCAACGGCACGCAGGGCATCTTCTGGGACGATCCGTCAGTGCTGTTCTGCTCGACGCACCAGATGCCGCTTTATCCCGGCACCGGCGCCAAGGACGAGACCGGCACCAGGAACAACGTGGTCAACGCGCCGCTTTCACCCGATACCGGCAGCGAATATTTCCGCGAGGCGTTCAAGAGCCGCGTGCTGCCGGCGCTCGACAATTTTCGACCGGATTTCATCATCATCTCGGCCGGCTTCGACGCGCATCACCGCGATCCGCTGGCGCAGATCAATCTCGTCGGCGACGATTTCGACTGGGCCACCGGACGGCTGATGGAGATCGCCGGCAAATATGCCGGCAACCGTATCGTCAGCCTGCTCGAGGGCGGATATGATCTGGAAGGGCTCGCCGAATCGGCGGGCATGCACATCTGCAGACTGATGAAGGGATAGACGATGACCGAAAACACCGAGAGCCTCGATGTGAGCGGCTATTCCTTCGAGAAGGCCGTCGCCGAACTCGAAAGCATCGTGGCGCGGCTGGAACGGGGCGACGTGGCGCTCGACGAATCGATCGCCATCTACGAGCGCGGCGAAGCGCTGAAGAAACATTGCGAAAAACTGCTGACGGCCGCCGAAAACCGCATCGAGAAGATCCGGCTCGACCGCGCCGGCAAGCCACAGGGCGTCGAGCCGCTCGACGGCGAATAAGCCGGACGGCTAAACCAAAGTCTTACAACCTTCGCATGGAATGCGTCATAAACCGATTGACGCACCGGAAACGCCTCCCCATGATGGCCCCATCTGCGTGGTTGCTTTGGGAGGAGGCCATTATGAACTTCGGCATGAAGTCCAGTAAAATCAATCTCATGTTCGTGGCGACACTTGCCGTTTCGACGGCATTTTCCGCCGCCGGCGCGAAGGCTGCGGAATTCATCAACGTGCTGACCGGTGGCACGTCCGGCGTGTATTATCCGCTCGGCGTGGCGCTTGCCGAAATCTACGGACAGGGCATCAAGGACGCGCGCACCCAGGTGCAGGCCACCAAGGCATCCGTCGAAAACCTCAACCTGCTGCAGGCAGGACGCGGCGAGATTGCCTTCTCGCTCGGCGATTCTGTCCAGGAAGCCTGGAAGGGCAACAAGGAAGCGGGCTTTCCCGCCAAGCTCGACAAGCTGCGCGGCATCGCCGCCATCTATCCGAACTATATCCAGGTGGTCGCCAGCGCCGAATCCGGCGTGAAGACGCTTGCCGATCTCAAGGGCAAGAGCCTGTCGGTCGGCGCACCTGCCTCCGGCACGGAACTCAATGCCCGCGCCATCTTCACGGCGGCCGGCATGTCCTACAAGGACCTCGGCAAGACCGAATATCTGCCGTTCGCGGAATCCGTCGAACTGATCAAGAACCGCCAGCTCGATGCGACGCTGCAGTCGGCAGGCCTCGGCGTCGCCTCGATCCGCGACCTTGCAACCTCGCTGAAGATCAATGTCGTAGCGATCCCGGCCGCCGAGGTCGCCAAGATCGGCGCTCCCTATGTCTCGGTGAAAATCCCGGCCGGCACCTATGAGGGGCAGACCGCCGATGTCGAGACCGCCGCCGTCGGCAACTTCCTGATCACCCATTCGGGCGTTTCCGACGAAACCGTCTACCAGATGACCAAGCTCTTGTTCTCCAACCTGCCGAAGCTTTCCGCAGCCCACGCCGCCGCCAAGGCTATCGACGTGAAGAAGGCACTGGAAGGCATGCCCGTACCGCTGCATCCGGGCGCCGAACGGTATTACAAGGAAGTTGGATTGATGAAGTAAAGCGATAGGCAGACTGTGCCTATTGCAAGTCCCCTCCCCAACCCCTCCCCACAAGGGGGAGGGACTCAACCTGCCGCACTGCCGATGCCCACTTGGTCGGGAGAGAGCCGCGGGTCTTCTCCCCCCTTGTGGGGGAGATGGCCGGCAGGCCAGAGGGGGTTTCCCGACAGACCAGAGAGCTTGCCGAGAGAACCAATGTCCGAAATCCCAACGCAAAACTCGATCACCTCGCATTCTGCCGAAGAGCCTATCGAGGGCCTGCCGGCCGGGTTCGGCGAGGGTCTAACCGGGCGGATCGCCTTCTGGATCGCCTTTGCCTTTACCCTTTTCCAGCTCTGGACCGCCGCCTATGGCACGCTTGCGAGCCAGATCGTCCGGGCCATGCATGTTGGCTTCCTGCTGCTGCTCGGTTTCGTGCTGATCGGCAACCTCGTCGCCAAAACGAAAGCCGGCAAGATCTGGTTCTGGGCGCTCGGCATCGTCGGCTTCCTGACCGGGCTCTACAATTGGGTCTTCTACCACGACCTGATCGTCAGGAGCGGGTTCCTGACGACGCCAGACCTCATCGTCGGAACTGTGCTGATCGTGCTCGTCTTCGAAGCGGCGCGACGGCTGATGGGCCTGCCGTTGACGATCATCGCCGCCATATTCCTTGCCTATTGCTTTTTCGGCCAATACGCCCCCGGGCCGTTCGTCCATCGCGGCTATGATTTCGAACAGATCATCGAGAACTTTGCCTATGGCACCGAAGGCATTTACGGAACGCCGATCTACGTTTCGGCGGCCTATATCTTCATCTTCGTGGTCTTTGCGGCATTTCTGGAACGCGCCGGCATGCTGGCGCTGTTCAACGATTTCGCGCTCGGCCTCGTCGGCACCTGGCGCGGCGGGCCGGCGCAGGTCTGCGTCATGTCGTCGGCGCTGATGGGCACGATCTCCGGCTCGGGCGTCGCCAATGTCGTCGCCTCCGGCCAATTCACCATTCCGCTGATGAAACGCTTCGGTTTCCGCTCCGCCTTTGCGGGCGGCGTCGAGGCGACGTCCTCGATGGGCGGCCAGATCATGCCGCCGGTGATGGGCGCCGTCGCCTTCATCATGGCCGAGACGCTCAACGTCTCCTATGCCGAGATCGTCAAGGCCGCGATCATCCCGGCCGTGCTTTATTTCGGCGTCTGCTTCTGGATGGTGTTCCTGGAAGCCGGCAAAGCGGGCCTCAAGGGCATGAGCAAGGCCGACCTGCCGAACCCCTGGGCCGCCGTCCGGGAACACTGGCCGCTGATCCTGCCGCTCGCCGCCCTCGTCTACCTGCTGTTTGCCGGTTATACGCCGATCTTCGCCGGGACGATGGGGCTGGCGCTGGTCATCGTGCTGATCCTCGGCATGCCGCTTGCCGCAAGCATCGGCCCGCTTGCCTTCCGCCTCGTCTTCTGGCTCGTGCTCGGCATCGCCGCCGCCTCCTTCCTGCGCTATGGGGTCAACTTCCTGGCGATCGTCATCCTCGCCCTGATCGTTGGCTGCGTCTTCGTCAAGGGCGGGCGCGAGACGCTGGCGATCTGCCGCGACGCGATGGCCGAGGGCGCCAAGAACGCGCTACCGGTCGGCATCGCCTGCGCCATCGTCGGCATCGTCATCGGCACGCTGACGCTGACCGGCATTGCCTCGACCTTTGTCGGCGCGATCATCCGGGTCGGCGAGCACAACCTGTTCCTGTCGCTGGTCCTGACGATGATCACCTGCCTGATCCTCGGCATGGGCATTCCGACAATCCCGAACTACATCATCACCTCGTCGCTTGCCGGACCTGCGCTGCTCGAACTCGGCGTGCCGCTGATCGTCAGCCACATGTTCGTCTTCTACTTCGGCATCATGGCGGACCTGACGCCGCCGGTGGCGCTCGCCGCCTTCGCGGCGGCACCGATGGCGAAGACCTCGGGGCTGAAGATCGGCGTGGAGGCGACCAAGCTCGCGACCGCCGGTTTCGTCGTGCCCTTCATGGCCGTCTATACGCCGGCGCTGATGCTGCAGGATCCGGGTGCGATTGCCGCGGCATGGGGTTATCCGGTCGAGGTCGCCTATGTCTTCCTCAAGGCATGCTTCGGCATTGCGCTGTGGGGCACGGCAGTGGTCGGCTTCCTGTTTGCCCGCATGGCAGCTTGGGAGCGCCTGCTCGCCTTCATCGCCGGTGCAAGTCTGGTGGTGGCATTTCCCTGGACCGACGAACTCGGCTGGGTACTCGGCGTCATCATCGTCGCGCAACACTGGTGGCGGAACCGCAGCGCGCCGGCCGCACCGGCGCTGACATGAGCAAGGGGCGATGAGCCTCTGCATCCTGGCCGGCGGCAAACTGACGGTGCTTGCCATCTCGATGTTCACGCTCTCCTGGACCCATTCCGTGCAGAAGACCGAATGGCGCGAAACCTGGGCCGTGGCACCGGCCGGGCTGGAGCTTCGCCAGGCGGAGGTCAAGGGGTCCGGCGCCGGCATGGAGCCCGGAGCGAACGCGGTGCTGAAGGACGGCTGGTGGGTTTGGCACCCGACGCTGCCGCCGCAGGAACGCATTTCGCTAGCGGCGTCCGGCATGACGCCGGGTGGGTGGAGGCTGTGTCATGACGGCGGCTGCGTCGAGCTTGGGGCGACGGTCGGGGATGCAGTGAGCTTGAGCGGGTGTCCCTAGAACCTAAAGCGAAATGACGGTTCGGATTTCGTCGTACCCGGCATGCAGGCCGGTTTCGTCCTGCTCCACCAAGCCAGCCCGCCCTAGGATCTCGACATCCTCATGAACCCGCCGGTAATCCCGATCGAGCGCTCGTGCCAAAGCCGCCACGCTCGCCTGCGGGTTCTTGTGCAGATAACGCAGAAGTTCCAGGCGCTTGCCGGTCATGGTGCTGGAAAAGGCATCCCAGGCGACGAAGGTCAGATGCTCTTCCGAGACCGCCTCACCCTTTTCTGCGCGATGCCAAGCATCCGAGACCCGCTTCGCGACCTCATCGAAGGAACCGCCGATATGGAGTTCGATGTCCTTGCTCATATCTTCTCTCCTCTCGACGTTTCGACGTCCTGCCTGAAATCGGCCAGCAGCTGCTCAATCGAGACGAACCGATAGCTCTCTTCCCGATCGCCGTAGTGGCGATGATCACCCTTGCCGCGCTCATTGTCGTAACCGACCAACCGCTTGCCGGGTCGACCGTAAAACAGCGAGTATTTCAACAAGTGCTGCGATGGCGGCACATGATCTGGCACGCGCCACACCTTGATCTCCAAAATCGCTCCGTCGCCGAAGACAACACGTTCGCGGATGACGAGTTCGGCTTTCATGGATTTAATATGGCATCAGACGCCATAGATAGTCAACCTCCGCCGCTCTCGACCAAAACCCGGGGCTCCACTATATTGTCCGCATGGACAAAGATCTGGTCATCGCCAAGCTGAGAGAGCACGAAGACGAGTTGCGCGCCGCGGGTGCGGAGCATGTGTCGATCTTTGGCTCTGTAGCCAGAGGCGAAGCGACGTTAGAATCCGATCTTGACGTTCTCGTCAAATTTGCTGAACCCGTGATCCAGTCGGGTTTCGGCTACTTTAGCGCCCTTGAAGATCTACGCGTATTGATCTCAAGCATTACGGGTGCCAGCAGTGTGGATATCATTGCCGAACCGCTGCAGAAGGAACGGCTCCGGCGAAATGTGGAACGGGATCGCGCCATTGCCTACTAAGCGCCCTCTTATCCGCATGCGTGATATTATCGAAAACGGGCAAGCCGTTCTTGAATACACCCTTGGCATGGATTTCACGATTTATTCCAAGAACCGGCTGACAAAGGATGCGTCTGAGCGATGCCTCGCGCGACTTTCGGAGGCAGCCGTTAAACTTGGCCCGCTTGCTGAAGAGCTGTTTCCGCAGCATGATTGGCGCGGCATACGAAACCTCGGCAATATCCTGCGGCATGACTATCCCGACGTACTCGATACGGTGATTTGGGCGGCGATCACGCATCGTCTGCCATCGTTGCTCGCCGATTTGGAAGCCTTTCTCGCCCGATATCCCGAAGACCAGGAAACGCTTTAGGAAGCTCCCCCATGTCCTTCTTCCCCGGAAACGACCCGGTCGCCGGCGACGCCTTTGCCTGTGATGCGATCGAGAACCTGATCATTCCACGCACCAGCGATATCGGCGGGTTTTCCGTGCGGCGCGCGTTGCCGAGCCGGCAGAGAAGGCTGGTGGGGCCGTTCATCTTCTTTGACCGGATGGGACCGGCGCTGCTGCGGGCCGACGAGGCGCTGGACGTCAAGCCGCATCCGCATATCGGGCTTTCCACCGTCACCTATCTCTTCGATGGCGAGATCAAGCACCGCGACAGCCTCGGCACCGAACTCACCATCCGGCCGGGCGATATCAACCTGATGACCGCCGGCCGCGGCATCGTGCATTCGGAGCGCACGCCGGAAAACCTGCGCGGCCATCCGATGTCGGTCTCCGGGCTGCAGACGTGGCTGGCACTGCCGGATAACAAGGAGGAGATCGATCCGACCTTCTCGCACACGGATAAGGAAAAGATGCCGGTCATCGATACGGACGGCGCGAGCGGCCGGGTGGTGATCGGCGCTTTCGAGGGCCTCGGCTCACCGGTTTCGACCTTCACCGACACGCTCTATGTCGATCTCCGCCTCGAGGCTGGCAAGCGTTTCCCGTTTGCAGCGGCGCATGAGGAGCGGGCGATCTACATTCTTTCCGGCGAACTCGTCGTTTCGGGCGACCGTTTCGCGGCCGACCAGCTTCTCGTCTTCCGGCCGGGCGACGACATTACCCTCGAAGCAGGCGCTCCCGGCTGTCATGTGATGCTGTTCGGCGGGGCGGCGCTGAATTCCAAACGCTATATCTGGTGGAACTTCGTTTCCTCTTCCAAGGAGCGTATCGAAAAGGCGAAAGAGGAATGGCGCACCGGCCGTTTCGACATCGTGCCTGGGGACGAGGAGGAGTTTGTCCCCTTGCCCACCGCCTGAAATCGGTTAGAACCGCAGGTCATGCAACTTGAAAAAGCCTGCTTTCTTCTCATCTTGGGGGAGAACACGCTTCCGGAAAGAGCAGAAAAGGCCATCGTCCGTGACATCAATCCCCGCCACGCCATTGCTCGACAAGGTCAAGCTTCCCTCCGATCTTCGCGCCATCGAAGATCGCGACCTGACGCAGCTTGCCCGCGAATTGCGCGACGAGATGATCGATGCGGTGTCGCGCACCGGCGGCCATCTGGGTGCCGGCCTCGGCGTCGTGGAACTGACGATCGCCATCCACAAGGTATTCAACACGCCGGATGACAGGCTGATCTTCGATGTCGGGCACCAGTGTTATCCGCACAAGATCCTCACCGGCCGGCGCGACCGCATTCGCACGCTGCGGCAGGAGGACGGGCTTTCCGGCTTCACCCGCCGGGCCGAGAGCGAATACGATCCGTTCGGCGCGGCGCATTCCTCCACGTCGATCTCGGCCGGCCTCGGTATGGCGGTCGCGGCCGACCTTTCCGGCTCTAAGCGCAATGTGATCGCGGTCATCGGCGACGGCGCGATGTCAGCCGGCATGGCCTATGAGGCGCTCAACAATGCCGGTGCGCTGGATGCCCGGCTGATCGTCATCTTGAACGACAACGACATGTCGATCGCCCCGCCGACCGGCGCGATGAGCGCTTATCTGGCGCGGCTCGCCTCCGGCCGCACCTATATGGGCTTTCGCGACCTCGGCAAGAAACTGACCGCCTATCTCGGCAAGAATGTCGACCGGGCGATCACTCGCGCCGTCGAACATGCCCGCGGTTACGTCACCGGCGGCACGATGTTCGAGGAAATGGGCTTCTACCATATCGGTCCGATCGACGGTCATTCCTTCGACCATCTCCTGCCGGTGCTGCGCAATGTGCGCGACAATGCCCGCGGCCCGGTGCTGATCCATGTGGTGACGCAGAAGGGCAAGGGTTATGCACCCGCGGAAGCCGCCGCCGACAAATATCACGGCGTCAACAAGTTCGACGTCATCACCGGTGCGCAGGCGAAATCGAAGCCGAACGCACCGAGCTATACGAGCGTCTTCGGCGAGGCGCTGGTCCAGGAAGCAGCGCTCGACGAGAAGATCGTCGGCGTCACCGCCGCCATGCCGAACGGCACCGGCATCGATAAGCTGGCGGATATCTTCCCGGCCCGGACCTTCGATGTCGGCATTGCCGAACAGCATGCGGTGACCTTTGCCGCAGGCCTTGCGGCAGAGGGCTACAAGCCTTTCTGCGCGCTCTATTCGACCTTCCTGCAGCGCGGTTACGACCAGGTCGTTCATGACGTGGCGATCCAGGGATTGCCGGTGCGTTTCCCGATCGACCGCGCCGGCTTCGTCGGCGCCGACGGGCCGACCCACGCGGGCTCGTTCGATACGACCTTCCTGGCGACGCTGCCGGGCATGGTGGTGATGGCTGCCGCCGACGAGGCGGAGCTGAAGCATATGGTGCGTACAGCCGCTGCCTATGACGAAGGCCCGATCTCCTTCCGTTATCCGCGCGGCGAAGGCGTCGGGGTCGAGTTGCCGGAACGCGGCCAGATCCTTGAAATCGGCAAGGGCCGGGTGGTCAAGCAAGGTGCCAAGGTAGCGCTGCTTTCCTTCGGCACGCGCCTTAAGGAATGTGTGCTTGCAGCCGAAGATCTCGACGCCGCCGGTCTTTCGACCACGGTTGCGGATGCGCGTTTCGCCAAGCCGCTGGACCATGACCTGATCCGCCAGCTCGCCCGCCATCACGAAGTGCTGATCACCATCGAGGAAGGTGCGGTCGGCGGCTTCGGCAGCCATGTGCTGCAGTTCCTCGCGACCGAGGGCCTGCTCGACAACGGCCTGAAAATCCGCTCGCTCGTGCTGCCGGACATCTGGATGCAGCAGGCAAGCCCGGACGCGATGTATGCCAAGGCCGGCCTCGACCGCGCCGGCATCGTCTCGACCGTGTTCAGGACGCTCGGCCAGCCCCAGATCGGCGTCGGCTTTGCCGGCTGAGCCCGGTCGTCAGGTCCTCCCGGATTAGAAACCGAGGCGGCTCAGCGGCCCGATGATCTTGCGATAGAGCATCGGTGGTGTGAAATCCCGCAGCACGTCGCGGCGTATTTCGGCGTAATCCTTCTTGTCGGTGGAATTCGGCCGCGGCTTGAAGAGCGTCGAATGCGACTTGCGGGAATCGTCCCACGTTGCCGTGTAATAATAGAGCGCGATCGAATCTCTCGATTTGTCTTCCGGATGGTTCACGACCGAGGGGTTGCCGTGGAAGGAATCCGATGTGGTCGAGAAGGTGACCATGCGATTGAACAGGGGAGTGAAGCTGTGCACCTTGCCCTTCATCTCCTTGTCCCAGATCTCGAACGAGCCGCCCCACTCTTCCCGCCAGTCCTTGTTGAGATAGATCAGCGTGTTGAGCCGGCGCTCGACCTTCATCTTGGAATGGAGGTTGAAGTCGGCATGGATATCGAGATGCCCGCCATTGGCGGTCTCATGAACGCCGGCGCCGAAAAAGAATGGGTCGGGGATCAATCCTTCGATCCCAGTCATCTCCTCCAGAAACAGAATGAAGGGGCGCGAATTCAGCGCATAAAACAGGTTCTTGGTGTAGGTCGGAAGCCGTTCCGGCACGTAGGAGACCTTCTTGTTCTCCTGCGCCCTCGCAAAAGTCGTCTCCTTTTCCGGACGGTTCCGGAGGTCGGTCAGGACGTTCTCCAGAACCTGCTCGGGCAGGAAATTGTCGATGCAGATATGCGGATAGGGCGAAGCCGATTGGTAAGCCCCGGCATAGTTCTTGGCCATCGAGCGAGCGGCATCAACATCTGCCAGAAGAGTATCCGCATCAATGGGATATACTAACTGCGCCATTACACTCCCCCAAATTATACTTTGGCCAG
The DNA here is from genome assembly GCF_023006505.1 of Neorhizobium sp. SHOUNA12A. Lineage (GTDB taxonomy): Bacteria > Pseudomonadota > Alphaproteobacteria > Rhizobiales > Rhizobiaceae > Neorhizobium. The sequence goes on from NZ_JALBGV010000028.1 coordinate 14,065, forward strand.
AGTGTCATAATTTTTAGATGGCGCAAGTATGACAAAAGCTCATACTTCGAAAGCGTTAGTCGTTAGATAAATTCGAAACCAGATCCCACCCCTCAATTACGGCTTTGAAATCAAATACTTCATTTGGAAGTGCCTTTCCACGCCTCGACCGCACCCCGCACGGAGGCTCCGAAGCAGTATCCTCCTACGTCGAATGAAGTAACGCATCCCATCGAAGGGACGGTTCCTAGTTCCGCTCGCCTTCGATCACCATGTCGAACTGCACGACATTGGAATAGATCGGCGTGCCGACGTCCATGGCGTAGCGGGAGCGGAAGATCTTGCCGCTGACGTTGAAACCTATCTTCCGTCCGCTCCAGGAGGTCAGCTTCACATCGAAGACTTCGGACGAGCTATGCCCCTTGGCGGTCAGCGTGCCGGTGATGCGGGCGCTGTCCGGGCCGGTCTGCTCGACGCGTTCCGAGCGGAACGAGATCGTCTCGAAATGACCGGAATCGAACACAGCGCCGGAACGCAGGAAGGCATCGATGCGGTCCTGGCCGGTGCTGACGCTTTCCGGCTTCAGATCGAAATTGACCATGGAATGCGTAAGATCGCCGGCTTTCAGGTTGAACGTGCCTGAAAACTTACCGAACTTGCCCTTGATGCCGCCGCCGCCGACCTGATCCACGGCAAACGCGATGCGGGAACCGGAGGTGATGGCATAACGCCCCGCCGCCTCGGTGAGGCTCGGAACGTTCACGACCGAGAAGCCGGCTCCGGGAAGCGACATGGCGAGCAGCATGGCTGCGATGACGGTTGTCTTGCGGGTCATGGTCCCGGCTCCTCGATGGATGTTTTTGCGGTGCGGTGCCGGCTGCCGAGCATGCGGGTGAGCACCTCATCATGCCTGACATAGTGGTGGTAGAGTGCAGCGACCGAATGCAGGAGAACGAGGGCCAGCATCGAATAGGCGAGAACCGCATGGACGGTCGTCCACCAGGCCTCGGCGGCATCCGACTTCGGCACCGGAAGATGCGGAATGACGACGAGGTTGAACGCGAAGGTCGGAATTTCGAGCGGTGATACGGAGGCGATCATCCAGCCGGCCACCGGCACCACCACCGCCAAAGTCATCAGCAGATAGTGCATCGCGTCTGCCGAGCGATGTTCCAGGGCGCTCAGACCTTTGAGGGGTTTCACCCGCACGACCGTCAGCGAATGGACGAGCCTCACGGCCGCCAGAAGCAGCGCCAGCATGCCGAAGGACTTGTGCCACTGGAAAAGCGAGAACTGCAGGGCTGGATCGATCGATTGGAGGGTCATGACGAAGCCGAGCACCAACAGGCCGAGGATCAACAACGCGATCAGCCAGTGCAGAACGATCGCGATGGGATCATAACCATCGGCAGGGCGACGCGGCATGGGATGTTCCCGGAACTCTTGGGCTAACTTACGATCGGAAACATCGTGCTTTCCGATCCGGCCGGCAAGCGCCAGCGCGATCACTTTCATTCAATATTACTGAATTCGGATCTTTGCCGCCACCGTCACTGATCGGCGGCCGTCAGGAACAGGATATTAAGATCCTTGTCCGGATAGAAATCGTCCGCCGTCATCTCGAAAGTCGTGGGGCCGATCTTCTTCACGCCGTTGCCGCAGAAGCTGACGTAATCCTTCTCCTTCTCCTTCCCCTTGTCGATCGTCAGCTTTAACTTACCGATCGAACCGCCCCAGTTGGCGCCGGTAGTGAGGATGTAGGACACCCATTGCTCGGTATAGTTCGGGCCGCCTTTTCCGGCCGCAGCTTCGAGTTTTGCCGCGGTCTTCATGAATGCGGCGTCGATGCAGTAGCGGTCGGCATAATCCTTGTAATTCGTCGCCGGCTTACCCTGATCGATGAAGGTCATGGCGACAGTGCCGCCGACGCTCGGCTTATAGCGATGGCTGACACGGACGGGTTTGCCGGCCGGAAACTTCGTCTTCCACCAATAGACCGAGCGCAGCGTCCAGGCCGGCGTCAGGTCCTCCTGCCAGCCCTTGCCGGCGTCGTAGCGGTTGACGAACACCAGCCCCTCGGCGATCCAGGCGGCCTTCACGTCTTCGGGCAGGGCCTTGAGTGCGGCAAGCGTCCTGTCGCTATAGGGCAGAAGCGGAATGTTGCGCGCCACGAGTTCGTCTGTGCGGTCGATGCCGGCGGCCAGCACCCTTTGCTGCAGCTCCGGCTTGATCTGCCGGCTGTCCTGCACGACCGAGAAACCGAGGAAATTGTCGCTGTCGGTGTTCTCGAGCGCGATATCGCTGTCCATGCTGCCGGTGATGTCCGGCATCGGGAAGGCAATGACGCTTTCGACATCCTTGTCGCTGGCGTTCTTGAAGACGTAATCGACCAGCACTTCCTCGCGGGAAATGTAGAGCTGCTCCTCGGCCATGGTGACGTCGGAGGTCTGGACGTAGATCAGCCCGCCCGTCTTCAGTTCCGCCATGGAATCGTTGGCGAGTGCCGGGTTCGCGACGAACAAAAGTCCGCCGATCAGCAAGGTGCATCGCATATCCGTCCCTCCCATTTCCTCGCCGGTTTTCGGCCGCCGGAAGATAGACGCAAATGCTGAAACAGAGAAGGCAGGCCGGATGGTCTCTGGCCTGCCTTCTCAATCAAACCGTATGGACGGATCAGAACTCCGACCACTCTTCCTTCACGGCGGCAGCGCTCGCCGCCTTGCCGGAAAAGGCGCGGGCGACGGTGGAACGCAGGGCATTTGCCGGCGATGCCACCGGACGGGCTGCCGACGGGGCCGCGACCGGACGCGAAGTCCGAACCGATGGCGTGCCCCCGAAGTTGAACTGCCTCAGCAGGGCATCGAGCGCCTGGGCTTCCTGGGCGAGCTTGTGGCTTGCCGCGTTCTGCTCTTCGACCATGGCGGCGTTCTGCTGCGTGCCCTGGTCCATTGCGTTGACCGACGTGTTGATCTCCTGGAGGCCTGTCGACTGTTCGCGTGTGGAGATGACGATGGCGGAGAGGTGCTGGTTGATCTGCTGCACTTCGCCGACGATCGCTTCCAGCGCCTGGCCGGTCTCGCCGACCAGCGCGACGCCCGCATCCACCTGCTGGCTGGAGGTGGTGATCAGCGCCTTGATCTCCTTTGCCGCATTGGCGGAACGCTGAGCGAGCTCGCGGACTTCCTGTGCGACGACCGCAAAGCCCTTGCCCGCCTCGCCGGCGCGAGCCGCCTCGACGCCTGCATTGAGCGCCAGAAGGTTGGTCTGGAAGGCGATGTCGTCGATGACGCTGATGATGTTGCCGATCTCGCCCGAGGACTTCGAGATTTGCTCCATGGCGGAGACAGCCCGGCGAACCACTTCGCCCGATTTTTCGGCGCCGATGCGGGTGCGCTCGACGCGCTGGCCGACGTCTTCAGCTCGGCGAGCAGATTCCTTCACCGTCGTCGTCACCTGTTCAAGGGCGGCGGCTGTCTCTTCGACGGCTGCGGCCTGCTGTTCTGTGCGACGACCGAGATCGTCGGCCGCAGAGCGGATTTCACCGGCGCCGGAGCTGATCGCAGAAGCATTCTCGCCGACCGCCTGGAGGGCGGCCTGCAGCCGTCCGAGCGCCTGGTTGAAGTCGGCGCGCAGCCGGTCGAGATTGCCGGAGAACGGCTTTTCGATGCGGTAGGCGACATCGCCATCGGCAAGGCTTGCAAGCCCGGTGGCCAGCGCGTCGATCGCAAACTCGATATTGGCGGCTTCGCGGGCCTTCTGGGCGTCGTTGTCGAGGCGTTCGCGCTCGCGGGTGTCGCGCAGGACATCCGCGTCGCGGGCCAGACGCTGCTTTTCGATCGCCGCATCCTTGAAGACCGTGACGGCCTTGGCCATCCGGCCGACTTCGTCGCCGCGTTCGAGAGCCGGAATTCCGATATCATGATTGCCGCCGGCAAGGCTGGTCATGGCCTCCGTCATGCCGACGATCGGTTGGACGATGGCACGCGACAGGGCAAGCACGAGGGCGACCGCGATCAGGCCGGCAATACCGCCGCCGATGAGGAGTGTCAGCAGCAGATCGGTATGGGCCTGGGTCTGGGCGCTGACCATGGTGGTCGACAGGTCGAAAGCCTGCTTCTTGATCTTGGCGGCAGCCTCGCGGAACACGTCGAGCTGGCCCTTCGACTGGTTGCGGCCGATCTCGATGACTTCCTCGATCGGCTTGCCGGTGTTCTTGCGGGCGTCGAGCTGCGGAACGGTAAGCTGGGTGTGGAACACATCGGCTGCGGCACGCATCGCATCAAGCGAAGCGACCATATCCGGCACGCCGGCGGCCGCCTTCTTGGCGGCGTCGATCGCAGCGATCATCTTTTCGCGGTTGTTGAAGACGTCGGCATAGGTGCTGTCGCTCTTGAAGAGCAGGAAGCCGCGCTGATTGACGGCCTGTTCCAGCATCGCTTCGAGCGCCGCGTCCACATTCATCATGATCGTCTGGGAAACGACCTGCTGCGCAGACGAGCGGCTCGATTTCAAGGCCTGCCAATAAACGCCGGCGGACGCCAGCAGACAGACCGACATCAACGCCGCGAAGGTGATGATCAGCTTCTTGTTCAGGGATAGGTTTTTAAGCGACATCGGGGGCTTCCGCTCTCGGGTGAAACAGCATTGGGCATCTCCTCCGGCGGCGAGAGAATCCCAACATGATTAAAATTTGATTGAACCCGGCGCGGGTTTTCATGAAGCAAGGCCCTTGCAAGCCGGCCGATAGGCAGGCATTGACTGCGACCATGTCCTCAAGCCCTGAAAACCAACGCCTCGACCAGCTTCTCGTCTCGCTCAATCTCGTGGCGAGCAGAGCTCGCGCGCGCGACGCGATCGCCCGCGGCACCGTCACCGTCAACGGCCGCGTCGTCACCAAACCGAGCCTCACCTTCCCGCTCGACGCGAAACTCACGATCGACGACCCGGCGCAGGATTACGTCTCCCGCGCCGCGTTGAAGCTCGTCGCGGCGCTCGATCACTTCAAGCTCGATCCGGCCGGCCATGACTGTCTCGATATCGGCGCCTCGACCGGCGGCTTTACCGAAGTGCTGATCATGCGCGGCGCAGAGCATGTGACCTCGATCGACGTCGGCCACGGACAGATGCATCCGCGGCTGCTCGCCGAGCCGCGGGTCACCAATATCGAGGGCCTCAACGCCCGATATCTGACCGCCGAGGATTACGACGACCGCGAGATCACCTTCATCGTCTCCGACGTCTCGTTCATCTCGCTGAAGCTGGCGCTGGCGCCGGCCCTGGATCTTGCCGAGCCCGGCGCGCATTGCGTGCTGCTGGTCAAGCCGCAATTCGAGGCGGGCCGCGATGCGATCAGCAAGGCCGGGCTGCTGAAGGAGCCGGAGACGGCGCCCCAGGTCGCGGCCGAACTCGAACGCTGGCTGGTCGAAGAGATGGGCTGGTCGAGCCTCGGGCTCATCTCCTCCCCGATCGCCGGCGGCGACGGCAACCAGGAATACCTGCTCGCAGGCAGGAAGCCCGGTGAACCTTCATGAGCACGGTCACCGTCACGATCAGCCGGCTCGGCGCCCAGGGCCACGGCATCGCCAATGGCGAAGACGGCCCGGTCTATGTGCCCTACGCTCTTCCGGGCGAAACGCTGGCGATCGCCCGCAACGGCGACCACGGCACGGTCATGTCGACCTCCAATCCGTCGCCGGATCGGGTCACGCCGCCCTGCCGTCACTTCGGACCGGACAGCGACGCCTGCGGCGGCTGCTCGCTGCAGCATCTGGCCGACGCGCCTTACCATGCCTTCAAGCGCAACCTCGTGGTCGAGGCGCTGAAATCCAAGGGCCTCACGCCTGAAGTGGGCGAACTGATCATCGCGCATCCCGGCGAGCGTCGGCGGGTGGTGTTTTCCGCCCGCAAGACCGAGAAGGAATTGCTGCTCGGCTTCAACCGCGCCGAGACGAACCACATCGTCTCGATCGTCGAATGTCCGATCGCCTCGCCCGGCATCGTTGCCCGGCTCGAGGCGATCCGCGCGGTGGGCAAGGCACTGGCGACCGGTTCGGAGACATTCCGTATCGCCGTTCTCGAAACGCTTGCCGGCCTCGATCTTGCCGCAGAAGGACTGAAGCCGCTCGACGACAAGCAGCGGCGCACAGTCACCGAGACGGTGCTGGCGCTGAAAAGCATCGCGCGGGTTTCGGTCAATGGCGAAATCATTATCGAATTGCAGAAGCCGCTGGTGGATTTCGGCGGCGTCAAGGTCTCCCCGCCGCCCGGCGCCTTTACCCAGGCGACGAAACCGGCGGAAGACGCGATGGCCGAACTGGTGCTCTCGCATGTCGGCAAGGCCAAGCGGATTATCGACCTGTTTGCCGGCTCCGGTACCTTCTCGCTCCGGCTTGCCCGCATCGCCAAGGTGCATGCAGTCGAAGGCGACGAGAAATCGGTCAGGGCGCTCGACCTTGCGGCCCGCAATACTCAGGGGCTGAAGCCGGTGTCGGTTGAGAAGCGCGATCTCTACCGCCGACCGATGATGGTTTCGGAACTGAAAAACTACGACGCCGTCGTCTTCGATCCGCCGCGCGCCGGTGCCGAAGTCCAGATGAAGGAGCTTGCCCGCTCGACCGTGAAGACGGTCGTAGCGGTGAGCTGCAACCCGCTGACGCTTGCCCGCGACCTTCGGATCCTCGTCGATGCCGGATACCAGATCAAGACGGTCACGCCGATCGACCAGTTTCTCTGGTCGCCGCATGTGGAAGCGGTGGCGCTGCTGCAGAAATAAGCTCGGGCGGGCGGACCGCCTGGCTTCCTACCGATCCAGATCCAGCGTACCGGTGCCAACCACGCCGGAGCAGCGGCAGCGGCTGCCGACGCGGCCGGGATCGGCATTGCAGACATAGGGGCGGCGGCGGTCCATGCTCGGCGGCGGAGAGACGACGCAGACATAACGTTGCGGACGGGGACGATTTCTATCGCGGTCACGGTCGCGATCTCTGTCCCTGTCGCGGTCCCTGTCACGATCGCGGTCGTCGTCACGGCGGATGATGAGGCCATTCGGGCCGATGGTGACGGAAGGGCTCTGGGCGAGCTGCAGCGGCTGGCTCTGCGAAGGGAACGCCAGCGTCTCGGCCTGCGCCGGCGCTATTCCGATAAGCAGTACGAGCAAGCCCGCAGAAGTACGATGCATCATTATTCCCTCCCGATCGATTGGAGGCAATCTAGCGCTGAAGTTGCGTCAAAAGAAGACGGGAACAGAAATTTCCCGTGCGACACTGTTAACGCCGCATGAAGGCCTCGAAGGCGGCGTGCGCCTCGGCGCTTTTAAGCTGTGCGGAGAAATGCACCAGTTCCTCGTCGATACGCGCAAGCACCGCCTCGCGCGGTCCGCGCACCAGGTCACGGGCGATCTTCAGGGCCTGCGGCGGTTTGCTTGCAAGGCTTGCGGCAAGCGCCAGCGTCTCGGTTTCGACCGCTAGCGGCTCCACGATCTTCCAGATCAGCCCGGCATCGAGCGCGGCCTGCGCGGAAAACCCCTCGCCCGCCACCAGCATGGCAAAGGCGCGCTGATGGCCGATGGCTTTGGGCGCGAGCAGGCTGGAGGCTGCCTCCGGCACCAACGCCAGGTCGACGAAGGGCGTCTTGAATAGGCTGCGGGCGGAGGCGACCGTCAGGTCGCAATGCATGTTCAAAGTGGTTCCGATGCCGATCGCCAGGCCATCGACGCCCGACACCAGCGGTTTTTCGGCAAGCGCCAGTGCCTTGATGAATATGGAAGCGGCAGGCGCCTCCTTCGATCCGGACATGGCGTAGGTAAGAAAATCCCCCATGTCATTGCCGGCGGAGAAGCAGCCATCGGTGCCGAGGAAGGCGACGGCGCGAACGGCGTCGTCCCTGTTCGCCTCTTCGAGCGCAGCGGTCATGCGGTTGTACATGGCCGAGGTGATGGCGTTCTTCTTTTCCGGCCGATTGAAGCGGATCACCATGACGCCCGGCTGGGCCTCGGGGCGCTCGACGAGGATATGGTTGCCGCTCACGGAGATCTCCTTCAGGCGAGGATAGCGCGCGCGGCTTGAAGGCTCGCGGCGCCTGAGACGACGCGGTCCTTCAGGGCCGAGGTTTCGGCCAGCAGGTTTTCGGCCATGAAGCGGCAGAGCGCGACGCGCTTTTCCGGGCCGCCGTTATCGACAGCGACGAGCGCGCCCTTGGCAAGATAACAGCCGGTCAGCACCAGGCCGAACAGGCGCTGATAGGGCGTCGCACCGGCGAGCGCCTCGGCGGTCTTGCCGGCCGCCTGGGTGTCGAGGAGCCAGCCGGTGGCGGTTTCGAGTGCGGCGATGGCGGCGCGCAGGCGGTCACCGGTTTCGCCGAACGCCGTATCGTTGGAGGCTGAAATCCTATCGGCAATCTCCTTCAGCTCACCGATGAAGCCGCGCACCTGATCGCCGGAGGAAAGCGGCAGCTTGCGGGTCACGAGGTCGATCGCCTGGATGCCGTTGGTGCCCTCGTAGATTGGCGCGATACGGGCGTCGCGCAGGTAACGGGCAGCGCCCGTCTCCTCGATGAAGCCCATGCCGCCATGCACCTGGATACCGAGCGAGGCGACGTCGACACCGGCGTCGGTCGCGAAGGATTTGGCGATCGGTGTCAGAAGTGCGGCCCGTTCGGTCCAGTGGCGGGCCTCGTCGCCCTCGGTGTGATGCGACATGTCGGTCGCGTGGGCGCAGGCGTAGCAGATGGCGCGAGCGCCTTGGGTCAGTGCCTTCATGGTGATCAGCGTGCGGGCGATGTCCGGATGATCGATGATCGGGCTCATGCCCTCCCCCGACCAGCCGGGCGCCTTGCCCTGAGTGCGTTCCCTGGCAAAGGCGACGGCCTTCTGAGTGGCGGCTTCGGCGATCGCCACGCCCTGCATGCCGACCGCCAGGCGGGCATTGTTCATCATCGTGAACATGCAGGCGAGGCCCTTGTTCTCCTCGCCGATCAGCCAGCCGATCGCGCCCTTGTCCTCCTCGTTTCCGGGCGTGAACTTGCCGTCGCCGTAGATCATCGTGCAGGTCGGCGAGCCGTGGATGCCGAGCTTGTGTTCGATCGAATGGCAGAAGACGTCGTTGCGCGCCTCCAGCGATCCGTCGTCGCCCACGAGAAATTTCGGCACCAGGAAAAGCGAGATGCCGCGGGTGCCGGCAGGCGCGTCGGGAAGCCGTGCCAATACCAGATGGATGATGTTGTCGGCAGCGTCGTGTTCGCCCCAGGTGATGAAGATCTTCTGGCCGAAAATGCGATAGTTGCCGTCGTCGCTGCGCTCGGCGCGGGTCTTCAGGACGCCGAGGTCGGAGCCGGCATGCGGCTCGGTGAGGTTCATGGTGCCGGTCCATTCGCCGGAGACCAATTTGGCCAGATACTTTTCCTTCAGCGCATCGCTGCCGTGCGCCACCAGCGCCTCGATTGCTCCCATGGTCAGCGTCGGGGCGAGCGCGAAGGCCATGGAGGCGGAATTCCACATTTCGAGCGCTGCGACGTTCAGCATATGCGGCAGGTTTTGGCCGCCATAGGCTTCCGGCGCGGTCAGGCCGTTCCAGCCGCCTTCCCGCCAATGACGATAGAGTTCCGGCCAGCCGTCGGGCGTCTTCACCTTGCCATCGGTGAGGCGGGCGCCTTGTTTGTCGCCGATCTCGCCGAGCGGCGCCATCTCGTTACCCGCAAACCGCCCCGCTTCCTCCAGGATCGCCTCGACCAGATCGGCACTCAGGTCACCGAACCTGCCGATCTCCAGGGCGTCCGCGAGACCGGCCACGTGGTTCAGGGTGAAGGCGATCTCCTCGACCGGTGCTTTGTACATGATGCTCCTCCTCGTGGGCGCGGTTGTGACCGCCTTAACTGGCCGATTCTACTCAGCCACCATCCTCACTTTGCTTTTTACGTAAACGTAAATGCGGTTGTCAATGTTCAGGCCAAGCCAAAGAACACGGCAAGCGACCGATTCACGGCTACGAGAATGTCATCTTCGATCGAGCCGAAAACCCTCCCTATCTTTTCCCGCTTGAGGGTCATCGCCTTGTCGATCATGATCTGGGAGGGGCTGTTGAGCGCGTTCCTGGGCGTGGGCTGGACCATGATGCGGATGAGCGGCGTATTAACAATGGTACTGGACAGCAGCAGAACCGTTAGCGTGTCGGTGTCGAAAAGGTCGGATTGGATCACAAGGGCGGGGCGCGGTTTTCCGAAATCACCAGCCAGAGCAACCGTCACAAGATCGCCCCTGCGCATCATTGCTCCCCGAGATCAGCCAGGGCATCATCCAGAAATTTCATAAGATCGGGATCTGCTGCATCCGCCGCCGCGACCAAACGCGACTGCCGATGGCATTCCTCTGCAAAACCAGGGCGCCGCGTATCGGGAACCCAAATTTGCACTGGACGCAACCCGGACGCCCGGAGATTTTCACGACGTTTTCTGACACGCTCATTCACGGAACTGGCCATATGAAATACTCCTTGATTTGTTACATGTAACAAACGGCGCTGGAGCGTTCAAGGAATTTTTAGAGAACGTTGTTGAAACAGGCGTTACACAAGAGGTCTATGGAGTGATGCCTATGCTTTCGGATTCCTCGGCCATGTCCCTCATGAACCCCGCTATCCCCGGCCTCGTCTGGGCCTATCACTTCCATCCGGGAGCGGCGCCCTGCACCAGGTTGCCGCTCGATGCGGCGCGCAGCGATCTCGATGTCGGCGACGGTTTTCTGTGGCTGCATCTCAACCTCGTCGACAGTCGGGTCAACGCCTTCCTGGAGAACTTCCCGGGCCTGACGCCACCGGCCATCGCCGCACTCACCACCCACGACACGCACGCGGCGGTGACGCTCGACGAGCAGCTGGTCTATGGCACACTGGTCGATTTCCAGCGCGAGTTCGACAGCGAGACCCGCGATATCGGCTGGCTGCATTTTTTCGTCTCCGACAGGGTGATCATCACCACCCGCCTGCAGCCCCTGAGATCGATCGACCGGGTGCGGGCGGCGATCGAAAAGAACGCCTCGCGTTACAAGAAGCCGATCGACGTGTTCGAGACATTGGTCGCCGAATTCCAGCGCACGCTGATCGCGCTGGTGATGGAGCTGACCGAGGAAATGAACATCATCGAGGACTTCGTTTACGACAACACGCCGCGCGACGAGCGGCGGCGCCTCGCGCCGATCCGGCGGACGGTGGTCAGGCTGCACCGGCACTTGAGAACCGTGCTGACGCTGCTCAGGCGCGCGGCGGCGACCGACGATGACGAGATGCCGCCCGGTTTCGACGACGCCGCTTCGCGGCTGATCGGCAGGCTGGAGGCGGCCGATCACGACGTCTACGCGCTGCAGGAGCGCGCCCGGCTGCTGCATGAGGAAATCGACTCGAAACTCTCCTCCGAGACCAACAGGCACCTCTACATCCTGTCGCTGATGACCGCCTTCCTGCTGCCGCCGACCTTGGTCACCGGCTTTTTCGGCATGAACACTGCGTCGCTGCCCTTCGAGGGGAATGGCTCGGGGACGGCCTATGCCTTCGGCCTGATCGTTATTTCAGTGCTTGCCGCCTGGTGGCTGTTGAAACGCACCGGCATTCTTTGACCGCGGACAAACCGAAAACCCCGCCCGGCTTGATGTCGGACGGGTTGAACTTTGCCTATCGGCCGCTCTTAGAAATAGGGCGAATAGCAGGTCTGACGCGGGCCGTAGTTCGGTTGGAACGAGTTCGAATAGGCGTCGTAGGAGCGATAACGCTCGGCGCACCATTCGTAGTGGCGCGGATTGATGTCGTCCCCGCCGCGATAGACCGGCGCCGGCTCGACGTAACGCGGCTGGGAGGCAATGGCACCGCCGATCAGCGCACCGGCACCGAAGGCGGCCAGCGGGAACCAATAGCCGTTATGGCGTCGATAGCCCGGCCGGTAGTCGCGATAACCGCGATGCCCGCCATACCAGCCGCCGCCGTGGCGACCGTATTGCACGAGGGTCACGTCGGTATTGGCGTTCGTTGCGATCCCGGCCGGAGCGGTCGGCACCGGCATCGCCTGAGCCGGCATCAGCGAGCCGGCGAGAACGGCAGCGGAGATGCCCGCAGCCGCAATCTTCTTGAAAAGCGTCATGTTAAGCCCCCAGATCCCTTGTCCATGTTCTATTTTGCCAGCCAGTTATTTCAATATGCAGCGGAATTCTATTTCGTTGCAACCCTTGGGAAGTTCATCCTGAACGCGTGATTAACGCGGGCCGCGACGATGCAAGCCCGGTCGCGGCATGTGTGCAACCGGGCTTGCCTTGGGATGGCCAATACTGCTTACCTGTAAGGCGAGATGCAGCGTGCCCGCACGCCGGCGCGCGGTGCATAGGTATCGTCCCAGGCCCGATAGCTGCGATAACGGCTTTCACACCAGGCGACGTGGCGGCTGCCATAACCCCGATCCGCCTGGATAGCGCCGCCGATAATGGCACCGGCACCGAAGGCGGCCAGCGGGAACCAGAAACCGTTGTGATAACGATAACCGGGGCGGCGGTCGCGGTAACCGCGATGGCCGCGATACCAACCGTATCGGTCACGCCGGAAGTCGCGACGGTACTGGACATTGGTGACATCGCTGGCGGCCGAAATGCCGGATGGCGGAGCCGGCATTTGGACAGCCTGCGCGGGTACAAGGCCAGCAAATGTCGTGACCACCGCGACTGCCGCTGCGGTCAGGCGTAGGCGAAAGGCGTTCATGCGGGGTGCTTCCTCATTCTGATTTTCAATCAGAAAACAACGCCACACGCGGGATTCCGTTCCTGGAGCCACGCCCCGTGCCGATCAACGCCGATCACGAATTGGCGATCAGGCGACGATCGAAAGTTTCGCCTGGTCGCCCTGCAGCCGATTGACCATGAAGTTCGAGTACCATTCGACGAACTGCATGACGCCGCCTTCGTGGAGTGGCGAGTAAGGACCGGGCTCGTAGGCGGGCGAGCGGATGCCGAAAGCGTTTTCCTCCACGATCTGACGGTCCTGGTCGTTGGTCATGTTCCAGACATGGGTCAGTTCTTCGAGATTGTAGTCGACGCCCTCGACCGCGTCCTTGTGGACCAGCCATTTGGTGGTAACCGCCGTTTCTTCCGGCCCGAGCGGGGTGACGCGGAACGAGATCGCGTGGTCACCGAGAATGTGGTTCCAGCTGCTTGGATAGTGGAACAGCAGCATGGTGCCGATCGAATTGATCGTCACGTCGTCGGAGAGTTTGCGCTGTACGGCGTTGCGGCCGCTCATCGTATAGCTCTCGGCATCCTCGATCAGCGGCATGCGCGCGACGCGGAACTGGCCGGTCTCGTCCATCCGGAACTCGCTCGGCAACCCGGCCGTCTCACAGCGCTGCCAATGGGCGGCGATGACCGGATCGTCCTTGGCGCCCTGGACACCGGTCGCGGTCGGCGATTCCGGATAGGTGCGGCAGAGTTCCGGGTGGTTGGCGGCGCAGTGGTAACACTCGCGGTTGTTTTCCCAGACGAGCTTCCAGTTGCCCTTTTCGATGATCGTCGACTGGTGCGCGACCTTGGCTTCCGACAGGCGGTGCGGGGCCATATAAGGCTCGATGGCGGCGCGAACCGGCGCGAAATCCGGCGCCTCGTTGGCAAGACAGATGAAGATAAAGCCGGCGACGCTCTCGCAATGGACCTTCTTCATGCTGAATTGGGTCTTGTCGAAGTCCTGGCCCATCTGGCGACCGACCAGAAGCGAGCCGTCCAGCTCGTAGGTCCACTGATGGTAGGGACAAACGAGCCGCACCGCCGAGCCATGTTCCTTGGTGCAGACGCGGCTGCCGCGATGGCGGCAGGTATTGTGCAGCGCCCTGATCTGGTTGTCGCGGCCGCGCACGATAACGACCGGATAATCGCCGATCTGCAGGGTGAAATAGGCGCCGGCCTTGGGCAGCTCGCAATCATGCCCGACGAACAGCCAGTCGCGGTACCAGATCATTTCCAGATCGAGCTTGAAATAGGCGGGATCGGTATAGAAGGGCTGTTCGAGGCTGAACCCCTCGCGGCGGTTCTTGAGCTGCCGCAGGGCCTGATTGCGAATTTCCATATACTTACCTTCCTCGTCAATATGGACAGCGGAAGGACATGGAAATGCCGGCCGACCCCAGGCCCGCCTCAAACCCTGTCCCGAACGCCCGCCGCGTCCGGTCGTCATCTTTTGTCCCGAGGCTGGTTTCCGGGCTCAGGAGCTGTCCGTTGCGGGACGGGCTCGGCGCCTTCCCGGGCGGCCTTTTCGGCTCTTTCCCAGTGGCCTGTACCAAGCTTTCTTGCTCCACCACCGTTGCGGGGGCAGCGCCGGATCAAGGTTTCGAAGACCCCTGCCGGCTTCCCAATTCTCCGCCTTCCCTAGACAGGCGGCACCTCAAGATCGAGGCGGATATAACCATCGAGCGGGCGTGTCGCATAGGCGACATTGCGACATCGGCAACCGCGTTGGCGACAGCGGCGAAACGGCCCGGAATGCAACACTCCAGCCCCGCGAAAGCGAAACCTGTCATTAAGGGATAAGCCATAAAATCCCGGCTCGAATGGGAGCGATGCCACCGTGCAGGCCAAGGGGAAAATCCGTTACTATAAAGCTCCTCCACCAAAGCCTCCGGCGCCGGTGGCAGTGAAGACCGCTGCCCATTCCGAATTCCTTCGGACGGGGCGCATCGCCCGCTACAATCCGATCTGGCTGCCGGAAGAGCGCCGTTATCTCACCCATGACGAGGTCGCAGAGCGCACGGGCAAAAGGCTGGAGGCGGCCGGCGAGACAAGCCACAACCGGATCAACTCCTTCCATCGCTCGATCAAGTTTCCGAAGATCATCTTTCACCACACGCTCGATGAGCGGCCACATCTCGGCTATTGCCATGTCACGGCGGCAAAAACGCAACTTGCCCACGGCGTGCCGGTCAGCTGGTCCTTCTACATTGCCAATTTCGTCTCGGAGATGGGCGGGGAGGAAACGTTCTTCGAGCGTATCAGCACGGCCTATTCGCGCATGTATTTCGCCGTTGCTGTCGAACGAGAGGCCGGCCAGCCGCTGCAGATCAACCGCTCGATCCGCAAGAACGGCCTTCTGTTCCGGACCAACGATCCGATGGAAGCGATCAAGAACGTGCTGATGCTCGGCACCTCCAACGAAATGCTCCGCGAGATCATCAAAAAGCTATGAAGACGCCCGGGTCCGCGTTATTGACGGGCGGATATGACGGCTCAAATCATCGACATCACCCGGGACCATGACGGCGCGCTCGCCCAGGCATGCGCCGTGCTTGCGGACGGCTTGCCCGTCGCAATCCCGACCGAGACGGTCTACGGGCTTGCGGCCGATGCCACCAATCCCGCCGCCATCACCCGCATCTACGAGACCAAGGGGCGGCCGCGCTTCAATCCGCTGATCTGCCACATGTCGGATCTAGCCATGGCCGAGCGTTATGCCGACTTCGATCCGATTTCGCGAAAGCTTGGCCAAGCCTTCTGGCCGGGACCCCTCACCCTGATCCTGCCCCTGAAGCCCGAAAGCGGCATCCACGCGCTGGCGACGGCCGGGCTCGATACGGTCGGCATCCGGCTTCCCAAGGGCTTCGCTTCCGATCTGATCCGCGCCTTCGGCAAGCCGCTTGCGGCGCCGAGCGCCAACACGTCCGGCAAGGTGAGCCCAACCAGCGCCGCCCATGTGGCCGACGACCTGGGCGACAAGCTGGCTTTGATCATCGACGGCGGTGCGGCTCCGATCGGTGTGGAATCGACCATCGTTCGTGTCGAGGATGGCGTGATCCGGCTGCTGCGGCCGGGCGGGGTGGCCGTGGAAGAGATCGAACGGGCGACCGGACTTGCCGTGATCAGACCGGAAGGCCCGGCGGCGATCATCGAAGCTCCCGGCATGCTCGCTTCCCACTATGCGCCGGGAGCGGCGGTCAGGCTCAATGCCGACCATGTCGAGACCGGCGAGGCATTGATCCGGCTCGGTTCTGCTCCCGTGAAGGGAATGGAACTCGCCGCAGCGGTTTTTGACCTCAGCCCGTCCGGCGATCTTGCGCAGGCGGCGGCAAACCTGTTCGATTACCTGAAGCGCGCCGACGCCACCGGCGCCGCCAGTATCGCCGTCACGCCCATTCCCGACCACGGGCTCGGCGAAGCGATCAACGACCGGCTGGCGAGGGCGGCTGCCCCGCGGGAATAAGCCGGGGCAAAAGAGGAGGAGACGCTGATGGATATTTCCGGGCCGAAACCAGAACTTCTCGACCGCTTCGCCGCGATCGTCGGCGAAAATCACGTGCTGCGCGATGCCAATGATCTTGCGCCGCATCTGGTCGAGGGCCGCGGGCTCTACAAGGGTTCCTCGCCGATGCTGCTGAAACCGGGCTCGGTCGAGGAAGTGTCCGCGATCCTGAAGCTTGCAAGCGAGACCGGCACGCCGATCGTGCCGCAAACCGGCAATACCGGCCTTGTCGGAGGCCAGACGCCGCGCACCGGCGGCAGCGACCTGATCGTCTCGCTCGAACGCATGAACCGCATCCGTGACGTCGATCCGGTCGCCAACGTGCTGGTCGCCGACGGCGGCGCCATCCTTGCCGACGTGCAGAAGGCGGCGGAAGCCGTCGACCGGCTGTTTCCCCTGTCGCTCGGTTCGGAGGGCTCCTGCCGCATCGGCGGCAACCTCTCCACCAATGCCGGCGGTACTGCCGTGCTCGCCTATGGCAATACCCGCCAACTCTGCCTCGGGCTCGAAGTGGTGCTGCCGACCGGCGAGATCTGGGACGGCCTGCGCCGGCTCAAGAAGGACAATACCGGCTACGATCTGCGCGACCTGTTCATCGGCGCGGAAGGCACGCTCGGCATCATTACCGGCGCAGTGCTGAAGCTCTTTCCTCAGCCGGTCGGGCACCAGGTCGCACTTGCCGGCCTCAATTCGCCGGCAGACGCGTTAAAACTCTT
This sequence comes from Neorhizobium sp. SHOUNA12A, assembly GCF_023006505.1. Taxonomy (GTDB): domain Bacteria; phylum Pseudomonadota; class Alphaproteobacteria; order Rhizobiales; family Rhizobiaceae; genus Neorhizobium. The sequence goes on from NZ_JALBGV010000028.1 coordinate 31,004, forward strand.
CGAGCGGGCCTCGAACCTCTGCGGCACGGCGCTGACCGGTTTCGAGCTGATGCCGCGCATCGGCATCGAGTTCGTCACCCGGCATATAGAGGGCGTGCGCGATCCGCTCTCCGAGCCGCATCCGTGGTACGCGCTGATCGACATCTCGACCTCCGATTCCGCCGAGACGGCCAGCTCCATGGTGCAATCGCTGCTCGAACAGGGTTTCGAGGCAGGCCTCATCCGCGACGCCGTGATCGCCTCCTCCGTCGCGCAGCAGAAGGCGCTCTGGCACATGCGCGAAAGCATGTCGGATGCGCAGAAACCCGAAGGCGGCTCGATCAAGCATGACGTGTCGGTGCCGGTCTCGAAAATCCCGACCTTCATGGCGGAGGCAGAACAGGCGGTGCTGGCGGCCATGCCGGGTGCGCGGGTCTGCGCCTTCGGCCATCTCGGCGACGGCAATATCCATTACAACATCTCGCAGCCCATTAGCGCCGACATGGCGGGCGACAAGGCGGTGTTCATCGGCCGCTGGCGGGAGATCAACGCGATCGTCCACAGCATCGTGCTCGCCGCCGGTGGGTCGATCTCAGCCGAACACGGCATCGGCCAGTTGAAGCGCGACGAGCTCGCCCATATCCGCTCGCCGATCGAGATGGACCTGATGCGGCGCATCAAGCAGGCGTTCGATCCGGCCGGCATCATGAACCCCGGCAAGGTGGTGACGATTCCATGAGCCGGTCTTCGAAGACCACTATACGAATCGACCTCGACAACGGCGTACGGCTCGGTCCGGGCAAGGCGCAGCTTCTGGAATTGATTGCCGAACACGGCTCGATCCGGGCGGCGGGCGCCTCGATCGGCATGTCCTACCGGCGGGCATGGCTGCTCGGCGACGAGATCAACCGGATGTTCAAGGAGCCGTCGATCTTCACCCGCCATGGCGGCAAAAGCGGCGGTGGTGCGGGTCTGACGGAATTCGGCCAGGAACTGCTGTCGCGCTACCGGCGGATGGAGAAAGCGAGCCGCGACGCGATGCGCGCCGACCTCGACTGGCTCGAATCGAATGCAGATCCGCACTTCGAGACGACGGCAAAGACCACCGACGCCTGATAACCGCCCGCCCTCAGCCCATCCGGATCTGGGACAATGCCCATAGGGTGTCCGAGCTGATGCCGACCGAACTGCCGTCGCTGCTTAGAATGCTCACTGCCGATGCCGTATTCTGGCCGTTTTCCAGGTCGTACATGATCGTGAAGCGCTGGACCAGTTTCTTGACCTTCTCCGGATCGCTCAGATCTTCGAGGTTGAGCTTGTTCTTGACGATCTTGGCCTGCTGGTCGACGTCCATGTTGGCGATTTCCGCGGGCAGGCTGAAAGTGACGCGGAAGAACTCCTTCAGTGCCTCGTCGCCGAGGATCACGTATGGGTCGGTGATGCTGTCCGACATGCGCTCGAAATAAAGCGCCAGGCGGACGCCCGGATTTTCCTCGCCCTGCTGGTTTTCCAGAAGCTGGCGGACGTAAAGGTCCTGGGTCGCGACGACTTCGCCGCCGTTCTGGGCCTCGCCTGCCGAGCTTCGGTCGATCTCGCCCTTGGAGTCGAAATTGAAGGTACCGACGAGCTGCGCGAACCGCTTGTCCGTCTGGGTATTCACGAAGCTCTTGGGGTCGGCGGGATCCGAATTGAAGGCCTTCTTCAGGAAATCGTTGGTGACCTTGGAAGGGTCGATCCCCTTCGATATCAGCAGGATGTCGAGCGTCTTGCGATCGGCGAGCAGTTCGTCGCGGCTGCCGATGCGCTGCATTGCGTCGGTATAATATTTGGCCTCCGTCTGGGCTTTCGCCCTAGCCGCTTTGAGTTCATCGCCTTCCATGAACCGGCTTTTGCGCAGGATATAATCCTTGGCAACGTTGGTGATTGCCGCATTGGACTGGAGCAGCACCTGGCGGGTGACTGCCCCCTTGGGGTCGAAGTTGAAGAGCTTGGCAAGCGAGACGAAACGTTCGTCCTTCAGCTTGTAGATATAGCTGTTCGGGTCGGAAAGGTCGCTTTTCAAGGCACTCTTGATCGTCAGCTTCGAAACGGTGGCGGGGTCGAGGCCAACCGCTTGAAGAGCAAAATCGTAGGATTTGTCGGCATCCGCGCTCAGAAAGTCGTCCAGCGTCCTCACTTCCGAAAGGTCGAGCTTGTAGAACTTGATGGTCTTGTCGAGATCCGCTTCCTGTTTGTCGTCCCAGCGGCTCATATAGTCGCTGCGGGTGGTACTGGTCTGTAATTCGTCCTGGGCCTGGCCGGCGGCGACGGTACCGTCGGTGGCAAAGTTGAAGGCCTTCGCCAGATCCAGATATTCCGGATTAGTAACGCCAAAGCGGTTCGCATAGCTATCGGGGTCGGAGAGATCGCTCGTCAATATCTGTTCGATCGTGGACTTGACGACCGTGACCTTGTCGAGATTGAAGGCGACCTTGATATATTTGAGAAGCCGGGGATCATTGATGAAATCGCTGACGTTGGTAGCCGTCTTGAGCTTCTGCTCGAAGAGCTCCTGATTGAACATCGCCTCGCCATGCGTAATCCGGGTCTGCTTGTTGAAGAAACCTCCGACAATCTCCAGCAGCTTTTCCGGAGTGACCGCGCCGCCTGCCGGCACAGAGCCGTCAGCGTTGAAGCTGAAATCCTCGGCGAGCGATTTCATCAATGCGAGATAAGGCGCATCGGACGCCCCAGCGCTGATGATGGTCGCGAGTTCGGCGCGCCGCGAGTCCGTCTGGGCGATCGGCACCAGCCTGCCATCCAGCTCGGTGTAGCGTGTCTGCGATGTGGTGAGGTTATCCTGGTCCGTTTGGATTGCCTGCACCGTATTGGTCAGCTCCACCTGCATGGCGTCGATCTCGGCCTGGAGGGTCGCCGGGCCGCCATTGTTCAGCTCGTCCTGCTTGGCGGCGATCTGGGTTTCGAGATCGGTTTTCTTCTGCTGGCCGAGTGCGATCGAGTCCTGCAGCGTGGGAATGCCGGTGCTGAGGCTCAGCCGCTCGGCAAGCTCCGTATCCTCGGTTTTCGCCGCATTGTACTGGTCGAGATTGTTGCCATAGGCGGTGTTGTAAAAGCTGGTCGGATCGGCCGGATCGCTGGTCAGCACGCCGCGGATGGCATTGTAGTTGTAATATTTCGTATCGATGCCATAGGCCGTGAACAGGTAGTCGCGGAGCCTCGGATTGGCCAGCAGCTGATCGACATTGGTAATATTGCCGGTTTCGCCCAGCATGACCTTGAAATAACGGGTATCTTCCTCGATCGTATCGTTCTGGGCTGCGATCGTCTGGTCGTAGGTATCGAAGAGTTCGTCCATCTGGCCGTTGGACTGGGCGGCTGCCCCCTCTCCGTTGGAAACGCCGAAATTGAACGCTGCGGCGATATTCTTGTAACGGTCGTCGGTCAGGCGGTTTGCAAAGCTATTGTCGTCGCTGAGATCGCTTTCCAGCACCTGCTTCATGAACGCCTTGGCATAGATCATGTCGTCCAGGCCGTGGGCCTGCATCGCATAGGAATAGAGGCGATAATTGCCGAGGAACTCGTCGACGGTTTTCACCTTGCCGATATTGTCCTGATAGTACTTCGTATCGTTGACGACCGTCGTCTGCCCGGCAATGTTTTTCAGGCTCTTCTGCATGTCGCGATTGACAAGATCAAAGGTGAGATAGGTCGATACCATGGAAGGGCCTCACGACTCGGAATTATGCTGCCGCAATCATTGCAGTCTAGCCTTGCCTGTGGCTTTTCGAAAGGGTTTCGACATCCCGTCCGGAATGTCCCAGGCCTGCACAGCAATGCCGCGATTCACCTTCCGGAAACCCAAATCCGACCCCTTTTGCTAACCATCCAGGCAGGCAAGGCTTCTTTAACCGCTATTTTTAAGCAGTCTCGAACATGGCCCGCCCTATGCTTTGGGTATCAGAGGACAAAAGTCCCGTAGAGAAACCGGCAACGGCTCTCAGGTAAAACAAGGGTAGCATATCGATGACCAACACTGTTCTGAAGCCCGTCTGGGCAGGGTCGACATTCAGGCTCGATCCGTCTCGTTTCCCGCAGCAGGTTACCTATGCGCTGCGCGAGACCTCAGGAGATGTCTCCATCACCATCGACGAACGCGGCGCAGTGCTGCGTAAGATCCTCCCCGCAAGCGGCCTGCCGCTCTCCTTCGCCTTGCCCGCCCGCGCCTTCAAAGGGGTCGCGGCCCGCGCCATAGACCACGGCGACGGCGAAGTGACGGTCACGCTCGAACTGCATCACGACGATCCGGATCTCTGCATTCCGCTGCTCGTCGCCCACGACCTCTGCGACATCGCTGCCGACTGGCGGAGCTGGTCGGACGCCTATCGCATTCCGATGCTGATGGTGGAAGCCGACGGCATAGCCCGGCCGCTGGAAAACCATATCGGCGACGTACGAACCAACGGCGTCAAGCAGCGCCGCCGTCATTCCTATTTCGCGGCGCGTCGTCCGCGCTTCCTGGTCCGCCGCACCACCGGCAGCCTGGGCGTGACGATGAAGATCGAAGGCAAGGAAATTATCGCGCGACGCTAGGGCTTTGCTTGTCCCTTTGCCCACCGCCTCTCGCGATAATATGGGAGGGAGCCCGATCCTTGAGCGGTCCGGCTTTTTCCGTTAGAGGGCAAGCGACAGGACGAGACCGGCAAACAGGATCGCGCCGACGCGGGTGTTCGACTTGAAAAGCCTCAGGCACTGGTCGGCATTGTCGATATCGAGGATCAGCACCTGCCAGCCGAACATCAGGGCTGCGGCGAGAAGCCCGAGATAGGCGAGGAACCCGACGCCGGCCGCTGCGAACGCGAGCAGCAGGAAGATCAGCGTCAGGCCGTAGAGGCCGATCAGCCAGGGTTTGGTATTGTCGCCAAAGAGGCGTGCTGTCGAGCGCACCCCGATCAACTCGTCATCCTCCTTGTCCTGATGGGCATAGATCGTGTCGTATCCGATCGTCCAGGCGATGGCGGCCAGGTAAAGCCAGAGGGCGGCAGCGGATAAGCTGCCGAACACACCGGCCCAGCCCATCAGCGCGCCCCAGGAAAAGGCAAGGCCGAGGAAAAATTGCGGCCAGTCGGTAAACCGCTTGGCGAAGGGATAGATCGCCACCACCGCCAGGGACAGGATGCCGAGCAGGATGGTGAAACCGTTGAACTGGATGAGGACGAGCAGGCCGATCAGCGCCTGCACGCCAATGAAGACCTTGGCTTCGAAACGCGACACCCGGCCGGAGGGCAGCGGCCGCGAGCGGGTGCGCGCCACCTCCATGTCGATATCGTGATCGACGAGGTCGTTATAGGTGCAGCCCGCGCCGCGCATGGCGACCGCGCCCAAGAAGAACAGCACGAGGTGGAAAAGCAGGAGGCCGAGGGAAAACGCGCCCTCGCCCTTGGCAGCATTCGCCGCCAGCGCCGCCGACCAGAAACACGGCCACATCAGAAGCTGCCAGCCGATCGGCCGGTCCCATCTCGCAAGCTGAGCATAGGGCCAGGCCGGCCGCGGCAGAACCCGGTATACCCAGTTGTCGGATGGAGCGTCGGCCACGCGGCCGCTGAAATCGTCGGCGTTCGTCATGGCCGGTTCTAGCGCCGGCCGAACGCCACGGTCAAGCCGGCGCTTTGTCGCTCTTCGGAGGCGGAAAGCCCACGCATTAGGGCGCGGACGCGTCCGCGCCTTCCGTCGTGAGCACGCTCACGACTTAGGGAAGCGAGAAGCCGAATTTGTAGCTTGCCGAAACGCCGAACATCAGCTGATTTTTCGAACCGCGTTCGCGCACGAGACTGCTGTCGGCGACATCGCCGGTCAGCCGTTTGTATTCGGCAAACGAGGTGAGTTCGAGTTTCTCGGTCGCCTTCCAGGTCAGCGCCGCACCGACGCCGACCGAATGCAGGCCGCCGCCCGGATCGTAGGCGGAGAGACCCGATGCCGCTGACTGGCTCGGCGTCACCTTGTAATAGGCGTCGTTGTAGCCGTTGCTTGCCCAGGTCGCGCGCGGACCGCCGGAAAGCCGGAGATCCGGCTGAAGATCGGTGAACGCGTCGACCGAGACATCGGCGACGACGCCATCATGGCTGCGGACGCCCTGGCGGACTTCGGCGCGGGCGCGGATCCAGTCGGTCGGGTAGATATCGATGAAGCCGCCGACTTCGCCGCCGAGCTTCACCTTTTTCAGACCCTTGAGATCGTCGGAGGTATCGTCGTCGCGCGGCATGATCAGTTTGGCCGCCACGCCGGCGCGGATCGAACCCTGGTCGATCAGCGCGAAGGAGATGTTGTCATTGCGGGAAGAGAACCGCGCCTGTTTGGCGTTCTGGCGGCCGAGCGAGATGATCGGCGAGAACTGCAGGCTGCGGCCGTTGTCGCCCTCGAATTTCGGCGCCACGAAACCGGCGCCGCCGAGCGTCAGGTACCAGTCGCCGGACCAGAAGCCTTCCTGAGCCTCGGCGCTCCCCGAGGAAACAATCGAAAAAATGGAAAGAAAAAAGGCAGCCCGGACAGGCAAGGACATGGCAACGGATCCTGAAAACGCAAAACAGAACAGAGATCCCACTGGGGATTTCTGTTCTATTATCGCATTTGCATTGCCAGCTTGTTAACCAAGCGAAAAATCACACCGCTACCTTGTCGAGCGGGATGCGGCTCCCTTCGAAGGCTTTCAGTTCCGCCTCGCGCTCGTAGATGTAGTCGCGGTTGTCCGGAACGGCGGTGCGCTTCTTGACGATCTGCATCTGGAAGATGAAGAAGCTTTCGTGGGTGAAGGCCATTTCCGAACCGGCGAGATAGAACTCCCACATCCGCACGAACCGTTCGTCGTAAAGTGCCGCAGCCTTCTCCTTGTTGGCCATGAACCGCTCGCGCCAGTGGCGCAGCGTGTGGGCATAATGCATCGGCAGGATTTCGATGTCGGAGACGAGCAGGCCCGCCTTCTCGATCGACGGCATCACTTCCGAAAGCGCCGGAATATAACCGCCCGGGAAGATGTATTTCTCGATCCAGGGATTGTTGATGAGGGCCGGATAGGGCTGGCCGATCGAATGCAGCACCATGACGCCGTCATCGGCGAGCACGTCGTTTACCTTGTCGAAGAACTTGGGATAGTTCAGCCGGCCGACATGCTCGAACATGCCGACGGAAACGATGCGGTCGTAGCGCTTATCCGGCGGCAGATAATAATAGTCCTGCAGCTCGAAGCGGACGCTGTTGGCAAGACCGCGCTTGGCGGCGCGTTGGTTCGAAATCTTGAGCTGCGCGGTCGAGAGCGTGATGCCGGTCACGTCGACGCCGGAGGATTCCGACAGATACATGGCCATGCCACCCCAGCCGGAACCGATTTCCAGCGCCTTCTGCCCGGGCTCGGCAAGCAGCTTGGCAACGATATGGCGCTTCTTGGCGATCTGCGCCTCGTCGAGCGAAATGCCCGGCGGGTTGAAATAGGCGCAGGAATATTGCCAGTCCTCGTCGAGGAAGAGCGAGAACAGCTTTTCGTCGAGGTCGTAATGATGGGCAACATTGCGCCGGTTATGGTTGATCGGCACGCGATTGCGGAACTGGGAAACCAGCACGCGGGCGATGCCGCGCCAGATCATGCCGAAGGTCAGTCCTTCGCTGAGGGTATTGTCCTTGATCAGCGCAAGGAACTCATAGATGTCGCCGTCATCGATGACGAGACGGCCGTCCATGTAGAGCTCGCCGAGCTTCAAGGGAGGATCCGCCACCAGTTCGCGTTCGGCGGCTTCGTCGATAAACCGTATCGAAACGGATCGCCCACCGCCGCTCCCGTAACGTTGCTCACCTCCCGAGCCGCGTACGATCAAAGTTCCTGTCTTGATGATTTTGCTGAGAAGATTGTGAAGGGACGAGGCCACGGACCCACCTCCAATAATAATACTAAGGGTGCCTTACTAATCCAAAATCTAATCGTTTCCCTGCGACTTTCAAGCACATTGCAGCCATCAAAATGACATAAAAAAACAGGCCGTCAAACCCCCGCCTGACGACCCGCATCCTATAATTGAAATTCTGCCGAAGCCGGCCAAAATCACTTGCGTTTTAAAGCTTCCGCGAGTGCTGCGCCGAAAGCGCCCTGAGATGAAGATTTTTCAGTTTTCATCATTTTCGGGTTAACCGGCCGGACGTCGCGGTCGCCGCGCGGAGCGGGTGCCGCTTCGCCGCCGTCCTTGCGCATGGTCAGCGCAATTCTCTTGCGCTTCACATCGACCTCGACAACGCGCACTTTGACGACGTCGCCGGCCTTTACCACCTCATGCGGATCCTTAACGAAACGGTCGGCCAACTGCGAAACGTGGACAAGGCCGTCCTGGTGCACGCCGATATCGACGAAGGCGCCGAAGGCGGCCACGTTGGTGACCGTGCCTTCGAGCATCATGCCCGGCTTCAGGTCGGTGATCTCGTCCACGCCTTCGGCAAAGGTGGCGGTCTTGAAGCTCGGGCGCGGGTCGCGGCCGGGCTTTTCCAGCTCGGCGATGATGTCCTTGACAGTCGGCAGGCCGAAGGTTTCGTCGATGAACCGCTTCGGGTCGAGTGCCTTGAGCGCCGCACTGTCACCCATCAGCGAGCGCAGGTCGCGGCCGCAGGCGGCGACGATCTTCTTGGCGACGCCATAGGCTTCCGGATGGACGGCGGACGAATCCAGCGGCTCCTTGCCGTTCGGAATGCGCAGGAAGCCTGCCGCCTGTTCAAACGTACGGTTTCCGAGACGGGCGACCTTCAGCAGGTCCTTACGGCTCGAAAACGCGCCGTTCTGGTCGCGATGGGCGACGATCGCCTCGGCAATCGAGCGGCTGAGGCCGGAAACACGCGAAAGCAGCGGTGCGGACGCCATGTTCAAATCAACGCCGACGGCGTTCACTGCATCTTCGACCACGGCATCCAGCGAGCGAGAGAGTTTCCCCTGGTCGACATCGTGCTGGTACTGGCCGACGCCGATCGATTTCGGTTCGATCTTGACGAGTTCCGCCAGCGGATCCTGCAGGCGGCGGGCGATGGAAACGGCGCCACGCAGCGACACGTCGAGGCCGGGGAACTCAAGAGCGGCCGTTTCCGACGCCGAATAGACCGAGGCGCCGGCTTCCGAGACGATGACTTTGGTGGGCTTCTGCCCAGGCAGGTTCAACAGCATGTCGGCGACCAGCTTTTCCGTCTCGCGGCTGCCGGTGCCGTTGCCGATGGCGATCAGCTCGACATTGTGCTTGCGGATGAGCGCGGCGAGTTCGGCCTGGGTGCCGCGGATGTCGTTCTTCGGCGGGAACGGATAGACGGTCGTGGTTTCCAGCAGCTTGCCGGTGGCATCGACGATTGCCACCTTGACGCCGGTGCGGATGCCCGGATCGAGGCCCATCGTGGTGCGCGAACCGGCGGGTGCGGCGAGCAGCAGGTCCTTGAGGTTGCGGGCGAAGACGTGGATCGCCTCCTCCTCGGCGCGCTCGCGCAGTTCGCGCATCAGGTCGAGCGACAGCGACACCGAGAGCTTGACGCGCCAGGTCCAGCCGGCCGCTTCCATCAGCCAGCGGTCGGCGGCACCCCGGTCCCGGATGTCGAAGGCAAGCGCGATGATGCGCTGGGCGGGCTTGACCGGCGACGGATCGTCCTGGTCGACTTCGATCGTCAGGGTCAGGAATTCCTCGTTCCAGCCGCGCAGCATGGCGAGCGCCCGGTGGCCAGGCGCCGTCGACCAGCGTTCGGAATGGTCGAAATAATCGGAGAATTTTGCGCCGGCCTCCTGCTTGCCGTCGACCACCCTGGCCTTCAGCGTCGCGCCGGCCCGCATATGCTGGCGCAGGCGGCCGAGCAGGTCGGCATTTTCGGAGAACGTCTCGGCGACGATATCGCGAGCGCCTTCGAGCGCACCCTTCACATCGGTTACCTCGTCCTTGACATAGGCTTCGGCAAGCTTTGCCGGATCGACGCCGCGGTCGGCCCAGATCGCCTCGGCAAGCGGGCCGAGGCCACGTTCGCGGGCGATCTCGGCGCGGGTGCGGCGCTTCGGCTTATAGGGGAGATAAAGGTCCTCGAGCTCGGCCTTGGTCGTCGCCTTGCCGATCTTTGCGGCAAGCTCGTCGGTCATCTTGCCCTGCGAATTGATCTGGTCGACGATAGTCGAGCGGCGCGCTTCGAGTTCGCGCAAATAGACCAGCCGTTCTGCCAGGTTGCGCAGCTGCGTATCGTCCAGCCCGCCGGTCACTTCCTTGCGGTAGCGGGCGATGAACGGCACCGTGGCACCGTCGTCGATCAGCCCGATCGCGGCGGCAGCCTGTTCGGGACGGGCATTGATTTCCGCGGCAATCGCGGCAGCAAGGAAACGGAGATCGGCGGCCATGGGCGTCCTCGTTCAAATGGGAGGCGCGACCATAGTCGAAGTTTGTGGCAAGGCAACGTGGCGAATGCCGGTTCCACAATTTGCTTTCAACCAACCGTGCCGAAACGAAACACGGGTTGACCGGTCGCTAACCAAGGCCCTGTGGAAAAGAACCAACGCACTCTCACCTCCGGCAAGAGGCCATTAAAACCATTCCGCCGCATGATGTGGCCGAATGGAGATACGAATGCCCAAAAAAGCCGCCAGGACACTGGCATTTGACACGGCGGTCGCCAATGAAGAGCTAGAGGCTGCCATTTCCTATCTCGAACAGAAGCTGGACGATGCGTCCTTTCGGAACGAACCGGTGCCTTTCCTCGCCTATCGGAACAAGGTGATCTTCCAGACGACGCTGGATATCCGCCGCGGCGCGAAAAACCGGCGCGGTGAATTCTGACCTTTATCGAACGCGACGGCCTCCCATCGAAACGCCATGACGGACAGAAGATGGGAGGCCACCTAAGCCTTGGCCCTTGACCTTTGCCTCCCCTCCCCTTAACCGCCGCGCAAGGCCAAGGTTTTCAGCGCAGGCGAGGGCGAGACATGAAGGTTCTCTTGATCGGTTCGGGTGGACGCGAGCATGCGCTCGCCTGGAAACTCGCGCGGTCTCCGAAACTCGGCAAACTCTATGCCGCACCCGGCAATCCCGGCATCGCCGAGCATGCCGAACTCTTGTCCCTCGACATCGACGATCATGCCGGCGTGGCGGCCTTCTGCCTCGACAATGCGATCGACCTCGTCGTGATCGGGCCGGAAGCGCCTCTGGTTGCCGGGCTCGCCGACGTACTGCGCGCCAAGGGCATCGCGACCTTCGGCCCGTCTGCTGCCGCAGCTCAGCTCGAAGGCTCGAAGGGTTTCACCAAGGATCTCTGCGCCCGCTATGATATCCCCACCGGCGCCTATCGCCGCTTCACCGATGCCGCCGGGGCGAAGGCCTATGTGCGCGAACAGGGCGCGCCGATCGTCGTCAAGGCAGACGGGCTTGCCGCCGGCAAGGGCGTCACCGTCGCCATGGCGCTGGAAGAGGCGCTTGCGGCGATCGACGACTGTTTCGACGGCGCCTTCGGGGCGGCCGGTGCGGAAGTGGTGGTCGAAGCCTATCTCGATGGCGAGGAGGCAAGCTTCTTCTGCCTTTCCGACGGCAAGACCGCACTGGCGCTTGCCACGGCCCAGGACCACAAACGGGTCGGCGACGGCGATACCGGCCCGAACACCGGCGGCATGGGCGCCTATTCGCCTGCCCCGGTGATGACGCCGGACATGGTTGCGCGCACCATGAAGGAGATCATCGAACCGACCATCCGCGGCATGGCGGAAAGTGGATATCCGTTTACCGGCGTGTTCTTCGCCGGGTTGATGATCACGGCCAGGGGCCCGGAACTGATCGAATACAATGTCCGCTTCGGCGATCCAGAATGCCAGGTGCTGATGATGCGGCTGAAGAGCGACCTGCTCGACCTGCTCCATGGGGCGGCGATCGGAACGCTCGACCAGGTTTCCGCTGAATGGAACGACGACGTGGCGCTGACCGTGGTGATGGCTTCCAAGGGTTATCCGGGCGCCTATGACAAAAATACACCGATCGCCCATCTGCCCGAGGGCGCTGCCGGAGAGAAGGTCTTTCATGCCGGAACGGCGCTCAAGGATGGCACTCTCGTCGCAACCGGCGGCCGTGTGCTGAACGTTACGGCGACCGCCAAGACCGTCGCAGATGCGCAAGCCCGCGCCTACAGGCTCGTGGACCAGGTCGAATGGGAAAACGGCTTTTGCCGCCGCGATATCGGCTGGCAAGCGGTGGCGCGCGAAAAGAACTGAGTGCCGGAACGGTCGTTTCATTTAAAATTTACCGATTATCCAGACGGGATCGAAACGAAGCCGCGATAATCATGGGAAACCTCAAGAAGGATTCCCGGTTATGCGTCTCGTTCTGGCTACAGTTCTGGTGTTTGCAAGCAGTTCGGCTTTCGCGTCGTCGATCACGGTGATCGACAACACGCACAAGGCGGGCGTCAGCATCCTCACCAAGAGCTGCACAAGCTGCCCGAGCGCCGTAGCGCCCAAATCGGACGAGGCAACCTACAAGGTTCCCGATCTGCCGGCAGGGATCCAGAAGACGGAGATCATCGAGATCAACGGGGAAAAGAAGCTGGCGCGTACCGAGGCCTGGCTTGGCGGCTCACCGGTGATCCATGTCAGCAAGCTTCCCAAATGGATGGCCGAGGAAAACGCCATCGCCGAGCTTCACCCGACCACCAACGGCTCCACCGAAACGCAGATCGCGACCGCAGAAGCCAAAAGTGACGGCATCGACGCCGACGCCCTGACCAGCGCGGTGAAGACCATCGGCAAGGCTGAGGTCGGGATCGTCGAAGCATCCCTTACACCGAAGCCGCTGGCGCTCGACACGTTCGAACTGCGCACCGATCGCTTCTAGAGCGTTTCCGCATTTGAGTGAATCGTGTTGGATTCCCAAATCGGCGTTGATGTGATTCAAGATGCTGGCTGGATGGAGGCCAGCATCTGATGACGCAAGCTTTATCGAATGATCTGCGTAACCGTGTTGTGGCTGCGGTATTGAGGGGCGAAAGCAGTCGAACCGTGGCGGCCCGCTTTGGCGTTGCTGTTTCGTCGGTGGTGAAATGGTCGCAGCGCTACCGTGCGACGGGATCGGTTCAGCCCGGCAAGATGGGTGGGCATCGCAAGCGCATTCTGGAGCCGCAGCGTGCCTTCATCACCGAGCGGCTCAATCAAAATCCGCATCTGACACTCCATGGTTTGAAGGAAGAACTGGCGCTGCGTGGCATCGCCGTTTCCCACAATACCATCTGGGAATTCATCCGGCGCGAAGGACTGCGCTTCAAAAAAAACGCTGTTCGCGCTTGAACAAGCCCGTGCCGACATTGCTCGTCGGCGCGAGCGCTGGAAATCCTTGCAGCAGCATCTTGATCCTGAACGGCTCGTCTTCATCGATGAGACCTGGATCAAAACCAATATGACGCCGATCCGTGGCTGGGGGCCGAAAGGCAAGCGATTGCGCGCCTTTGCACCGCATGGTCACTGGCGCACGCTCACCTTTCTCGGCGCTCTGCGCAGCGACAGACTGACGGCGCCTTGCGTCTTCGACGGTCCGATCAACGGGGAGTGCTTCCGCGCCTATGTCGAGCAGCAGCTCTTGGCTGTTCTCAAGCCGGGCGATATTGTCATCATGGATAACCTCGGCAGCCACAAAGCGGCAGCGGTTCGCCAGATCATCAGGACTGCCGGCGCAAAGCTCTGGTTCCTGCCGCCCTATTCGCCCGATCTGAACCCGATCGAGCAGACCTTCGCCAAGATCAAGCATTGGATGCGGTTGGCGCAGAAGCGATCCGTCGAAGATACCTGGAGGCACATCGGACAACTCGTCCAAACAATCCAGCCACAGGAATGTGCCAACTATATCTACAATGCTGGATATGCTTCCGTTAAAACATGAAACGCTCTAAGTTTAGAATATCATTATATTTACATAGCAGAAAGTGCTCCGAGAACAGCCTTTCCCGGTATGCGCGTAAATTGCGCATCATCAAATCCGACCTGCCCAAAATATTCGCATTTGCGGCTGTCAAGGCCCGGATAATTAAATTTTTATTCAAATATTCGGGATCACTCTCCCGTCATAGTGCGGTGTAGCACGTGACCGGTGCAGAACGCGCCTTCCCCAAAAACTTCGTCCCGCTCCGGCTCCTCCGGGAGAGTTCGGCTGCCTGAAAGTGAGTCGAAACATGAAGAATCTCAAGATCTCCCACCAGTTATTGGCCATGGTGGCAGCGCTTATGGTGGCTTTCACGGCTGTCACCTACTATCAGATCCGCGCCTCGATCGCCTCGATCTATTCCGAGCGCTACGACATGCTGCGCACCCAGGTGGAGTCCGGCATTTCCATCCTGCAATCCTATTACGACCGGGAAAAATCGGGCGAACTGAAGCACGAGGATGCGCAGAAACTGGCTTACGCAACCGTAGCAGGGATCAAATACGAGCCGGCCGGCTACATCTTCGGCCTGAACTACGACACGGTCACGCAGTTCCACTACAATCCCAAGCTGGTCGGCGTGAACCAGAAGGGTCAGCCGGACAAGATGGGCAACCTGTTCCGCGAAGAGATGGTCGCCAAGGGTCGTGCCGGCGGCGGCGTTACCACCTATTATTGGGAAAAGCCAGGCATGCCGGCCGACCAGGTTTTCCAGAAGGCTGCCTACTCCCGCGCCTTTGAACCCTGGCAGATCATTGTCGGCACGGGCGTCTACACCGACGACCTCGACGTCAAGATCAACAAGACGATCCTGGAAGTGGTCGGCGTCGGTTTCCTCGCCTTCCTGCTTGCACTCGGTGTCGCCCTGATCGTCATCCGCAATATTACCAGGCCTCTGGCCGCAGTGCATGGCGCATTGGAAGCCGTCGCCGACGAAAATGTCACCGCGACGATCCCGCACACGGACATGTCGAACGAAGTGGGGATGATGGCGAAGGCGACCCAGGCGCTGCAGGAAAAGATCCGCGAACGCCATGCGATGGCCGCCCGCGAGGAAAAGCAGAAGACCGAGCTCGACCGCGAGCGCCAGCAGAACCTCGACATGCAGCAGCAGGAAGCAGCGCTGCAGACCCGGGTCGTCTCCACCATCGGCGAAGCGCTCGAAGCGCTCGCCCATGGCGACCTCACGGTTCGCTGCGCCGATCTCGGCGCCCGCTACGAAACGCTGCGCCACAACTTCAACGAGGCGCTCGTTCATCTCGAGGCCGCGATGAGCAAGGTCAATGCCAAGGGCATCGATATCGGCGGTTCCAAGGAGGAAATCCGCCGCGCCTCGAACGAATTGTCGCAGCGCACCGAACGCCAGGCCGCCAATCTCGAAGAGACGTCGGCCGCCCTCGACGAACTCGCCGTCGCCGTCCGCCAGACGGCAGAAGGTGCGCATGAAGCCGCCCAGCGGGTCACCTCGGTCAGCGCCGAGGCCAACCGCTCCGACCAGATCGTCGCCCAGGCGATCGACGCGATGGGCGGTATCGAACATTCGTCGGAAGAGATCTCCAAGATCATCGGGGTGATCGACGACATCGCCTTCCAGACCAACCTGCTGGCCTTGAATGCCGGCGTGGAAGCGGCCCGCGCCGGGGAATCCGGCAAGGGCTTTGCGGTCGTCGCCCAGGAAGTGCGCGAACTCGCGCAGCGCTCCGCCGCTGCGGCAAAAGAGATCAAGGACCAGATCTCGCGCTCTTCCGGCCAGGTGCAGAACGGCGTGCGCCTCGTCGGCGAGGCTGGCGAAGCGCTGAAGCGAATCTCCAACCAGGTGAAGGCGGCGAGCGACATCGTCGGCAAGATCGCCCATTCGGCCTCCGAACAGGACACCACGCTGCGCTCGATCTCGTCGTCGCTGAACCAGCTCGACGCGGCGACCCAGCACAATGCGGCGATGGCGGAAGAGACCACCGCCTCGGCCGAGGCGCTTGCCGCCGATACCGACGAACTCTTGAACCTGATCAGCAGCTTCCGCATCAACGCCCATCAGGACACCGGCTACAATGCCGGCGCCGGCAGCCTCAACCGCGTCGCACAGAAGATGCGCCGCGCCAGCTGACGCCAATCCCACACATGGACCCATACATGGGGACGGAGGAACCGCCGGGTCGAAGGATCCGGCGGTTTTTTGTTGGGCAAGATCGGATCAGGCGGCGGCCACTGCCAGGTGGATGCCCGAGCTTTCCTGCAATTGCCGTATGACATTGAACAGATTATCGGCGCGCGGATTGCCTTTTGGCCCGAACATTCGCATCAGGCTCTTGGCTGGCATATCGACTTTTTCGGCCAATGTCTCGAAACCGATCGTGGCGTTGATGAAATCGCGCAGCACGCTCTTACCGGTTTCGAGATCGCCTTCCAGAAGAAGTTCGACCGCATCCGAAAGCAACGCGGCGCGAAACGCCGGATCCTGATCCAGCCGGGCCATTACCGTTTCCTTGAATTCGCGTGTCAGGGCCATCTCAGCTTCCCTTCCTGGATTTGTAGTTCTGCCAATAGCCAAGCGCGGTCTCGATATCATTTTGCTGGCGCTTTTTGGTTCCGCCGACCAGCAGGATCACCAGTTGCTCGCCGTCCCGACCGAGATAAATCCGGTAGCCGGGCCCATAATCGATCCGATATTCCAGCACTCCGGCGCCGACCGACTTCACGTTCGAGAGATTGCCTTGTCCGATCCGCGCCAGCGCAATCGTCACCTTCGAGGCCGCGCGGGACTCGATCTTCGAAAACCACCGCCCAAACGGGCTCGATCCATCTGGCTCAAGATATTCAGTGATCTTCATTGGACGATGGTAACATATGCGTCACCATCGTCCAATAGCGTCGGACGTTCAGCCGCTGATCTTGGAAAAGTCCGCGACGGTCGCGGTCGCCTCGCGGATGGCCTTCAGGAGGGCCAGGCGGTTGGCGCGGATGGCGGCGTCCTCGTCGTTGACGAGCACGTCCTCGAAGAATTTGTCGACCGGGACACGGAGTTTCGACAGGGCTTCCATGGCCGAGCGGAAATCTTCCTTGGCGACGGCCTCGGCCGCCTCCTTCGAGGCGACGACGACCGCCGCCCAGAGCGCCTTTTCGGCATCGAGCCTCAGCAGTTCTTCCGAAACACCATCGGCAACGACAGTGCCCTTCTTCTCCTCGGCCGCGAGCAGTTGCACGGCGCGCTTGGTGCCGGCGAGCAAGTTCTTGCCGTCTTCCGAGGTGATGAAGGCCGTCAGCGCCTCGACGCGGCGAGCGACCAGCAGGAGGTCGTCGGAGGACGGCGTGAGGACGGCGTCGATCAGGTCGTGGCGGGCACCTTGATCGCGGAGATAGACTTTGAGGCGGTCGTGGAAGAAGGAGAGGAGGTCGGATATTTGCCTCGCCTCATCTGGCTGAATAGCAGCTTGGAAGCGAAGCCTATTACCGATCTCCGTAGCCTGTGCTGCCAACTGCTGAAACTGAACAGTTGCCTGCCTATTGTTTTTTGCAGCGCCTTCATTCAATCGGCGCTGTTCAGCGATATTCGCATGTATCCAAGCGAAACGAGTGGGATGAACTAACTGCGAAATTAGCGGCAGCCTGACCTTCCGCTCCAATAGGATGCGCACCGCTCCGAGTGCCGCACGCCGCAGCGCGAAGGGGTCCTTAGAGCCAGTCGGCTTTTCGTCAATCGCCCAGAAACCAACCAATGTATCAAGCTTATCAGCCAGTGCGACTGTCAACCCGACCTTGTCCTCCGGCAGACGATCTGAAGGGCCATTCGGCTTCCAGTGGTCTTCGATGGCGGCAGCAACCGAGGCGTCCTCACCCTGAAGCATCGCATATTTGCGGCCCATCAGGCCCTGCAGTTCGGGAAATTCGCCAACGGCTTCGGTGCGCAGATCGGCCTTCGCCAGCACTGCGGCACGATCGACGAGTGTCGGATCGGCACCGGTGACCTCCGCCAGTTTCTTCGCCAAAGCTCGGATACGTTCCACGCGTTCGCCCTGCGTGCCGAGCTTGGCGTGGAAGGTCACGTTCAGCGCGTCGAGCTTTGCCATGCGTTGGTCGAGCGGCTTCTTGAGGTCCAGGTCGAATTTCTTCGCCGACTCCTCCAGCGTGTCGAGATCGGGCATGTCGCCCTGGTCACGGGTCCAGAAATGCTTGGCGTCGGAGAGGCGGGCGCGCACGACCTTGCCGTTGCCGTGCATGATCTCCTTGCCGCCGTCCTTCGCCTCGATGTTCGAGATCAGGATGAAACGGTTGGAAAGCCCCTCCCCGCCGGCCTGCGGGCGGGTGACGAAACATTTCTGGTTGGTCTTGATGGTCAGGCGGATGATTTCGGCCGGGATTTCGAGATAATCCTCTTCGAACTCGCCCATCAGCACATGCGGCCATTCGACGAGGCCGGAGACTTCCTCCAGAAGGCCCTCGTCCTCGACCAGATCGAGGCCGTTGGCGAAGGCGAGATCGCGGGCATCGTGCAGGATGACGTCCTTGCGGCGGTCGGCATCGAGCATGACCTTTGCCTTTTCGAGGCTCGTCACGTAGTCGTCGAAACGGCGCACGGTGATGGCGTCAGGCGCGTGGAAACGATGGCCGTAGGTAATGTTGCCGGCGGTCAGGCCGTCGATCTCGAAGGGGATGACCTGGGTTTCGTCATGTTCCGGGCCGAAGACGCAGACGATCGACTGCAGCGGGCGCACCCAGCGCAGGCTTTCCGGACCCTTGCCGTCAATGCCGGCGAAACGGGCGCCCTTCGGCATGGAAGCGGCGCCCCAGCGCATCGATTTCGGCCAGGGGAAATTGCGGATGATGCCGGGCATCACCTCGGCGATGATGTCTTCCGCCGGGCGGCCGGGCTTGGAGATGACGGCGGCGTAGAAATCGCCCTTCTTCGAGTCGTTGACGACCTGGGCCTCGGAAATCGACGAAAGACCCGCACCGCGCAAAAAGCCGGCGATGGCACCTTCCGGCGCATCGGTGCGCGGACCCTTGCGCTCCTCGCGCTGATCTGCCGAGCGGGCGGTCAGGCCGCGGATATCCAGCGTCAGGCGGCGTGGCGTCCAGTACTCGCGCGCACCCTCATAGGTCAGCCCCGCTTCCACCAGCGCGTCGGTGACGAGCTTTTTCAGGTCCCCCGCCGCCTTGCGCTGCATGCGGGCGGGAATTTCCTCCGAGCGGAGTTCGAGAAGCAGATCGGGCATCGATAATCAACTTTTTGATGATTGTTCAACAGGGCGTGGCCTTAGCAAGCCCGCCGCCAAAAGTCACCAGCCGGATTGGCGAAAGTGTTTACCAGCCGCCTCCGCCGCCACCGCCTCCGCCACCGCCGGACGAACCGCTGGAAAAGCCGGAGGAGGACGAGGAGGATTTTGGCGCTGGGATGGTCGAGGCGATGGTGGAGGCCATCGAGGAGGAGAAGCTGCCGATGCGATCGCCGAAATTGGAGCCGTAGTTGCCGCTATACCAGCCGGGCGCATAGGCGCCGACGGCAGCGCCCGCAGCGGCGCTCGCAAGCCAGACCTCGAAGGTGCTGCTCCAGGGCTTTTCGACGCCGAGTGCCACCGCATAGGGCAGCAGCTTTTCGAAATGCTGCGGCGACATGGTGGGTGCGCCGGCGGTGTTCATGCGGTCCTTTTCGGCGAGCGTCAGGTAGATGCGCAGGCCCTCGATACCGTCCATCAGCTTGCGGCCGAGCGGCGTCGGGGCGCCCATCAGGAAGAAGAAAATGACGTTGGCGAGCACGATGCCGCCGACCGAGACCATGATTGGCCAGTGCTCGTCGCCGGTCATTTCCGACATGATCCCCACCACGACCGCCGAGCCGATCGACAGGGCCACCAAGCCGATAAAACCGAGGATAACGACCGAGACGATTTTCGAAATCAACGACGAACCGCGGCGCAGGCCCTTGCCGAAGGCGGCGGCGAGCACGCCGAAGACCACGGCAAAAAAGGCCGGGATGATCAGCGTCGCGATCATATCCGGTTCGAGATTGCCGAAAACGACCAGAGAGACGATGGAAAGCACGCTCAGCACGACGCCGCCGATCACGTAACCCTTGTTGCCGTTGTAATATCTGCCGCGGTGTTCCTTCTCGATTGCCTGGCGGAAGCTTGCGCCGATCGACTGGACGGAGGTGCCGTGCGCCTCGTCGATGATCAGTTCCTGCCCCTTGGCGTCGATGGAGCCGAGGATGGAGGCCTGGCCGATCGGCACCTCCCTCGGCGCGGCCTTACCGGTGCGCCGGATAATGATCTTTTCCGCGAGATCCTCCAGCGTCACGTAACCCTTGACCGCAAGATCAAGCGCGCTTGCGGCAAACGCCGTCCAGCCGCCGCCCGAAAAGCCCTTGTTGTCGATATAGTTGACCAGCGCCGGCGACAGTCCCTCCGGTGCATCCCAGCGGGGCACCACGACGCCCCGGTCCGGGTCGCGGCCGACGCGGCCCCAGAAAAGCGCATAATAGCCGACGACGAGGACGAGGCCGACGATCGAGATGATCGTCCCGATATTGTCGCGCCACCACCATTCGCTTTGCTGATCTTTCGAAGGCGGAGCGATAATGCCTTTGGGAAAGCCTGCAACGATCGTCAGGCCCTCCTGCATGCCAAGCGGCCGGGTGGTCGAAAAGACCGCCAGATTGCCGTTCGCCTGCATGCGGGCATTGCGGGCGGTAGAGCCGAGCGGGCCGGTATAGGCGGCGGTCTGGGTTATCCGCGCGGCGGCCGGCAGGGTCACCCGCGCCGACGCCTGGGCGATGCGGAATTCCCAGCCATTGCCGGTCGCGTTCCAGTAAAGCTCGTCGTGGTCGTCGAAATAGCGGATCTGCCGGTCGGTCTTGTAGGTGAAGACGAAGGTGTGCTCGCCATTCCGAAGGAAGACATCCTCGTCGCCGGAATAGATGCGGATGCCGCCGGTGACACTTTCCGTATGGAAAGGTTCGGCTTGGCCGTCGCGGGTGACGGAAACGACCTCGAAGCCGACCCGCACGGTGCGGCCGCCGGCGTCCTGCATCGTCAGCGGGAAGTCGCGAAACAGGCCGCGCTTGATCCTGTCGCCTTCGGAATTGGCGACGATCGTTTCGGTCACCGTCAGGTCGCCATTGTCGGCTACCTGGATGTCGGAATGATAGGAGCGGATATATTCCTCCGCCGCGGCGGGCAGCGCCGCCGACAGCGAGAAAAGCAGAGCCAGGCAAAAGCCGGAGAACCACCGCATCACGACATTCCTCCTCTTCGGCGGGTTTTCCGCTTAAACTATGTCCGTATATTCGACGCCGAGCGAGGCCAGCACGTCCCAATAGCTGGGGAAGGTCTTCGCGACGCAATCGGGATCGAGAATGGTGACGCCGCCGATCATCAGCCCGGCCAGCGCAAAGCTCATGGCGATGCGGTGGTCGGCAAAGGTATTGATCTCGGCCGGCAGGGTCTGGCCGGCAAGCAACGGGTCGGAGGCGACGATCAGGTCGTCGCCCTCTTCCGTCGCAAGGCCTTCACGAATGGCGTTGAGGCCGAGCGAGAGTGCCCTCACCCGGTCGCATTCCTTGACGCGCAGGTTGGCGATGCCGGTAAAGCGCACCGGCGTTTGGTTGAAGGCGGCCAGCACGGCAAGTGTCGGCACCGCATCCTGCATCTGCGAACCGTCGATTTCGGCCGGCAGGTGCGGGAATTGCGCGATCACCTCATAAGCCTTGGCATCCGGTTGGGTGAAGGCGGTGGCCGCCACGCCGAGATCGATGGCACCGCCGGTCAAGACTTCCGCAGCCCAGAGATAGGTGGCGGCCGACGCGTCCGGTTCAATCACGAAATCCGCCGCGCGATATCCGGTCGGTTCGACCTTCCAGGTCGCCGCATCGATCTGATCGACCTTGGCGCCGAAGGCCTGCATGGCGGCGAACGTCAGGTCGACGTAACCGCGGGCGCCGATTTCCGCGCCGGCCAGTGCAACCGTCAACGGGGCGTTGGCACCTTGGCTGACCAGCGGCCCCGCCATCAGCAGCGCCGAGACGTATTGGCTGGAGAGACCGGCGTCGATCTCGACGCGGCCGGAGGCGAAATGACCGTTGCCGCGCACCGTCACCGGCGGGCAGCCGGTCGGCGCCTCGGCATCGATGCCGAGCGACTTCAGGGCGGCGACCAGCGGGCCGATCGGCCGCTTGCGCATGTGTTCGTCGCCATCAACGACGACGGTGCCATCGACCGAAGCGACGGCTGCGGTCAGGAAACGGGTCGCGGTGCCGGCATTGCCGAGGAACAGCGGGGCGGACGGCGGCAGGAGCTTGCCACTGCCCGTCACAACGAAGGTGGTCTCGTCCGGTTGATCGACCGCCACGCCCATGGCCCGCAATGCGTCGGCCATGTAGCGCGTATCGTCGCTCCGTAGCGCACCGGTCAACCGGCTGGTGCCCTCGGCAAGGCCCGCCAGAAGCAGCGCGCGGTTGGTGATCGACTTGGAACCCGGCGGCATGGCACGCCCGGAAAGCGGCTTGCCCGGCGGCAGGATGGTGAGTTTGGCTCTACCCATGATATTCGTCTCTTAACGCCAATGGAATGCCGCAACGAGCGGCCGACCGCGCTCTTAAACCGTTGCGGCACGAAGGTCCAATGACGGATTTCAGAACTTGACGGTCGGGACCGCCCGGTCGGCGGCGTTCTCGATCTCGAAATACTCGCGCTTCGAGAAGCCGAACTGGCCGGCGACCAGGTTGTTGGGGAAGCTCTCGACCTTGACGTTCAGGTCACGGGCAGCACCATTGTAATACCGCCGCGACATCTGGATCTCGCTCTCGATGGTTTCGAGCGACGCCTGCAGTTCGGAGAAGTTCTGGTTTGCTTTCAGGTCCGGATAGGCTTCGGCAAGTGCGATGATCTTGCCGAGCGCCTGGCCGAGCAAGCCTTCCGCCTGGGCGCGGCCGGCGACATCGCCTGCCGGCACCGCCTGCGCCTGGTTGCGCAGCTTGACGACTTCCTCGAACGTACCCTTTTCGTGGGCGGCGTATCCCTTCACCGTCTCGATCAGGTTCGGGATCAGGTCGGCGCGACGCTTCAACTGAACGTCGATGCCGGACCACGCCTCCTCCGCCATCTGGCGGGCTTTGACGAGGCCGTTGTAGATCATAACAACGTAGAGTGCGACGAGAACAATTATGCCGATCAAAATGTACATCTGAGTCTCCCGACTTGGCCTTGCGATGGGACAGTAGAGGCGTGGTATAAAAAAGTGGTTGAAGTCATCGATTATTTTTCGCGGTCAATTTTTTGACTTACCGCAAAGTTCCGATCGCCCGGATGCCCTAGATTCTCTTACAGAAAACGGGCGATTCCAAAGATTCGGCCCCACCTCAAAACAATCTGGATGGAATTGCCATGGCGTGCCTAGCGCGAACCGCCAATGTGCTGGCGTTTGCCCTGCTGTTTTTTCAGTACGGGGTCATGATGAAGCCCCCGGCACCGGCCGGCACACGGCGGTTTCTGCAGATCTATGCCGGGCAGCTTCCGACCGGCGCCTATCCGACAATCAAACCCGTCTGGCAGCTGGGCACGCAATGGGCGGGAACCGTTTGAACGGTTCGCCACACGCGGCCAGACCCAAATTCAGGCAGCCTTGCCGAAATTCACACCACCGGCATCGGTCATCAGGAAGGCCTCGCCGCAGGCTTTCGCCAGCGTGCGGACGCGCAGGATATAGCTCTGGCGTTCGGTGACCGAGATCACCCCGCGGGCATCGAGCAGGTTGAAGACGTGGCTCGCCTTGATGCACTGGTCATAGGCGGGGAAGACGCATTTGTGCAGCATCTGGTTGGCGTTCGCTCCCGGAGCGCCGGCCGCGAGCAGCGCCTGGCATTCCTTCTCGGCATCGACGAAGTGCCGGTGCAGCATGGCGGTATCGGCGAATTCGAAGTTATGGCGGGAATATTCCTGCTCGGCCTGCAGGAAGACGTCGCCATAGGAGATCTTTTCCTCGCCCTCCCGGCCGTTGAAATTGAGCTCGTAGATGCTGTCGACGCCCTGCAGATAGGTGGCGAGGCGTTCGAGACCGTAGGTCAGCTCACCCGCAACCGGCGCGCATTCGATGCCGCAGACCTGCTGGAAGTAGGTGAACTGCGAAACTTCCATGCCGTCGCACCAGCATTCCCAGCCGAGGCCCCAGGCGCCGAGCGTCGGGCTTTCCCAGTCGTCTTCGACAAAACGCACGTCATGCAGCAGCGGATCGAGGCCAATTGCCGCAAGCGAGCCGAGATAGAGTTCCTGCAGATTCGGCGGGTTCGGCTTCAGGATGACCTGGAACTGGTAATAATGCTGAAGGCGGTTGGGGTTTTCGCCGTAACGACCGTCCGACGGACGACGCGACGGCTGCACATAGGCAGCCTTCCACGGCTTCGGCCCGAGCGCACGCAGCGTGGTCGCCGGATGAAAGGTACCGGCACCGACTTCCATGTCGTAGGGCTGCAGGATCGCACAGCCCTTGTCCGCCCAGTAATTCTGGAGCGCGAGGATCAGCCCCTGGAAGGAGCGGGTCGGAGACATGTGGTCGGGCAGCTCGGTCATGGCCATATCTGTGTCGGTTCGAGGATGCGGACGAGTGCCACGCATCAGGGGCGCGGGTCAAGGATTTATGCGTTTGGGGCGGTTGCGGGGTCTGCCGAAACGGCACGATCCATGTTAAGGTCCGCCCGTTCTTCCGGAGAAAGACCATGAACGTCAAGAACAGCTTCACCTTGTCCGAGCGCTCCCTGCGGCTTGCTGAAAAGCTCGTTGAGGACGGCCAGTTCCCTTCGGTCGAAAAAGTGCTGGAAGCCGGTATCGACAGCTTGCTGCGGGACGAGGAAAGTTCCGCCCATGACGACCCATTGATCGGCATGAAGGACGAAATCCGCCGCCGCGCAGAGCTGCCGCGAGATCAGTGGATATCCATGGACAAGGACAATATGTTCGATCGCGTCCGCGCACGGCTTGACGAAAAGTACAAGGCTAAGTGATGTCGATCTACCGGCTGGAATACCACTCCGCGGCCGTACAAGACCTCATCGATATTCATAGTTTCATCGAAGAATATGCCGGGCGCATCACCGCGGACCGCAAGCTGGCGGAAATCGAAACGGCGACCTACCGGCTGGCCGATTTACCCAAAATGGGCTCGATTCGAGATGACTTGTTGCCAGGATTACGGGCAATTCCTGCGGCGGAAAAGGCTGTCATATGCTTCACCATCGATGACGAGACTCGAACGGTCTTCATCCTCTGTGTGAGTTACGCAGGGTCCGACTGGATTTCACGGGTGAGGGAACGGCTTTAATCGTTGTTCGGATCACGGCTGTTGGCTTCCTCGCGATCGAATTTCCAGCCGTCCGGAAGCTTCCACTTGAAAGCACGAATCTTTTCCAGTGCCACGCGTCTTTTGTCGGCATCAGTCTCTGCCACGGCAGACTTCTTCTCCTCGGGCATGAGGCCTATTCCTCATCCCGCTTCACCCTATACTCTCCCGTCGTCGGGTCCCGTTCCAGGGTGCCGATCGCGCCGGTCTGGCGTTCCTTTTCTTCGCGGCGGGTGCGCGATGACAGTTTTTCGGCGTCCTTGATGAACTTCTTGTAGAGCATCCAGCCGCCGCCGATGACGATGATCAGAAATAAAAGCTGCGCCATTTCCCCTCTCGCGCTATCCTGACGACCTCAAAGGCCGTAGCGGCTCCACATTGCCTTTTCTTCCAGGCTCGCCGCAAGTCCCGTGACTGCGCCCGCGGCGATTTCTCCGGCCTTACCCTCCCCGAAAACGACGCCGGGCACGCGTCGGCCAAACAGGGTGCGGGCGCTGCCGATCAGTTCCAGCCTGGTATCTTTGCCGTAACGGCGCTTGAGGACTTCGCGCATGTCGCCGAGGCTGTCGATCAGGCCGAGCTCGAGGCCACGCAACCCGCTCCAGAACAGGCCGGAAAAGATCGTCGCATCGTCCGCCAGCCGCTCTCCACGGCGCATCTTGACCATCTCGATGAAGACCTTGTGGATTTCGAGCTGCAGCGCCTTCAGGTATTCGATGTCGCCTTCCTTTTCCGGCTGGAAGGGATCGAGGATCACCTTGTTCTCGCCGGCGGTATAGACGCGGCGCTCGATGCCGATCTTGCGCAGCAGTTCCGGAAAGCCGAACCCGCCGGAAACGACACCGATCGAGCCGACGATGGAGGTCGGATCGGCAAAGATCTCGTCGCCAGCAAGCGCGATCATATAGCCGCCCGAGGCCGCGACATCCTCGACGAAGACCAGCACCTTCTTGTCCTTCTCTTCCGCCAGCGAACGGATGCGCTGGAAGATCAGCCGTGACTGGACGGGTGAGCCGCCCGGCGAATTGATCGAGATCGCGACGACCGGGGCATCCTTCTTGGCGAAAGCCTTGTCGAGCATTGGCGCCACGCCGGCCAGGTTGAGGCTCTGCTTGAACTGGCCGCCGCCGGCCATGATCGCTCCGTGAAGCCGGACGACGGGAATCGTCAGCCCCTTCTTACGGAACCGTTTCGGCATCAACCTCTTCAAAAACCCGGCCATTTCTTTTCCTTCTGTCGCGTTCGGCTCTGCCAGAGCATGTATGTGACGGAATTTCAAACACAATGGCTGCGCCCCCGAAAGCAGGATTTTGATTTTCTAGTTGCGAATGACTTGCATTATCATTCCAATAAGGCATTATCTCCCCCACGAACGGAGATAGGATGAAGATGGACGTCTTAAGTTCAAAGCAGGACAGCGGCTGGCGGAACAAACGGGGGGAAGCATCGCTTTCCGACGTCTATCGAAGCGTCAACATCTCGCGCTCCGGATCTCGGTGGCGACGGATGGCTGCCTTCGCCGGCCCGGGTTACCTGGTTGCAGTCGGCTACATGGACCCCGGCAACTGGGCGACCTCGCTCGCCGGCGGTTCGAAATTCGGTTATGCGCTGCTGGCGGTCGCGCTGCTGTCCAACGTGATGGCGATCGTGCTGCAGTCGCTCTGTGCCCGTCTTGCCATCGCTTCGGGCCGAGATCTGGCGCAAGCCTGCCGCGACGCGTTTCCGAAATGGGTTTCCATTCCGCTCTGGGCGCTGGCCGAAATCGCCATCATCGCCACCGACATCGCCGAGGTGATCGGCACCGCGATCGGTCTCAACCTGATCTTCGGAATCCCACTGGAGCTCGGCGTACTGATCACGGCGCTCGACGTCTTCATCATCCTTTACCTGCAGAAGATGGGTTTCCGCTGGGTCGAGGCCTTCATCATCACCCTGCTCGGCGTCATCGCCGTGTGCTTCGCGGTCCAGATCTTCCTCGCCGATCCGCAGTGGGGCGGCGTCATCCGCGGCTTCTTCCCGACCACTGAGATCGTCACCAATCCGGAAATGCTCTATCTGGCGCTCGGCATTCTCGGCGCGACCGTCATGCCGCATAACCTCTACCTGCATTCCGGCATCGTGCAGACCCGCAACTATGGCCACACCCTGCCGGAAAAGAAGGAGGCGCTGACCTTTGCGACGATCGACTCCACCGTCGCACTCTGCTTCGCCCTCTTGATCAATGCCTCGATCCTGATCCTCGCGGCAGCCGCCTTCAACAGCACCGGCCGGACGGAGGTAGCCGAGCTCGGCGAAGCCCATTCGCTGCTGGCTCCGCTGCTCGGCCTTGCCATCGCGCCGACGCTGTTCGGCATCGCGCTTCTCTGCTGCGGACTGAATTCGACGGTGACGGCGACGCTTGCCGGTCAGATCGTCATGGAAGGCTTCCTCAAGATGAAGCTGCAGCCATGGATCCGCCGGCTGATCACGCGGGGGATAGCCATCATCCCGGCCGCGTTCGTGACCATCTGGTATGGCGATGCGGGCACGGCCGAGCTACTGATCCTGACCCAGGTCGTGCTCAGCCTGCAGCTTTCCTTCGCGGTCTTCCCGCTCGTCATGTTCACCGCCAGCAAGGCCAAGATGGGCGAACTCGTGGCGCCGATCTGGCTCTCCGGCCTTGCCTGGTTGATCGCCGTCGTCATCGCCGTCCTCAACGTCAAGCTGCTCGTGGATTTCGTTTCGGGCTGAGGCGGGCATAGGCGGCCCGGCCATTATTCAGGTCGTCCACAAAAGCCGAGAAAGCATGGCCATCCGGGCCATGCACGAAAAGCGGCGCCCGGAATGTCAGCCGGGCGCGCGATCCCTTGACGGCGGTGACGAGGATGCGCGTGGCGCTTTCGTCGGGCCGGGGATGAAGGGCGGTGATTTCCAGCCCGCCGAAACGCCTGCCGCAGGCTTCGATGATCTCGGCGATCGATTGCGGCCGGGCGATCAGCGACAACTGCCCGCCGGGCTTCATGATCGCGCCGGCGGTGCGGATCCAGGCTTCGAACAGGTCTTCCGTCATCGCATGCGCCTCGGCCTTCAGGGCATCCGGCGTCTTGCGGTCGCTGGCATCGTTGAAGGGCGGGTTCATGATGACGTGGTCGTGGATCTCGTCCACCAGACCTGCGGCAAGACGGGGCTTGCCGGTGAGCGTCACGTCCGCCTCCAGGACCTCGACGCGATCGGCAAGGAAGGCATTCTCCGGAAGCTCCAGGGTCTTGCGAGCGTAATCGGCCATCAGCGGCGATTTCTCGATCAGCAGAACATTTGCCCGTTCCAGCCGCGAGGCGACCGCAAGGCCCGCAGCGCCGGCGCCGGAGCCGAGATCGGCAACATTAACCGGCTTGTCGGCGGCGACCAGCGAGGCAAGCAGCATCGCATCGACGCCGGACCGATGCCCGCCCCCCTTCGGCTGCATGACGTGGAAACGGCCGCGATGGAAGGCGTCGATGGTATGGGTTGGAGTGGTCATCCTTCGCGACACCATTGAGCGCTGGTAGCCGGTAGCCCCCCTCTGCCCTGCCGGGCATCTCCCCCACAGGTGGGGAGATCACAAGCGGCGTGATCATCGCCCTTCCAAATACGGCGTGCCGGAAGAGAGGCCAGATAAAAATGCGCGAGAAGATACGCCGCACGTTGGTGCGCAGAATGAGACGTCAAATTTGAAGCGGCGAGCGTGCGCCCAGCCGATCTCCCCACCCGTGGGGGAGATGCCCGGCAGGGCAGAGGGGGGCGATCCGCGAGAACGCTCAATGCTAGAGCTCCGGAAAAACTGAAGACCGAGGATCCACAAGCATCAAGGCCGCAGCTCCGCTTCCAGCCCCGCATCCTTCAAAATCCGCCGCGCCTCGTCGACCCGTTCGCTATCCACCATCAGCCGGCGTGCCAAAAGCCCGAGCGAGCCTTCGAGCACGCTCATCGACTGGTCGGCGACCATGAAATGGATGCCCGCATCCTTCATCAGGCTCTGGGCCAGCGACAGGATCACGATGTCGTTGGTGCGGATGATCTCCAGCATGGCTTGTTTGTTACCCCATTATATCCGGCGGGATGCGATTTGCGCTTGCCGCACTATCAGCCTCTTTCTATTGTCGTTTGAAAGATTTCGATAGGGAGGCCTGACATTGGGCGTCGTCATACCGCTTGAAGAAGGCAAAAACAAACTGGCATCCGTCAAACCGCTGGTGGATCTGACCAAGGCGGACATGGATCGGGTCAATCATTTGATCCTGTCCAGGGCCGGCTCCGACGTGCAGATGATCCCGGAAGTCGCCAATCACCTGATCTCGTCGGGCGGCAAGCGGCTGCGGCCGATGCTGACGCTCGCCTCTGCGGCGCTGTTCGGCTACCAGGGTGAAGGCCATGTGAAGCTCGCGACCAGCGTCGAGTTCATGCACACCGCAACGCTGCTCCACGACGACGTGGTGGACGAAAGCGATCTGCGCCGCGGGCGCTCGACCGCCCGGATGATCTGGGGAAACCAGGCCAGCGTGCTCGTCGGCGACTTCCTGCTCGGCCAGGCGTTCCGGATGATGGTGGATGTCGGCTCGCTCGAAGCGCTCGACGTGCTGTCTGCCGCAGCCTCTGTGATCGCCGAGGGCGAAGTGCTGCAGCTGTCCGTCGCCAAGAACATGGAGACGACCGAGGACGATTATCTTTCGGTCATCCGCGCCAAGACGGCGGCCCTGTTTGCCGCCGCCGCGGAAGTCGGGCCGATCATCGCCAATGCCGACAAGGCCGGCCGTGGCGCGCTGAAATCCTACGGCATGAACCTCGGCCTTGCCTTCCAGCTCGTCGACGACGCGCTGGATTACGGCGGCAAGGCGGCCGATCTCGGCAAGAATGTCGGCGACGATTTCCGCGAGGGCAAGATCACGCTGCCCGTCATCCTCTCCTATCGCCGCGGCACCGAAGCCGAGCGCGCCTTCTGGCGCCAGGCGATCGAGAAGGGCGAAAGCAGCGACGAGAACCTCGAAAAGGCGCTCGGATTGATCAACAAATACGGGGCCCTGAACGACACGATTGGCCGCGCCCTGCATTACGGCACGATCGCCCGCGATGCGCTGGCGCCGCTTCCCGCCTCGCCGCTCAAGGCCGCTCTTCTCGAAGTCATCGACTTCTCGATCCAGCGCGTCAACTGACATACGGCGTCCGTTGACGAAGGTGTGACCGGCGCTGCGCCTATGCGGCGCTGGGGATTTCCTTGCGGACCTGCTTCAAAAAAGCCATTCTATCGTGAATCAATAGGGCGGAATTGGCGGCGGTATCTCACCGAATCGCCATGCTCTTACGAAAGGCATCTTTATGCGGCGGAAATCCAGCCTTCTTCTGCTCTCCAGCGCGGCGCTCGCAACCGTCCTCATGTTCGGAACGGCGGCCAGTGCGGCGACGGCGGAAGCGAAGCCAGCGGTGAAAGACACGGTGACGTTCGGTCCCGGCAATGTGAAGACGTTTTCCGGCGCCTTCCTGGCGGCCCGCACTGCCGACGTCGACCACGACTACGACACCGCGATCGCGCTTTACCGCAAGGCGCTGGCTTTCGATCCCGCCAACCTGGAAATCCGCGAGAGGCTGATGATCTCGCTGCTGCTCAACGGCGATTTCGACCAGGGTCTCGCCGAGGCCAATGCGCTGAAGGATGACAACGCCGTCGAACGGATCACCAAGATCGTCCGCGGGCTCGATGCCTTGCGCGACAAGAAGTTCGACACCGCCAAGAAAGTGCTTGCCTATGAGGGGCCGAACGATCTCGACCGGCTGACCCACCAGCTCCTCTCCGCCTGGGCGGATGTCGGCGCTGGCAAGGGCAAGCAGGCGATGGCCAGCATCAACAACCTCAAGGGACCGCCCTGGTACAAGGTATTCACCGACTACCATCTCGGCGCCATGGCGCTGGTGACCGGGGATATCGGCACCGCACGGCAGCATCTCAACACCGCCGTCACCAACAAGGAAGCAGTCGCCACCGCGCCGGACACGTTTATGCGCGCCGTCATGGCGCTTGCGCGTCTTGAAGCGGCTGCCGGCAACAAGCAGAAGGCGCTCGATGCGATCTCCGTCGGTGACGGCATGGTCTCCAATTATGCGCCGCTGAAAGCGCTCCGCCAGAGCATCGAAAAGGGCGAGAAGCCCCAGCAGCAGGTGAGCAACGCCGCCGAAGGTGCGGCCGGCGTGCTGTTTTCGATCGGTGGCGCGCTGAACCGCCAGGGCGCCGAGGACATGGTCTCCCTCTACCTGCAGATTTCCCACGCGCTCGACGTCAAGAGTGCCGACACGCTGATCCTGCTCGGCGGCATCGCCGAAAAGCTCAAGCAGCCCGATCGCGCCATCAAGTTCTATGCGAGCGTTCCGGCCGATTCGCCGATGCGCCGCATTTCCGAACTGCAGCTCGGCGTGACGCTTTCCGACACCGGCAAGGTGAACGAGGCCAAGCAGCACCTGAAATCGCTGATCGAATCCGATCCGTCGGACATCCGCAGCTACATCGCCTATGGCAGCGTGCTTTCCGACGCCAAGGACTACAAGACCATGGCCGAGACCTACGACAAGGCGGCCGAGGTCATCGGGCCGGTGCCGAAGCCGGGCGACTGGACCATCTTCTTCCAGCGCGGCATCGCCTACGAGCGGCTGAAGAACTGGGAGAAGGCCGAGCCGAGTTTCCGCAAATCGCTGGAACTCAACCCTGAACAGCCGCAGGTGCTCAACTATCTCGGATATTCGCTGGTCGACATGAACAAGAACCTCGACGAGGGTCTCGGCATGATCAAGCGTGCCGTCGATGCGCGGCCGGATGACGGCTATATCGTCGACTCGCTCGGCTGGGCCTATTTCCGCATGGGCAAGTTCGACGATGCCGTGACCGAGCTCGAACGTGCCGTGCAGCTGCGCGCCGGCGATTCGACGATCAACGATCATCTGGGCGATTCCTACTGGCGTGTCGGGCGCAAGCTCGAAGCCGTCTATCAGTGGAACCGGGCGCTGATCTCGGAAGGCGAGGATATCAACCGCGAGCAGATCAAGGAGAAGATCGAGAAGGGCCTGCCCCCGCTCGATCCGAACGCGACGACTGCCGACCGCAGCCCGTCCGAACCCGTAGCGCCCGCTCCGCCGGCGCCGGCCAATCCTGACAAGAAATCCTGACGCCCATGTTTCTGGGCAATTTGTCATCCGACAGCCGGTTCGCCGACGAGGCGAACCTTTTCGAACTCGCGCCCGCCAAGATCAATCTTGCCCTGCACGTGACCGGCCAGCGGGCCGACGGTTATCACCTGCTCGAAAGTATCGTGACCTTTGCCGACACGGGGGATCGGCTCGGTTTCAGCGATGCTGACGCAGACGGTCTTTCCTTTTCCGGTCGGTTCGCTTCGCTGCTGCCGACATCCGTCGAGGGCAAGCATGGCAATCTCGTGCTGAAAGCCCGCGATCTCTTGCGCAAGGCGCTGCAGAATAAAGGCGTTTCGGCGCCGCCGGTTGCCATTCATCTTGAAAAGAACCTGCCGGTCGCAGCCGGTATCGGTGGCGGTTCGGCGGATGCGGCGGCAACGCTGCGCGGCCTGATGCGCTTCTGGAACGCCCGGCTGCCGGCCGAAGAACTGGCAGTGCTTGGTCTTTCGCTCGGCGCCGACGTGCCGATGTGCCTGAAGGGCGAGCCGCTGATGGCCAGGGGGATAGGCGAAGAGCTAACTACCCTTCCCGACATGCCCTCGTTGTCGCTGGTGCTCGGCAATCCGCTGGTCGGGGTCTCGACGCCGGGTATCTTCCGCCGCCTGACCCAGAAGGACAATTCGCCGATCGGCGCGCTCGACGGCGACTGGATCAGCTTTCTGAAGATGCTGCGCAACGACCTTGAGCCGCCGGCGCGCTCGCTGGTGCGCGAAATCGACCAGATTTCCAGCCTGATCGGCGCGGAAGGCACCATGCTGACGCGGATGTCCGGTTCGGGCGCCACCTGTTTCGGGATATTTCCTTCCTTCGAAGCGGCGGAAAAGGCGATGGAGAACCTTAACGGCCAGAAGCCGGAATGGTATTTTCAGGCGGTGAGAACCGTTGGCCACAGCCCTGAGAAAACCCCATGAACCGGATCGACGACACCCGTTCCTTCATCCCCGTCGGCATCGCCGTGCTGACCGTCTCCGACACGCGCACCGCTGCCGATGACAAGTCCGGCGACACGCTGGTGGCGCGGATCGCGGAAGCCGGCCATGAACTGAAGGCGCGCGCGATCGTGCCCGACGACAAGGACCGCATTGCCGGCCAGGTGCGGGAATGGACGCTCGATCCCGATATCGACGTGGTGATCACCACAGGCGGCACGGGCTTTACCGGCCGGGACGTGACGCCGGAGGCGCTGGAGCCGCTGTTCGAAAAGCGCATGGACGGCTTTTCGGAAGTGTTCCACCGGATTTCCTACGACAAGATCGGCACGTCGACGATCCAATCGCGGGCGACCGGCGGGGTCGCGAACGCCACCTTCATCTTCGTGCTGCCGGGTTCGCCCGGCGCCTGCAAGGACGCCTGGGACGGTATTCTGAAGGCGCAGCTCGACTACCGCCACATGCCCTGCAATTTTATCGAGATCATGCCGCGGCTCGACGAGCACCTGAAGCGCGGCGGCAAATAGGCGCTACCTGACCGCAGCAGCCACCCAGGCCGGGATCATCTCGCTCGAAAGCTTCGACACCTTCTGGCCGCGCGCCAGCGTTTCCAGGTTCATTCCCGATTTTGCCAGCGCGATCGCCTGCCGCTTCGGCAGCAGCATGCCGTATTCCAGCGGCGGCACGGCACGGCCGAGGCGCTTGAAGAACGGCCGCCGGTAATTGCGGGCGGGCGCGAAGCGGGCCGGCTGCTTGTTGAGCGCGATATATTCCATCACCTCATCGATCCAGCCCCCCTGCAGCCGGGCGCCGGGCTCGACCAGCAACAGCCATTCTCCACGGGCACCGCGCAAAATATCCTTGATGTCCCAATGGCCATAAAAACGGCAACCGGCCGCATCGGCGACACTGGAGGAACCGTCCCGCGAACCGTGATCGAGCACCACGACATCGCTTACAAGTCCCTCCACCGCAGCGGAAACGAGCACCGAGAGCGTCTGCGCCAGCTCGGATTCCTGATCGCGGCATTCCATGATGACAGTCAGCATCCCTGACATGTAACGCATTGCAACAAGGAACACCAGAAACACGGGTTCCAAATTTTGTTCTTGCAATGTTCTCGTTTCGGCGCTAGGAATTTAATCATCAGGAACGGGGAGTTTCCCCTTCAGGAGCTAACCCATGAACGAGCTGCATCAATTGCGGCAGGACGCTTTCGCGCCTGCTCATACGGCCGATATTGCCGATGCGTTGGTCCAATCCTCCGGTCTTCGGGTGGAGATCGACCGGCGTCGCGGACGCGGCGCGGGGCTCAATCCGAGCGGCCGTTTCGAGGAGGAGCGCCGCGAGGCCTTCGACGACGGCTGGCAGACGCTGGAGGAGCTCGAGCCGTTCAGGACCGAGGTGCAGGTGGAAAAGCCGCGCACCGCGATCACCCGCAACGAATCGCCGGACCTTTCGTTCGACCGCTCGATCAATCCCTATCGCGGCTGCGAGCATGGCTGCATCTACTGCTTTGCCCGGCCGACGCACAGTTTCATGGGGCTTTCCCCGGGCCTCGATTTCGAATCGAAGCTGTTTGCCAAGCCTGACGTGCCGAAACTGCTCGAACGGGAGCTGAGCCGCCCGGACTACAAGGTGCGGGCGATCGCGATCGGCACCAATACCGACCCCTATCAGCCGATCGAGCGGGAATGGCGGATCATGCGGCAGATCCTCGAAGTGCTGCAGAAGGCCAATCATCCCGTCGCGATCGTCACCAAGTCGGCGCTGATCACCCGCGACATCGACATTCTTGCCGACATGGCATCCAAGGGGCTCGCGAAGGTCGGGATTTCGGTGACCACGCTCGACCGCAAGCTTGCCCGCACTATGGAGCCGCGCGCCTCGACCCCTCCCAAGCGCCTTACTGCCATCAAGGCGTTGACCGATGCCGGCATTCCGACCGCGGTCATGGTGGCACCCGTCATTCCGGCGCTCAACGACCACGAAATCGAACGGATCCTCGACGCCGGCCATGCGGCCGGGGCGACGGAGGCGAGCTACGTGCTTTTGCGCTTGCCGCTGGAAGTGAGCCCCCTCTTCCGCGACTGGCTGCTGCAGAACTACCCGGACCGCTACCGGCATGTGATGTCTCTCGTCCGCTCGATGCGCGGCGGCAAGGATTACGACGCCGAATGGGGCAAGCGGATGAAGGGCGCCGGTCCCTATGCCTGGCAGATCGGCCGCCGTTTCGAAATGGCGACCAAACGGCTCGGCATGGTCCGGCGCGGCCTGCCGCTGCGCGACGACATCTTCCTCCGCCCCGACGGCGGCGGCATCCAGCTCTCGCTGCTCTGACCGGACCTTATTCCGGTTCGATTGCGAATTCCAATTTCCGACGCGACCCGCCCTGTCCCCGCGTCGGAAAAATACCCCGGGTTCCACCGCCGCCCCTCGGTGGATAGCGACGCCGCAATCGCTTGGCCGGGGGTTGCAGGAGGTCGGGACGACGTGCGAGGTTGCCGCCATGTTACCTCGCACGTCGCCCGATTCTCCGATGCTTTTCGAAGACATTCCGCTGGTTCCGGATTTCAGTCTGGAGCTTGTGGCGCGCCAGGCCGGCCACTGGCCGGTCGCAGGCACCGACGAGGCGGGACGCGGGCC
>NZ_JALBGV010000029.1 GCF_023006505.1 Neorhizobium sp. SHOUNA12A
CATCCTCGACGAGCTGGCGAACGGCACCTCCCGCCGCCGCGTCGGCCTGAAGCCGGAGGGCAAGGCGCCCGTCCGCGCACATGCAAAACTTTACGCCGAGGCTGAGGGCCGGACCGAACTCGGCGAAGTCACCTCCGGCACATTCGGCCCCTCGGTCGAAGGCCCCGTCGCCATGGGTTACGTGCCGACCCGCTTTGCCGAACCTGGCTGCCAGATTTTTGCGGAGGTGCGCGGCAAATATCTGCCCGTCACGGTCGCCGCCCTTCCCTTCGTCACCCCCACCTACAAACGATAATCCTCCGGAGAGAACCATGCTGAAATTCACCGCTGAACACGAATGGCTGAAGCTCGAAGACGGTGTCGCGACCGTCGGCATCACCTCTCACGCTGCCGAGCAGCTTGGCGACCTCGTTTTCGTGGAACTGCCGGAAGTCGGCGCCGAACTGACCAAGGACGGCAATGCCGCGACCGTGGAGAGCGTCAAGGCCGCCTCCGACGTCTATTGTCCGCTGGACGGCGAAGTTACCGAGGTCAACCAGGCGATCGTCGACGATCCCTCGATCGTCAATTCCGATCCTCAAGGCGAAGGCTGGTTCTTCAAGCTGAAGCTCAAGACCGCCTCCGACGCCGACGCGCTGCTCGACGAGGCCGCCTACCAGGAACTGATCGCATGACCACCGACAGCACCGATTTCCATTTCACCGACTACCAGCCCTACGACTTCGCCAACCGCCGCCATATCGGCCCTTCGCCCG
This sequence comes from Neorhizobium sp. SHOUNA12A, assembly GCF_023006505.1. Lineage (GTDB taxonomy): Bacteria > Pseudomonadota > Alphaproteobacteria > Rhizobiales > Rhizobiaceae > Neorhizobium. Next base: position 756 of record NZ_JALBGV010000029.1, read on the forward strand.
CCGAGATGGCCGAGATGTTGAAAATCGTCGGCTACAAAAGCCTCGACGCGCTGATCGACGCCACCGTGCCATCCTCGATCCGCCAAACGACCCCGCTTGCCTGGGGCCCGGCGCTGACCGAGCGCGAGGCGCTCGACAAGCTGCGCGATACGGCCAACCGCAACAAGGCGCTCGTCTCGCTGATCGGCCAGGGTTATTACGGCACCATCACCCCGCCGGTCATCCAGCGCAACATTCTCGAAAACCCGGCCTGGTACACGGCCTACACGCCCTACCAGCCGGAAATCAGCCAGGGCCGCCTCGAGGCGCTGCTCAATTTCCAGACGATGATCTGCGACCTGACGGGCCTCGACGTTGCCAATGCTTCGCTGCTCGACGAGGCGACCGCCGCTGCCGAAGCCATGGCGCTCTGCCAGCGCCAGGCCAAATCGAAGGCGCCGGCCTTCTTCGTCGATGCCGCCTGTCATCCGCAGACGATCGCGCTGATCGAAACCCGCGCCGCGCCGCTCGGCTGGAGCGTTATCATCGGCGACCCGATGACTGATCTCGATCCGGTCGACGTGTTCGGCGCGATCTTCCAGTATCCGGGCACCAACGGTCATGTCCGCGATTTCACCGGCCTGATCTCCCGCCTGCACCAGACCGGCGCGGTCGCCGCCGTCGCCGCCGATCCCTTGGCGCTGACGCTCCTCAAATCCCCCGGCGAAATGGGCGCCGACATCGCCATCGGCTCCTCCCAGCGCTTCGGCGTGCCGGTCGGTTACGGCGGCCCGCATGCGGCCTATATGGCGGTCAAGGATGCCCACAAGCGCGCCATGCCCGGCCGCCTGGTCGGCGTCTCGGTCGATAGCCGCGGCAACCGCGCCTACCGCCTGTCGCTGCAGACCCGCGAACAGCATATCCGCCGCGAAAAGGCGACCTCGAACATCTGCACCGCCCAGGTCCTGCTGGCCGTCATGGCCTCCATGTACGGGGTCTTCCACGGCCCGGACGGGCTCAAAGCGATCGCCCAGCAGGTCCACCGCAAGGCCGTGCTGATGGCCAAGGGCCTGGAAAAGCTCGGCTACACCATCGACCCCGACACCTTCTTCGACACCATCACCGTCGAGGTCGGCCACATGCAGGGCCTGATCATGCGCGCCGCGGTCGCCGAAGGCGTCAACCTGCGCAAAGTCGGCGAAACCCGCATCGGCATGTCGCTCGACGAGCGCACTCGTCCCGCGGCGCTCGAAGCCGTCTGGCGTGCCTTCGGCGGCAATTTCAAGGTCTCGGATTTCGAGCCGACCTGGCGCCTGCCGATCGCGCTCCTGCGCAAATCCGACTACATGACCCACCCGATCTTCCACATGAACCGCGCCGAAAGCGAGATGACCCGCTATATCCGTCGGCTCTCGGACCGGGACCTGGCGCTCGACCGGGCGATGATCCCGCTCGGTTCCTGCACCATGAAACTGAATGCGACGGCCGAAATGCTGCCGATCACGTGGCCGGAATTTGCCGACATCCACCCCTTCGTGCCGGCCGACCAGGCGCTCGGCTACAAGGAAATGATCGACGACCTGTCGCAAAAACTCTGCCAGATCACCGGTTACGACGCCTTCTCGCTGCAGCCGAATTCCGGCGCGCAAGGGGAATATGCGGGCCTTCTGACCATCCGCAACTACCACATCGCCAACGGTGATACCCACCGCGACGTCTGCCTCATCCCGACTTCCGCGCACGGCACCAACCCGGCCTCCGCCCAGATGGTCGGCATGAAGGTGGTCGTCGTCAAGGTCCGCGACAACGGCGATATCGACCTCGACGATTTCCGCGCCAAGGCCGAGCAATATGCCGAGAACCTCTCGGCCTGCATGATCACCTACCCCTCGACCCACGGCGTCTTCGAGGAGACGGTGCGCGAGATCTGCGAGATCACCCATGCCCACGGCGGCCAGGTCTATCTCGACGGCGCCAACATGAACGCCATGGTCGGCCTGTCCCGGCCCGGTGACATCGGCTCCGACGTCTCCCACCTCAACCTCCACAAGACCTTCTGCATCCCGCATGGCGGCGGCGGTCCGGGCATGGGTCCGATCGGCGTCAAGTCACATCTGGCGGCACATCTCCCCGGACACCCGGCGACGGACGGCCGTGAGGGTGCAGTTTCGGCGGCCCCCTTCGGCTCGCCGTCGATCCTGCCGATCTCCTGGTCCTACTGCCTGATGATGGGCGGCGAGGGCCTGACCCAGGCGACCAAGGTGGCGATCCTCAACGCCAACTACATCGCCGCACGCCTAAAGGGCGCCTATGACGTGCTCTACAAGTCGGAATCTGGCCGCGTCGCGCATGAATGCATCATCGACACGCGCCCGCTCAATGTCTCGGCCGGTGTCAGCGTCGACGATGTCGCAAAACGCCTGATCGACTGCGGTTTCCACGCCCCGACCATGAGCTGGCCGGTCGCCGGCACGCTGATGATCGAACCGACCGAGTCGGAAACCAAGGCCGAGATCGACCGGTTCTGCGAAGCGATGCTGGCGATCCGAGAGGAAGCCCGCGCCATCGAGGACGGTCGCATGGACCGGCAAAACAACCCGCTGAAGAACGCCCCGCACACGGTGGAAGACCTGGTCGGCGAATGGGACCGCCCCTATTCCCGCGAGCAGGCCTGCTACCCGCCCGGCGCCTTCCGCGTCGACAAATACTGGTCCCCGGTCAACCGCGTCGACAACGTTTATGGCGACCGCAACCTCGTCTGCACCTGCCCGCCGCTGGAGACTTACGCGGAGGCGGCCGAGTAGCGCGGTTTCCCGCTCAGGGAGGGCTTTGCCCGGCAAACCCCTCCCGCCTGCCGGCCACCCTCCCCACAAGGGGAGGGTCAAGACTGCCGCACCTGCTCGCGTCCCGAAGCCCTCCGCCGGCCGCAAATCGGTAGACGACCGGAGCGAGGGTCAATTCGATATCACGGCCCAAACCGTCGGAAATCCTGAAAGATTGGCGATGCGGGTTGCGGCCGGCGCCTCATGGCTTGCCGCCGGCTTCAACCCGCATCAGACAGTTCACATAGGCGCTGCGGGCAAACGACATCCTCTGGTCGGCGCAGGCAAGGCGAACCGCCTCGGAAGCTTGCTTGCGCACCTGGTCGTCGCGGAAGGCAAAAAACACCTTGCCGACGACGAGAAACACAAGCGCGGCGATCCACAGCCCGTGGCGGATCTGTTTCCAGGAAATCCGGAAAGACCGCCCCTCATCGCCGGCCTGTGCGAAACGCTCCGAAACGCGGGCGGAAACCGCCGCCGGCCCGGACGGCTCGCTGCCGGCCGCAGCGATCCCTCGTCGGCCAAATCGACGCCGCGACGCCATCACCCGCATTCTCCGCCGGTTGGAAAGCGGCGATCCTACCCGCTGTTCCTTTCGATCTGGTCAATGCCGCCGACCGCCTAAAACGCCCGGCCGCAACCGAAAAAACGCCGCGCCCCGTTCCGGCACATCTGTGCCGGGCCGCAATACGCTTCCCTTACCCTGCCCGTTCAGTCTTCCTTGAAGCTCTTGCCCTAAAACATCCGTCATCGGCTTTTGGGGATGCTTGGCTTTCGACGGCACTCCACCGACTTCCGGAGGCAACGAGGTACTCAGGCAGTTCAATGACGGATCGCAGGATGTGGTGCAGTTCCTGCGCCCTGGCGCGGCGGCGAATCCGAGTTTCGCGGATGTGGTCCTCGACAGTCGTTGGCCGGCACTGCAGATCCTCGCTGAGGGCTACCAGATCATTGACGGCCAACCGAACTACACTCCTCCGGCCAGCGTCAACCCGGGGCAGTCCTTTACCGTCAACTTCAACAACTTCGGTCTGTTTCCGTTCGTCAAATATACGACGCTGCATGTCGATGGCGTCAACGGCTTCTCGGCTAAGCCGGCCGCGACCTTCATCACCGAAAACTATAACAACCAGCTGCAGTATCATCAGGGCAACTCGACCTATTGCGTGCTGAGCGGATCGCAGGCGACGTTCTGGACCTTCAACGGCAATCCAAGCCTTGAGCGCACGAACCAGAATAATCAGTGGGTCTTCGATTACCCGCCCGATGCGATCATCGGCATTCGATACTTCATCCTCGGCATCCCGGCCTTATAAGGGTTCTTCTCGCATGGCTGAATACTACACGACCGGATCGATTCAATTGACCAACGGCAGCAATTCCGTGACCGGGATCGGCACTGCTTGGGCGATTGCGCAGGTGGCCGGCGGCACGATCTATGTCGGGGCGCAAGGCAATGCTCTTCCGCTCGTCTCGATCGAAAGCGACACGGCGGCGATTGCGGCTTTGGAGTGGTCCGGCGCGACCGGCACCTATCCGTATGCCCTGCTTCGCGCCACCGCCTTCAGCGACCAACTCGAAACCAATAGCAATATACTGTCCCGGCTCCTGGTCGCGATGGAGGCCGGAACGCTCTACCGCTATGATGCGACGGGAGATCTTGCCGAACTCACGACCTATAACGAGCGGCCGGAAGGTTTCGCCTTCCTGGCGATCGATACCAATCCGGCAAGGCTCTACATCAAGGCTTCCGCCGCTTCCGGCGATTGGGCCGGGCCGTTCGGTTATGGCCCTGGTCCTGCGGGTCCGGCACCTGATATCGATTTTCAGCCGGTGGTGACAGGCTTGCCCGGCACCAATGCCGGGATGGTCGTGACGGGCAGCGGGGAACCGGCTGACCCTTACGAAATCACCTTCACCATTCCCGCCGGCAGGACCGGGATAAACCCGCGCGGCGACTATTCCAGCGTCACGGCCTATGATCCTCGCGACATGGTCACCGATAACGGTTCTTCATGGGTCGCGCTTCAGGCGACGACGGGCAACGCGCCTCCGGTGCTTCCGACAACCGCCAACGCCTATTGGCAGCTCGCTGCCAGAAGGGGGATCGACGGTACGGGCACGGGCGATATGGTCGGACCCAATGGTGGCGTAGCGAATGGTAATGTTCCATCATTTAGCGGTACGTCTGGAAAGTTGCTTGGAGATAGCGGAAAACCTGCTTCGGGTCTGGTTGTCGGTCCGGCGGTTTCCGTGGATGGGGCGCTTGTCGGCTATAGCGGAACTTCGGGCAAGCTCCTGAAAGCGCTCACCAGTGCCGAGGCTAAATCCTGGCTTGCGACGACGGCGCTCGATGTCGTGTTCAGCAATGCGACGGCGAACCTTCCTGGCGCTCCGACGACCGTGCAGGCGGCAATTGAATCTCTCGTAAATTCCGGCGGCAGGAATGACGCCCTGCTGGCGCTCGAAGTCGCCGACCTGAAGGGTGTGCGCCTTGGGATGAGGAACGGCGTTGCTGACCCTTTCGACGACGCGACAGGCGTCGATGCGGCGGCTTCAACAAATGAGGTCTATGATGCGGCAAACGATTGGTTTTCGCCGTCTCCAACGCCGACCACTGTGGTCCATTCAATCATTCTTACGAATGATGCGTCGATTGCCACGCAACGCAAGTACCGGATCAGGTATGCCGCTGCCGGGCTTGTTGCCGCCGGCACATTCGTTCGCATCAGAGTTGTCGGACCATCTGCCGGCGCTTCCAAGGCGATTACCAACATGTTCTTCGGTCGTGCTGCCGCGAGTGGAGACGCATGGGACATGGACACCATCTCAACCACTCCAGTCCGAGTGACGTTCGCAGGCCTAAGCAAGGACGGCGCGGTAGACGAGGCGGGCACAGCTGATGTCTCAGGCTACACCCTAACTACCGGTTCGACGCCCGTGGTGACGGCCATTGAAGTTAAATCCTCTGCCGGAGCATACGCCAATATGGCGCTGCGATCTGTGGCCTATGCGGCGGCCGCAGTACCGACGACAGGCCGCATCGCGGTTCAGCTTGTCGAGATTGATCCCACTACGATCAACACAGACGTTATCGCCAAGATGTCGCGTGACGGCGGGGTCACATGGGCAACCGCCGTTCTGACGTGGGCGCAATACCAGTTCCTTCCAAGGGTCTACGAGGCGAACAATATCAACCTCGCCAGCCTTGGTTCCGGCAGCTCGCTGAAGTGGGAAATCGACACTGCCAACAATAAGAACGTCGCCGTTTCCGGTGTCGTCATGCAATGGAGTTGAGGTGATGGCGCCAAGGTTATTCGGGAATGCGATGATCGCCGGCCAGATGCCGACGATCGATCACTACAAGACGGCTTTCGATACTCATCTCGACGCTGTCGCGGCTCAACGGCAATACGACAACCGGTTGACCATCGTCAGCTACGCCGGCAGCACCAATCCGCAATGGGCAGCGGAGGCGGAAGCCTTCATCGCGTGGCGGGATTCTGCCTTGATCCACATGTTCCAGCAACTCGCCGCCGCCGAGGCGGGCGAGATCGCTCCGCCGACCATTGAAGAGTTCATTGGCGGCATCACGCCGATCGCATGGCCGGCCCTCTAAGTTGCATGGCGGGCCACGACCTATTCGGCCGGCTGCTGGGCTACCGTCTCGCTGCGGCGCCGTCTCCATGCCCGGCCTATCGACAGCACTATCGCGGTATAGGGCAGCAGCATGAAGTCAGCTCCGGTGTTCGTCCAGTAGCCGTAGCTATGCGAGAGATAGATGCTGAGATGCATGCTCGCGAAGAACATTAGGAATGCGGGGCTCAATCTCGGGAAAAACAACGCGATCGGCGCGGCAAGTTCCAGAGCAAATACCAGAAATGCGGCGATGTCACCAAGCGCCTTGAAGGACAGAAACGAGCTGAACCATAGGCTCGTTGACCACGTCGATACAAAAAGGGACTTCTCGATCGCAGCGATGGAGAACAGATCGAGCCGGGAATCTATGACCCACAGCGCGCCAATGTCGATGACCTTGTTCAGGCCGGAATAGAAATAGTAGGCGTCCATAAAGAACAGCAGGACAAACACAGGCCCGTGAAAGGTCGTGCTCAGGGTAAGCGGGTTGGCCGGTTTTCCGATCCTGTAGTACGCCTCGTTCGGGAACAGCGCGACGACAAACAGCATGAAAAGCATGACCGTCGCCGAGGCGTCCATCGTGTCGCTTCCGAGCAGGAACCAGCCAATGAGATGAGCACCAAGCAAGAGAGCGACCCAAGCCGCCAGCCGGGGAAATATCCCGAGCAGACCGCAGAGGAGGGCGCCAATCGTCGTCATCTGGAACGCGTGAAGAACGGCGACGGACGGGCGAGGGATGAGCTCGTAGATGAATTGGAACGAGGTCCAGTAGAGCCAGGGCGTCTTCCAATAGCTGAACAGCAGCGGCCGCGCTTCACGTCCGAACGCTTCCGGGGGCATGTAAGCCAGACCGGAAAAGTCCCACGACATGAACAGATAGGCAGCCAAACCAAAGGCGCCGGCCTGAATGATGTAGCAATGAAGGGCGACGACAGGGCGCGGCCGGCCGTAGAAGTCGACGGGACCAAAGAATTTCGCGATCATCCGTTCACCTGCGCGATCTTGGCGGCACCAACCACGTTCATCTGTTTGGACTTGTGATCAACCCGCACGGTCATACTCCAAAGCGAAACGGAGACTAGCTCGCTTGCCGGTGGATAGCTGGTGTAGTCGATGCGCTGATAATTGAGGTGGCTCGGGTAGGCGACTCGGTTCGGTATCATGAAGCCGCCGGCACGACGGTTTACAAAATTGTGCCGGATGATTTCGAAGAACTCTTTCTCGTGCGCCACTTGGCCGTTTTCCACCCCGAAGGTAGCCTTCGGCCAGCTCACCATTGCCAGCTCATTGTTTCCGGGGCGGATGGAGCCGTCCTTGAAGTGCAGAAACATAACCTCGCTGGTGGCATAGCCGCTCCTGTGGATGAAGGGCAGGACGGCCGGCTGTAGTGCGGATGCGAAGACGGCAGGCTCCACGTCGGGTGGCATGGATAGGCTTTCCGGGGCATCGGGCTTGATGATGTCGGGAAGTCCCGCATAAATCCATCCAGGTACTCCGCGGTGAGCAATACCGATGTGAAGCTGCCATGAATAGCTTGTGAATATCAGAAGGCAGACGCCAACCACGACCCAACGGTTACGATCTGATGGCGCTTCGGACAGCCAACCGGCAACTCCGGTACAACACCTTCTAATGTAGCGCCTGAAGAAGACGAACACGAGAGCCAAGCCGATAGCCCACGGCAGGAATATGCGGCCGGTGTCGCTCAGCCAGTCGATCCTGATTGGCTTGAGGCGGCTTAGAACAGGCAAGAGCAGCGCGACGGCCACCACGAACCCCAGATAACCGAACAACCCGTTCGATATCCTTTCCTGCCGTCTACGGCCGCTCGTTGAAGTTTCCAAGATCCCCCCTCCTAGTCCACAAGGAAAACGCAAATGCCCGACGTCTTTCCCCGGACATGGCTTCAGGCTGTCCGCATGCACCGAATCGAATGCCGGAGCACATAAGGCTTCACCGATCGACAAGGAACATTACCACATCATCATCGAAAACGTACTGGCGAGCTGGGATGGTCGTAAGTTAAGGGGATCCGCCCCCCTGCGGATGGGGTAGAAATGGGTCAGCGCGCTGTGGGTGTGAAGTTAGGTTTCTGCTGCCAAATGATCCTGCGCGTCGTGCCATTCGATTTTGCGCGCTACAGATATCAACCGCCGAACGGGGCGCTGAGAGGTGTCATTTATTACTTACCTTACGAGGCAGCTTTCAGCGCCCCGTCCGATCCTCGGGTCTCGCTTTGCTCACCCCGAGGATAACGAAAAGAAACCGAGGATCGCCAAGGGAGGAGTGTGTCCGATGGGAACTCGAAAATCTCCGCCCTCACCCCGCCAGCCTCTTCTCCTCGGGTTGAACCCGAGGGCTGCCGTCGATATCCACCGCCGCAAAGGCTGCCGCGATGACCTCCGGTCCGGCACCGGGCCGCGTGGCATCGGTAGAGAGGATCTGGCGAAACCGCCGCGCGCCGGCAAACCCCTGGAAGAGCCCGACCATGTGCCTTGTGACATGATGCAGCCGCCCGCCCCGGCCGATCAGCTCCGCCGCATAGGCCATCATCGTATCGCGGAGCGCCGGCCAGTCGACATCCGGGATTCGAGCCCCTTCGCGACCGCCACCTGCCAGAAACGCATCCACGCCGGCAAGCATTCCGGTATTGTGATAGGCGGCGCGACCGAGCATCACCCCGTCCATATGGGCGAGATGGTTGGCCGCCTGTTCCAGATCGGCGATGCCGCCGTTGATGCCGATGAACACGTCCGGATTTTCCCGCTTCATGGCATGGACCAGCTCGTAGTCGAGCGGCGGCACTTCGCGGTTTTCCTTCGGCGACAGCCCCTGCAGCCAGGCTTTTCTGGCATGAATCCAGACCGCATCGGCCCCGGCGCCAATCACCCGGGCAAGAAAATCCGGCAGCACGTCCGTCGGCTCCTGGTCGTCGACGCCGATCCGGCATTTCACGGTGACCGGCACGCTCGACATCCGCTTCATCGCCGAAACGAGGTCGGCCACATGCGCCGGATCGCGCATCAGGCAGGCGCCAAAAGTGCCCGACTGCACCCGGTCCGACGGGCAGCCGACATTGAGGTTGATCTCGTCGTATCCGTAATCGGCCGCGATCCGCACCGCCTCGGCAAGCTTTGCCGGATCCGAACCGCCGAGCTGCAGCGCAACCGGATGTTCGGCCGGCGAAAAAGACAAGAGCCTGTCGCGCGGCCCATGAATAATCGCGTCGGCCACCACCATCTCGGTATAGAGCAGCGCATCCTTCGACAACTGCCGATGCAGGAAACGGCAATGCCTATCCGTCCAATCAATCATCGGCGCAACGGCGAAAACAGGAGCCTTGATATATCTATTTTTTTCTTGTTTTACGGGCTCTTGGAGCACTCTGTTCTCCGTCTTGTTCAAGCTCATCTTGTACCAAATCCGTCCGTTTCGGTCATGGGCGCTACCACCCCGCGCGCGAAAAGATGGCAGCGTCAGCTACATGGCACGCGTGCGAGTTATGCGGGATGGCGTGACTTATCACGAGACGGAGACTTTTAACAGACGGCCGGCGGCCGCTGCGTGGATGAAGAAGCGTAAGCGGGAACTCGCGAAGCCGCGCCGCCGCGGCTCGGGGATGCTGTCGGCATTGGCAATCTCGCCTCTTCGTCGAGCTATACGATCCGCCTTACGTCCGCGCACTTGCCCTTGGATAGAAGCACCGGACTGCTCTTCAGCCCGGTGCGGTGTTGTTGCTTGTGACAGACACCGGCGGACTCGTGTTCACTGAGCCAATCGGCATGAAAGTCCGTCGCCGCTAGCGTACCGTTTCCGGCTAGACATCGTGTATGCGGAGACTGGGGCGCTGATGCCAGTTGAGGCGGACCGGATCATCGGCCGCCCTATTCCATCACCGCATCTCTCAGCCAGGTGCGAAAGAACCGGAAACTCTCGGACCGAAGCTTCGGATCGGCGAACATGAATAAATAGTGCTCATGCACCATTTCGTTCTCAAACAGAGTAACGAGCTGACCGTCCGCTAGCTCCTGCTTGACCAGCTTCTGGCGGACAATGGCAATGCCGAGTCCTTCGACGGCGGCCGTCAGTTCGAGGCCAGAGCTTTCGAGATCGATGAAGCGGGTATTTGAGAATATTCTTGGCGCACGCGGTCCGAGCCAGCGCTCCCAGTTGCGGGTGAATTCCGCCGATCGCAACAAGGTATGATGTTCCAGATCGTCGGGCGTCTTGAGAGGGGGTGCGCGGCGCAAATAGGCCGGGCTGCAGACCGGAGTGAGATCCGCGTCGCCCAATATCTCGCATACGAATCCTTTTTTTCCGACCGTCTCGCCCACATGGATCATGCCGTCCAGCCCTTCCACATCATGCCCGCCGGTGACGAATTTCACGACGATGTCGGGACGGCGCGCGTAAAGCGTTCCGAGCACCGGCATGATGCATTTCTGCAGAAAGACGCGCGGACTTCCGATCACCAGCGGCCGGCGATCGACGCTGACCGAGAGATCGCTTGTCACGGCGCGGATATCGCCAAGAGACGCGTGGATTCTCGCCCAATAGACTTCTCCGGCGGGCGTCAAGGCTATTCTTCGGTGCGTTCGTTCGAAGAGATCGCAGCCCAAAAATGCTTCCAGATTCTGGATCTGCCGGCTGACCGCGCCGGGCGTCAGGCAGAGCTCGTCCGCCGACTTGGCGATGCTCATGTGCCGCCCCGCCGATTCGAAAACAGGTAGCGAGGTCATCGGCGGCAGGTCCCTGCGCCTTCTTTGCATGATGTTTTCCTCCCTCCGCTTCTCTAGCGTTCAATTGAGAAAAACTCAATCGAATTCAAAAAATTTCGATTTTTCCGCCGGCGATCCGACGATACGGTCCCCGCGGAATGAATGGGAGGGAGGACCATGAAGAACTTATCACTGGCATCTTTCGGCTTGGCGATCGCGGCTGCGACGTCACTTGCCCCTGTCGCGGCTTCGGCCGAACAATTGCGCGTGGGTCTTGCCGCGCTCGCCACGTCGGTTGATCCGCATTTCCACCGTGCCGGCTACAATTTCGATCTCCGCGAAAACATCTCGGACGCGCTCGTTTACGCCAACGGCGTCAACGGCGGCGTCGAGCCGCGCCTTGCGAAATCATGGGAGATCCAGGGCGATACCAAATGGGTCATCACCCTCGAATCGAAGGCGAAGTTCGACGACGGCAGCCCGCTCGGCGCCGACGACGTGATCTACTCGATGTGCCGGGTGCGCAATGTGCCAAACAGCCCCGGCCTGTTCAGCAGCTTCATTTCCACCATCAGCGGCATCAAGGATGCCGGCGACGGCAAGATCGAGATCGACACCAAGAAGCCCGACCCGAACCTGCTGCGCAGCTTGAGCAATATCGGCATCGTCGAGAACCCGACCGGCCGCACGCTGACCTATGACGACAAGACCTGCGGCAACGACAACTGGCTGGAAACGGCCGGCTTCAACAACGGCAAGGTTTCCCCCGGCATCGGCCACTACCGCGTCAGGAAATTCACGCCCGACGTCCAGATCGAACTCGAGCGCAACGCACAGTATTACGGCACCCCGGCCGCCTACGATTCCGTGCTGATCAAATCCCTGCCGGACAACAGCGCCCGCATCGCCGCCCTACTTGGGGGATCGGTGGATGTCATCAATGCCGTACCGATCAATGCCATCGACAGCATCCAGTCGTCGGGCAAGCACCACCTGTCGTCCATGCCCTCGACGTTGCTGATCTTCCTGCTGCCCGATCAGGGCCAGGAAAAGACACCGAAGGTTTCCGGTACCAACGGAAAGAACCCCTTCCTTGACGCGCGTGTCCGCAAGGCGCTCAATCTCGCCATCAACCGCGAGCAAATCGCCGAGACCGTGATGGGGGGCATGGCGGGGCCGGCAAGTCAGATCATCGTTGACGGCGTCTTCGGTCACAATCCCGACCTGCAGCCCTCTCCCTTCGATCCGCAGGAGGCCAAGCGCCTGCTGGCCGAGGCGGGGTATCCGAACGGTTTTTCCCTGACGCTGAACGCGCCGAGCGACCGCTATGTTAACGGCGCCCAGGTCGCTCAGGCGGTGACCGCCATGCTCTCGCAGATCGGGCTCAACGTGACGCTGGAGACTTTCCCGTTTAGCATCTACTTCACCAAGGCCAGCGCCTACGAGTTCAGCCTCTATCTCGCCGGTGCCGCAGCCGATACCGGCGAGGGCCTGAGCCAGATGATCAACCTCGCCGGCACCCGCAATCCCGATCGCGGCTGGGGCGGTGCAAACCGCGGACGCTATTCCAGCAAGGTCACCGACAAGGCGCTCGAAGACGCGCAATCGACGCTCGACGACGCCAAGCGGGAAGATCTGATCCGCTCCGCCGTGGCCCAGGTCTACAAGGACGACGGCTACGTGCCGCTCTACCACGAGTTCGGCGTCTGGGGGGTGCGCAACGGCGTTCACTACGACGCCAACGCCAACCTGACCAATATCTTCTACACCGCACGTCCCGAATGACGCACGGCCGGTGGAGCCGGCATTTCACGCCGGCCCTGCCCTGTTTTTATGAAAGTGCAAAGCCAGATGGGTACAGAATTCAACGACGCCCTCACGTCACAATACGACTACCAGGGACTGAGGGAGGCATTCGCAGCGCCGGCCATGTACCAGGCCTTCCTGGACGTCGAAAAGGCCGTGGCCCTGGCCCAGGGAGAGCTCGGCATGATCCCGGTCGCTTCAGCGGAGGCGATCGCCGGACATTGTCGTTACGAGCTCCTGGACATGGAACGCCTGGATGCCTCCTATCGGACAACCCGCCATCCGCTGATGCCGCTCATCAATGAACTCGTCCGGCTCTGCGGCTCCGAGCACGGCGGTTATGTCCACTGGGGCATCACCACTCAAAACATCATCCAGACGGGACTGCTGTTGCTCGCCAAGCGCGCCCAGGCGGTGCTGGACGGCTTTCTCGCCAACATCCTTCAACATCTCGGCCACCATGCCCGCACCCATGCCAACACCGTTATGGCCGGACGCACGCATTATCGCCACGCGGTGCCGATCACCTTCGGTTTCAAGGTGGCTGTGTGGATCGAGGAATTCCTCCAGGCCGCGGACCGGCTCAAGGAGGCCGAGAAGCGAGCCTTCGTGGTGATGAGCGGCGGCGCGGTCGGCTGCTTCTCGGCCCTCGGCAGGCAGGGGCCGGCCTTCCAGTCGCGCGTGGCGGCTCTTCTCGGCATGGGCGAGATGGCCATTCCCTCCCGGGCGATCCGCACCCACATGTGCGAATATGTCAATGCGCTGAGCCTGATAGCCTCCATCTGCCACAAGATCGCCGAGGAGATCTACCAGAGTTCCTCCGAGGAATACGGAGAGCTGCACGAAGGTCGCATCGAGGGCACCATCGGCTCCTCTACCATGCCGCAGAAGATCAACCCGATCCTCTGCTACGGCATCATCGCTAACAGCAACAAGCTCTATTCCTGCGCCGGAATGCTGATGGCGGCCGCATACCGCCCGTTCGAATCGGACGGCAGCGCCAACCAGATGTTCGAGGACGGGCTGGCTGAGGTCATCGCCGCCATTTCCGAAATCCTCGTGCGGACCGAACTACTGGTGCGCGACCTGCATGTGGATACGGAGCGGATGCGGGCCAATCTGGACCTGTCGCATGGAGCGATCTTCGGGGAGTTCGCCATGATGCGGCTCGGCCAGACGCTCGGCAAACACAGGGGCCATGAACTGGTCCACGACGCTGCCATGGCCGCGGCCGGCGGCAAGGCCCCCTTCCTGGAGGAGTTGGCGCTGCTGCCGGGCGGCGCGGCAATCAGGGTCGAGATCGAAAAGCGGCTTGAAACCAGCAGCACCAGCGGCATATGCGCCGAATATGCGTTGCATTTCGGTTCGCTGGTCCAGGATATTGTGGCGGGGTCTATGCCGACCGCCGAGCAACGCAATATCAATGCCTACCTAAAGGCCGACCGCTGATGTTCTCCTTCGTGCTGCAGCGCCTGTTGCAAAGCGTGGTCGTGGCGCTCGTGCTGTCGATCGTCCTGTTCGTCGGCGTCTGGCTGATCGGCAACCCGGCAGACATCCTGATCTCGTCTGAAGCATCGGAGGCCGACCGGCTGGCGGCCATCACCGCGCTCGGCCTCGACAAGCCGCTCTGGCAACAGTACTTGACCTTCCTCGGCAATGCCGCGCAAGGGGATTGGGGATATTCCTTCGTCTACAAGGAGCCGGTCGTCAGCATTCTGCTGCAGCGTTTGCCCGCCAGCCTGGAACTCGGCATCGTGGCCTTTTTTATCGCCATCGCCGTCTCCGTGCCCGCAGGCCTCTATTCAGGCCTCAGGCCGGGTTCGCCGCTCGGCCGGGGCCTGATGGCCTTCTCGCTGATCGGCGTCAGCATACCGACCTTCTGGCAGGGCATGCTGCTGATCGTCGCCTTCGGTATCGCCCTGCCGATCCTGCCGGTCGGCGACCGGGGCCAGGTGGCGACCCATCTCGGCATCACCTCCAGCCTCTGGACGCTCGATGGCTGGTCGCACATCGTCATGCCTGCCTTCAGCCTGGCATTGTTGAAGATGTCGCTGCTGATGCGCGTGACGCGCGCCGCGACGATGGAAATCGTGCGCCTCGACTTCGTCAAGTTCGCCTATGCCAAGGGCGTGCGCAGCCGCAAGGTCGTCGTCGGCCATATCCTGCGCAACGCGCTGGTTCCGCTCATCACCGTCACCGGCATCGAACTCGGCAACCTGCTTGCCTATGGGGTGATCACCGAGACGGTCTTCTCCTGGCCAGGATTGGGCAAGCTCCTGATCAACTCGATCAAGGTCTTGGATCGGCCGCTGATCGTGGCGCAGCTCACCTATACCGCGCTGCTGTTCATCGGCATCAATTTCATCGTCGATATCCTTCACATGGCGATCGATCCCCGCATCAAATCCGTGATGGGACGGCGCACAGCATGAGCACGGCCGGATTCAAGGATTACGCGCAGCACTTTGCCGAAAGCCGCGCCGCCGTCGTCAGTCTTGCGGTCAGCCTGGCCTTCGTCGCCTGTGCCATCTTCGCACCGCTGCTGTCGCCGACGGACCCATACGACCTGACGCAGCTTCAGCTCTCCGATGCGTTGAAGCCGACTGGTTCCACGCGCATGCTGCCGGGAGAAGAAGTCAGGGCCAATATCCGCATCGACGGCAGCGCGACGTCTGTCCAGCCGGCCACACCAGCCAAGACCCACGTGACGCTCGTGGCCGAGCCCTGCGGGCTGAACTGTCTCGGCGTCGGCGTTCAGCCGGAGGGAACCAGGCTCGCAAACTTGCAGATCCGCAACCTTCCGGCCGGCGCAACCGTCGAGGGTGCCAGGAAGCATCCCGTCCAGTCTTGGTGGACCGTAGACAATCCGGAGGGCGGCAAGGTTAGAATCGCGTCCAACGGCCCGCTGCCAGCGACATTCACCTTTCTCGCCATCGCCAGGTCCATGGATCAGGAAACGGATTTTGTCTTTCACCTGGGCACCGACAGCTTTGGGCGCGACATGTTCTCGGCAATTCTCTACGGCGTCAGGATCAGCGTCTTCGTCGGGCTCGTGGCGGCCGGCGCCGCGATGGTGATCGGCACCGGGCTCGGGCTCCTTTCGGCCTGGCGCGGCGGCATCACGGACGCGATCATCATGCGCGCCGTCGACTTCATGCTCGGTCTTCCGGCCTTGCTCGTCGGGCTTGCAATCCTCGCCATTCTCGGCAACGGCGTCAGTAAGGTCGTGCTCGCTATCGTCATCGTGCAATGGTCCTATTATGCCCGCACGGCCCGCTCCTTTGCGATGAGCGAGCTCGGCAAGGAATATGTCGAGGCGGCACGGTGCCTGAGGCTTTCGCCCGCGCGCATCATGCTGCGGCATGTACTGCCCAACTGCATGCCGCAGATCATCGTGCTCTTCACACTCAACATCGCCTCGGCGATCTCGCTCGAATCGTCGCTGAGCTTCCTCGGAGTCGGCCTGCCGCTGACAAGGCCGTCGCTCGGCATGCTGATCGCCAGCGGCTACGAATTCATCTTCTCGCACAAATACTGGATTAGCATCTATCCCGGCATCGTGCTGCTGGTGATGATCGTCGCCATGAACCTGCTCGGCGACCGGCTGCGTGATCTCAACAATCCGCGGCTCGACCGCTAGAGGAACCGCCCATGACGGCCCCCTTCTTCCGCGTCGATAACCTCAACACCTGGTTTTTCACACGCCAGGGCGTGATCAAATCCGTGCGAGACATTTCCTTCGAACTTTCCCGCGGCGAGGTGCTGGGCATCGTCGGCGAATCCGGCTCGGGCAAATCGGTGACGGGCATGTCGATCATGGGCCAGATCGACGAACCCGGCCGCATCGTCTCCGGCTCGATAGCTCTCGATGGAGAAGAGTTGACGACGCTCGGCTTCGAGGAGATGCGCCACTATCGCGGCAAGCGGATCGCCATGGTGTTCCAGAACCCGCTGATGACGCTGAACCCGCTGATGCGCGTGCGCGATCAGATGTACGAGGCGATCGGCGAGCACGAGAACATTTCCCGCAAGGACATGCACGACCGCTGCATCGAGGCGCTGAAGGCCGTGGGCATCCCTTCGCCGGACGAGCGGCTGAATGCCTATCCGCATGAAATGTCGGGCGGCATGCGCCAGCGCGTCGTCATTGCCATCGCGCTGCTGCTCGGACCGGACATGATCATCGCCGATGAACCGACGACGGCCCTCGACGTCACGATCCAGGCCCAGATCATCTATCATATCCGACGCCTGATCGACGAGCACGGGCTCGGCATGATCTGGATCACGCACGACCTCTCGACGCTCTCCGAACTCGCCGACCGGATCATGGTCATGTATGCGGGAGCGACGATGGAAATCGGCACGACCGAGGAAATCATTGGCGCCGCACGCCATCCTTATACCCGCAAGCTCCTCGATTCCGTCCCCTCGCGCAATGTGCCGGGACGGAAGCTGAAGCAGATTCCCGGTAACATGCCGTCGCTGCTTGCGCTTGGAAAGGGCTGTCCTTTCGCCAGCCGCTGCGACCGGGCAACGGATATCTGCAGCGAGCCGGTGCCAGCCATCCAGCTATCCGCCACCCACCACATCTGGTGCTACCATCCATTCGAGGACTGACGCGTGAACGAGACGATCTTCGAGGCAAGGGACCTATCACGCAGCTTCAGCGTCGGAAGCAGCCCGCTTCGCGATTTTGCGGACCATTTTTTGCGTGACCGCCCGCCAAAAGTGCTGCGCGCCGTCGACAATGTTTCGCTCTCTCTGCGCGAGGGGGAAACGCTTGGCATCGTCGGCGAGTCCGGATGCGGGAAATCGACGCTGGCGCGGATGATCGCCGGCATCCTGCCGGCCTCTTCGGGCGAGCGGCGTTTCCGCGATGAGCCCTACGAAAGCTTCCTTGCACGCAACCGCGACGCGCTGAAGGTCCAGATGGTCTTCCAGGATCCGCTCTCTTCCCTCAACCCGCGCCTGCGCGTCGGCGATATAATCGGCGAGGCTGCGGTGTTGCACGGACTGGTGCGGCGTCCACAGATCAAGGACTATGTCGCCGACATCCTCTCCCAGGTCGGCCTGCCTGCCGACAGCATGGGTCGCTATCCTCACCAGTTTTCCGGCGGCCAGCGCCAGCGCATCGGCATCGCCAGAGCGCTGGCAGTCAAGCCCGACATGCTCATCTGCGACGAAGCCGTGGCCGCGCTCGATGTTTCGGTACAGGCACAAATCATCAACCTTTTGATGGATATCAAGCAAGATAGCGGCCTTGCGATGATCTTCATAAGCCACGATCTCGGCGTCATCCGGCACCTGTGCGACCGGGTGGCAGTGATGTATCTCGGCCGCGTCGTGGAACTTACCGAGACGGAACAGCTTTTCGCATCCCCCTTGCATCCTTACACGCGCATGCTGCTGGAGGGCATGCCGAAGATCTCGCTCCAGCGACGCCGGTTCATGCCGATCCAGGGAGAAATCCCCTCTCCTCTCAGCCCGCCCTCCGGCTGCCACTTCCATCCGCGTTGTCCGATGGCGACCGAACATTGCGGCCGGATACGCCCCGAACTGCGCGAAGCCTCGTCGGGGCATGTTCATGCCTGCTTGAATATCGAGCCTTGTTGAGGTGTGTTCGGGGATTCCGTCACGCCGGATGGCCCGCACCAGCGCCCGCCGATGGCAATGTCCTCGGCGATCAGGGCCAGCACGGAAGATGCCATCGATCGGAAAGCAGATTTGCATGGGCTATGGAAAGCCCCGCAAGCAGGAAGTGGTATCGAAAGTACCGCCTCCAATAACCTCAGTTGACGACGATCGCAATGACCGCAACGCAGTCACCGGCCTTGACCAATCCCGGGAAGTGCCGGGCGCACAGAACACCGCTCATCTTGACACGGAGTTCATGGGGTGTGACGCCGGTTCATCCGCTAGGGTAGATGCGGCCACAACATTGTACCAACTGTTATCGCCATCTGCCAAACGAGGATGCGGTCATGGGCGCGACCACCCCGCGCGCGCGAAGATGGCAGCGTCAGCTACATGGCACACCTGCGAGTTATGCGGAATGGCGTGACTTATCGCAAGACGGAGACTTTTGACAGACGCCACCCGAGTTGCCGGCAATGATCCGCTGAAGATGACTACGCAAAAGCCCCGATCGGAACGACGGTTATACGACCCATTTTTACGACGTCGCAAAATTGGGGCTTTTGCGATTTCCGAAATCTTCCCAGAATGGGGAGAGCGCGAAGCTCTCAGCCCATTTCCGAGGCGAAGTCGCGATATCGGCGGAGCGGGCGGCCAAGGAGTGCCGTCAGGCGCTCGACGTCGCCGGCCTCTGGCAGCATGCCGTCGGTCAGGAAACGCTCGCCCATCAGGCGCATGTCGTAGGCCATCCAGGCGGGCACGAACTGCTTGAGGTTCTGCTCAAAGCCCTCGGTATCGTCGCCGCCGTAGCTGATCGGGCGGGCGAGCACGTCTGACCAGATGGCGGCGATGTCCGTTCCGGTGAGCGTCTCTGGGCCGACGAGGTTGATCCGGTCGAGCGCCAGCGGTTCTGCGGCTTGTTCGCGGCGCAGCAGTTCAAGGGCGGCGATTTCAGCGATGTCACGGGTGTCGATCATGGCGAGGCCCTTGGCGCCGATCGGCATTGTGTAGGCGCCGTAGCCGGTGATGACATCTTTGACCATCAGATCGTTCTGCATGAAATAGGCTGGTCGCAAGATCGTCGCCTTGAAACCCATCTGCTCGATCATTCGCTCGACACCGAACTTGCCCGCGAAATGCGGCACGTTCACATAAACGTCGGCGTGGATCACCGACAGATAGACGATGCGTTCGACGCCCGCCGATCGGGCGACGTTGAGCGCGATCAAAGCCTGGGTGAATTCGTCCGGTACCACTGCGTTGAGGAGGAACAGGGTAGACACGCCGGACATGGCGTTGCGCAATGAGTCGATGTCGAGGAAGTCGCCCTGCACGACGCTGACGCCCGTCGGGAAAACCGCTTTCGATGGGTCGCGGACAAGAGCACGTACATCGGCGCCGCGCTCGACGAGGTGTTCGACGACTTTGCGGCCGATATTGCCTGTAGCGCCGGTAACAAGAATGGTCATGGGATTTATCTCCGGGTTGGTATTGCTTGACACCCCGAATATGTGTGGTTCATTGATGACCCGATAGACCTGCAATTTGGACACACCGTCTCACAGGTGGAACAGCAATGGATCTCGTCGCGCTTGCCGATTTTAATCTCGTTGCCCGCCATGGCGGCTTCGGCAAAGCGGCAAGGGCCACCGGCCGGCCGAAGGCGACCCTCTCGCGGCGTGTCGCCGAGCTGGAAAGCGGTCTCGATCTGCGGCTGTTTGAACGGGGTGCGCGTAACCTGAAGCTCACCGAAGAAGGACGGGCGCTTTTCGAGCGGACGGGGGCGTTGCTCGCAGAACTGGACGAGACGGCTTCGGCGATTGCCTCGGGCGGTCAAAAACCCAAGGGGAGATTGCGGATCAGCGCACCTTTACATTTTTCGCAGACCGCAATGGGCAGGATTGCTGCTGGGTTTGCCCTTAAGTATCCGGAGGTGAGGCTTGAGGTGACGAGTGAGGACCGGCCTGTGGACATGATCGAGGAAGGCTACGATCTGGTCATCCGGGTCAATCCAGATCCGGATGAAAGCCTGGTCGGACGAGCATTTCTCCGCGACCGGCTGGTTGTGGTGGCGAGCCCGGCTCTGCCCCGCCCGAACGGAGACCACCCTGCTCCCGTCGTTGCGCGCGGCCCAAGCGAACCGCAAACATGGCAGGTGAAGACACCCGGTGGCCGCTCGACGATTAGAATCGAGCCGGTGCTCACTTTGTCTACGCTCATCACGATCCGGGACGCGGTGCGAGCCGGCGTCGGTGCAGCACGTCTTCCCATTTCGTTGGTGAGCCACGACCTGGCTGACGGCACACTGGTACATTGGGGGGATATCGACGGTCCCGAGATCGCTCTATGGACTCTCTACCCGTCTCGGCGCCTGCTCAGCGCACGAGTATCGGCTTTCTTGGACTTTCTAAAACAGGTCTTTCCAAATGGGACGCCGGACGAACTGGCGGCCTATATCGGCAGGTGACGACAAAACATGCTTTTGAGAGCCGGCAAAGGCGGGCGCAGAGGATCTGCGGCTGCCGGTTTAGTCCCGATGCGCTACGCCGATTCTGCGTTCCTTGTCAGTGCGCGTGAGCGCCGCCCGGACGGGAGACCTTCTTCAATCCAGCTCCCGCGGCGGCGGTGTCCGCCAGGGCGGCATCACCGAGCGAGATGACCCCCGTCAGGCGTTTGTCGCGGTTGACGACGGGAAGACGGCGGACCTGAACCTTGCCCATGTTGCGCGCCACGTCGTCGACATCATCGTCTTCGAAACAGTACTTTACGTCCCGCGTCATCACTTCCCGGATCTTGGCATCGCCTCCAAGCCCGTCGGCAAGCCCCCGGATGACCAGATCCCGGTCCGTGACCGTTCCGACGAGCTTGTCGTTGTCACCGACGGGCAAAAAGCCGATCTGCCTGTCGGCCATGCACCTGGCGATTTCGGCGACGGTCTGATGGGGACTGGCGATCTCGACATCGCGCGACATGATCTCTGACACTTTCATGGTCTTTCCTCCTTCGTTTAGTGGACGTCGAATGTTCCGGTGAGACTGGTCTCCGAGAGGAGGTGGCTGCGCGCCTCCTTCCACATCGCCTCCACCCCAGCGGGATCCGGCACCTTGAGGTTTGGGACATCGAGTGCGGCGAGACGGAACCGGTAATGGTGCAGGCCGTGGCCTTTCGGCGGCTGTGGACCGTCGTAACGGGCATTGCCGAAGTCGTTCTCCGAGAAACGCGGGCCACCGCCGGGCGCCGTATCTGCGCTCTGGCCCAGCCGGTTCCAGTCCTTGGGAATATTGAAGACACCGCAATGGCGGAAGATCCCGTTCGGTGCGTCCGGGTCCTCCACGATCAGCACGAAGCTTTTAGCCTCCTCGGGCGCACCGCCCCAGTTCAAAGGCGGCATCAGGTTTTCGCCGAGGCGGGTATATTTGTCCGGCAAGCGTTCGCCTTCGGCGAAAGCCGGGCTGGTGAGGGTCATGGTCATTGGTCGATCCTCCCGAGCGTGTGAAGAACCGCCCCGAGCACATGCCAGGCAAGCTGCCGGTCAAGCCCTTGATCGGCCATCAGATCATCCAGCCATATATGGGTGGTTTGCAACGTCTTGTCGAAAACGGCTATACCCGAAGCACTCATGGTTTCACCTCCATGATGATGGTTCGAATCCTCCAAACCACTCAGGACGACAGATGTTCCGGAGGCTGTCGTTAAATTGCCCGGCGCGGGTCGTTGACCTCATCAGGCATCCGATGTGCCCTCTTCCTCGACGAATATTCCCCATGCGGCAATGAAGAGGGCGGCAACCAGCGGTCCGATGACGAAACCGTTGATGCCCACAAGCGAAATGCCGCCGACGGTGGAAATCAAGACCACATAGTCGGGAAGCTTGGTCTCTCTGCCGACCAGGGGCGGCCTCAAAAGATTGTCCACAAGGCCGATGACCAGGGCGCCGACAGCAACCAGCACGATGGCCCTCAGCCAAAAGCCGGCGAGCGCCAGGTAGATGGCCGCGGGCATCCAGATCAAAGCGGCGCCGACTGCCGGCAGCAGCGACAGGAAACTCATCAGAACGCCCCACAGCAGGGCCGGCTCCACGCCGAGGAACCAGAACGCAACGCCGCCGATCGAGCCCTGGATGATGGCAATGATGATATTGCCCCGCACCGTCGCATGAATGACCGCGGTGAATTTGGAGGCGAAGCGAAGGGTATGCGCGTCGCTGAGGGGGAGCGCTTTTCTGACGGCGCGGGCAAGCAGCTGGCCGTCCCGGAACACGAAGAACAGCAGATAGAGCATCACGCCGAAGGTGACGAAGAACTGCAAGGTGTTCTGGCCAAAGCTCAAGGCGCGTCCCGCAAAGAAACCTCCGCCCTGCATCAGCGCCGGGGAGATACGATCCTGCAATGCACCGAAGCCATCCAACTCGATCCGTTCGAGCCAACTGCGGACGAACAAGGGGAGCGTCTCCTGGAGCTCCTGGAAAAACCTTCGCACATCGATCTCGCCGTTGTCGATACGTTGGTAGAGGAGGTTCCCCTGTTGGACGAGCGAGCTGAGGACGACCAGTCCGGGAATGATGACGACGCAAAGGCAGATCAGCACGGAGAGCGCTGCAGCGGCATTTTTCCGCCCGCCCAGCAGCGCTTCCATACGCAGGTGAAGAGGAAAGAAGATGATGGCGAGGACGACGGCCCATAATATCGCCGAGTAGAACGGCAGGACGACGGCGACGAACGCAATGGTCACAAGGACCAGAAGCACATAAAAACTGATGCGCTGAAGGGGCATGCGACCTTTCCGCTTCGAGACTGCGCCGATGGTAGCACAGATGCAGCCGCAGCGCTCGGCTCCCGGTTCTTACCCTCCTGTCGAATTTGCGTCCACGGTTTCACGACCGCCGCATAAGCGGCAGCCGTCGTCTGAAGCCGTGCAATAGCCGCTACTTGTTCAAGTCCTTGGCCATCTGCAGATGATGTTCGAGCGCAGGCGTGGTCTTTGCAGCCCATGCCTTCAGGTCGGCATTCTCGCCTTCCTTGCCATATCGCTTGAACAGGTCGACGGCATCTTTGTGGGCGTCTTCCTGATCCGAATGATATTGCTTGGTGAACTTTGCGCCTTGGAGGCCCTTGAGCTTGTTGAGTGATCTCCCTTGCGCCCTGGTCATCGCGGTTGGCAGTTTGGCTTTCACCTTGCCGCCGTCGACGAGCTGTTTCAGTTCCGTCGTCGTCTTCTGGTGGTCCTGGATCATCTGCTGCGCGAACGTCTTCGTGGACGCATCGGCCCGTTCGGCGGCCAGCTTGCTGGACTCGATCTCGAACATGTCGCTCGTAGCAGCTTCCGTCACGAAATCCTGGGTCTTCGGAGCAACGCCCACGAGCGAATTGACGCCTGATTTTTCTGCCGCCGACTGTGCGAACGCCGATGTCGTTACCATTGCCATGGCAGCCATGAGTGCGATCTTCTTCATGAAACTCTCCTTTCCATCAACAAATTCCGATTTCGCATCAACGCGAACAACCCATTCCCCCTGTTGTTCCAACACCTGCGGAAAATCTCGTTTCGATCCCGGAAAGGCTGAAGCTGAATGCCATGGCACAAAACGGCCTCTTGAGTGTTTGAATGCTCAATGGAGGCTGAAATGAGCACTGAAAAGCAGACGACCGGCCTGAACGACAGGCCCAAGGACGCACCGATCGGCCAGGCCGCCGAAGGTTTGCCCGATGACAGCGGGCGCCCTGTCGAAGTGGACGACGAAACGATCGAAAGAACGCGCCGCAAGCTCTCGGACAATCCTCGCGAAAAACTTCTGAAGGACGTGCGGGAACAGGAAGACGCTTCGCGGCTGGGGTCCGAATGAGCTCATCCTCCGCCGTCCAAATAGGCCGACCCAGGCTTATCGCCGTTACCCGATGGAACATGCGCGGCGGGACAGGCGATATACGGTGGGCCTCGTTAATAGCAGCGGCCCTCGGAGTGGTGATTTCCATATTTCTCGGACTTTGGTGGGTGACGGCCGCAGTGCCCCGCTTTGACCCTCACGATCCGGCGTTGCGGAGCGGGAATGCGGCGCACGGGCGGCTGGTATTTGCTGCAGGCAACTGCGCCGCCTGCCACGCGACGCCGGGCCAGTCGGACCCGCTGGAACTGGGCGGCGGTCTGGCGCTCGCCTCTCCCTTCGGAACCTTCAGGGTTCCCAATATTTCCTCTGATGCCACCGACGGTATAGGCTCGTGGTCGGTCGCCGATTTGGCGAACGCGCTGATCGCCGGCGTCTCCCCGGCAGGCCAGCATTATTATCCGGCCTTCCCTTATTCCAGCTATACCGGCATGCGCCTCGAGGATATCGAGGATCTCTATGCCTATCTCAAAACCCTGCCCGCGGTTTCAGGCCGCCCGCCACCGCACGACCTGCCTCTCCTTTTCCGTTTCCGTCGCGGCCTGGGTCTGTGGAAGCTGTTGTTTTTCGAGGACGGTCGGAGCGAGGCGCGGCTGAACGGCGATCCGGTCCACGACCGCGGCGCCTATTTGGCAGAAACCCTCGGCCACTGCGCCGAATGCCATTCCGCCCGCAATGCGCTCGGGGCGATTAAGCCCGAGACGCGGTTCGCCGGAGGTGTCGATCCGGAGGGCACCGGTTTCGTTCCGAACATCACGCCAAACCGCATCGGCCACTGGTCGGAAGCTGAGGTCGCCGCGATGCTGCGGACCGGCGAGACGCCCGGACACGGCCGGGTCGGATCGTCGATGGCGGATGTCGTTGCCAATTTTTCTCTATTGCAGCAAAGCGACCGCGATGCCGTGGCCCGTTACGTGAAGTCTCTCCCGCCTCGCCCGACGCCGCATCCCTGATGGTCAGTGTTCGTAGAGATAAGCCGCCAGATGTCGCGCCTCGGCTTCGGAAATGCCGGTCATCGGCATCGCCGTCCTTGGTGAGAACCGTTGCGGGGATACGATCCACTGGACGAGGTTGTCAGGCGTATTGTTGATCACGCCGCCGATATAGACGCGCTGCCGCAGACCGGTTAGCGGACCCGCGACCTTGCCGTCGGCGCCAGCAATGCCGGGAATAGCGTGGCATCCTGCGCATCCGTATTTGCGGAAGATCGCCGGCGCCTGCGCCGGGTCGCCGCCTGTCATGGCAACCGCCACCGCGCGGCGCTCCTCGCTGCCCTTGGTAAGATAGGTTCCGACACCGAAGAGCAATGCGATCAGCATGCTGCCGATCAGCGCGAGCCGGAATTCAGGAATGGACACGGCTTGCATTGAGGCCTCCCCTGCTCGAACCGGCGATCCAGAGCGCCAACATCGCCAGAGCGGCGCCGGCATAGATGATGCCGCCCGGCCCCCACATCACCATTCCGGCCAGCTGCTGATCCTCCAGCGGCGTAAGCCCCCACTCCTGCGCCATCCTGGTCTGCGAAAGGTAGGCAACCTGCGGAGATAGAGCGATCAGGGCTCCAAGAATGCTTGTGTGCAGCATCGTCAGGAACAGATGCCAGGCGGCCATGCCCCGGTCGCTTCGCCAGATCATGGCCCACCAGAAAATCACCGCCGTTGCGAAAAAACTCAGGTGCTGCAGCCTGTGAAGCAGAATGTCGCTAACCGCCGCATCGAACAGGGTGGGCGCATGCCAGACCCAGATGGCCAGGCCATGCAGCAGCGTAGCCGGAGTACCCGCGCTCAACGCGTTCCAGGTCCTCCATACTAGGCCCGTCTTCATGACATCCCGGACCAGATGCCGGAGCGGCCGCGGCAGACCCCAGAGGAATATACCGACCGGACGTGCCAGGACGACCAGCGGTGCGGCGACCGCCATGACGAGTTCATGCTCGATCATGTGGAAGGTGAAAAGATGCTCCCCGAGAAAATGGAGGGGCGAGACCAACGCGGAGACCAGGGATAGCCATCCGGTCCAGTAGAGAATGCCGGAGTTGATGGCGAAAAGCGGTCTGTTGGCCCTTTGCTGGAATTTTACCGATCCGAGGGCATAGAGACCGCCAGCAATGGCGATCGGGGTGACGATCCACGGATCGAAGGTCCACGGAAAAGCCGAGGCGTGCGGCTCACCGTCATGTGCCGCTGCCGGGAGTGCTCCGATCGCAAGCAGCGCGGTGGTGAGCGTAAAGTCCCCCTGTCGAGCGTTCATAGCCGTGGCACCCAGTAGATACAGGCATAGAGGGGAAGCCAGGTGATGACGACGAAGTTCCAGTAAAGCGCATTATCCTCGACATCGCCGTAGCGTCGCGTGTTGTCGGCGTGCCGCGAGAACATCAGGCAAGTCAGCACCAGCGTGTCGATGAGATCGGTCAGAACGTGGATGGTATGGAGGCCGAGAAGGGTCCAGGCGATCGAGCCATAGGCATTGTCGTCCCAGCGTATATGCAGGGCGGGGAACTCGAAGACTCGAAACACCAGCGGCGCGATGCCGCACAGCGACATCACGATGAGGCCGATCCGCACCCGTTTGAGGTTTCGCTTCTGTGCCCATCGCGATACCATTATGTTTGGCAGGACGCTTGCCACAAGCAGCGCCGTCAGCGCCGTTCCCGCCCAGAGGTCAGGCGCAGGCGCATCGACCGGCCACTGCGGCGCCAGAAACATCAGATAGAAATAGACCACGATCGCCAGGCCGAATCCCGATCCCTCGATGAGCATGAAGGCATAGGTCCCCCACCATGTGGCGCTCGCTATGCCCATGCCGTGCAGCGGCAGTCTCGATACATCCAGAACGACGCGTTCCTTCACGATTCATCCTCCGCTTCACCCTTCGGCCAAAACCATCCGATCAGCGCGATTGCGATCGGGATCGAGCCCCAGACGACGGCCCAGGGCGAAAATATCGACCAGATCAGCATGACCGAGGTCGCGATCGCCGCCCAGAACGGCCAGACCGAATCCTGGGGAGACGATTCGCGCGCCTCCGGAAGTGCTTCAACGACGCCGGTGATCAGAAGTTCGCGACGGTCGGTCCTCAGCCCGGAGCTCACCGGCAGAGCGTCCGGCTGCGACCAGAGCGGGTTGCGATCGTCGACCACGGGGATGGACCGGAAATTGTAGGGCGGCGGCGGCGAACTGGTGGCCCATTCGAGCGTCGGCGCATTCCAGGGATTGTCGCCGGCAGGCCTGCCGAACGACCAGCTCCGGATGGCGTCGATGAAAAAGACGAGAAAGCCGAGCGACAGAATGATCGCGCTCAGGCTGACGAACAGGTTCAGGCCCGCCCAGGGCAGGTCCGGCTGGTAGGTATAAATGCGGCGCGGCATGCCCTGCAGGCCGAGAATATGCATCGGGAAAAAGGTCAGGTGGAAGCTGATGAAGATCAGCCAGAATGCCCACTGCCCCAGCCTTTCGCTCATCATCCGGCCGGTCATCTTGGGAAACCAGTAGTAGACGGCCGCGATCAGCGGAAAGACCGCGCCGCCGATCAGCACGTAATGGAAATGCGCCACGACGAAATAGGTGTCGTGGACCTGGGCGTCGAACGGCACCGACGCGACCATGACACCCGTCAGCCCTCCGATCACGAAGGTGATGATGAAACCGATCACGAACAGCAGCGGCGTCTTGAAGACCGGCCGCCCGGACCAGAGCGTCGCCAGCCAGCAGAATATCTGGACGCCAGCGGGGATGGCGATGGACATGCTCGACGCCGTGAAGAAGCTTTCGCCGAGCCGCGGCAGGCCGACGACGAACATGTGATGCACCCATAATCCAAAGGCGAGGACGCCGGTGGCGATCAGCGCCATCACCAGGGGAAGATAACCGAATACGGGGCGCTGGACGAAGGTCGGAAGGATCGTCGAAACCATGCCGACGGCCGGCAGGAAGATGATGTAGACTTCAGGGTGGCCGAAGAACCAGAACAGGTGCTGCCAGAGCAGCGCGTCGCCGCCTTCGGCAGGATTGTAGAAATGCGTGCCGACGAGGCGGTCCATGATCAGCGTCGAGCTCGCGAACATGATTGCCGGCATCGCCATGATGACGAGGAACGCCATGACCAGCATGGACCAGACCAGGAGAGGTATCCGGTCGAGCGACATGCCTGGCGCGCGCTGCTTGAAAACAGTGACGACGATTTCGACCGCGATCGCCAGCGCCGACACTTCGGTGAACGTGATCATCTGTGCCCAGATATCGGCACGCTTTCCGGCCCCGTATTCCGGCCCGGAAAGGGGCACATAGGCGAACCAGCCGATATCCGGCGCGGTATCGAGCGCAAACGAGATCCAGAGCAGCAGCCCGCCGGCAAGAAACAACCAGTACGAAAAGGCGTTCAGCCGCGGAAAAGCGATGTTGCGTGTGCCGACCATCAAGGGCACGAGGTAGACAGCCATGGCTTCCATGACCGGCACGGCGAACAGGAACATCATGTTCGAACCATGCATGGTGAAGATCTGGTTGTAGCGATCCGCGTCGACGAAGCGTGCTTCCGGCTGCGACAGTTGGAGGCGCATCGCCAGTGCCAGAATGCCGCCGAGGATGAGAAACACAAAGGCGGTGACGATATAGCGTCGGGCGACGACCTTGTGATCGACCGACGCGATGGCGCCCCAGAAGCCGGGCTTGGATGTCCATGTCCGGGCAAGTTGCCGCTCGAGTTCAGCCTCGTCCAGATCGGCGTCCGTCACCATGGATGATCTCTGCTCAGCCGTCATTTGAGGCTTTCCATATAGGCGGAAAGCTGGCGCAGCTCGTCACCCGTCAAGGGTACGAGCGGCATGTTGTTTCCGGGCTTAAGGGTCTGAGGATCGGCGATCCAGGCCGCAAGAGAACCGCGGGTGTTGTCCATGAGCCCCGCCGCGATGGTGCGGCGGCTGCCGACATGGGTGAGGTCAGGCCCGGTCGTGCCGGTTGCGCCGGTTCCCCGTATCGT
Organism: Neorhizobium sp. SHOUNA12A; assembly: GCF_023006505.1. Taxonomy (GTDB): domain Bacteria; phylum Pseudomonadota; class Alphaproteobacteria; order Rhizobiales; family Rhizobiaceae; genus Neorhizobium. The sequence goes on from NZ_JALBGV010000029.1 coordinate 30,215, forward strand.
GTGGCATGCGGCACATCGCCTTGCCATGAATACAGCCTTTCCGGCGCTCGCCTCGGCCTCGCCAGTCTGTGCGCCGGGCTGTCGCTGGGTGGCCGCCCATTGCCTGTAGCTTTCCTCTTCCTCGGCAATGACGAAAAAGGCCATGTGGCTGTGTTGCAGCCCACAGAATTCGGCGCATTGGCCGCGGTAGACCCCTGGCCGCTCTGCCCGAAGGGTGAGAAGGTTTTCTCGACCGGGGACGAGGTCCTGCTTGCCGCCAAGACTCGGCACCCAGAAGGAGTGGATGACATCGGTGCTTTCCAGCCGTACCCGTACCTCCTTGCCGACGGGAATATGGATCTCGTTGGCGGTCTGAAAAGACCCCGCGTCGGCGTCTTCGTAGACGAACTGCCACCACCACTGCTGGGCGCGGACACGGATTGTCAGGTCCGGGTCTCCCGCCCGGTCGAGACTTCTCGTCGTCTGAAAACTTAAGATCGTCAGTCCGCCGATGATCAGGACCGTTGCGGCAACCGCTCCCGACACCCAGACCCCCAGGCGCTGTTCGGAACCTCGGCTATCTCCGGCCTGCCCGTCACGGCGGCGCGTCAGCGACCAGGCCAGCATGATCATCACCCCAATCCAGACGACCAGGCAGACGACGACGATAAGAACAATCAGGTCCCTGAGAAGGGCGCCTGAGTAGCCTTGCGCATCGAGAGCCGACTGGCTCCCGCCACATCCCGAAAGAAGCACAGGAAGCGGGAGGAGAATGAGCGGTGCTCTCAAGGCGACGGCCCCTGTTCGGGATGCACCGGGCTCGGCCCCTCGTTAAAGAGCAACGCCGCCGGGGAACGGTTCTCCGCCGGTCTGTTCTGTCGGTCGTCGTTTCGGCCTGGAGCGGTAGTCTTTGCGGAATAGGCACCAATGCTTTTGACATAACCCGACAGCTGCCAGATCTCGTCGATCGTCATTCTGTCCCGGAACGGTGGCATGCCGTGCGGTCGCCCATCACGGATGGAGGCAACGATCGACACGATCGACGGGCCATAGAGCCACCATCCGTCGAGAAAGGATGGCCCTGCCCCACCTTCCCCCTCCCCGTGACACGATGCACAGCTGAACCAGGAGTAGAGGCGCTTGCCTTGGCTCATATCGTAGGCCGTGTTTTCGTAAGGTTGGTTGAGCGCGAAATAAACTTCCGGCGGGGCGCCGCCGATGCCGCTCGGCATCAGCCGGATGGCATCCAGTGCGGCGGATACGGGTGGATCGGTGCGATATTGCCGCGGCACCCTCAGCAGTCCGATGGCAACCGCAACGGCAAGCAGGGCCGCAACGCAGCAAACCTCAAAAATCCGGACCGGACCCTTGCCTGAGACAGCCGGCGACATCGCTTGACCTCCCACGCGTCGTTCTCAATTGAGTGGCATATGGCTCGACCGGCTGAGACGCACCGGCAGGAGCTTGTAGGATGGCGTCTTCGCTTGGGGGCTATGATGGCTGAGCGGAAACAAGGGGTTGGTTTCCGGATAATAGGCGCCGCAGCAGCCCTTGGGGATATCGTAGGCAAGGATCCTGAAACCCTGAACCGTCCGCCTTGTTTCCGGGTCGATCGCGGTGATCAGATCGACGATATCCCCGTCCGCGAAACCGAGCCGTTCGATGTCCTGCGGATTGACGAACAGGACCTGCCGGGTCCCGTCGACGCCGCGGAACCGATCGCTGTAACCGTAGACGGTGGTGTTGAACTGATCGTTCGACCGCAGGCTGGCAAGATGAAGAACGTCTTCTCCCATCGCTTCGGTGGGAAGCTCAGGAAACAGGCGATCCGGGGTGATGAAGTTCGCCTTTCCGTTTCTGGTGACCCATTTCCGTTCCCTGGCCGGCAGAGGGCGCGGGATCCCGCCGGGCTGGAAGAGGCGCTTGTTGAAATCCTTGAACGTCTCCGGATAGGTTTTTTCGATCGCATTGCGGATTTCCGAATAGTCGTCGACCCAGCGGTCCCAGGGCACGTTGCCTCGCGTTAGAGTCGCTTTGGCAATGCCGGCGATGATGGCAGGTTCAGACAGGAGTTCGGAGCTGGCGGGCTTGGCCTTGCCCCGCGAGCCGTGGAAATGTGCCACGGAGCTTTCCATCGAAACCGCCTGCGGTCCGCTTGCCTGCTCGTCGACCTCGATGCGACCGAGACAGGGAAGCAGGTAGGCGACCTCCCCGTGGACGACATGACTGCGGTTGAGCTTGGTGGCGATCTGCACCGTCAGGCGGAGCTTGCGCCACGCGGCTTCCATGGCAACGGTTTCCGGCGCGGCTCTGAGGAAATTACCGCCGAGGCCGATAAACGCCTTTGTTTCTCCGTCGAGGACCGACTTGCACGATTCCACCGTCGAATGGCCCTGCCAGCGTGGAGGATCGAAATGGTAGAGTTCCGAGAGCTTGTCCAGCGGCACGAGCCCCGGCTTTTCGGTGATGCCGACGGTACGCTGGCCCTGCACGTTGGAGTGGCCTCGCACAGCGCAGATATTGGCGCCCGGTTTTCCGATATTGCCGCGCAGGAGGGCGAGGTTGACGACCATATGGACGTTCTGCACGCCCATCATGTGCTGGGTCAGCCCCATGCCATAGACCATCAAAACGGCGTCGGAGCGGGCGTAGATGCGGGCCGCCTCCGTCATCTGCTCGCGGGTGAGCCCTGAAACGCGCTCCAACTCTTCCCAGGCATAATTTCGGGCCGCCGCCGCAAATTCCTCGAACCCGGACGTATGCTGTGAAATGAAATCATGATCGAGAATGTGTTTCTTGTCGGCCGCGGCAATCGACGCCGCGAAGGCCACTGCCGCGGCATCGTTCGGATCGTCCGGCGTGCCGTCGGACCCGGAGACCTTGCTGACATGGGCCTCGTGAAGCGCATCGTCCGCCTGTATGAGCGCCTTGCAGATGCCAAACAGGGCAGCGATATCTCCACCCAGCCGGACCTGGTAATAGTTCGAGGAGATCTGTGTCTCCTTGCCCGTCAACATCTGGCTCGGAGCCTGGGGATTGACGAAGCGCTCCAGCCCCGGCTCCCGGAGCGGGTTGAACGTCACGATCTTGACGCCTCGGTCGGCGGCATCCTGAAGATCGTGGAGCATTCGCGGCGACGAGGTTCCGACATTCTGCGCCATGTAGAAGATGCAGTCGCAATTCTGGAAATCCGACAGGATCGCCGTGCCGACCGAAGCTCCGATGCTTTCCGGAAGGGCAACCGACGAGCTCTCGTGGCACATGTTGGAGGAATCGGGCAGGTTGTTGCTCCCGAATATCCGCGCGAAAAGCTGGTACATGTAGGAGGTCTCGAGCGAAGCTCGACCTGATGTGTAGAACTCGACTTTCTCGGGGGCGATGGCCTGCAATTCGCGGCCGATTTCCTCGAACGCGGCTGCCCATGTCACCGGCAGATATTTGTCGCTTGCCGGGTCCCATCGCATCGGATGGGTCAGTCGTCCCTGCTCTTCCAGATCGTGATCACGCCAGGTCTCCAGCTCGCTCAGCGTATGGGCGTCGAAAAAGGCCCTGTCCGCGCGCCGGGTGGTGATTTCCCAAGCGGTCGCCTTGGCCCCGTTCTCGCAGAATTCCAGCGGATGCGTCTTAGCCGGCTTGGCCCATGCGCAACTGACGCACATGTAGCCGTCCGGCTTGTTCTGATGCGCCAGAAGAGAGGGGCCGGACAAAGGAACATGTTCCCGAATGAGCACCTCACCCACCGACTTTGCCGATCCCCACCCACCGGCAGGGCCGCTTGGGAAACCTAAACGAGGCGTCTTGTTCGGTTTTGATGTCATTATGGAAACGCAATGGTTGGACTGGGCTAGCTAATAACTTGGCTCCGCCGCCGTAGTTCCATGCCGCCGGAACTTAGTTCGACAACGGCCTCGGCTCCCTATCAGAGCCACTTCCGAGCCTTGCGACTGGGGGCCTAGCTGCGGCGGCCACCAAAGCGGGCTCCAGAGCTGAGATAGTTCCAGACCAATATTCGCCGGGCCCGATCGCAGAGCGGCGTACCCATCGGCATGCGCAATGCCGATGGCGGCCGTAGATTGTCGGTACGTGACGCTGGAAGGCGGTCGAAAAGGCCGCTGTGCCTCGACTTACTTCACGCAGCCGGCGGATGCATTGTTTTGATTTGGCCTGGAATTGTCCTTGGCGGCCTGCGCGGGGTCGCACTTGTTCGGCGGCTGGCGTGTGTCGCTCTTGGTGCTGCCCGTTTGAGTCTGGTCGAGAGGTCCGCCCGTGCCGGCGGTCGGTCCGCCAGTGTCTCCCGTATTGCCCGGTCCGTCGATGGCTCCCGTGGCGCCACCTGCGGCATTGCCGGGGCTCGGTGTCGTTTGAGCGGTCGCGCTGCCGGCCGTGAAAAGAGTGACGATGATGGCTGTGGCTATGAGCTTGGTCATGTGAGGTCTCTCGGTTGCTGCTCGAACCGAACCAAGACCGTGGCTTCCGGTTCCAGCAACCAAGAGCCACATTTCCGGAAGCAGGACGGATTTAATCGATAACAAAGCCGAGGCCGGATCGCGAAAAATGGTTGACGCGATCCGGTCACGGCCGATTATTCGATCCTGATACCTTATTCGTTGATCTCGGGCTCGACGACCTTTGCGAGGTTCCGCAGCGACTCCTGCCAACCGAGATAACAAGCCTCGGGCGGGATGACGTCCGGTACCCCTGCCTGGGTAATATTGACCTCGGTCCCGACCGAAACCTTCTTCAGCGTCACCGTGACTTCCATCTCGCCGGGCAGGTTGGGATCGTCGAATTTGTCGACGTAGCGGAGGCGCTCGCCGGGAACGAGTTCTAGATATTCGCCGCCGAAGGCATGACTGTTGCCCGTCGTAAAGTTCCTGAAGGACATTTTGAACGTTCCTCCGACCGTCGGTTCAAAGTGATGGACAGTGCACAGAAAGCCATTGGGCGGAAGCCATTTGGCGAGTGCGTCAGCCTCGATGAACGCCCGATAGACCTTCTCCGGGCTGGTCGCCAGAACGCGATGCAGGGTTATGGTATTCGGCATGGTCGTGATCCTTTTTGAATTGCCATGGACGACTCTAAGGACGAACGGGATTTTGCCAATCCGACATCGGATCGATTTTTTTGGCGCAGGAATTATCCGGGTGTTCCGGCTGCAGGCTTGGGCCAAGCTCTCCTGCCAGGGCAGGTTATCGACGCCACGGCAGGCTGTCACCTGAATGCTTCGAAGATCAATCCTCGCAGCCAGCGGTGAGCAGGGTCCGCGTCCATGCGCGGATGCCAGGTCTGCGCGATCGAAAAGCCAGGCGTCGCCACCGGCAGGTCGAACATCTGGGTCTGGTCTGTACCCCCCGCCCGGCAGTACGAGCGCGGCACCAACCCGACAAGATCGGATGCCGCCGCAACGGCAAGCACTGCCGGATAGCTCGGCACCACGAGGCTGATCTTTCGCGAGAGGCCCAGTTCGGCCAGCGCTTCATCGACCGGCCCGGTAAAATGTCCTCGTCTGGAGGAGATCACATGTCCGCACGCTGCATATCGCTCGGCGGTTATCGGCGTGGTTTTGAAAAGAGGGTGACCTAGCCTCGCCACGCCGACAAAGACGTCCTCAAACAGGGTTTGGCCGCGCAGCTCCGCGCCATCACCGGAAATAACGCCGATATCCAGGTCAATCGCAGCATCTCTCAAAGGCTGAATTTCCTTGTTCGGCTTCGGCACGAAGCGCAGCCGTATGCCCGGCGCGGCATCCGTTACGGCAACGCTGAGGCGAGCGGCGTTCAGGAGCACGAATGCTTCGTTGGCACGGATCGTGAAGTCGCATTGGAATTCCCGGATGTCGATGTCCTGCTGGGGACTCAACACGGTCTGGACCGCCATCGTCAGCGACCGCACCTGCTCGGCAATCGCTTCGGCATGCGGCGTCGCGACCATTGCCCGCCCCGCCGGGACAAGAATGGGATCACGCAATGCCGTCCTCAACCTCGACAGTGTCCGGCTCATCGCCGATGTGCTCAGCCCCAGCCTGCGTGCTGCACCCGACACGCTCCGCTCGCGAAGCAATGCATCCAGGGCCAATAGCAGGTTGAGGTCGAGATCAGGCATGATGTCGAACCTAGCGAGGTATGGCGTATGGCGCAAGAGTGAGTTGCATGTGTTGCGTCTGGCGCAAATGTAAGCCTGCGGATATCGATGGGGAAGCTCAACGAACCGGTGTTTCTCCCATGTCCGTAACGTCACCCGCAAACCTTGCCCACGATGGCTTGACGTCACCCCGAAGGTACCTGGCGGTCGCAGTGCTTTTGACGACGCTCGTCCTCGTCGTGCTGGATGGAGCGATCGCCAATGTCGCGCTGCCATCGATCGCCGCCTCGCTCGGGGCCGATGCCAGCGACACTGTCTGGGTCGTATCAAGTTATCAGCTTGCCGTGCTTGTCGCACTTCTGCCCTGCGGCGCGTTGGGCGAAATCCATGGCCCGCGGCGCGTATTCCTGATCGGCGTCGCTCTCTTCACGGTGGCTTCGGCAGCATGTGCCCTCGCCGGAAATCTTCCCGTTCTCGTGGCTTCCCGATTTGCGCAAGGGCTGGGTGCAGGCGCGATCATGGCCCTGGGCATGATGAACCTGCGCTTTGCGGTGCCGCACCGGCTGTTCGGAACCATTATCGGCCTCAATGCGATGATCATCGCGATCTCTTCCGCCGCAGGGCCAGGCGTTGCCGGGGCGATCCTTTCCGTCGCCGATTGGCCCTGGTTATTTGCCGTCAACGTGCCGCTGGGCCTCATCGTCCTTTTGTGCGGCGGTTTTCTGGGTCACCTGCCGGGGATGAAGCGGCACCTGAATGCTGCCGTATTGGTCGCCAACACGCTGATGTTCATATTGTTCTTCTCCGGTGCGGACCGGATAGCCAGCGAACCGATCAGCGGCTCGATCCTGATCGTCGGTTCCATCCTGTGCCTATGGGCGCTGCTGCGCCTTGAACGTAAGAACGAGACGCCGATTGTTCCGACCGATCTTTTGGCCAAGCCAGCCTTCCGGCTTGCGATCATCGCATCGGTATCGTGTTTTACCGGCCAGATGCTCAGCTATGTCGCCCTGCCGTTCTACCTTCAGCACACCCTGCATATGACACCGGTGCTGGCGGGCCTTTATATGATACCTTGGCCCGCCGCGACGATCGTCGCCGCGCCGATTTCAGGGTGGCTGGCCAATCGCGTCAAGACGGCGTGGCTCTGCGCTTCCGGCGGCGGGTTGTTGGCCGCAGGTCTCCTCATCGCCGGTCTCTCTCCTCCCGATCCAAGAGGAATTGCCTTTTTGGCCGGCACCGTCCTCGCGGGAATCGGTTTCGGTCTGTTCCAGACGCCGAATAACCGAACCCTGCTTCTGTCAGCACCGAAAACGCGCAGCGGTGCCGCGGGCGCCATGCAAGGCACGGCACGACTACTCGGCCAAACCTTTGGCGGTATCTCCATGTCGATCATTTTCCAGACCATGCCTCTATCGAGCGCACCGAATATCGCGCTCGTTCTGGCCGGCATCTGCGCGATTGTCTCCGGCCTGGTCAGCCTGAGCCGCGTCCGCTTCGAGGTGGTTGAATAAGGCACCGAGTGCTTACAAAAGGAGAATGCAGCGTTGAACGGTGAGCGACCGCAATGGGTCGCAGGTGGAAGATCGCCCGCCTTCGAAATGTGCCAGGAACAGGCTTAGTCGGGCAGTCCCGCAGGGGGCGGCCCCGACCGGTCAAACAGCCAGATCAGAGCCTTGAAAAAGCAATAGAATCCGGCGACTATATTAGCTGGCTAATATCTGGCGGCACTTGTCCGGCTTTCCCATCCGACTGATTTTACGAGAATGCCATGCCCTTCATCATTGCGATCGTTACCCTTGCCGGACATATAGCGCTTCTTCTCTGGGGGACGCGGATGGTGCAGACGGGCATCCAGCGTGCTTTCGGGCCGAGCCTCCGGTCGTTTCTCGGTCGCGCACTGAACAATCGGATGAAAGCCTTTTTGTCCGGAATGGGCGTCACGGCAATTCTCCAGAGCAGCACGGCGACCGGACTGATGGCATCGGGGTTCGCGGCCGAGGGGCTGGTTGCTCTTGTCCCCGCGCTTGCGGTCATGCTGGGCGCCAATGTCGGCAGTACGCTCATCGTCCAGGTTCTGTCCTTTGACGTCGCCGCCACATCGCCGGCTCTGATATTGCTGGGCGTCCTGATGTTCCGCCGCACGCAAAATCCGCAGGTCCATGATCTTGGCCGCGTATTTATCGGCCTCGGCTTCATGCTGCTTGCCCTGCATCAACTGCTCGAAGTACTGACGCAATATGCCGGCACACCGGCCTTCTCTGCGGTTCTTTCAGCCATATCGACCACCCCCCTCCTCAGCCTTCTGCTTGCCGCCGCACTGACCTGGGCAGCCCATTCGAGCGTTGCGGTGGTCCTGCTCGTCATGTCGCTTTCGGCCCAAGGGCTGATCGATCCCTATCAGGCTTTCGCGCTGACCCTCGGCGCCAATCTCGGGACGGCGATCAATCCGGTCGTCGAGGGACAGTCCGGCAACGATCTTTCGGCCAAGCGGCTTCCGATCGGCAACCTGATCACCCGGATCATGGGCGTTCTGGCGGCGCTTGCACTCCTCTCCCCGATTACCTCCCTGTTGGTACAGATCGAGAGCGATGGCGCTCGGTTGGTCGCCAATTTCCACACCGCCTTCAATCTCGTGGTCGCGGTCGTCTTCATGCCGCTCCTCACGCCCTTTGCAAATGCGCTCGTCCGGCTGATGCCGCAGCGGATAGACGAGAGCGATCCCGGCCAGCCGCGATATCTCGATCCATCCGCCAAGGAAACGCCGGTCGTGGCGCTGCAGGCGGCGGCGCGGGAAGTCCTGCGGCTGGTTGACGTGCTGGAGGAGATGCTGGCGGGAACGAAGTCCGCGCTGACGAGCACCGATCGCCGCGCCCTGTCGCAGTTGCGAGAAAAGGACAATGTCCTCGACCGCCTGAACACGGCAGTCAAACGGTATCTCACGTCCATCGATCCCGAAGAGTTCAGCGACAGCGACCGGAGACGGCTTGACGAAATTCTGCTGTTCTCGACCGGCCTGGAGCACGCAGGCGACGTCCTCGACCAGAACGTGCTTCCCCATCTTGCCAAAAGGTTGCGCCGAGGCATGACCTTTTCAAAAGAGGGGCAGCTTGAGCTCAACGGCCTGCTGGACCGTCTCTCCACCAATCTGCGCACCGCCGCCGCCCTTTTCATGTCGCAGGACGAGCGCGTCGCGCGCATGCTCGCCGACGAAAAGATCGTCTTCCGGCGGGCGGAACGCGATGGGACCAACGCTCATTTCAAGCGGCTGCGCAATGGCGATGTCGACACGGCGGAGAGCACCTCCCTGCACCTGGACCTGTTGCGGGATTTCAAGCAGATCAATTCGCATCTCGTTGCAGCCACGGCCTACCCGGTCCTGGAACGGCAAGGCGAACTGCTGCAGAGCAGGACCATCCACCAGAGCGCCGCCGACCCGGTTCAGAATTAGCCGCGATTGCGCTTCTTGCGGCCCTGCGGCTTAAATTCCACAAGCAGCGACTTCAATTCGATCTCGCGAACGCGTCGTGCCGCTTCGTCGGGGCTGACCCATTCGAGAACGCGTTGCCCCTGTTCCTTGAAACCACTTCGGACCTCCGTGACTTCGATCTGGAACACGTCCACAATACACGGAGCCACGTTGCCGTCGTCGAGTTCTTTCAGATAGGTATAGTGGCCGACCGGCTTCTTTTTCGCCGCCCCGCTCACGCCTGCTTCTTCCCAGGCTTCGGTCGCCGCCGCTTCGAACGGCTTTTTCCCCTTCATCGGCCATCCTTTGGGGATAACCCAGCGTCCAGCCTCTCGCGACGTGATCACTAGGACTTCGATGCCAGGTCCGTCCTTCCGATACCGAAAGCACAAGGCGCCATATTGTTGGCGAAACGCCCCGGCGAACAGCCTGTCGGGAACGACTGCAAGCTGCTTGAGCAGCGTCTGTGACTTGTCCGGCCGAGGCTTCGTGGTCTTCTTTGCAGATTTCATGTCGGTCAAACTGTCGATTTTGCTTGTTGCTTCAATTGCCTGAGCGTGTTTATGACACATTTATGACAGTCAGCCGGGAAGGTCGCATGGCATGATGAGTATTTTTCGTAAGCTGATGCCACGAGAAGACAAATTCTTCGAAATGTTTTCAAAGCATTCGAAGGCCGTCGTCGCAGCGGCCCACGCGCTTGATCAGCTCCTCAAAGGCAATGAGGTCGAGAAAAACTGCGAGCTGATCGTCACATTGGAGAATGAGGCCGACGATATCACTCGGGACGTTCTTCTTGCCGTCCGGCGGAGCTTCATCACCCCCTTCGATCGCGGCGACATCAAGGATCTCATCCAGTCGATGGATGATGCGATCGACATGATGCATAAAACGGTCAAAACCATCAGGCTGTTCGAGCAGTCCGGCTTCGATCCGCTCATGCAGCAGATGGGTGGGGAAATCGTCAAGGCGGCGAACCTCATTTCGGAAGCGATCCCCCTTCTTAACAAGGTCGGCTCCAACGCTCACCGTCTTGCAGCCATCGCCGAGGAGGTTACCCGCGTCGAAGGCCGATCGGACGACCTTCATGATCAGGGTTTGAAGGACCTGTACCGACGTCACGGGGCGAGCGGCAACGCGATGGCCTACATGATCGGTAGCGAGATCTACGGCGAACTGGAAAAGGTCGTCGACCGTTTCGAGGATGTCGCCAACGAGATCAGCGGCATTGTCATCGAGAACGTTTGATGGATAGCTCTCTCGCCTTGCCACTTCTCTTCGGCCTGATCGCCGTCGCTCTGTTCTTCGATTTTCTCAATGGCCTTCATGACGCGGCCAATTCGATCGCGACGATCGTCTCGACCCGTGTCCTGCGACCGCAATATGCGGTTGCCTGGGCGGCCTTCTTCAATTTCATCGCTTTCCTTTTCTTCGGTCTGCATGTGGCGGAAACGCTCGGCACAGGCATCATTGATCCTGCGATCGTTTCGCCGCAGGTGATCTTTGCCGCCCTCATGGGAGCGATCATCTGGAATATTGTCACCTGGATCTTCGGAATTCCGTCCAGTTCGTCGCATGCGCTTGTCGGCGGTCTGGTGGGAGCCGGCCTGGCAAAAGTTGGTTTCAGCTCGATTGTCTGGAGCGGTCTCGGGAAGACGGTCGGAGCGATTTTCCTATCGCCGGCCATCGGCTTCCTGCTTGCCTTGCTGCTTGTGCTCCTGATTTCCTGGCTCTTCGTCCGGCAAACGCCGTTCGCGGTGGATCGGACATTTCGCACGATGCAGTTCATCTCCGCTTCGCTTTACTCCCTCGGCCACGGCGGCAATGACGCACAGAAAACGATGGGCATCATCGCAGTGCTTCTGTTCAGCCAGGGATATCTCGGTTCCACGTTCTACGTGCCCTTCTGGGTGGTGATCTCCTGCCAGTCGGCAATGGCTCTCGGCACGCTCTTCGGGGGGTGGCGGATCGTCCACACCATGGGCTCGAAGATCACCAGGCTCAACCCGATGCAAGGTTTCTGCGCCGAGACTGGCGGAGCGCTGACACTGTTCGGAGCGACCTGGCTCGGCATTCCCGTCTCGACGACACATACGATCACCGGAGCGATCGTCGGCGTGGGCGCGGCGCGGCGGGTCTCGGCGGTACGTTGGGGGCTCGCCGGCAACATCGTGATCGCCTGGATCGTGACGATGCCGGCAACTGCAGCGATATCGGCGGCGTTCTACAGCCTCGCGAACCTGCTGCAATAATCGCACCTGGCCCGCGTTATTCGCGGGCATCCGGGATCGTTGCCCGAAGAGCCTCCGAAAGCTGCCGCAGACTGTAGGGTTTTGGCAAAATCTCCACGCCTTCCGCGGTCGCAGCGCTCTTGAGCACGTCCGCATAACCCGATGTGAGCAGGATCGGCAGTTTTGGATGCCTTTGCTTGACCTCCTTGGCGAGATCGACACCATTGATGCCGCCAGGCATCATGATGTCGGAAAACATCAAGTCCGGCTCGGCATCGGACGCGAGCACGCTCAACGCGGCGGCGGCCCCATCGACGCGGGTTACGGAATAGCCAAGTTGGTCGAGCATGTCGTTGACCAGCATAGCGACGCTGTCGTCGTCTTCCACGACCAGGATTTTTCCGGCGACGCTCCTGTCGGCGTCCCCCTGGGCACGGGACGAATGGTTGCCGGTCGCCTCCAATGACGCTTCGATCGACCGGGGAAGCCAGAGGTCTACAGCTGTTCCGACGCCCGGTTCGCTGTTGATCTCGACCGATCCGCCGGAGGCCTCGACGAAACCATAAACTTGCGCAAGACCCAATCCCGATCCCTTGCCGATGTCCTTCGTGGTGAAAAACGGTTCGAACACCCGCTTGAGAACCTCGGGCTGCATTCCCATCCCGCTATCGGCAACGGTGATCTTCACCACGTCGCCCCTTTGACCCGACGCATCGACGACGGAGTTGGACGCCCTGATGATGATCGTCCCGCCATCTGGCATCGCATCGCGCGCATTGACGCAAAGGTTCAGGAGGACGAGCTCGAGTTCGGCCGGATCGGCCTGTACCGGCCACACCCCCATATCGACGTCGACGTCGATATTGATGTCTCCGCTCAGGGTCCGGTCGAGAAGTTCGCGCATCTCGGAAATCTGGTGGCGAAGATCGATCGGCTGCGGTTTCAATGGCTGCCGCCGGGCAAAGGTCAGCAATTGCCTGGTGAGCGACGCTCCGCGATTGACCGCCTGTAGCATGCCGCTTTTGATGCGCTCCCGCCGCGCCGGATCGTCGCGTTTGTCGAGGACATCCAATCCACCGGAGATCACCATCAGGAGGTTGTTGAAATCATGCGCGACCCCGCCGGTGAGCTGGCCGATCACTTCCATCTTCTGGGCCTGGCGCAGCGTTTCCTGCGTTTTTCTCAGCTCGTCGTCGCGTCTTCTCTGCTCGGTGACGTCACGGGCGCTGGAATAGAGCTTGTCGTCGACGACGACAGCCACCCAGGAGAGCCAGCGATGGTCACCCTCGCGGGTCCGGCATCGGTTTTCGAAGTGAAGCACGGGCATGCCGCTTTGCGCCGCCTGAAACGCAGTTTCGCTGGCGACGACGTCGTCCGGATGAAGGAGCGCCCGCAACGGCGTGCCCAGGAGCTCCTCCTCTTTCAAACCAAGGGTCTTCTCCCAGGCGGGATTGGTCTTTTCGAATAGGCCGGTCTGAAAATCGATCACCGACAGCAGGTCCGGGCTATATTTCCACGTCCGTCCCCGCTCGCGCGAATGTTCCAGAACGCGGCGCTCCAGATCCGCATTAAGCTCTTCCAGGCGCGCAGCGTTTTCCTTCAGAAGCGCCTCGCGCCGATCGCGCGACAGCCTGATAGACGCCGAAATGCGCCCGACCAGTTCTCGAGCCGAAAAGGGCTTCACAAGATAATCATCGGCACCGGCGCGCATCCCCTCCAGCCTTGCCTCTTCGCCGGCTCGGGCGGAAAGGAGGATGAGGGGCAGATCCCGGAGATCGTCGTCGGCCCGTATTCTCGACAGCAGGCCAAATCCGTCGAGCCCCGGCATCATGACGTCGGAAACGATGAGGTCCGGCCGTCTGAGGCGTGCGGCGTTGAGCGCCGCCTCGCCATCAGCCGCAGCCTCGACCGTAAAGCCGGATGTCGACAGCAGCCGCTCCACATAGGCACGCATATCGGCATTGTCGTCCGCCAGAAGGACATGCCCCGTCGGAGCGAGCGTTTCGGCCGTCTCCGTGCTCGCAGCTGGCAATATCGAAGCGGCCCCCGCGGCATCGCCCGCCGCAAGCCATGACATCGCTTCGTCGACGAAAGCCTGGCGTCTACCGGTATTGCTCTCGACCGGCTGGGACATTCGCATCTGCTCCGAAGGGATGTGCGCCTTTCCGAACGGTATCGAGATCGAGAAGGACGTGCCTTCGCCAAGCCGGCTTTCGGCTCGGATTTCCCCGCCCTGGAGATGCACCAGTTCCTGCACCAGCGCGAGCCCGATGCCGGAGCCCTCGAATGACCTTCCTTTGGCGCCCTCGATGCGGTGAAAACGCTCGAACAGGCGCGGCAACTCCTCGGCCGCAATCCCCGTACCGGTGTCGCGTATTTCGATTTCGACCCGTTCCCCGTCGTCCGACAACCTCACGCTGATGCGTATCTCGCCCTCGAACGTGAATTTGAACGCGTTGGAAAGCAGGTTCAGGACGATCTTCTCCCACAGATCCCGGTCGAGATAGACCGGCTGGGGCAAGTCCGCGACTTCGATAACCAATCTCAGCCCGGCTTGTTCGATCGCGGATCGGAAATTCGATGCCAGTTCTGCGGTCAGGCTGCCGATATCGATCGGTTCGAAGGAGGCCTGCACACGCTGCGCCTCGATCCTCGAAAAGTCCAAGAGCGTATTGACCAGTTTCAACAGCCGTTGACCATTGCGCTGGGCAACAACAATTCGCTGCCTGTCATCGACAGAAAGCCCGTCCGGCTGCTGAAGCACGTCGGCGAGCGGCCCCAGCATCAGCGTCAACGGTGTACGGAACTCATGGCTGACGTTCGAAAAGAACATGGTCTTGCTGCGATCGATTTCCGCCAGCGCTTCGGCCCGCCGCCGCTCGTCGGTACGTGCCCGCACTGCGCTGACCGCGGCGGAGATAGCGGTCGCAAGCAGTTCGTAGAAGCCCATATAGCTATCGTCGAAAGGCAGGCGTGGCGAGGCGCCGGCCACCACGAAGACCGGAGGCAGATTCAGGCCGGGGACGGCGATGGGAAGAAGGAGCGCCCGATCGGGAGGCTCATCATAAGACCCCGCACCCTCGAAGAATTCGGAAAGACCGTTGACCCCCAGAGGGCCGCCTGTCGCCAGTGCCTTTTCCATCGGCCATGGGGCATTCGAGTGCGCGTCGATTGTGGCCATCGATGCGATACGTCGAGACGGCAGACCATACTGCGCTGCAAGCCCATAACTGCTCCCATCCGAAGACAAATGGTAGAGAAGAACAAGCGGCAGATCGAATTCGAACTGTGCAAGGACTTCAACGACGCGTCGCGACAGGTCGTCCATGTCTTCCGCCAAAGCCAGACTGGCGTTCAAATCCCGGAGTGCGCGGGTTCGCCGTTCCGACAGCATGGTCGCCGTCGTCTCCGTCACCGGATGGAACAAGCCGCCGATCTCGCCGGTCTCGTCCCGGATCGGCGAAAGCGAGAAGGTAAAGAACGTTTCCTCAAGATAGCCGTTGCGGGTCAGAAACATCCGCTGGTTTTCGAGGAATGACGTATTTCCCCGGCGCGCCTGACGAAATGGCTCGCCGATCGCCGGCCAGGCGCTTGACCAGGTGACGCTGTAATCCTCCCCGAGCGCGCGGGGATGAGCCGAGCCGCATACGGTGCGATATCCGTCGTTGTAGATCTGGGTGTTTTCGTCGCCCCAGATCACGTTGATCGGAAAATTCGAGGCGAGACAAAGACTAACGGTTGTCCTGAGGCTTTGAGGCCATCGACCGATCGGCCCCAGCGGTGTGTCGCTCCAGTCCTTTGTTCGGACGAGCTCGGCCATTTCGCCACCGCCCGCCAGGAAGTCGCCGGTGAGTATCTGCTGTGTCGACAACCAGTTAGCCCCATTCTGGCACCGGCTCGGGAACCTGACGCTCGATACAATGAGCCCCGCAGCTCAGCCGTTGTAATATCCAACTGTGTTCGTGAGGCCCGCTTGGATGCCGCGGATCCGGGGCACTATTATTGACGAGTTTGGCCGCCGAAAGACCCGGCCGGTTTATTCAACGAATCACTGAAATAATCTAGCATGAACTATCAAGGGTTGAAATTGCGCTTCACTAAACCTCCCTCCGCCGGGCGCAAGCTTTTCCTGCGGTCTTGAAAAAGTGCTAGGATTAATCGGCGAATTGGGAGACAAAGGGCACCGTCTTTATCGACCCGTGCCCACAGTTTTCTCAGGATGTCTTCCATGCTCGCGACCGTGATCCCCATGCCCGAAACCGTTCTTCTGCCGGTCGAGGGAGTGGCGGAGCGCTTTCCGGTGCGCCGGGTCTATTGCGTCGGACGCAACTATGCCGACCACGCGATCGAGATGGGCGGCGACCCGACCCGCGAGCCGCCGTTCTTTTTCCAGAAGAATGCCGACAACATCTATAACGGCGAGACCTTCCCCTACCCGCCGCTCTCCTCCAGCGTCCACCACGAAGTGGAACTGGTCGTGGCGCTGTCCGGCGGCGGTGCCGATATTTCGGTCGGAGACGCGCTGTCCAACGTCTACGGGTATGCCGTCGGCATCGACTTCACCCGCCGCGACCTGCAGGATGTCGCCAAGAAGATGAGCCGTCCGTGGGAGGCCGCCAAGGCCTTCGAGAAATCGGCCCCCGTCTCCGCCCTCGTCCCGGCCGAAAAGATCGGTCATCCGCAAGCAGGCGCGGTCTGGCTCGACGTCAACGGCGCGCGAAAACAGTCCGGCGACCTCAATCAGCTGATCTGGAAACTGCCGGAGATCATCGCCGAACTGTCGAAACTGTTCGTCCTCGCCCCCGGCGACGTGATCATGACCGGCACGCCGGCGGGCGTCGGCGCCGTGGTGCGCGGCGACAGGGTTACCTGTGGCATCGACGGCGTCGGAACGCTGTCGCTGACGGTCGCCTGACGAAACCGCGACAGGGAGGAAACCATGCCGATCTATGCACTCGGAGAATTCGAGCCGAAAACGCCCGGCCCCGACCGTTTCTGGCTGGCACCCGATGCGACCATCATCGGCAAGGTCGAACTCGGCGAGGATGTCGGCATCTGGTTCGGCTCGGTGCTGCGCGGCGACAACGAGCCGATCGTCGTCGGCAAGGGTTCGAACATCCAGGAAGGCGTGATGATCCACACCGATCCGCGCTATCCGGTGACGATCGGCGAAAACTGCACGATCGGCCACCATGCAATCATCCATGGCTGCGTGATCGGCGACAATTCATTGGTTGGTATGGGCGCAACGATCCTGAATGGCGCGAAGATCGGCCGGAATTGCCTGGTCGGTGCCAATGCTCTGGTCACCGAGGGCAAGGAATTTCCCGACAACTCCCTGATCGTCGGCTCGCCGGCGAAAGTGATGCGGGTGCTGGACGACGAAGCGGTCGAGAAGCTGAAACAGTCGGCTGTCCGCTACGTCGCCAACTGGAAGCGCTTTGCGCGCGATCTCCGGCTTCTCTAGGCCGCGCAGGCGCCGCACAGCCCGCGGATTTCAATCGTCGTCTTGGCAGGCTTGAAGTTCTTGGCCTTCGCCCAGGCGCCGAGGCGGTGATCGACCTCGTGGTCGTGGAATTCCGAGACGTGGCCGCAACTCTCGCAGATCGCAAATGCGACCGTGCCGTGCCCATGGCCATGCCCCTTGCCGCAGCATTCGCTTTCTGGGTGGGCGCAGGCGACGAAGGCGTTGAGGCTTTCGAGCCGATGCACCATGCCGAATTCCAAAAGCTTGTCGAGCGCCCGGTAGACCTGCAGCGGCGCACGAAACCCGTGGTCGCGCAGCCGGTCGAGGATCGTATAGGCGCTCATCGGCGCATCGGCGCGGTCGAGAACGTCGAAGACGAGCGACTGGTTCTTGGTCAGCGCCGGAGCGGATGTCGGTGTCGAAACTGGTGCGTTCATCATCGCACTCCTTGGTTGCCGGCCTTCTCGGCCGTGTTTTTACCCGCTGCGGGAAGCAGGCTTAAAATGAAAAGTAAGAGCGCCGCGACCACAATGGAAGGGCCGGACGGCGTATCGTAGTGCAGCGAGCCGAACAGGCCGCCGACCACGGCGAGCGCGCCGATCAGCGAGGCGAGCACCGCCATCAGCTCCGGGCTCGCCGAGAACCGCCGCGCAGTTGCGGCCGGAATGATCAGAAGCGCGGTGATCAGCATGATGCCGACGATCTTCATCGCGATCGCGATCACCAGCGCCATCAAAAGCATGAAGAGCATCCGCGTCTGCGCCGGCTTCATGCCCTCGGCTTCTGCCACATCCTCACTGACCGTGGACGCGATCAGCGGCCGCCAGAGCCAGACGAGCGCCGCCAGCACCAGCACCCCGCCGCCCCAGATCAGCGCGATATCGGTGCGCGTCACGGCCAGGATATCGCCGAACAGGAAGGCGATAAGGTCGATCCGCACCCAGGTCATGAACGCGACGAGCACGAGGCCGATCGCCAAAGCTGAATGGGAGAGAATGCCAAGCAGCGCATCCGCCGAGAGCGACTGGCGCCGCTGCAGCGCCAGAAGCAGCAGCGACACGACGACCGCGACGCCGAAGACGGCGATCAGCAGGTTGATCTGGAAGAACAGCGACAGCGCCACGCCGAGCAGAGCCGAATGCGCCATCGTGTCGCCGAAATAGGCCATCCGCCGCCAGACGACGAAACAGCCGAGCGGCCCGGCCGTCAATGCGACGCCGATGCCGGCGACGAGCGCGCGGGTGAAGAAGTCGTCAAACACGGCCCTCTCCCTTCGCCTCGGCATGATCGCCGTGATGGTGGCCGCCATGATGGTCATGGTCGGAATGGTCGTGATCATGCCCATCCTGATCATGATGCCCATCATCGGGATGGCAGTGATCGGTGACCGAACCGTCGCCATGCATCACCCGTCCGTCCGGCAGATGGGTGTGATCGTGGTGATGGCTGTAGACCGCCAGCGAACGCGAATTGCCAAAGAGTTTCAGGTAATCGGCGCTCTGGCTCACCACTTCCGGTGTGCCGCGGCAGCAGACATGGCCGTTGAGGCAGATGACGGTGTCGGTGCCGGCCATCACCATATGCAGGTCGTGCGAGATCATCAGGATACCACAGCCGGTCGTCGTCCGGATCGAGCGGATCAGGTCGTAAAGCGCACTCTCGCCGGCAAAATCGACGCCCTGCACCGGCTCGTCGAGCACCATCAGATCCGGCTTGCGAGCGATCGCCCGGGCCAGCAGCGCCCGCTGGAACTCCCCGCCGGAGAGATGTCGGACCTCGGCGTCGATGAGATGGGAGATGCCGGTCGAGGCCAGCGCCGCCAGAAGATCGGTGTCATCAAGCGGGCCGGTCAGCCGCATCAGCCGACGCACGGAAAGCGGCATCGTCCAGTCGATCGCCAGTTTCTGCGGGACATAACCGACGCGCAGGCCGGGCAATCTTTCAACTGTTCCTTCGTCCGGGCGTAACACGCCGATCGCCAGTTTCGCTGTCGTCGACTTGCCGGCACCATTCGGACCGATCAGCGTGACCACCTCGCCGCGCCGGATCGAGAAATCGACGCCTCGCACCAACCAGCGGCCATCCCGGCGAATGCCGGCATTAGCAAGCGAGACGAGCTTGCTTTTTTCGGTTTTGGGCGCGCGAGGCCGATTGGACATCAGCATGTTTTTCCGGATTCCCTGTTGTCAGTGGCTATGACACACGTTATAGCATAACGCAATTGATGTAATAACATTACCATGGAATACAAGGACGCAGCATGAAACTCGCTTCGATCTTCCTCCTCTCCTCCGCGGCATTTTTCGTGGGTGCAGGCCAAGGCTTGGCGGCGCCGGACGTGGTGGTTTCGATCAAGCCGATCCACTCGCTGGTCGCCTCGATCATGAAGGGTGTCGGCGAGCCGAAACTGATTGTCGATGGCGCCGCCTCGCCCCATACATTCTCGCTGAAACCCTCCAATGCCGCGGCCATCGAAAGCGCCGACGTGATCTTCTGGATCGGCCCCGGTATCGAGGCCTTCCTTGAAAAGCCGCTGGATGCGCTGGCGGCCTCGGCAACGGTGATCGAGCTGGAGGATGCACCCGGATTGCAAAAACTGCCCTTGCGCGAGAGCGGCGCCTTCGAGGCACACGATCACGGACATGAGGCCGAGGACGCACATGAACATGGCGACCACGAGCACGACGGGCATGGCGGTTTCGACACGCATCTCTGGCTCGACGCGATGAATGCCAAGGCGATGGCTGCGGAAATCGAAAAGACGCTGGTCGGCGCCGACCCGGCGAATGCCGCCACTTATCAGGCGAATGGCGCTGCGCTGATGAAGGATCTCGACACGCTTGATACCGAGCTCAAGGCCACGATCGCGCCGGTCAAGGACAAGCCCTTCATCGTCTTCCATGATGCCTATCAATATTTCGAGAATCGTTATGGGGTGAGCGTCGCGGGTTCGATCACCGTCAGCCCCGAGACCATGCCCGGCGCCGAACGCGTCGGCCAGATCCAGAAGAAGGTGAAGGAACTCGGCGCCACCTGCGTCTTCGCAGAACCCCAGTTCGAGCCGAAGCTGGTGGCAGTGGTGACGGAAGGCACGCCTGCCCGTTCAGGAACACTCGACCCGGAAGCAGCGACGCTGAAGCCCGGTCCCGGCCTTTATTTCGAGCTGATGCGTGGGCTCGCGAGCTCCATGAAGAATTGCCTGTCGCAGGGGACGTAAGGTCGGGCCACGAAAAGTGCGACCGCCGATACGCGTAGCGGCGAACGTGCGAGGCCTGCGGGAGGGAAGGCAAATACCCCCGCAGGCCGATCTTTCTCAGCGAGCCACGATGAAACTCGAGATCACGCCGCTCGCAATGCCGACCAGCAGGAAATCGTTGTCGACCTTGACCCAGTGATAACCGCGCGGCGGAGCCGACAGGCGGTAACGGCGATAGTCGCGGATTTCCGCCATGCGGCGACGCTCGGCAGTCGTCATGCGATGGCCCCTGGACCAGCGCGGCTTTACGACCACGACCTTCTTCTGAATCGTCACCGTGCGAGTCACGGTCTTGGTCCGCTCCGGAGGCGAATGACGATCCTGCGCCTGGGCCGCAAGTGGAGCGGCAAGCACGGTTGCGGAAAGAAGAATTGCAAAGAACTTTTTCATTGGGTGTTTCCTCGTGTTGACCACGCTCGGAAACTAGGACCCAAACGATGAACCGTAGCTGAATTGACGCATTACGTTTTTGTAATGAAATTAATGCGTTCCGCTGACTTCCTGATATTTAGAATTTACTGAACTAGCGCCTCATAAACGAAATAGTCGAAATCCGCAGCCTTCGCCCGTCCCGACGTGTCGAAGGCGAAGAGGCCAACAAATGCGCCGGTGAAGGAGCCGTGTTCGCCGCGGCCACCCTCGTCAGAGATGACGCCGGCATCGAGCACCGGACCAAGTTCCTGCCAATCGTTGGAGCCGCCGGCGCGCCAGAAGAATTGCAGGTCGTGGTCGCGGATCTCCATGGTGAGATGTACCGGGCCGTCGGGTACGGAAACGCCGCTCCCTGCCGGAAAGCTCATGCGCCCATGCGGGAAGTCGCCCGGGCAGGAGAAGATCGTCACCACACGGCCAAGCTTCTCGTGCAGGGTCACCACCAGCGAATGGAACTTGTGGCGATTGTAATAGTGCGTCAGGCCCGCGACCTGCTGATACGTCTCGGGTGAGAAGTCGACCACCGTCTCGGCGCGGAAGGAATGGTGTTCCTGCCGGCGGGCGACGAGCGATTGTTCAAACCAGGATCCGATGCTTTCGCGGCCGAAAAGACGCAAGTGACCGGGACGCTCGGTCAGGCTGAACAACCGTTCCGGATGAGGCGTACGCGGCCACTGGAATTCCGGCGGCAGGACCTTGTCGTCGAATGAGCGCTCCATGCGGACAGGCTGTTCGATATGCGTGACGTTGCCCGGTGCCGGCACGTCGACATCGGGCACGACGCCGCCCTGGGCGAGATAGAGCCAGTCGTCCTCCCAGATGCATTTCTGGATCGCGGTTTCGCGGCCGAGCGTGCAGCGGCGTTGCGGGGCGAGCGGCCGGCCGCAGAGATGGGTGTGGTATGCTTCGCCTTCAGGCGTTTCGACGTACTGGCCATGGCCGGCTCGCTGCAGAACGGCTTTCGGATGGTCTTTCGAGGTGATGAGATGCGTCTGCGGATGCATCTCATACGGCCCGTCGATCGAACGCGCGCGCGCCATGGTGACGGCATGGTCGTACCCTGTGCCGCCCTCGGCGGTCGTCAGGTAATACCAGCCGTTGCGCTTGAACACATGCGGCCCCTCGACCAGGCCGAGCGAACTGCCGGCGAATATGTTTTTGATCGGGCCCTTGAGCGCCCTCGTCTCGAAATCCCACTCCTGCAATAGGATGCCGTCAAAGGCCGGATGTTTCGGCGCGCCGCCGTAGCTCTCCGTGCGGTGGTTCCATTGCATGTTGAGGAACCACTTGCGGCCGTCGTCGTCATGGAAGAGCGTCGGATCGAACCCGGAGGAGTTCACATAGATCGGATCGGACCATTCGCCCTCAATGGTTGGCGAGGTGACGATGTAGTTGTGGGCGTCCTTGAAATTGCCATCGAAGCGTTTGACGTCCGTATAGACCAGGAAAAACAGCCCGTCGGAATAGGAAAGGCACGGCGCCCAGATGCCGCAGCTGTCGGGATTGCCGCGCATATCGAGTTGGCTTGCCCGCTCCAGCGGCCGGCGCTTGAGCGTCCAGTTCACCAGGTCGCGCGAATGATGGATCTGCACGCCTGGATACCATTCGAAGGTGGAGGTGGCGATATAATAATCCTCGCCGACACGGCAGATGGACGGATCGGGATTGAAGCCCGGCAGGATGGGGTTGTGGATCATAAGCTTCTCCCAGATTGAAACTGCGGGCTTGGCCCCTCATCCGGCTGCCGCCACCTTCTCCCCGCGCGCGGGGAGAAGGACTTTGGAGCGACTGCCGTGCCACATCTCCCTTCTCCCCGTCAGAACGGGGAGAAGGTCCCGGCAGGGGGATGAGGGGCGAACCCGCAACCCTCTGATTACATTCTTACCGCGCCGGCCCTGCCCGCTCCGCTGATTTGGCCCAGAGGTTGATGTCGGCATCCTTGGCATAGGTGTCGATCTCGGCGAGTTCGGCCGCCGTGAACTCCAGATTGTCGAGCGACTTGACGCAATCCTCGACCTGTTCCGGGCGGCTGGCGCCGATCAGCGCCGTGGTCACGCGGCCGCCGCGCAGGACCCATGCGAGCGCCATCTGCGCCAGCGTCTGGCTGCGCTTTTCGGCGATTGCATTGAGCGCCTTGAGGTTGGCGATGTTTCGGTCGTTCAGGAAGGCAGGCCGCAGCGACTTGCCCTGCGCGGCACGGCTGTCTTCCGGAATGCCGCCGAGATATTTCGACGTCAGCATGCCTTGCGCCAGCGGCGAAAAGACGATCGAGCCGATGCCGAGGTCTTCCAGCGTATCGAGCAGCCCATCTTCCTCGACCCAGCGGTTGATCATCGAATAGCTCGGCTGGTGGATGAGAACAGGCGTACCGAGTTCCTTCAGGATAGCGGTTGCTTCCTGGGTGCGCTTCGAATTGTAGGACGAGATGCCGACGTAAAGCGCCCTGCCCGAGCGGACGATGTGATCGAGTGCGCCGCACGTTTCTTCGAGAGGCGTGTCCGGATCGAAGCGGTGCGAATAGAAGATGTCGACATAGTCGAGGCCCATCCGCTTCAGGCTCTGGTCGCAGGAAGAGATCAGGTATTTGCGGCTGCCCCATTCGCCATAAGGACCCGGCCACATGTTGTAGCCGGCCTTCGATGAGATGATCAGTTCGTCGCGATATCCCTTGAAATCCTCGCGCAGGATTTGGCCGAAGGCGGTCTCGGCGCTGCCGGGCAGCGGGCCATAGTTGTTGGCGAGATCGAAATGGGTGATGCCGAGATCGAAGGCCTTGCGAGTGATCGAGACCTTGCGTTCATGCGGCGTGTCGTCGCCGAAATTGTGCCAGAGGCCGAGCGAGATCGCCGGGAGTTTTAGTCCCGAACGGCCGCAGCGGTTGTATTTCATGGTTTCGTAGCGGTTGGACGCTGGTTGCCAGGTCATGGTCGTTTCCTCCGAATGAAATGCGGCGCGCCCATGTCTCAAGCGGTGCGCGCCGCATTCATAGCCGATCAGCGCAGAAGCGCCAGCGCCTCGTCGATGCCGAGCGCCGCCGGCTGGGTGCAGGTGGTCGAAAGCTCGATGAACCGCCCTTCCTCGCCGGATTTCAGGATCGAGGTCATCACGTCGACGCCGTGGAGCGTGCGCTCCAGCGAGCAGCGCGCATCGCGGCCTTCGATCAGCGCCATCGCCATGTCCGCGAGACCGGCTGTGCGGTAGTTGGCGCGTGGTCCCTGCGGATGCTCCTGGTTGTTGATTCCGAACGGATGATCCCAAGGGTCCAGCGGCTGGATATCCTTGTTGCGTCCGCTCGCCTCGACAGTGCCGCCGAAGAAGTTCGGATCGGGCACGAAGATCGAGCCCTCGGTGCCGTAGAGCTCCATATTGGCGTGGCGGTGCGACCAGACATCCCAGCTTGCCGATAGCGTGATTGTTGCGCCGTTGACGAATTCGAGCAGCGCATGGATGTTGGTCGGCGTCTCGACCGGGATCACCTGGCCCTTCAGCGGTTCGCTAGTGACGAGGCGGGTCGGGTTCGCCATCGATGTCAGTGCCCCGACCCGTTTCACCGGACCGAGGAAGTTGATGAGGTTGGCGATGTAATAAGGTCCGAGATCGAGGATCGGCCCACCGCCTTCGAGGAAGAAGAAGCCGGGATTGGGATGCCACATCTCCATGCCCGGGCTCATCACGTGGCAGGTGCCCGACGTGATGCGCCCGACGCCGCCTTCGTCGATATATTTGCGGGCGAGCTGGTGCGCGCCGCCGAGGAAAGTGTCCGGCGCGCAGCCCACCGACAGACCCTTCTCCCTAGCGAGCGCCTGCAGCGCCTTGCCTTCCTCCAGCGTGATGACCAGCGGCTTTTCCGAGTAGACGTGCTTGCCGGCTTCGAGGATCGCCTTGGAGACGGCGAAATGCGCCGCCGGTATGGTCAGGTTGACGATCACGTCGAGTTCGTCATTGGCAAGCATCTGCTCGATCGACTGCGCCTTGACGCCGTATTCCTCGGCGCGCATTTCGGCCGCGTGCTCGTTGAGATCCGCGCAGGCGAGAACCTTCAGGCCTTTGAAGAGCGGCGACAGTTTGAAGTAAGTGGTAGAAATATTGCCGCATCCCATGATGCCGACGCCAAGTTCCTTGGGCATGGAAAACTCCGGAATTCCTGTGATCAATAGGTCTTGAAGGAAGCGATCGACCGCGTCAGCAACCGATCGAGATCCTTCGGGTTATCGTGTTCGAGGACGTAATGTTTTGCGGACGTCTTTTTGAGCGCCGCCATCAGGTCCTTCCACGGAACGGTGCCGTGGCCGACATCGGCCCAGCCGTCCTCATCCGCGTTTTCGCCGGCCGGCGCGATGTCCTTGACATGGACGGCGGTAATGCGTTTGGCGTAGCTCTCGATCCAGGCGAACGGATCGGCGCCGCCGCGGATCACCCAGGCGATATCCGCTTCCCAGGCAAGGTCAGGACCACCGGCGAGGATCTGTTCCTGCGGGGTCGAGCCGTCCGGCAGCGTCTTGAACTCGAAGTCGTGGTTATGCCAGCCGAACGTGTAGCCGGCATCCCAATAGCGTTTGCCGACGTTCTGCAGCCGTTGACCGAAGGCGAACCAGCCAGCGGCATCGGTTGGGCGCTGGTCGGCGACGAGATGCGGGCAATAGATCGCCTCGACGCCGAGCGTCCTGGCGATCAGCAGCGCCTGTTCCGGCTCCTTTTCGAGAAGGTCGAGGCCGAAATGGCCGGTCGGCATGGTCAGGCCGTTGGCATCGAGATCACCCTTGAGCGTCTTCAGGCCTGCTTCGTCAAGCGTCGCATAGATGCCGCCATAACCTTCGACTTCCGTATAGCCGGCCTGCGCAACCTTCTTCAGGACATCCGAGAGCGGCGGAAAGTTGCGTGCGCAATAAAGCTGAAAACCGAGTTTCGTCATGGTGTTCCTCCCTTGATAGAGACCTCAGCCTGCCGCCTGGCAGGAATAGAGGTCGTAGATGCGGAATTGCGGGATCGCGTCCGTCGGGGCGGCGGGCGTGAAGCGGATGCTGCGGCTTTCGCCGGCGGCGAGATCGAAAGCGTTATCGGAATAACGGCCGGGCGTGCCACTCTCGATCAGCACGAAAAGGGCAAGCCCGTTTGCCTTGGTGACGAGATCAAAACCTCCGTCACCGGATGGAGACACGGTAAGCTCAAGCCCAGCCGGTTCGAGTTCTAGCGCCTTGTAGGTGCCCGGCACCTGATGCCCCTCGCCGGCCATGCCGTTCGACGCGGTAAAGCTCCAGGCGAGGATCCCGCCCTCGGGAATATCTGCGGTCGGTAACGTCAGTACGGTCACGGCCGCATCTGGCGTGCAGACGGATTCCACACGCCGAAGCGAGCTGCGTTCGCCCTTGAGCGTCAGGAGCGAAAGGTTAAGCGTCACCGTCACATTCTCCGCCGTGTCATTGACAAGCGAGAAGCGGATCTCCTGGCCGTCATCGGACGGGATCGCCGCGACCGTAACCGGCTGGAAGAAGCGCTTCGCCATATAGTGCAGCACTTTCCAGCTGCCGCCATAGTCGAGGCTGGACCAGGAGGCGACCGGCCAGGTGTCGTTGAGCTGCCAGTAAAGCGCGCCCATCGTATGCGGCTTCAGCGACCGCCAGAAATCGACGGCGGTCTTGATCGCCAATCCTTGCTGTACCTGGCTGAGATAGACGAAATTGGCAAAATCCGTCGGAAAGCGGAAGTTGCGGAACATCGTGCCGGCGATGCGCTCGTTGCCACCGACATTCTTCTGGTGATGCTCCATGACTGGCGAAGCGATATTCATGTCCTTGGCCGCGGCATAGGTCTCGATGACCGGCAGCGACGTATAGGACTGGAAGCCGAATTCCGAGCAGAAGCGCGGGCGGACAGAGCGGTAATTGTCGAATGGCTTGTTCTCGTGCCAGACGGACCAGTAATGCATGTCGCCCGAACCGTCCGCGTGCCAGGCGTCGCCGTAATCGAGATAACCGGAAGCAGGGCTGGACGGCCACCAGATGGCATCGGGCGCGGCCTTGTCGAGCGCCTGTTCGATGACCCGGTTCAACCGGTCGTAGGAGACGAGGTAGCGGTCGCGGTTCTCGCGGGATTCCGGAAACCATGTCAGCGCGCCGACCAGTTCGTTATCGCCACACCAGAGCACGATGGAGGGATGCGAGATCAACCTGCGGGCCTGGTACTCGACTTCCGCCGCAACGTTTTCGAGGAAATCGGGCGTCGATGGATAGAGATTGCAGGCGAACTGAAAGTCCTGCCAAACCATTAGGCCGAAGCGGTCGCAGAGATCGTAGAACCAGTCCGCTTCATAAAAGCCGCCGCCCCAGACACGGATCATGTTCATGTGAGCATCGACCGCGGAGCGCAGCAGGTCCTCGGTCTTCTCCCGGCTCGATAAGGAAAACAGCGCGTCGGCCGGGATCCAGTTGGCGCCGCGGCAGAAGATCTCGCGGCCATTGACGCGGAAGGCGAAACGGCTGCCGGCCTCGTCCGGGTCGGTTAGCAGCTCAACGGTCCTGAGGCCGATCTGGCGGGTGATGGCTTCGGTGGGGGTGCCGACCGTCAATTCGTAGAGCGCCTGTTCTCCGCTGCCGAAGGGCCACCAGAGCTTCGGGTCGTCGATGTGAAAGAGGTGAGTGACCGTCGTTTCGCCGGCACGCACGCCGCAATCGAGCCGGACCCGTTCGTCTCCGAATGAAAAGAACACAGGCAGCACGCCCTGCCCTTCGGCATAAAGCGTGACCGTCACGATGAGATCGACCGCGCCCGCCTCATGTCTCTGGCTGGTGACGATGTTTTCGATACGGGCGGTTTCGAGCCTCTGCAGCGCGATTTCGCCGTAAAGCCCGAGCGGCGCCAGCGCGACATTCCAATCCCAGCCGAAATGGCATTGCGGTTTGCGCAGCATATTGCCGTTCGGGATCGGCGAATTGGTCGTGGAATAGGGAATGTAGAAGGGCTGCCGCGCCTGGCGCTCCGCCCCTTCGGCGATGCTGGAATGGAAAAGGATGCGGACCGTGTTCTCGCCAGCCTTCAGCGCCTTCGACACGTCCGGCCGGTAACGGCGAAAACAGTTGTCTGCCTGAAGCACCGGGACGTCGTTGACGAAGACGGTCGCGACCGTATCGAGGTAGGTGATGTCGAGATACCAGGAGCCCGCGGGATCATCGAGGGTGAAGCGCCGCTCGACCGTCCAATCTTCGTTGGCAACCCATTGCACCTCATTCTCGTTGCGGCCGAAATACGGATCGGGAATGATGCCGGCCGACTTCAGCGCAGTGTGAACGTCGCCCGGGATTGGCATCTGGGTGCGATGCGTTCCGTCGGCAGAGGCGAGCTGCCAGGGGCCGGATAGGTCGACCGTGGTCATTGCACCGGTCCGCAAAATTCAGGGCGTGCCGATCCAACCCCCCTCTGTCCTGCCGGACATCTCCCCCTCAAGGGCAGGGCAATCGCATATGGAAAAAACGTCGTTCCGGCGTGGAATCGAACCGAGAACAAAGCCGAATCGAACCGAGTCCGATTTCGTGATTTCTTCCAAGGATTCGTCTTTCGTTCTTCCATATGCGATTCCCCTGCCCTCAAGGGGGGAGATTGGCTGGGCGCGCCCCCGCCACTCCCATCGTAAGCATCGAGGATGGCGGGACGTTGCCACGAGTCGATCTCCCCCCTTGAGGGGGAGATGTCCGGCAGGACAGAGGGGGGTACTGCCTGGCGCAAGCGTAACCGGCCCCCATCAGACTGGCTGCACGCAAACATCAGATCCGCTCTTCCGTTCCCGCGTCGAACAGTGAAGCCATGCTCATGTCGAAGGCGAGGCGCACCTTGGCGCCGACGGCGTAACGCCGTGCGCCGCCGATGCGAACAGACATCACGTGGCCGGCATGTTTCAGCCATAGCAGGTTGTCGGCGCCCATCGGCTCCTCGATATCGACCACCGCCTCATGGATTTCGCCGCCGGTGATATCGCCATCCACCTTGATATGCTCCGGACGGGCGCCGAGGATGACCTGGCGTCCGGGTTTCAGCGGTTCGGAGGCATCATAGCCATCCAAGGAGAAACTGACGCCATTGGTCTTGAAGACGGTATGATCGCCCTCCTCCGCCAGTTCTCCTTTCAGAAAATTCATCGACGGGGAACCGATGAAGCCGGCGACAAAACGGTTCCTGGGCCGGTTGTAGATCGTTACCGGATCGTCGAGCTGCTGAATGACGCCGCTCTTCATGATGGCGATACGGTCGGCAAGCGTCAGCGCCTCGATCTGGTCGTGGGTGACGTAGATCATCGTGTTCTTGAGCGCCTGATGCAGCCGCTTGATCTCGACGCGCAGTTCGGAGCGCAGTTTTGCGTCGAGGTTCGACAATGGCTCGTCGAACAGGAAGACGTCGACATCGCGCACCAGCGCCCGGCCGATCGCGACGCGCTGGCGCTGGCCGCCAGAGAGTTCCGAGGGCTTGCGCTTGAGCAGCGGTTCGATCTGCAGGATGCCGGAAGCGCGTGCCACGCGGCGGTCGATCTCATCCCTCGGAACCTTGGCGACGCGCAGGCCGAACGAGAGGTTCTTCTCAACCGTCATCTGCGGATAGAGCGCGTAGGACTGAAACACCATGCCGATGCCGCGGTCCTTGGGTTCCTCCCATGTGACGTTCTTGTCCTTGATGAAGATCTGCCCTTCGGTCGGCTCCAGAAGCCCGGCGATGCAGTTCAGCAGAGTGGATTTGCCGCAGCCCGACGAGCCGAGCAGGACCAGGAACTCGCCGTCATGGATGTCAAGGTTGAGGTTTTCCAGCACCTTGACCGAGCCGAAGGACAGCGACAGTTCTCGGATGGAAACGCTGCTCTGAGTGCGCGTGGAAACATTGTTGAGCATCAGGCTTATCCTTTGACTGCGCCGGCCGCGATGCCGCGGACGAAAAGCCGGCCGGAAACGAAATAGACGATCAGTGGAACCGCACCCGTCAGCAGCGTCGCCGCCATGTTGACGTTGTATTCCTTCACGCCCTGGACGGAATTGACGATGTTGTTGAGCTGTACGGTCATCGGATAGGTATCCGGGCGGGTGAACACCACGCCGAACAGGAAGTCGTTCCAGATGCCGGTGGTCTGCAGGATCATCGAGACGACGAAGATCGGCAGCGACATGGGCAGCATGATCCGCAAATAGATCTGCCAGAACCCCGCCCCGTCGATGCGGGCCGCCTTGAACAGTTCTTCCGGCAGCGAGACGAAATAGTTGCGGAACAGCAGCGTCTGGATCGGCATGCCGAAGATCGAATGCACCAGAATGAGGCCGTAGAGCGTGCCATAGAGGCCCATTTCGCGTAGCACGATGACGATCGGATAGATCATCACCTGATAGGGGATGAAGGCGCCGACGATCAGGATCGTGAAAAAGATCTCCGAACCCTTGAACCGCCAGTTGGCAAGCGCGTAACCGTTCACGGAAGCGATGGCGATCGACACGATCACCGATGGCACGGTGATCCGAACCGAGTTCCAGAAGCCGCGCGAAAGACCGTCGCAGTTCAAGCCCGTGCAGGCCTGCGCCCAGGCCTTCACCCAGGGCTCGAAGGTGATCTCCATCGGCGGCGAAAAGATATTGCCGAGACGAATTTCGGGCATGCCCTTCAGCGACGTGACGACCATCACATAGAGAGGCAGGAGGTAATAAAGTGCCGCGAGGCCCAGCGCGCCATAGACGATGACGTTGCGCGACGAGAGAACCTTGCGGGGGCGTTTTCCCTGCGGACCGGCTTCCAGCCGGGAACCGGCCGGCCCGGAGATGGCGGCCCCAGAAATGGGCATCGTGAGCGATTTATCCACGCTTGCGTCCTCCGAATTCGAGATAGGCCCAGGGAACGATGATGATGGCGACGGCGAGCAGCATCATCGTGGATGCGGCAAAGCCCTGGCCGAGGTTCTGGGCGAAGAACATGTAGTCGTAGACGTATTTGGCAGGCACGTCGGAGGCGATGCCGGGTCCGCCGCTCGTCTGCGCCACGACAAGGTCGTAGATCCTGACGATGCCGCTGGCGATGATGACCAGGGTAGTGACGAAGACCGGCCTCATCATCGGGATGATGATGAAGAGGTAGGTCTTCCACATGGGGATGCCGTCGACGCGTGCGGCCTTCCAGATGTCCTCGTCGATGCCGCGAAGCCCCGCAAGCATCAGGCACATGACAAGCCCCGTCCCCTGCCAGAGTGCAGCGATCAGGATGCCGTAGATGACGATATCGGAATTGTAGAGTGGATCGAACGCGAAGCTCGTCCAGCCAAGCGAGCGTATGACCGATTGGACGCCGAATTCAGGATTGAGGATCCACTGCCAGACAAGGCCGGTGACGATGAAGGACAGCGCGAACGGATAGAGGAAGATCGTCCGGAACGTGTTTTCGAACCGGATCTTCTGATCCATCAACGCGGCCAGCAGGAAGCCGATAGTCAGGCTGAAAATCAGCGACAGGCACCCGTAGGTCGCCAGATTCTGGATCGAGACGATCCAGCGCGGCGTATCCCAGAGCCGCTCATACTGTTCCAGGCCGACGAAGGACAGGCGTGGCAGGAGCTTGGAATTTGTGAAGGAATAAACGACGGTCCAGATCGTGCCGCCGAGGAAGATCACCACGGCCGTCAGCATCATCGGGATCGAGGCAATCTTCGAATTGAGATTGCGGAATAATTGGTTGGGTCGGCCGGGCTGAGTGTGCGCCGCCATGGTCAACTCCTCTGGATGGCAAAGGCTGCTGGAAGCGAGCCACCACCGGCCCCGCCCCTTTCGGACGCGGAGCCGGCTGTTGGATCGCTGTCTGTCGGATCAACCGGCCTTGGAGAAAATAGCCACGAAGCGCTTCTGGGCTTCCTCGGCAGTGATCGAGGTATTGGCGAAGAACTGCGACATCAGGTCTTCCAGCTGCTTCTGCGTATCCTGCGTGATGAGCTGGTCGGTGCTGGTGACGACATTGCCCTTGGCAAGGATCTCGAGGCCCTTCTTCATGCAGTCGTTGGCGGCCGCAAGATCGACGTCGCCACGCACCGGCAGCGAGCCCTTCTTGAGGTTGAAGGCAACCTGCGTCTTGGCATCGAGAAGCGTCGAGGCAAGTACTTCCTGCGCTTTCGTCTTCGCCGCATCCTTGAGGACCGGGAAGTAGAAGGCGTCACCGGCGGTCGAGATGATCTCGTTCACGCCGAGGCCCGGCAAGCAGGTATAGTCGACACCGGCTTTTTTGCCGGCCAGCTGGAATTCGCCCTGCGCCCAGTCGCCCATGATCTGGCCGCCGGCCTTGCCGGTGATCACCATGTTGGTCGCCTGGTTCCAATCCTGGACGTTGGTGCCCTTCGACATCTTGCGGGCGTCGTCGGCTGCCTTGAAGACCTTGGCCATTTCCGGACCGGCCGCGACCTTTGCGTCCTTGTCGCCATAGACCTTCTGGTAGATCTCCTTGCCGCCGATCGCGACCGTCAGCACGCTGAACAGGCCGGTCGACTGCCAGGCCTGACCGCCGATTGCGAGCGGCACGATGCCAGCCTTTTCAAGCGCCGGGGCTGCTGCGACATATTCGTCCCAGTTCTTCGGAACCGCAACGCCCGCCTTCTTGAAGGCGTCGTTGGAAAGCCACAGCCATTGCCAGGAATGGATGTTGAGCGGCACGCAATAGATCTTGCCTTCGAAAGTGCAGGATTTCAGCAGGCCCGCAGGGCGGACGATCTTGTCCCAACCTTCCTTCTTGGCGAGATCGGTGAAGTCGCGCATCAGGCCAGCCTGGACCAGTTCTTCGGCCTGGCGGCCGTGGTTGAACTGGGTGGCGGCCATCGGATCGCCGCCGGTGATACGGCTGATCATGATCGGACGGGCGGTACCGCCGGAACCTGCAATCGCGCCGTCAACCCATTTGTTGCCGGTTGCGTTGAAAGCCTTGGCGAGTTCCGCGACAGCGGCAGCCTCGCCCCCGGACGTCCACCAATGGGTGACTTCGAGATCGGTGGCGTGAGCCGCACCAAGCGGCAGCATCACGGTTGCGGCAAGAACAGCCGCCATAGAACGAATATTCATGAGTCTCCTCCCTCACTGAAACGTTGCCGTAAAAACGTAGGGCAATCCCGGATATCGCGCAACCGGTTTTGTCGGAAAAAATTTGTTGGCGCAGGGAATGCAACCTGAAGAAGATGCCGCCGTATTTCGACGGTCAGCGAATTTGCTCTTCAAGGGGGACGAATAGCCACGTAACAGGCGTCAATTCGCCGATATCAGGCAGCCTACCTTTCGCGCCTGCAAAAATTTCTTTCGCATCTGCGTTGTGCAACTCAGAGGAAGGTGGTTCCTGTATCGGGCAAAATTCCTCTCGACATTTTACCTGTATCGTTTCAGTTATAATTTTCGTGTTGGAGGACAGGGAGGTGTCGCGACGTTTCCAGGCAAGCTTGGGCCCTTTATAGTGGCCACCTGACTCGGGCAGCGACGGCAAATCATGGATGACAGCGGAAGATCTAGGACGGGCGGAACGCAGACGGCGGTTCGTGAACGTCCTACCTTGAAAACAATCGCCTATATGACGGGCCTCGGCATCACCACCGTTTCACGTGCGTTGAAAGACGCGCCGGATATCGGCGCCGACACCAAAGAACGCGTCCGCCTTGTTGCCAACCAGCTCGGCTATCAACCGAACCGCGCCGGAGTGCGCCTCAGAACCGGCAAGACCAACGTCATCGCCCTCGTGCTCAGCATCGACGAGGAGCTGATGGGCTTTACCAGCCAGATGGTGCACGGCATTTCCGAAGTGCTGGGCGGCACGCAATATCACCTCGTGGTGACGCCGCATTCCTTCCAGAAGGACCCGATGGTGCCGGTACGCTATATCCTCGACACCGGCTCGGCGGACGGGGTGATCATCTCGCGTATCGAGCCCGACGACGCGCGGGTGCGGCTGATGACAGAGCGGAATCTGCCCTTCGTCACCCACGGCCGCACCGACATGGGGATCGTCCATCCCTATCACGACTACGACAACGAGGCTTACGCCTATAAGGCCGTTCAGAAATTGGTAGGGAAAGGCCGTCGGAGGATTGCGTTCCTGTCGCCGGGAAGCCGCTTCTCATTCTACGTCCACAGTCGCGTGGGCTTCGAACGCGGGCTTGCCGATTTCGGTGCCACCGAAGTGCCGATGGGCCGGGTGACCAGCGAGACGCCGCTTGAAGAAACCCGCGCCTATGCGGAACGGATGATGCGCGCAGCCGAGCCGCCGGATGGCATCGTTTCGATCAGCGGATCGGCGACGATCGCACTGGTGGCCGGTCTCGAGGCTGCCGGCAAGAAACTGGGCCACGATGTCGATATGGTATCGAAACAGTCGGCCGACTTTCTCAACTGGATTCGCCCGGAGATCTATACGGTCAGCGAGGATGTCCGCCAAGCCGGGCGCGAGCTTGCCAAGGCCCTGATGGCGCGCATCGACGGCGTCGGCCCGGAACTGCTACAGAGTGTCGCAAAGCCCGTCTGGTCGAAGATGGCGCCGAAGGACTGAAACGAAAACGCCCGCCGGATTGGCGGGCGTCAGACTGCTGACAAACCCGTCGATATTTTCGGCGGGTTTTGTTTTTGTGGATTTGTTTTTCCGCCGGGAGGTCTTGGCGGGAGGCGCAGAAGGATGGGCTGGCTCATGCCG
>NZ_JALBGV010000002.1 GCF_023006505.1 Neorhizobium sp. SHOUNA12A
CTCACCGAACTCTCTTGCGCCTGGAAGGCGGGCGCCCAGGCAGCCGCGGCGGAAGGCGGCTTCGGGCTGAGTGGCCACTGGGACTTCATCTCGGTCGGCGCCGATCTTTCGGACATGGCGGCGGTGGTGACGCCGGGCGCGCTGATCAAGGCCGATGTCGGGACGCTGGTCGACGGCTATTCCTCGGACGGCGCACGCACCTTCACCCATGGCCTTGCATCGCCACTGTCGCGCGAAATCTTCAAAGCGCTGGAAAATGCTTTCGCAGCCGGGCTCGATGAACTTCGTCCCGGCAATACGTTCGGCGCGGTGCATGCGGCCATGCTCGCCTCGATGCGCAAGGACGG
The DNA here is from genome assembly GCF_023006505.1 of Neorhizobium sp. SHOUNA12A. Classification (GTDB taxonomy): domain Bacteria; phylum Pseudomonadota; class Alphaproteobacteria; order Rhizobiales; family Rhizobiaceae; genus Neorhizobium. Next base: position 348 of record NZ_JALBGV010000002.1, read on the forward strand.
CTTCGCAGACTATGATCGTGGCCATTTCGGCCATTCGGTCGGCGGCAGTGTCGGCATCGAGGAATGGCCGTTCTTCTCCGCCGGCAATCCGGAAGTCATCCAGCCGGACATGGTGGTGGCGCTGGAGACGCCGTTCTACGGGCAGGGCATCGGCGCGCTGATGATCGAGGATCAGTTCCTGATCACCGAAACGGGAGCCGAATGCATGAACACGCTGCCGCGGACATTGCGCGATCTTTCGGCAGAATAGAGCAGACGAGTAAACCGACGTTGAACCTTTGGCACTGGTCCTGTATCGGTGTCACACCTTCGGCGATCTCGCCGGGAAGGGCACCAGACAGGCGGAATTTTGATCTTCGATGCTGACGAAAAAGGGAAAATACGGACTGAAGGCGCTTGTCCACCTTGCGCAGCTTGAACCCGGCAAGACCGCCTTCGTCAGCGACATCGCCCAACAGAACAATATTTCCAAGAAATTCCTCGATGCGATCCTGCTCGAACTGCGCAAGGGCGGCATGCTGCGTTCGAAAAAAGGGCCTGGCGGCGGTTATGCGCTGTCCAAGCCCGCTTCGCAGATCTATGTCGGCCAGGCGGTCCGCATCCTGGACGGTCCGCTGGCGCCGATCCGCTGCGCCAGCAAGACGGCGTTCGAGCCCTGCGACGATTGCGACCACCCGGAAGACTGTCAGATCCGCCATTCGATGACGGAAGTGCGCGACGCGATCGCTGCGGTCCTCGACAACATGACGCTGGAACAGATGGTCGCCAAACGCTCGAGCGGCGTTCTCGACGACGCGCAGGCCGGCAGCAAATAGAATTCAACCGGTTCGCGTGACGCCGCCGCAAACTGCTGCGCCTTTTTGCGCAGCAGTCCTTCAGAACTGTCCGTTCGGCCGCGGGACGTTGCCGTTCAGGTGAAAATCGCCGATCGCGTGATGTTTCCAGCGTACCGGATCGTGCACCGTATGGGTGCGGGCATTGCGCCAGTGGCGGTCGAGGTTCAGGTCCTCCTTGGTCGCAGAAGTTCCGGCAAGTTCGAACAGACCGTTGGTCGCGTCGAGTGCTGCCTCCGTCGTCAGGATCTTTGCGGCAGCGACGGAAAGCGAGGCCTCGATCGCGGTCTCCGAGGACGGGTTAATCTGGGCGACGTCGACCTTGCGGCCGGCTCGTTCCAGAACCGCGCTCGCGGCTTCCAGTTTGACGGCGATCGAGCCGGTCCGCGCAATGGTCAGTGGATCGGCACTTGCCGTCTCGATGCCGACGTTGCGGATGCCTCGGGATTTGCTGCGCACGAAGCCGACCATGTCGGCAAAGGCGGCGCGTGCAATCCCCAGGTCGACGGCGGCATGCAGCAGCTGGCCAAGCGAGCCGAGTGGCGCGTGCCGTTCGAAACTCCGATAGTAGCTGATGACTGAATCCGGAGAAACGTAGACGTTGTCGATCAGCACGGTGCCGCTGGCCGTGGTGCGCTGGCCGAACCCGTCCCAATCGTCGACGATCGTCAGCCCTTCCGCATCGCGCGGCACGATCGCCATGACCGCTTTGCTTTCGGGATCGAGACCGAAGATGGCCACCCAGTCGGCAAACAGCGCGCCCGTCGAATAATATTTGCGGCCGGTAATACGATAGCCGACGCCTTCCGGCACAAGCCGGGTTTCGATATCGCCCGCAGCCTTCGTTCCGGACTCGGCAAGGGCATTGCCGAAATGCTCGCCGGCGAGCGCCCGCCCGAAGAAGTATTTCTTCTGCTCCTCGCTGCCGGAAAGTCGCAGGGCTTCGAGAATCGAGAAGTGGTTCTGCGGGATCTGCCCGACCGATGCGTCGGCCTCCGACAGAATGGCGATCACCTCCGCCAGGAAGGCATTGGAAATGTCGGCGCCGCCGTATTCGGCGGGCACGGTTATCCCCAGCAGGCCTGACTGGGCGACCAGTTCCATCTCGTCATGCGGAAGCAGTCGCTGCCGGTCGCGGTGGCTCGATCCTTCGGCAATCCGCGCCGAAAGCCCGTTGGCTACGTCGATCGCCTGGTCCTCTGTCGCGAGGTACGGAGCCACTGCTCTGATCTTTCCTGCCAAATGGAAAACCCTGCTCATGCGCGCCTCCCGGATCAAGTCTGTCATTGAGCCACGCCACGGAGGCGGGGAGAAGGAATAAAGCTTTAATTGCACGCGTCGAACGAAGCGAATTTTCTCTTTTGGTGGCCGGATAGAGAGATTTGCGGATTGTCACGCCAAGTTGAGCGGAAGGAGAGAGAATTTCTCCGGGACGATGCAATCGGCGCAACAACGTTGCTTAGCATGTGAAACGGGAATGCCTACTTTAAGCCGATCAGCCGTTTCTCACCCCACAAGAGCGTCGTCCCATGGCAAGATCACTCCACCTTACCGCCTTCATGCGTCCCGTCAGCCTGCATACCGGCGCGTGGCGATATCCCGGCGCCTATCCGGATGCCAATTTCAATTTCGGGCATATCAAGTCCTTCATCCAGAAACTGGAGGCTGCCAAGTTCGACGCCTTCTTCATGGCCGATCATCTGGCGGTGCTGAACATGCCGGTCGAAGCGCTGAAGCGCAGCCATACGGTGACGTCGTTCGAGCCGTTCACGCTGCTCTCGGCGCTGGCGGCCGTCACCGAGAAGATCGGCCTTGCGGCGACCGCCTCGACCACGTTCGACGAGCCCTATCACGTCGCCCGCCGGTTCGCCTCGCTCGACCATATCAGCAACGGCCGCGCCGCCTGGAATATCGTCACCACGTCCAACCCGGATTCCGCCCGTAATTTCGGTCTCGACGAACATGTGGAGCACGGCGAGCGCTACAAGCGGGCGCGCGAGTTCTACGACGTCGTCACCGGACTTTGGGACAGTTTTGCGGACGACGCCTTCATCCGCGATCAGCAAAGCGGTATCTTCTTCGATCCGGAGAAGATGCATGTGCTGGACCACAAGGGTGAGGAACTCAGCGTGCGCGGGCCGCTCAATATCGCCCGGCCGGTGCAAGGCTGGCCGGTGATCGTGCAGGCCGGGCAATCGGAACCGGGACGCCAGCTCGCGGCCGAGACTGCCGAACTGGTCTTCTGTTCGCCACGCGATCTCTCCGCTGCCAAGGCGCTTTATGGGGATATCAAGGGCCGCATGGTCGCTGCCTCGCGCAACCCTGACCACCTGAAGATCCTGCCGGCCGCCTTCATCGTCGTCGGCGATACGATCGAGGAAGCGAAGGCGAAGCGGGCGAAACTCGACGGCCTGGTGCATTACGATAGCGCCATCGCCTCGCTGTCGATCGCGCTTGGCCACGACGCCTCCGGTTTCGATCCGGACGGTCCACTGCCGGAAATTCCGGAGACCAACGCCAGCAAGTCCGGCCGCGCCCAGGTCCTCAAACTCGCCGAACAGGAAAAGCTGACGGTGCGCCAGCTCGCCCAGCGTTACGGCGGTTATTCAGGCCTCGCTTTTGTCGGCACGCCTCAAACCATTGCCGACGAGATGCAGACCTGGCTTTCGGAAGAGGCAAGCGACGGCTTTACGGTCGTTTTCCCCTACCTGCCGCAGGGCCTGGACGACGTGACGCAGCGGCTTATTCCGGAACTTCAGCGCCGCGGCATCTTCCGCACCGACTACGAGGGATCGACGCTTCGCGACCATCTCGGCCTGCCGCGGCCGGCCAACCGTTTCTTCGCCTGAAGGGGACGCAAGGGCTCTTGCAAAGATCGGCATTTCGCCAACTGCCACATTTCGGACATAATAGTTTCCATCCCGTTGACGAATTAGTATAGGGTTTTGATAGACTACATTGACCCGAGCAGGGTTTGGCCCGAAAGTGAGTGGGCATGATGTTCAACCGACCGGAGGCTGACGATGATCGCTGGTGGCTTATCCCTGTTTGGGTTTGATCTGTTCGGACTGAGCCGGCGGGCGCCGGGTAGGGCAGACACAGAAAGCACCGAGCGCACGCCGCTTGAAAAGGTGCGCGAGGATGGTGACAAAAACCGCGATCCCGATCGCGAACATTCGGAAAGCTTTTTCTGGGGCATGTATCCCGTCTATTGAGACGGCTCGTCCCGCACCGGGTGTTTTACCTGGAACACATCGAAAGGCCGGCGAAGCGATCCGCTCCGCCGGCCTTTTTGTCTGGATGAAACGATATCAGGCCGTGGGCTGCTTGGTCTTGCGCAGATAGGGCAGGACCGTATCGAACGAACCGAAGCGAGTGATCGCATCCTCGTTGGAAACGGCGGCGGTGATGATCACGTCCTCACCCTGCTGCCAATTGGCCGGCGTCGCCACCTGGTGTTTGGCGGTGAGCTGGATCGAGTCGATCGCCCGCAGGATTTCGTTGAAGTTACGGCCTGTGGTCATCGGATAGGTGAGGATCAGCTTGATCTTCTTGTCCGGGCCGATGACGTAAACCGAGCGCACCGTCGCATTGTCGGCGGGCGTGCGGCCTTCCGAGCTTTCGCCCGCACCGGCCGGCAGCATGTCATAGAGCTTGGCGATCTTGAGATCGCGGTCGCCGATCAGCGGATATTCAACGTCGAAACCGGTAGCAGTCTTGATGTCGTTCTTCCACTTGCCGTGGCTTTCGACCGGATCGACGGAGATGCCGATGATCTTGACGCCGCGCTTTTTAAATTCTCCCTCAAGGCCGGCCATGGCGCCGAGTTCGGTTGTGCAGACCGGCGTAAAGTTCTTCGGATGGGAAAACAGCACGGCCCAGCCGCTGCCGATCCAGTCATGGAAATGGATCGTGCCCTGGGTGGTTTCGGCGGTGAAATCCGGTGCGATGTCGTTGATACGAAGGCTCATGTCTTGGCTCCCTTGAATTGTTTCTATCGATTGCGCATTTTTGGATGGCCGGGACTCTAGCAGCCGGCCGACTAATCGGCGACCGGTATTGCCCGTTGATTATAGAGGATCTTGCGGATTCGCTCCTGCTCCTCCGGCGGCAGTTTAGTATTGTCGACGGCGAGGTCCGCGCCGACAGCAAGCCCCCGCTGGACGCCGGGCCGTGCGCTCAGGTCGTCGAACCAGCGCTTGAAATGCTTGAACTCGTTGATGTCCTGGCCCTGCGCCTGCCAGCCGACCGTCCACGGATAGCTGATGATGTCGGCGATCGTAAACTGGTCGCCGGCGAGATAGGGACGGTCGCGCAGCCGCATATTCAGCACGCCATAGAGACGGTTGGCCTCGTCGGTGAAGCGGCGCACCGCGTAGGACTGGTCGCCCTCGCGATCACCCAAACGGCGGAAATGCCCGGCTTCGCCGAGCTTCGGTCCCTGGTTGGCCATCTGCCAGATGACCCATTGGGCCACTTCGTATTTAGCACGCAAATCCTGCGGCCAGAGCTTGCCGGTCTTTTCGGCGAGGTAGAACAGGATCGCACCGGATTCGAACACGCTGATCGGCGCTCCGCCGTCGGCCGGCTGGTGATCGACGATTGCTGGCATGCGATGATTGGGATTGATCTTCAGGAACTCCGGCTTGAACTGGTCGCCGCGAGAAATCTGCACCGGGATCAGCTTATAGGGCGTGCCGGTTTCCTCCAGGAAAATCGAGACCTTCTTGCCGTTGGGCGTCGGCCAATAATAAAGATCGATCATTCGAGCTCCCCAGCATTTCCAATCGCGATGACAGGATACTATCCGCTTCCAAAGCCGAGGCCGACCCCGTTTGTTCCAAAATGCCGGTGCGAGAGAGTGTAGCTTTCCAAAGCAGGTGGAATTTTTGGCGAGTTCCATCATCCGCGAGATCGAAGGCGTCGACAACGGTCGCCGGGGCGAAAACATTCCCTCGGCGTTAACCCGCAGTCATCAGCGCCGGCATCAGCTCGTCTCCGGCGATCCGCCAGGTGTTGCGCCCGCTCGACTTTGCCCGATAAAGTGCACGGTCCGCGGTCTGAACAAGCGTTTCACGATCGCCGCCGGCGACACTTGCGGCGGCGATGCCGATGCTGACGCCGATACCGATCGAAAAACCCTTGATCTGGAAAGGTGCGCTGAAGGCCGATATGCACCGTTCCGCAAGGTCGGTATCTGCCTGGCCCGTGGTCTTCACGAGGATGGCAAATTCGTCGCCACCAAGGCGGGCCACCAGATGTCCGGCTGCGGCCGAAAGCAGCCGCTCACCGGCCATCTTTAAAACCTCGTCGCCGGCGGCATGGCCGAACGTGTCGTTGACCGGCTTGAATCCGTCGAGATCGAGGCAGTAGACGACGACAACGCCCTCGTCCGCCTCGGGTTTGAGTGCCTCGTCGAGAGCCTTGTAGAATTGCATCCGGTTCGGAAGGCCGGTCAGAACATCATGATGCGCCAACCGGTTAGCCTCGGCCTCCGCCAGCACCCGGTCGCTGACGTCGGCGATCGTCAGCAGCAGCCGCCGGTCGCCACCCTCGTGGAGCAGCCTGACATAGATGAGGACATGGTGTTCCCGGCCCTTCGCCGTTCGCTGGCGCCAGACGGTGCGGGCTTCGCAGTCCCCGTCGAGATTACGAAGCCTGGCGGCGAACTCCTCACCCTGGCCTTCGGCATGCATGTCGCAAACGGCTTTGGCCAGAAGGACCGATCTCTCGTAGCCGTAGAATTGAAGCGCCGCGTGATTGGCTTCAAGGATCGCAAGGCTGTCGCCGTCGCAGAGCAGCATCGGCATCGGGTTTGCCTCGAACAATTGCCGAAGCCATTCCTCGCGCTGCTTGAGACTGGTGATGTCTATGCGCATTCCAATGGCACCGCCATCCGGCGTGCGGCGATCGTCGTAGCGCAACCATCGGCCATCCTTCATTTGCCGCTCTTCCTGGGATGCGACCTGACGAAACTTGGCCATGCGTTCGCTAAGCCAGGCGTTCTGGTCCAGCACGACTTCCTGGATGCTGCCGCCTGCAAGGCTGATCTTCAAAATCTCCTCGAACGGAATCCCCGGCGTCAGGTATTCGGCGATATCCGCATAGAGTTCGGCGTATTTCTGATTCCAAAGAACGTATCGGTCCTTGGCGTCGAAGACGCAGACGGCCTGCGGCAACATCTCGATGACATATCGCAGACGAAGATTGGCTTCCCGAACGGCAAACCCGGCGGATTTTTCCGACCCGCCGACTTCTATCCAGACCACGGTGATCGGTTCACTCGAACCGGAACATGACGAAACCCTGATGTTGCAGCTTCGTGTTTCTCCCGTCCTGCTGCGCAAGAGAACCGGTGAACCATCGGGCTTGTCGAGTGGCCATCCGGCCAAAAGGTCGGCAACGTTCGCGCCATTCAGCGTGTCTGCACCGTCAAAGAGTGCGCAGGCCTCGGCATTCGCAAACATGACAAAACCCGCTGCGTTCACGACGAGCGCGGCGAGTGGACAGGATTCCAGCAAGACCATTACTTCCGCACCAAGCATAGCTTCCTCAAGCACTGCCTTTTCGACCGGAACAATTTCAGATGGGAGGTTAGCGGGAAGGATAAAATAAATCGCTAAAGTTCAATTGCTGCATATAGGCGCCTATAAATAACAGGCACCCCGCTCGGAGGACCTGTTGCGGGGTCGTGAAAGCGATCTTCTACGTCAAGATATCCAGACCGTACGTATTTTAGTTAATATTAAATTATCAATCTAGTGCGACATTTTGTTCTGACCGCAATCAGGTCACCACCCCCCAAGAGCCTCTGATCGGAGAGCCGCAGCATGAAACGCCCAAGCATTAAGCAAGCCCTCGTCCTAAAGCTTTCGATCATCAGTATCTTCATGGTAGGTTTATCCTACGTCTCGCTCAGCACGATCTCGACACTCAGCGCCAACGCTGAACAGATCGGGACATTCTGGATGCAGCGGTTGATGACGGCTCGTGAGATCAAAGGCAGTTTTCTCGATCTCAAACTCGTTTATAGCCAGTATATTCTCGACGATACGGCAGAGGAACTGGGCGTCGGGAAGCGAAAAATCGATGCTGCTGCTGCCGCGGTCGAAAAGGTGGTTGCCGAATATGAAAACGGCGTTCGCACGGAACGCGGGCGGGAACTGATCAATCAGATCAAGCCGGAGCTCAGCAAATATCGCCGCTTGGCGGAGCAGATGATCGCGCTTGATGACGCCGGAAAAACACCTGAGGCGGTCAGGTTATTCAAGACGGATATGGAATCGCAGGCCGAGCTGGTGAACAAGGGAATAACAAACCTGGTCACCTTCATTCTCAGCCAGGCTGAAGGTTTCGTGGCGGCCAGCGATGCCTCCGCGAAGTCCGCTTTCACATTGACCGCGGCAATCGCCGTGCTCGCGGTGCTGATCGTTCTGGCCGGCATCGTATTTGCAATCTCCGGCGTAGCCAATCCGATCCGGAGGATCACATCTGCCATGAAACAACTGTCGGATGGAGACCTCGAAAACGATATTCCCTATGCCGGTCGCGCCGACGAAGTTGGTGAGATGGCTGGTGCCGTTGAAATCTTCCGGCAGAATGCCCTCAATGTCGTGAGGCTCGAGAACGAAGCGGCAGCATCGCGCAGCGAGATGGAAGCATCACGCGCTGCAGCCCAGCAGCGCGCCGAACGGGAGGCTGAACAGTTACGCTTCGCGACCACGACATTGGGTGGAGGTCTCCAGCGCCTCGCAGCGGGAGACATCTCATTCCAGCTTTCGGAGCAATTTGCGGCCGAATACGAGACATTGCGCGAAGACTTCAACGCTTCCCTTCGGCAATTGGGGACGACGATAGGCGCGGTGCTGCAGACGGTACACAGCATAGACAATGGCACCGGCGAGATTGCATCCGGCGCCCACGACCTTTCCAAACGCACGGAACAACAGGCAGCCTCGCTCGAGGAGACGGCCGCCGCATTGGACGAGATCACATCCAATGTCGCAATGTCGACGAAACGGACGGACGAGGCACGCAACGTGGCTCTGGAAGCCAATGTCAGTGCCCAGCGGTCAGCAGCGGTCGTATCGGAAGCCGAAAAAGCCATGCGACGCATCGAAGACAGTTCGCAGCAGATCTCGAACATCATCGGTGTAATCGACGAGATTGCCTTCCAGACGAACCTTTTGGCACTCAACGCCGGCGTTGAAGCCGCCCGTGCGGGTGAAGCGGGCAAAGGTTTCGCGGTGGTCGCACAGGAAGTCCGCGAGCTTGCCCAGCGCGCCGCTCAAGCGGCCAAGGAAATCAAAGGGCTTATCCAGAAGTCCTCGACCGAGGTGGAGAACGGCGTGAAACTGGTTCTCGAAACCGGGATTTCGCTGAAGTCGATCGGCGAATACGTGGTCCAGATTAATCAGGTCATGGACGCGATTGCCACGTCGGCGCGCGAGCAGTCGACCGGGCTTGCTGAGATCAATACCGCGGTTAATCACATGGACCAGGCGACGCAACAGAACGCGGCAATGGTCGAACAGTCGACAGCGGCCGTCGCTTCCTTGTCGTCCGAGGCGAGCCGTCTGCGAAACCTGGTCAATCAGTTTCAGCTGGACAGCAACAAGGGTACAGACACCCAATCGCGCGCTCGTTCCTTGCAGAACAACTGGGCAGTCGAGGTCATCGCTCCGCGCCGTGTCGCGCAAAGATGACACGGGCCGCGTCAGATCGATCGCGCGCGAATGCGCAGTCGGCCGGCTAACGATTTCCTGCATGGATTTACCGGTCATTGCCCGCTCATCCTTAACCCGCGTGAGCGGTTTTGGCTCAATATCTCAGTGTAACCGCACATGATGTCGGCCAAAAGTTGCGACGAGTTTGGAGGACGTCGTGTTCCCAGATGCCGGTATGACCTCATCCAGCCAGCCGCCCACCGGAGACGCCCGCGCGTGCAAGCGCCATCAGCATTGGACCAACCGCAAACTCGCCTCTTTCGGTTCGTCGGGTCAGATCGCGCAGATAGCCACCTGCCGAATTGATCTGCTCTCCCCTCTCGAGAATGCAGGCAAGGACAGTCGCTGCATTTTCCCGTCCCATCGCCGTGCACGCCTCTTCGTAGGCCGAAGACGTGATCCCCAGCATCGTTCGAACAACGACAGCGGCAGCCATCAGGTCGCGCCAGTTGTCGATCCTGCCGCCTGGTCCATAGTCGGCGATCTGCGGGCAGGACTGCAGCACGAGCCCAAGCGGGAAGGATTGCAGGGATTTGGCTGCTGCGACCTCCGTATGGGTCGACGTTTGCCTGTTTTGCTTGCCCCCGGCTAGTTCACTCAGCGGTTCGGGATCATCCGACGACGGCACGGCACGTTTCGTCTCGAAGCGAGGTTCAGATTCATAATTGTATTTAAGATTGGAATTCTGTTTGTGGCGCTCAATTTGAGACTCACTGGCGTCGATTTTTTCCGTTTTTAACCGCATTTCCAGAAGGTTGACGATCTTCGAGCGCAGGGTCGCCATGTCATCCAGAATGGGGGAAAGGTTTTTGACTGTGGCGACACGTGGAATCCGCGCGACCAGCGTTCGGAAGATATCCAGGATCGCCCCCCAGTCACCCGGGACGCCGTCTTGGGTGGCCGCTGTGATCAGCTTTGCGACATCGCGACGGCAGACAGTCAACCGGTCCCGGGTAATCCGCAACAGCTCCCGTTCGGCAATCACCTGGGCGGCAAGGCTCTCGATCTCGACAGCACGCGCCAGAAGCGGAGCGAGGCTGAAGCCGAACGCCTCATTGATCTCTCCGGCCCTGCTGCGACGCGCATAACGTTTCCCGTTGGGGCTATCCTTTCGCAGGATCAGGCCGGCCTCGATGAGAACGGCAAGGTGTCGCCTGAGGGTCGCAGCGGTCATGCCGCGGGCTCGGAGGGAAAGCTGCGCGTTTGAGGGAAAGACCACCAGGCCTCTCGCCTCGCAGAGCTCGTCGTCCGGGTAAAAGGTCAAGAGCGCGTCGAGCACCGTCAACGCGCGATCGGTCACGCCCAGTGATGGTCTCGCTTCGCAGACCGCCCTGAACAGTTTCCATTTGTTACGGCTAATTCCGGGTTCAATCCTCTCAGCGAGCTGCTGACTTGCCAGCATGCCAAGCGACATCGCCCGCCGCCCAAAGGGCGTCGTTACATACCTGTTCTCCATCTGCCTTCACTTTCGCTAAGGCAAAAGAAATCCACTCGCCCAAACGGCGCCTAAACTCTTGACAGTGATTCGAGGAAATGCGATTCTTGATTTGCTAAGATCTGAGAAGGGCTTCCACGACTTTGTCGCTTGGGGGCCTTTTTCTTTTGCGGTTTACGCTCCTTTGTTTTGTTGGAATTCTGCAAAGAGGGTTACGAGCCTCTCCTGCACGAATTGGTCGAACCCAGGCGCCGCCTTGTTATCGAAGACAAAGGTCGCGCTCGATGCGGTCTTCTTGAACTGGACCGGTACTCCGGAAATTTGCGCCTTGGCAGCAAGGGCTGTTGTCAGTGCCGGCCTTTTCGAGGCAAGGGCTAGAGCCCGATGGAAACGCTCGTCGCTTGACAGCTGTCCAGAGTTGTCCGCGGACAACTGCGCCAGAACGACATCAGGCTCCACAGTCTCAAGCCGCTCGCCCAACTCCAGCCAGCGCCTGCGGCCGATTTCCGGCGCAGCTCCGATGGCTGTAATCAGGGCGATCGGCACCTGCCGCGTCACGATCAACATCTTGGAGAGTGCCGCCTTATCCACTCCGAGCGCCGCCATGATAATATCGCGGGTAAAACCTCGTTGTTCGAGCCGCAAGGCAAAAAGAGCCCGCTCGATATAGGATAAATTCGTCCGGGCGCTGTTTTCCTGCCCCTGGCTGACCACCAGCTGGTCATCCGTGAGATCGCGGACCACCGCCCGCACACTGAGGCCGAGTTTCTTCGCCGCCGCCAGCCTGCGATGGCCGTAGGCGACCTGATAACGGCCTTTTGCCTGCGGATGCGGCCGCACAAGGATGGGTACCTGCTGACCATGCTCGCGGATCTGCTCCACCAGCTCATTCAGCTGAACGGGGTCTATCTCCAGTCGATCCTCGACGAAGGAAGCGTCAATCAGGACGGGATCGATCTCGACGACGATCTGGCCTTTGGCCAGCTGCCGCTCAAGATCGTTCGCCCGTTCGACCTTTTCGGTGATATTGCCAAGCGTCCTGGTAATCCCGCCTACAGGCGCGGAATTGCGGGCTTGTGGCACAAAACCGGCAATAGGTCGGTTGTCCCTCGGAGCGACCGGTTCGGGGCGCGCCGCGCTGGAAGAGGAAATCTCGATGAGGTTCTTTCTGGCCATCTAGCTACTTCCTTCCCCATGTGGCTCGGATATGGGCCTCGATCTCTGAATTGACGAGATTGAGCGACTCCCAGGCCCGGTCGTAGGTGCCGCGCACGAATAGCGACCGTTCCACTTCGTAAAGCGTTTGCTTCGTCACTCCGGCATCGGCGATGGCGGTCGATTTCAGCATCGCGTTTTGAAGCATGCGGTTTCCGAAAATAGCACGCATGAAGCCGGTCATCTGGCTTTGCGGGCCGTCATTGGGTTCGAATCTCGTGACGAGATAGCGCATCCAGTCATAACTCGTCCTGCCTCCGGCCCTTTCGACCACGGACATGAGCTCGCTCGTCATGGTCAGGAACTGGGACATCGACATGACGTCGAGCATTTGCGGGTGCACGGTGATCAACACGGATGTCGCCGCGCAGAGCGCCGACATCGTCAGAAACCCGAGCTGCGGCGGGCAATCGACGACCACGACATCGTAGAGGCTTTCGATCTCGGTCAGGGCCTCGCCTATCCGCGCGAAAAACATCGTCTCCGCCGTGCCGGATGCCATTGCCTTGGGCGTCTCATGTTCGAACTCCATGAGTTCGAGATTTCCAGGGATCAGATGCAGATTGGGCGTATAAGTGGCGCGCACGATATCGGCGATCGGCCGCGGATCTTCATAACGGATCGCGCCGTAGAGCGTTTCAGCTTCTCCGACATCCAATTCCGGCTGATGGCCGAACAAGGCGGAAAGAGAAGCCTGCGGATCGAGATCGACGGCCAGCACCCGGTAGCCTCTCAGGGCCAGATATTGCGCCAGATGCGCAGCCGTGGTCGTTTTCCCCGAACCGCCCTTGAAGTTCATGACCGATACGATTTGAAGCTTGTCGGCGCCCTTCCGGGCCGGGACATATTTCGGAGTCCCGTTTCTCTCATCAAGAACCCGGCGGATCCGGTCCATATCATCCGCGCCATAGAGACGGCGCCCGTTGGCGAGAGGACTTGGGCCATGGCCTTCGGCAGCGACCTGCCGGAGATAACCTTCGCCGATGCCTATGAAGCCCGCGGCTTCGGCAGGAGAGAAGAACCGCATCGTCTTTTGGGAAAGAGGCGGAAAGATCTTCGCTTGATGCTGTTGGAGCTGATAGGACAGCTCCTGCGCATCTGTTGCCAGAAGTGAAGGAAGATGCTCTTGATCGTCCTGGATAACAAGACTCGGTTGCATGTGGTTTTCCCAAATAACTGCGCAATTTTTACCGAAAGCGCTCTAACTGCGCAGTTATATTATGCGCCGATTCGTTACCGATTTACAAACGCTTAACCAAGCTGTCATTTTCCGCTGTTTTGCTGGCCAAATTGGCATTCGTGGGCACTTGAGGCCGGTCGGATTTCGGGCGAGGTGGCATCGCGCCTCGGCTCTTTGAAACGAGTTGTCCGCGGACTACTACTCTTGGAGGTTTGTTTGCGATGGTATGCCGAGCAGAGGAATTCCGCCCCTGGAGGACGTTTCCGTGGTGAAGTAGTCCGCGGACAACTGCGACGCCTCCGGCAAATCGAACCGTGCGACCCCCGGAAGAAGACGTCTTTTCACCGAACGACACTCTCCCGCGTTTGGCTGCTTGTATGCCACGAGAGTGAGTGCTGCGACTGGAGCAACGTATTAGCTCACGGTCGGTAAGGCTGGCGCGGGTTGGATCCAGTCATCCGCTGTTCTCCGCCTTTGCGAGAATATCCTCGACGGCTGTTTTATCCTGTGGTCGATCTTCTTCGTATCCGGCTTGGATTTCTTGTCCGGCGGTCTTCGGATTGGTGGGGCCGGCCAACATGGCGCGCCGACGGAGGCCGCGAAGCAGCAGATCTTTCGACGAGACACACGAACCGAGGTCATGGCCGGTATGGCCATTGCTGTCGACGACCGCATGCGTGGCTTCAACTGTTGCGCATGACGGCGAGTTGATGAGCGGCAACATCACTGCTCTCGTGGATAGGTCGCCCCAATTGGAGATCTATCGGAAGACATTCCCGGTCATCGCGCGCATAAAGTACTCCCGCGATCACTCTGTCCGGCTCGGCTGCATACTGTCCTGGTCCAGCCCATAAAAACGCACTCAGCTTCCCCTGCTGCTGCCGCGGAGGGACTTTGCTCGGCAACAACAGAAAACCTCGGCGGACGCTCGATCGATGCCGCACGATTCCTCGCTTGCTTTGCCGCGTGATTTCCTTTCGTCGAAGACGCGAACGGGCGATCCGCTGCCTGTTCTGCTCTCAGGGCAGTCATGAGCTTCAAGAAGAGACTGATCTGGCAAGCCGCTTGGCTCCAAATCACTGAGGCAGGTATTCGCTCCATGATCGCCGGATGTGCTTTGCGGCATGTTTCCGGGCTCGCTTTCAATTCTATTCCTGCGGCGGAAGGCAGGCGAGGGAGCTCGCTGGATATTGGTCAGAATGACAAAATATCGGCGCTCTCGCGGCTTTTGACTTTACCTCTCGTGCCATCTGAAGGTAACAAAACGTCGGATGGATAGGTCGACGAATCCGCATCTCTCGGGTAGAGTGGTACAAATGCCGAGGGTTCTCTTCATGCGACGAGTTTCCCTTGGAAACAGATGAAATTGCTCGCCGACGGGCCGTGCGGTTTTAATCGGAATCTGGCCACAAACCGCACTCATGATCTGAGCTTGGGCGAAATTATCTCCTGAACAGAAGTTCAAGGAGCTTCTCCGATGCTGCGCCCGCGCGAACGTTCGCCCTGGAACAGAGCGCTTAGATATGCGCTGTCTGCGCCGCGTTGATCGATGAGATGAAGCTCTTGGTGCGTTCCTGCCTCGGATTACCGAAGATAGCTTCCGCCCTGCCGGACTCGACCACTTTCCCGCTCTCTAGGAAAACCACGTGATTAGCGATCCGCGAGGCAAGGCGCAGGTCGTGCGTCGCCATCACCATCGTCGTTCCTTCGGCAGCAAGCCGGCCGAGCACGTCGATGACCTCGGCGGAAAGTTCAGGATCGAGGGCCGAGGTCGGTTCGTCACAAAGAAGAACCCGCGGCGAAGGCGCAAGCGCCCGGGCGATCGCCACCCTTTGTTGTTGCCCACCGGAAAGCTCTGACGGCCACGCATCGGTCTTATGCGCCATTCCCACCTTGGTGAGCAGTTCGCTGGCGCGGTCATGGGCCTTTTGGCGCGGCCATTTCAGAACCGTCGTCAGTCCCTCCATGACGTTCTCGATCGCCGTTCGATGCGGAAAGAGCTGGAAGTTCTGGAAGACCATGCCGGTCTGGCGGCGGATCTTCTGGATCGACTTCCAGCCGATCTTCAGGCCGGGCTCGAAGTCGAGCTTTTCCTCGCCGATGCGGACGGAGCCGGCGGTCGGAATTTCCAGCAGGTTGATGCAGCGGAGCAGCGTGCTCTTGCCACCGCCCGAAGGGCCGATGAGCGCAGTCACGCTTCCCTCGGGAATGCCGAGGCTGATGTCCTTCAGGATGACCGCGTCGCCGAACCGCTTTTCGATGTTGGAAAGCTCGATCATCGGTTTGACTCCATCATGCCGCCATAACGGGCGAAACGCTTTTCAAGCCTGTTCTGCAGGGATGACAGCACCGAGCTCAAGACCAGGTAGATCAAGGCCGCCTCGATATAGAGGATCAGTGGCTCATAGGTCGTCGCGACGATTCGCTGGGCGGCCTGAAAGAGTTCCGGCACCGTGATCGCCGCGGCAAGCGAGGTATCCTTGACCAGCGAGATGAAGGTATTGGAAAGCGGTGGCACGGCGACGCGCGCCGCCTGCGGCAGGATGGTGCGGCTCATCGCCTGGCGCCATGACATGCCGATCGAATAGGCCGCTTCCCACTGCCCCTTCGGCACCGAGGAAATGACCGCGCGGATAATTTCGGAACTGTAGGCACCGATATTCAGGGTAAAGCCGATCAGTGCCGCGGGAAAGGCGTCGAGCAGGATGCCGACGCTCGGCAGGCCGTAGAAGATGACGAAGAGCTGCACGAGAAGCGGGGTACCGCGGATCACCCAGACGTAAAACCGTGCGATCAGCGCAAGCGACGCCGGGCCGAACAGCCGCGTCACCGCCGTGATCAGGCCGAGGATGAGCCCGAGCAGGAAGGACAGCAATGTCAGCGGAACCGTAAAACGGACGCCCGCCCATAGGAGGGTCGGAAGTGAATCCGACATCAATTGAAGCCAGTGCGGCACGACGTGATCCTCAAAAAATGACGTCCGGCGCGGGCGCCGGACGCTCTAACTATGTAGGTCAGGAATGGGAACTCGGCAGCCTATTTGGAGACGTCCTGCCCGAAATACTTGTCGGAGATCTTCTGATAGGTGCCGTCAGCCTTGATGTCCGCCAATGCCTTGTTGATGGCACCGAGCAATTCCGGCTCGCCCTTGCGGATGATGATGCCGGAATAATCGGCATTGTCCTGCTGCGCGGCGATCTTTACCGGCGCGTCAGGTTTCTGCTTCTTGAAATCGAGGAACGAGAGGCTGTCATTGATGGTCGCGTCGGCGCGGCGTGTCAGCACGAGCTGGATCGACTGGTCGAAGCCATCCGTGCCCACGAGTTCGGCGCCTGCTTGTTCGGCGATCTTGCCGAAATTGCTGGTCAGAGACTGAGCGGATTTCTTACCCTTGAGGTCTGCGAAACCCTTGATGTCGCTGTTGTCCTGGCGGACGATCAGCACCGCCTTGGACGCGATGTAGGGATCGGAGAAATCATATTTCTGCTTGCGGGCTTCGGTTATGCCCACCTGGTTGATGACGGTATCGTAACGCTTGGCATCGAGCCCTGCGATGAGGCCGTCCCACTTGCCTTCGACGAACTCAGCCTTGACGCCAAGTTTTGCGGCAACGGCTTGGCCGATCTCCACGTCGAAACCGACCAGTTTGCCGCTTGCGTCATGGAAGGTGAACGGCGCGTAGGTCCCCTCGGTGCCGATCTTGAAGACGCCCGCAGACTTGACGGCGGCGAGATTTTCGCCGGCGAGGGAAGGCGTAAGGGCTGCCGCATGAATAAGGGCCGCCGCGACAATGGTTTTCAACCGAAACATTTAGGTCATCCTTTCAGCAGTGCTTGCTGGCGACTAGATGACAGAAAATAGGACGTCGGGATTGAAAGAAAACCGCAAAAAAAGCCGGCAAATGCGAATATTTTACTCAGCCGCAGTCATGCCCCAATTCGCGGACGGCTTGTAGCCAAACAAGCCTGGGTCTCACGTGCCGTGGCCCGCATCGATGCAAGGTAAGGCTGTAGATTGAAAGTTTTCGCTCGCAGGTCCGACGGTGACGCAGCGAAATCCAGCGTAAAAAAATTCTGAACGCCTTGAGCGCCTTAGCCAGGTGAGGGCCAAATTTGCGCGCAAGCACGCTCCCGCGCGGTTGACATAAATCAATGACGGCGACATCATATTCAACATGGATACGACATATTCAAATAGAATACAAGAGGAAAGCGGTGGCGTCCGCCCGCTCTCGACGGTCCTGAAGACCATGGCGGTGCTCGACGTGCTGGCCTCCAGCGCTCGCGGCATGAAACTGCCGGAGATCGCGTCGGCGATGGAGCTCTCTCGCCCCACCGCTTATCAGCGGCTGTTGACGTTGATCGAAGCTGGCTGGGTCGAGCAGGATCACGAGATGCGCTATCGGCTCACGATGCACGCCTGTCGGCTTGCCGCGGCGGCCATGGAGCAGGCCAATCTTGGAGCGCGGGTTCAGCCGATCATCGAAATGCTGGTCCACCGGGTGAAGGAGACGGCTTCGCTGGCGGTGCTCGATCGCGGACTACCGTGCATCGTCTCGCGTGTCGAGTCCCAGAGCGTGCTGCGTGCGGAACAGAAGATCGGCACGACCATGTCGCTCGAGGGTTCCGCATCCGGCCGCATCCTGACCGCTTTCGCAGACGAAGTGACGCTCGCCCGCCTGGAGGAAAGCGGCGAGCAACTGGCCTCGGAAGAGCTCCTGGGCGAGGCGCGCGCCAACGGCTACGCGCTGTCGAGCGGCTATACCCATAGCGGCGTCGTCGCCATCGCCGCGCCGATCTTCGATCTCCACGGCAAATGCACGTCGACGATCTCGCTGGTCATGCCGGAGATGCGCTTCGACCTCGAAAGCTTCCGCGAGCCGCTTCTCGAAACCGCCCGTACCATCACAAAAATGCAGCAGGGAGAACGTTGACGGTCATGACCGCGACTTCCGAACAGGTGGCAACGCCCCGACCGCGCCCAAGCCAAGAGGTGATGAAGACCTCACGGCTGGCGGCAATCCAGCCAAGCCGGCTCAGCGGCACCCGCGCCTTCATGAACAAAATGATCCGCGAGCGCTGGGACATCTCCAATGTCCTTTTCGACGTGGATGAAAACGCGGAAGGAACCGTCGTTTATTCCATCAAGGCGCCTGACCAGGAGTTCTCGTTCATCGGCTTTTCCCGTCCGCCGAGCCGGACGGCTCGTACCGGCCGTATCATCGGCCAGGCCTGGGACATGATGGGCGCGCTGATCGAAGGGCCGGCGACCGAAATCGAGATCGAAACGGCGCGGCGGGAAATCCCCAAGCTCTATACGGGCCGGGCGACCGCCGGCACGCTGATCTGGTGCCGGTCGAACCGCTCGATGCGGGTTTTCGATCAGACGCTCGAAGCGCTTGCCGAAGGTCGCCAGCCGTCCGTCGCCGATCTTTCGAAGGTCTGCTACCTGATGCGCAATACCGGCCTTGACGGCAACGGCACGTTCGGGACGCGTTCCTTCCCGTCGCTCGGCGCCCGCCATGCACTCGGCGGTGTCCTGCAGGCGCAGTTGCTGACCGCCTACCTGATGCGGGAATTTTCCTGCGACCTCGTCGAGCATCTGGCGGCCAAGAAATCGGCAACCGCCGTGCGCCTCGACCCCCAGCTTCGCCGCTATATCGGCGTCGGCAATGGTTCGGCGCTTGGCCTTATCTTCTTCGTCCACAAACATCCGCGCCTGATCGATGGACTTCTGTCCGCCCGCGAAGGCGCGATTGCGATGGCCCGCGCGCTGAAGCTCGACGCGTCGGATCCCCGCATCGCCAGATTGCTCGAACTTCTCCGCCAGGCAATCGTGTTCCGCAAACAGGACCAGATGGTCTACGAGACATTTGCCTCCAGCGCCGACGTGGCAGCCGATATCGACAAGGTGGTGGCGGCGCTCGAAGAATTCCGGCGAAGCGGCACGGTGTTTGGTCGTACGACCGATTTGCCGTTTGATGTGCTTACTGCCGAGTTCGAGCCCGACCTCCTGCCGGAAGCTTTCGAGACGTTCCTTTCGTTGCTGATCGAATTGGTGCCGGAAGAAGCCGACAGGCTGTTGGCGGCCATTGATGCTCCCGACGAATTCAGCGTCGCGCCAGCCGAGACGGTCGAACAGCTGATGGCGCTCGTCCATGACGAATATCGGTGGGCGCTCGATACCGACATGGCCGGCCCCGAGGCCTATAAATATGTCTGGTACAAGTCGGAGACGGCGGAGGAGCCGCGCCGCGGCGCCCGCGAGGAAGTCCCCGACGCACTTGACCTCGGCCTCGATGTCTGCGGCGGCATCCAATCCCTTTTTGCCGATCTCGGCAGGGCCGAAGGTTCGCTCAGCATCGCCCGCTTCCTGATGAAACATCCTGAACACCGCTACATGGTGGCGCGCATTCAGAGCCTGCGCGGGCGGGACTATCACACGCCTCGCGCCAACATCAACGCCGAGGCTTTTGTGCCGATCGATCTCGTGCGGCTGATGAACGTAGGGGTCCACGGCATCGACAAGACCCGTGACTTCCTGAACCGCAACCTGCGCGGCGTGCTCTATCACGGTGCACCGACCGCCGACGATCTGCGCGCCGGCTACACCGGCACCTGGTATTACCCGGCGGAGCCTGTTCTATGACATCCTTGCATTCATCTCCCTCCATGCGCGTCATGCCCCGCGAAATGCGGCTGATGTCCGAGCGGATCTTCTCGCTGAGCAGCCTGCCCAAGGGCTTTTTCCTGACGGTCGGCGACGTCCCGATGTATTCGCAAAAGCTCGGACTTGGCGGTTTCAAGCTGTTCGAGCAACGGTTCGAGAGCTTTAAGTCGGCGGCTCCCGCCCGTATCGCGATTGCCTCCGAAGCCGACAACCGCATGACGCTCGATGCTTGCGGCGAACACGCGTGGTTCGTGCTGCCGACGGCGATCGATCTTCTCGGTGAGTTGACGGCCCGGTTCGGGTCGGCGGAACTGACCGTCACAGGGGCCACGGATGCCGAGGAACTTGCGCTTGCCACGCGTTTCGGTGGTCGGTCGGGGCTTTCGATCTCCGTGACCGGCAGTGTGCTGAAGGCTGTTCCGGCAGCGGTCGCCGGCGACGTTCAAAAAGACGATCCTCTTCTCTGGTCGCTTCTGGAAAACGGCGCCGAGATCGAGAGCGATCTATGGTGGCGCATCTATCACCTGGCAAAGCAGGCACTTGCGACCGACAGCATCGTCTCGCGCCGCCATGCCGGCCCGATGATCGTCAACGAGGACGGCACGGTCATCGGCCGCAAGGACAATGACGACGAGACGGACGTCTCCTTCCTGTCGTCCAGCATCTCCGAACGTATGAAAGAGGGCGCGAGATCATGATCATCGACGGTTTGCAATGCGGGCATTTCGATCGCGCCGCCTTTCAATCCTTGAGGGCAGGGAATGTCGGCGGGGTCGTCAACACCTGCGGATTCTGGGAGGGCACCGTCGAGTCGATGGATTCCATCGGCCGCTGGCGCGATCTGGTGCGCGAAAACTCCGATCTCGCCGAGATCGCCCTTACCGCAGACGACATCAGCCGCATTTCAGACGCAGGCAAGCTCGCTGTCATCATGGGTTTCCAGAACGCCAATCTCTTCGAAGGACGGATCCGTTTCGTGGAGATGTTTGCCGAACTCGGCGTGCGCGTCGTGCAACTCACCTACAACAACCAGAACGAACTCGGTGGCTCCTGCTACGAGGCCGAGGATTCGGGCCTTGCCCGCTTCGGCAAGGAAGTGGTGCGCGAGATGAATGCCGCCGGCATTCTGGTCGATTGCAGCCATGTCGGCGACCGCACGACGCTCGATGCGATCAAGGTTTCCGAAAAGCCGATCGCCGTCACTCACGCCAACGCCCAGTCGCTTTTCATGCACAAGCGCAACAAGTCGGACGACGTCATTCGGGCGCTGAAGGAGACCGGCGGCGTGATCGGCTGCGCCGCCTATCGCAACATCACCGGCGACGAGTTCTGCGCCTCGATCAAAGCCTGGTGCACGATGGTTGCCCGCACGGTGGATATTGCCGGCATCGACTCCGTCGCGATCGGCACCGACAAGAGCCACAATTTCACCGCTCCCGATTACGCCTGGATGCGCAAGGGCCGTTGGACCCGTGGCGAGGACTATGGCGCCAGCGCCGCCGGCAAGCCGCTCAAGGCCGCGCCGCCGGAATGGTTCCAGAAGGTCGAGGACATCAGGGTGATCCCGGACGGTCTCAGCGCCGTGGGCTTCTCGGAAGAGGAAGTCGCGAAGATCACCCACAAGAACTGGCTGCGGCTCTACGAAGCCACCTTCAGAAAATCATAAAAGAGGAGAACTGCAATGACTGGAATGAAGACATTTCTCATGCCTGACCGCCGCCGTTTCCTGAAGACGGCCGGCGCTGCGGTGACCGCTTCGCTCGCCGCTCCCTATCTCGTTCGCGCGCAGGAGAAGGTCCTCTACGTGAACACTTGGGGCGGTCCCTGGGAGGCTGCCGCAAAGACGCATCTCATCGATCCGTTCACCGCCGAAACGGGCATCCAGGTGAAGACGGTTTCCCCCGTTTCCTTCGCCAAGCTCGCCCAGCAGGTGAAGACCGGCACCTACGAATTCGACGTCACCACCCTCGGCGGCGGCGAACTGGTTCGTGCGAACCAGGCCGGCATCATCGAAAAGCTCACCGAGCCCTACAAAGGCGGCCTCTTCGAAAACGGCGTCGCTTCACATGCGTTCGCCACCGTGATGGCCTGGCGCAAGGATAAATATAAGGACACTCCGAAGACCTGGGCCGATTTCTGGAACGTCGAGAAATTCCCCGGCGGGCGGTCGCTGCAGCGTTATGCGTCGCGCGTCATCCCGATCGCGCTTCTCGCCGATGGCGTCGCGGTCAAGGATCTCTATCCTCTCGATGTGGACCGGGCCTTCAAGTCGCTCGACAAGATCAAGCCGCATATCCGCGTCTGGTGGACTGCCGGCGCCCAGTCGACGCAGATCCTGCGTGACGGGGAGATTGACATGATCGGCATCTGGCACGGCCGTTATTTCGAGGCCGAGAAGGCCGGCGCTCCGGTTGCCATGACCTGGAACCAGGGCGAGATCGAACGCGCCTACTGGGTTGTCGCCAAAAAGAGCCCGAACCTTGAGAACGCCAAGAAATTCGTCGAATTCGCGACCAGTGCAAAGCCGCTTGCCGGCTTTTCCAAGGCTGCGGACTACGGTGCGCTGAACCCGGCCTCCAACCAGTTCGTCGACGCGGCGGATGCCAAACGCATGCCGACCTCGCCAGACAACTACAAGCTAACCTTCGAGCAGGACATGTCGAATTTCGGCATCGACCCGGCGGAACTCGCCGAACGTTTCGAGGAGTGGGTCGCGAGCTGATCCGCTCTCCTGGATCAACCCGACCCGCTGGCCGGCATCGCGCGGAACGACCGCGCGATGCCGCAGCGACCCTGCCTGCCATAAAAAGGGAACGGCAATGGGCATCAGCCTTTCAAAACTGACGGAAAAGACGAATATATGGCCCTGGCTGCTGCTGGCGCCGCTCGGCATCTACATGCTCATCTTTTTCGTCGTGCCGCTCGCCGAAGTGGCGATCATGAGCTTTACGGAACCGAAGGTCTCGCTGGCGAACTACCAGAAGGTCCTGACCGGAGCGCTTTACCAGCGCGTCTTTCTGAACACGTTTGTGACGGCCGCTTTCGTGACGCTCTGCTGCCTTCTGGTCGGTTATCCGCTGGCCTATCTGATGGCGCATTCCAAGCCACGCACGGCAATGCTGATCCTGCTGCTCGTCACCATGAGCTTCTGGACGAGCTTCCTCGTCCGCACCTATTCCTGGATGGTTCTGCTCGGCAATAATGGCCCGCTGATTGCTTTGCTGCAGATGATCGGCGTCGACAAGCCGCCGCAGCTTCTCTTCACCCGTTTTTCCTCGACGCTCGCCATGGTGCACATCCTGGCACCCTACATGATCATGAACATCTATTCGGTGATGAAGAAGATCGACCCGGCGCTGATCCGCTCGGCGGAAAGCCTCGGCGCCAAAGGCTGGTCGCTGTTTAGGCATGTCTACCTGCCGCTGACGGCACCGGGCATCGCCAACGGTTCCGTCCTGGTCTTCGTCATCTGCCTCGGTTTCTACGTGACGCCGGTTCTGCTCGGCAGTCCGCGCGAGCAGATGGTTGCCGGCCTGATCGGTCACCAGATCGAGGAGTTCCTCGCCTTCGGACTGGGCTCCGCCATGGCGATGATATTGCTCGTGGTGACACTCATCATCCTCACCATCTATCATCGCCGCTTTGGCCTCGACAAACTCTGGGGGTGACCGAACATGAACACGTTCATGCGCTGGGCCGGTTTTATCGTCGTGCTCTTCATTGCGGCACCGCTCGTCATCGTCGTGCCGATGTCGTTTTCGAATGCGAACTCCCTGCAATTCCCGCCGCCGGGTTACTGGCTCGGGTATTATCGCGCTTATTTTACCAGCATGGATTGGCTGATACCGACCTGGAACAGCATCCTGATCGCGACCGCAACGACCATCCTCACCATGGCCCTGGTGGTGCCCGCGACTTTCGCCCTGGTGCGCCACAAGTTTCGCGGCAAGGGTTTTGCCGACCTGATGATGCTGATGCCGATGGCTGTGCCGCATATCGTCATGGCGGTCGGCTATTATTCCTATTTCGGCGATCTCGGGCTGGTGCACAGCCATCTCGGCGTCATCCTGGCACATACCTGCCTGTCGGTTCCGATCGCCTTCCTTGTCCTTTCGGCCAACCTCAAGGGTTTCGACCGGAACCTTGAACGGGCCGCGCAGAGCCTCGGCGCCAGTCCGGCAAAGACCTTCCTGCACGTCACGCTGCCGATCCTGCGACCGGGGCTTGTCATCAGCTCGCTCTTCGCCTTCATCCAGTCCTTCGATGAGACCGTCGTGGCGATCTTCATTTCGGGTCGCGATGCCGAGACCCTGCCGCGCAAGATGTTCGACAGCATCCGCCAGGAGGCCGATCCGGTGATTGCCGTCATCTCGACGCTGCTCTTCGTCGTCGTGCTGGTCGGCATCGCGGCTCCTTATTTCGCCAGCGCGCTGCGCAGCCGCGCTCCCAAGCCGAGCCGGCCGGCCGGCGCACACTGATCCTCCCAAGGACTCCCTCCAAGGATTTCCAATGACGAACTACCTGCAACTCTCCAACATCACCAAGACCTACGGACATTTCACGGCGCTCGACGACGTGAGCCTGTCGGTCGAAAAAGGGGAGTTCGTGACCTTCCTGGGGCCGAGCGGCTCGGGCAAGACGACGACCCTGATGATCATTGCCGGTTTCGAAAAGGCGAGTGGCGGCAAGGTGGAAGTCGGCGGCCAGTCGATTTCCGAGCTTGCGCCGCATGAGCGCAATATCGGCATCGTGTTCCAGAACTATGCCTTGTTTCCGCACAAGACAGCGGTCGAAAATGTCTATTTTCCATTGCAGATGCGTGGGGTCAGCCGCTCGCAGGGCTTGAGACAGGCAGAGGACATGCTGTCGCTCGTCGGCCTCAAGGGTTTTGGCCATCGCCATCCGAAGGAATTGTCCGGCGGGCAGCAGCAGCGGGTTGCACTTGCCCGCGCGCTGGTTTTCGAGCCTTCGCTGCTTCTGCTCGACGAGCCGCTCGGCGCGCTCGACAAGAACCTGCGTGAGCAGATGCAGATCGAGATCAAGCGTATCCAGCGCAGCCTTGGCGTGACGACCATCTTCGTGACCCACGACCAGTCGGAAGCCATGTCGATGTCCGATCGCATCGTGGTGTTCGAGAAGGGACGTATCGAGCAGGTCGCAGCACCCCTGGATATCTACCATCGCCCGCAGACCTCCTTCGTCGCCGCCTTCATCGGCGAAAGCAACCTGATCCCGGCAATCATTACCAGCGGGGCCGTCAGAACGGCCGAGAACCCGACGCTTGGAGCCTTCCAATACGCTGGCGAAGATGCTCTTGCGGACGGCCAGAAGGTGACGCTTCTGATCCGCCCGGAGCACATCAAGCTGTCGCGCAACCCGATCGAGGGCCGCAAGAACGCCCGCATGATCGTCGAGACGATCGTCAACTACGGCGACAACGCCCTCGTGATTGGACGGGCAGGGGATATTCCCATGCGCGTCAGGGTGCTCGGCGCCGATGTGGTGATCATCAGGGAAGGCGAGGAATGCTGCATCAGCTGGGCGCCGGACGCGGTCTTCGTGATCACCAAATAGATTGCACTCGAACCGTCTCGTAAACCTTAGATCAGCGAACCCTACAGCAGCTCGTATTTTTTCAGGATTTCTCTTATTTCCTCGTCCTGAGCCTCGTCTGGAAGCAGGGCAGGCTGCCTGCTCGCGCCGACTGATTTGTCCTGGAGGTAAAGCGAGCGCTTAACCATGGCGGGCGCAAACCCCAGCGCATAAAGGTCGGTGCGGAAGGCGGTATAGATCGCCTGCTGACGCTCCGCTTCCGCAATGTCGCCTGAGTTGAAGGCCGTAACGATGCCGGCGAGCACGTGCGGCAGGGCGTTTCCGAGCCCTGATATGCAGCCGGCCGCACCGTTCTGCAGCGACCACAGGACAAGATGGTCGGGGCCGGAATAGACCTCGAAGCCGGGGTTGTCTTTCGAGACCTGGAGGTAGGCCGCCAGGGTTTCCTGGGCGCCGCCGGAATCCTTGATGCCGGCGATATTGCCGTGCCCGGCAAGCTTTGCAGCCGTTGCCGGCTCGATATGGTTCTGGGTCCGGGCCGGTATGTCATAGAGATAGACCGGCGTCTTGACCGCATCCGCGACCGTCGAGAAGTGGCGGACCAGCCCGTCCTGAGTGCAGGCGATGAAGAAGGGAGTGATGACGGCGATGCCGTCGACGCCGATCCGGTCAAACTCTTTGGCCAGTTGCACCGTCTCGAATGTGGCTGGCATCCCGGCATTGACGATGACTTTCGCGCGCCCCGCCACCTCGTCGACCACGTGTTCTGTCAGCTGGATCTTCTCTTCGTGGGTGAGAGCAGTGAAATCACCATTGGTGCCGGCGCACATGATGTTGTTGCCCGCTGCCACCTGCCGGCGCACCTGGGCGCGGGTCGCCTCGAAATTGATCGTCTCGTCCTCGTTGAAGCAGGTCACGAGTGCGACAAAGGCATTTCTGGTCATTCAATCAACTCCGCTTATCCGCCGCTCGGCGGTTTGTCATGCACGTTTGAGACGGGCTGCCCGGTGTTCGGCCTGAACCATCCGGGTCCGGATCGAGGCTCGCCGCCAGGAGCGCTCTTGTATAGGCTTCACGGGGCGTCTCGAAGATCTCCCGGACTGTTCCCATTTCCACCACCTCGCCCTTCTGCATGACCATGACGTAGTCCGCGAAGTCGCGAACGACGGGCAGGTCGTGGGCGATGAAGATGAAGGAGATGCCCATGTCCCGTCGCAGCTTGTCGAGAAGCGCGATGACCTGGGCCTGCACCGATACGTCGAGCGCCGACACCGCCTCGTCGCAGACGATCAGCTGTGGTTCGAGCGCAAGTGCGCGGGCAATTGCGATCCTCTGCCGCTGGCCGCCCGAGAACTGGTGCGGATAACGGCTCATGTGTTCGGCCGAGAGGCCCACCTGCACCAGCAGTTCCGCGACCCGTTCCCGCCATTGGCGTTTCGGCAGGATATCGGGATGGATGGCCCAGGCTTCGGATACGAGCTGGAACACCGTCATGCGGGGATTGAGCGACTGGGTGGGGTCCTGAAACACCATCTGAAGGTCGCGCCGGAGCTTGTAGAGTTCCGATGGCGAAAGCTGAAAAAGATCACGCCCCTTCCACTGCGCCGTGCCGGCGTCCGGCTCGTCCAGTCTCAAAAGAACGCGGGCGAGCGTCGATTTGCCCGAGCCGCTTTCGCCGACGATCGCCATGGTCTCGCCCGCCCTGAGGTCGAACGAGACACCCTTCAACGCATCGAAGGAGCCGTAGCGTTTGCGCACGTCCCGGACGCTGAGCAGCGGCTGGCCCGAAAGCTGTGCGACGTGCATCTCGCCCTTCCCGGGGGCGGCGCCGATCAGTTTTTTGGTATAGGGATGCGTCGGGTTCTTGTAGACGTCGCGGACGGTGCCGGTCTCGACCAGCTCGCCCTTTTCCATGACGACCACCCGATCGGCGATTTCGGCCACAACACCGAGGTCATGGGTGATGATCAGCACGCCCATGCCGGTTTCCCGCTGCAACTCCTTCAACAGCGCCAGCACCTCGGCCTGGACCGTTACGTCGAGTGCGGTGGTCGGCTCATCGGCGATCAGCAGATCGGGACGCAGCGCAAGCGCCATCGCAATCATCACGCGCTGGCGCTGGCCGCCAGAAAATTCGTGCGGATATTTGCCCATGGCGCCTTCCGGGTCCGGAATTCCAACGCGCGTCAACAGGCGCAGGGCTTCGCTTTTGGCCTGTCCGGTCGGCATGCCGTGGGTCGTCATCGCTTCGCGAATCTGCCATCCGACGGTATAGACCGGGTTCAGATGGCTGAGCGGGTCCTGAAAGATCATCGCGATCCGCCGTCCGTTTGCCTCGCGGCGCGCCTGGGGCGGCATGGTCAGCAGGTCTTTGCCGTCGAGCAGGATCTGCCCGGCACTGATCCGCCCGGGCGGCATGTCGATGAGGTTCATGATCGCCGCCGACGAAACCGACTTGCCCGATCCGCTTTCGCCGAGGATCGCCAGCGTCTCGCCGCGGTCGAGATGGTAGGAGATGTTGCGCACGGCATGCACGACGCCGGCGGCCGTGTGGAACTCGACCGAGAGGTTGCGGACTTCCAGCAGGTGCTCAGCCATTCTTTCGGCCTTTCATTTCCAGGCGCCAACGCTGGACGGGATCGAGCGCGATGCGCAGCCAGTTCGACAAAAGGTTGAGCGACAAGGTGGTCATGATGATGGCCAACCCGGGCCAGAACGAGAGCCACCAGGCGTTGGTTAGATACTGGCGCCCTTGCGAAATCATCAGCCCCCAGGTGATCGCGGGCGGCTGGATGCCGATGCCGAGAAAGGACAGCGCGCTTTCGGCAAGCATGACATAGGCGAAGTCCAGCGTCGCCAGCGTGGTGAGCGTCGGGAAAACGACCGGCAGGATGTGACGGAACAGGATGCGGTTCTGCGAAGCGCCCATCACCCGCGCCGCCTGCACGAACATCCGCTCGCGGATCTCCAGCACCTCGGCGCGGGTGGTGCGCAGATAAACTGGGATGCGGGTGATCGACAGGACGGCGACCAGGTTCAGGATCGAGGAGCCCAGGAGATAAAGGACGATCACCGCGATCAGCAGCGAGGGAAAGGACATGATCACGTCTGCCAGGCGCATGATCACCTGTCCGACGCGGGGCGAGGAAAAGCCGGCGACGAGGCCGAGCAGTGTGCCGATGACCGATGACAGGATCACTGCGCCGGCGGCGACCATGAGGGTGTTTTGCGTCGCGACGATGATGCGGGCGAGCAATGGCCGGCCGAGAGCATCGGCCCCCATCCACCACACCCACTCACGGCTCCAGTCGAAGGGCGCGAGGTTGCGGCCGCGGAGATTCTGCTTGGTGGCAAGTTCGCCGAGCCAGGACGGCCCGATCAGAGCAAGCACGATGACGACGAGCAGGAAGATCACCGCGCAAAGCGCGAATTTGTCGGCCCAGAGCATTCGTGCCATGCGGATCGGGAAGGAGGGCTCGTGCGCGATCGTCGTATCGGAGGTGGAAACACTCATCGTTGCGCTCCTCAATGACGGATGCGCGGATCGAGAAGCGCATAGGCGAGATCGATCAGCAGGTTCATGAGGAAGATCGCCAGCGCGGTCACCAGGATCGCGGCCAGGACGACGTTGAAATCCCGCTGCAGGATCGAGTCGATCATCAGCTTACCGACACCGGGGAAACCAAAGATCGTCTCGACCACGACGGCGCCGTTCAGGAGGCTCGCTGCCTGGTCGCCGATGACGGTGATGACCGGCAGCATGGCGTTGCGCAGGGCATGGATGAAGATGATCGGACCGGCCTTGACGCCTTTTGCGCGGGCCGTCTTCACATAGGCGGACGATAAGGCGCCGATCATCGAGCCGCGCACGACCTGGACGATGATGCCGAAGGGACGGACGAACAGGACGCCGATCGGCAGGATCCAGTGCAGGATCGACCCAGTGCCGGATGTCGGCAGCCATGCGAGGTTTACCGAGAACACGACGATCGCGACGATGGCTAGCCAGAAGTCCGGCACAGATGCGCCCACCAGCGAAATCATCGAGGAGAGCCGGTCGAAGAAGCCGCCAGAGCGAAAAGCGGCGAGCGAGCCGACGACGATGGCGGCGGCCGTCACGAGCGACATGGTGATCACCGCAAGCCAGAGCGTCCACACGAACGCTTCCGTGACCACGTCCAGCGCCGGCCGCGCCTTGCGCAGCGATTCACCGAGATTTCCGGTCAGCACGTCGCCGACATAACGTCCGAACTGCACCATCAGCGGGTCGTTCAGTCCGTGGAGTTCGCGGAACTGCTGCTTCATTTCGGCCGAAGCTTCGACGGGCAGGAAAAGAGCGGCCGGATCGCCCGTCAGGCGGGACAGGAAGAACACCAGCACAAGCAGCCCGACCAGTGAAATCAAGCTCGCCACGGAGCGCTTACGAATGAAACTGAGCATGTCGCCCTCGACTATTATGGCGGCGGATGGGTACCCGCCGCCTTTGGGTCGTGATTGGAAATCCGGGAGCCGGTTTCCGCTGACTATTTGATGCCGATTTCCGACAATTGCAGCATCGAATTTGTGGCGATGGTCGGTTTGAAGTCGATACGCGGCGAAACGCGCGAGAAGCCCACCATGTGGAAGAGAAGAGCGTCGGCAACCACGTCGTCATGCAGGTAGGCGATCAGCTGTGACCAGAGCTTTACACGTTCGTCACCGACTGCCGCCGAAGCGCGCTTGATCAGGTCGTCGACCTTCGGATCGGAGAAGCCCGACTGCGTGCCCTGCGAGGCATATTTGAAGAACATGGTGAAGGACGGGTCGCCCTTGGAGTTGTCGTGCATGGCGGCGACGATGATCGGGCCACGACCTTCCTTGAAGGGCTTGGAATAGTAGCTCTCGTGCTCGGCCACTTCGACGAACTTCAGATCCACCTTGAAGCCGACTTCCTGGAGCTGCGACTGAACCGCTTCCATGATTTCGGTGACGTTCGGGAAGTTCGCCGTGCGGGCGATCAGCGTGATCGGCGTATCGACCTTTACGCCGGCGGCCTTTGCCTCGGCGAGAAGCTTCTTGGCGCCTTCGGGATCATAGGGGAACACCTTGACGTCCGGGTTCCAGCCTTGCGTGGTCGGCGGCACCAGCGCCGTCGCAAGCACGGCTCCTTGGGGCACCAGCGTGCCGATGAACGCCTGGCGATCGATGGCCAGATTGAGCGCCTTGCGAACCCGCACGTCGTTCAGCGGCTGAATGTTGTGGTCGAGGCGCAGATAGACCGTCTCGCTGTCGAGATAGGAGAAGTCAGTCTTGGGGTCGGTCGCATCGAGCTGCGAGATCGACGGAGAAAGGTCCGCCTCACCAGCCTTCACCATCGCCGCACGTACGGACGGATCGGCGCGAAACAGGTAGGTGGCCTCGGTCACCTGGGGTTTGGCACCCCAGTAATCGCTGCGGGCGGCAAGCACGATCTGCTGGCCCGGCGTCCAGTTCTTCAGCGCATAGGGACCGGTGCCGATCGGCTCGCGAATGAATGCGAGCGGGGTTTCTTCCGGGACGATCGTGACCAGCGACATCAGCAGCGGCAGGATCGGCTGGGCGGGGTCGGCCTTGAAGTCGATCGTGTAGGGGTCGACGACATTGGCGCTGATTTTCATTCCACCGAAATAGCGGCGGGATTCGCAGGCGTTCTTGTCGCTCATCACGCGGTCGAAGCTGTGCTTCACATCCTTGGCGTCGAACGTCGTCCCGTTGGAGAACTTTACGCCTTGGCGGAGATGGAACCGCCAGCTGCCGTCCTGGGTCTGCTCCCATTTTTCGGCCAGGCGCGGCATGACGCCCTTCTTGCCGCGAACATCGAGCTCGGTCAGCGTTTCGCTGACGTTCTCCATGATGATACGGCCGATATTGGAACGGGTCGCCATGCACGGCTCCAGCAGATCGGCTTCTTCAGGCAGCACGATCTTGATAGGGCCGGACCCTGCGTAAGCCGGGGCAAGCGCAGATCCGAGGATCAGCGCGGTCATCAGCATCTTCTTCATGTGGTTCACCTCCCAAGTGAATATAAATTGATCAGACACCGTTCCGATCGACCTGCCGTGGCCCGGTGGATGAACGGCTGATTTGGTGATTGGCGAGCCGACCCGTGAAGGAAGACCGATGGCGATTTAGAGGCTCTATCGTGGAGCATTCGGACCTTGGACCGAAAATTTCTCCCGACGGCAGGGCCACATATTTCGCTGCACCGCGATCGCCTACTCCTCCTGTGCTATTCTCCTCCAAACCATGTTCTGTCCCGCACACTTTGTCAAATTGTTTTGCGATGTAATTTTTCGAGAAAAATTCATTCGTAAAAATACCGTTATTTTCCAGATTGTTATGTTGAGTCCGATGCTAGAAACCTGCGGCTGATGCATATTATAAAACTTGACAACTTTGTGTTTCTGGCAATTCTCAGTGCCGAGAGGAGAGCTTTATGAGCCCTGATGAAATAGCGGCAGCAATGACCGGCACGGTACGGATGGTGACTGCCGGAAGGCATGAAGCCTTCCTGCCTTCCCCCATGGTTCAGAACCATGCAAGCTTCCTGCATCTCCTGACCGACGGCGCGTTGATCTGCGCCTGGTTCGGTGGCTCGCTGGAAGGAAAGTCCGACATATCCATTTTCGCGTCCGGCCTCGTGCCGGGCTCGGACGTCTGGGGTCCGCCGCAGAGGCTGAGCTTCGATGACGCACATTCCGAGCAGAACCCGGTTCTGTTTACCGCGCCCGATGGCCGGCTCTGGCTTTTCCACACGTCGCAGCCTTCCGGCAACCAGGACGAATGCCGTATCCGCATGGCGGAAATCCGGCGAGATCAAAGCGATACGACAAGACTGACGGCGGAAGCCGGCGGTTATCTCGATCTGCCGAAAGGATGTTTCATCCGGGCCCCGCTGACGGTGCGCGATGACGGCGCATGGCTTCTGCCGATCTTCCGTTGCGTTCAGCGACCGGGCCAGAAGTGGAACGGAAGCCATGATACGGCGGCGGTCGGGATATCGACAGATGCCGGGAAAACCTGGCGCCTCGAAGAATTGCCGCAATCGACCGGCTGCGTCCACATGAGTCCCGTCGCCTTGCCGGCAGGCGGCCATGCGGCGTTTTTCCGCCGGAGGCAGGCGGATTTCGTCTACCGGAGCGAAAGCGCCGATGGCGGCCGATCCTGGTCGGCGCCGGAGGCAACGGATGTGCCGAACAACAATTCCTCGATCGCAGTTATTCGCCTGACCGATGGCCGGCTGGCGATGATCTGCAATCCGGCAAGCGCGGCTCAGTCCGGCGATCGCCGTGCTTCGCTTTACGATGAACTCGGCGAGAGTGACGAAAGGCCGGATGCGGATCCCACAGGTGGTTGCGTGCCCGTCTGGGGCGTGCCGCGCGCGCCGGTCTGTGTCTGTATTTCGAATGATGGTGGGCTTAGTTTTCCAGTCCGTATCCTGATCGAAGACGGGCCGGGTACCTGCTTGTCCAACGATTCCACCGATGGCCGCAATAAGGAAATGTCCTATCCATGGCTGCTGGAAGCGCCGGACGGGACATTGCATATCGCCTATACCTATCACAGGCGGGCAATCAAATACGTGAGCCTGGCTTCGGGCTGGGCAGACGCGACTGACGGGAGAGTTTGATGAGCAATATCATTGGTATCACCATGGGAGACCCCTGTGGCGTCGGTCCGGAAGTAACAGTCAAGGCGCTGGCCGAGATGTCCGACGCCGATCGCTCCGCAACGCGGGTCTACGGCAATCTTGCGACGCTGGAGGCGGCGCGCGATGCGGTCGGGGTCACGATCGATCTCACCCCTTATGTAGTCGACCTTCCGGTGGAGGGAGCGCCTCTGCCGTGGGGGCAGTTGTCGGCGGTCGCCGGCGATGCGGCGTTCCGCTTCATCGAGCGCGCCGTGCGCGATGCCGAGGCCGGTTCGATCGGCTGCATCGTCACCGCGCCGATCAACAAGGAAGCGCTCAACCTTGCAGGTCATCATTACGATGGCCACACTGGCATGTTGCGCAGCCTCACCGGTTCGGCAGCGGCATACATGCTGCTGGCGTCCGATCGTCTGAAGGTGATCCATGTCTCCACGCATGTTTCTCTGCAGGAGGCCATCCGGCGCGCCACGACGGAACGGGTTCTGGCGACGATCCGCGCCGGTGACGCGCATCTGAAGCGCATCGGTTATGAGCGTCCGCGCATTGCGGTTGCCGGCATCAATCCCCATTGCGGCGAAAACGGTCTCTTCGGCACGGAAGATGACGATCAGATCGCGCCGGCCGTTGCAACCGCCCGCGCCGAAGGCATCGAGGTTCATGGTCCGATCTCCGCCGATACGGTTTTCCACCGCGCCTATTCCGGCGCCTTCGATCTGGTCGTCGCGCAGTATCACGATCAGGGCCATATCCCGATCAAGCTCGTGGCCTTCGATACGGCCGTCAACGTCTCCGTCGATCTGCCGATCGATCGCACCTCCGTCGATCACGGCACCGCGTTCGATATCGCCGGCAAGGGGATCGCCAATCACGGCAACATGAATTCTGCCATCGCCTACGCGCGCAAGCTCGTGGCGGGGGTCCGGTAAGGAACGCGTCATGGCCATTGCACCCATCACACTCCACCAGCCGCTGCGCCTCGCCGTCGGTGCCGGCACGATCAGCCAGGTTGGCGTCTGGGCTGGCGACGTCGTCTCGACCCTGGTCATTGCCACGCCGATTACGGCTGGTTTTGCCGACCGTCTGCAGTTGCCCGGCCGATTTTCGGTATTCGACGCCATTCCAGGCGAGCCGGATACCGCAACGCTGAATGCTGCGCTGGAGGCCGCCCGAAAGGCCCGCCCGCAAATGATCGTCGGACTTGGTGGTGGATCGGTATTGGATGTCGCCAAGCTGGTTGCGGCGCTGTGGGATTCCGAGCAGACGCTTGAGGACGTTGCCGGTCCCAATCGCGTCGCCGGTCGCCGCACACGGCTTGTCCAGGTCGCGACCACCGCGGGCACTGGCTCGGAGGCGGGTATCCGCTCGCTCATCACCGATCCGGTCAAGCGGACCAAGATCGCGGTGGAAAGCCCGCACATGATCGCGGATTTCGCGGTGCTCGATCCTGAATTGACCTATTCGGTGCCTCCGGCTGTGACGGCTGCTACGGGTGTCGATGCCATGGCGCATTGCGTCGAGGCCTTCACCAACCGCCGTGCCCATCCGATGATAGACGGCTTTGCCCGCATGGGGTTCGGGCTGGTCGGCCGGTATCTAGCGCGGGCGGTGAAGGACGGGCACGATACGGAGGCCCGCGAAGGGCTGATGCTTGCTTCCTATTACGGCGGCATTTGCCTCGGTCCGGTCAATACGGCGGCCGGCCACGCGATCGCCTATCCGCTGGGCACGCGTCTCAACCTGCCGCACGGCCTGGCCAATGCCATCGTTTTCCCGCATGTCCTGGCTTTCAATCAGCCCGTCGTTGCCGCGAAGACTGCGGAAGTGGCTGCAGCATTGGGCCTTGGTGATCACCTTTCCTCGGATGAATTGCGCTCTTCAGCCTACGACTTCTGCGGAGGGCTTGGCATTGAGATGTCGCTGGCGGCTCACGGCGCCAGGCAGGAGGAGCTTTACCTCTACGCTTCGGAGGCGCATGCCATCCGCCGGCTGATGGATAACAACCCGGCCGAAATGAGTGTCCGCGATGTGCTGGGTATCTACGAGGCGGCATTTTGAAGCGACGATCATCCGGCTATGGGTTGCCGGATGACATCTACAGGTTTCACCGGTGCGAGGACTGAAACAGTCGTTCGCGTGAACCTTTCAAGTGGTCCAGCATCAGTTGCCGCGACGCTTCTTGGTCACCGCGAGTGATCGCATCGGCGATTGCCTCGTGCTCGCCGAACACTTTCGCAAGTCCGGTGGCTTCTCTTTTCACGGAGGCGCCGTGGAATTTCATCCCCACGGCAATGTGATCCTTCAGAGCCTCCATCGCCGTCGAGAAGTAGCTGTTCTGAGCCGCCCGCGCGATAGCCAGATGGAACTGGTAGTCGGCGTCTTCACGATGGGCCTGGCGGTTCGTGGCGTCGCGCAGCAATTCCAGGGCCCGCTTTATGGCCGCCAGGCTCTCCTTATCGTGACGCACCGCCGCCGCTGCGGCCGCCGCAGGTTCAAGCGTCATGCGAAACTCATAACAGTTGAGGAGATCGGCGACGTTTTCCAGCTGGCCGAACCCGAGCGGCTCGCGTAGGCCGAGCGCACGCACGAAGCTGCCGGCGCCGCGTCTCGAATAGATCAGTCCCTGCTCGCGCAACCGTCTCAGCGCTTCCCGGATGATCGGCCGCGACACCTCGAATTCGTTGGCTAGCTCATGTTCGGTCGGCAACCGTTCGTCCGGCCGGTATGCCCCCGACTTGATCGCGCGCAACATCCGCTCAAAGACGATATCAGGAAGGCCCTTGCGGGCAGTGCCGCTCTCAAGCCCCATCGTTCAACCCTTCTCGCCCATGGCCATTCTTGCTATCTCGCACAATGTGCCCGGCGTGCCGAATCCGCCGGATTTGGCGATGATGCATTGGCCATCGATATAAGCCAAGCCAAGGCCTGGCAGACATTCGCCGAGAAGCTGGAATCTCGAGACATTCATTGCCTTCAAGACGGCTTCGGCAGTCGCGCCGCCCGACAGAAGCAGAGTGGCGGCCGGCGCCGTCATGTCCGGGACTATGCCCGCCGCCATCCTGTCCGATACCAGAAGCGGCGGATCGTCCCTTCCATCCGGCGTGGCCTGAACCAGCGTCACGCAATGCTGGGGCGGCGCGATCTTCTCCGGGCGTCCGTTCGGCGCGGCAATATAGTCAAGCACGACCGCCCGCCGCAGTTCCTCGACTTGCGCAAGCGTGATTGGATCTCTCGAGCCGATGACAAAAAGGGCAGGGCCCGGTTTGGGGAGGGCCGGTTCGGCGGTCTGACGGCCGGTCATATGACATGCCAGCGCCTCGGCGAGACCCCTGGCGCCGACAAAAAGATCGGTCCCGGCCTCGCGGCCAATTGCCAGAGCCGCGGACATGTCTTCCTGCGAAAGGGTATCGGGAATGATGGCCCGTTCGGCATGAACGCCAAGCGCATCGGCGACATTCAGCGGCTTGTCCAGGCCGAAACCTTCGACATGTCCGGTTCGGACATTCCGCCCGAAATCGGGTATCGCCGGAGCGACCAGCGCCAGGTGAAAAGGCGTGACGTCAAGCTCGGCGGCGATATTGCCCTTGAGGCGGGAATCGGTCTTCTTGAACAGAACGATGTCCGATGGCAGGACCGACAGGGCCGCCGCAGTCGCCTGCCGCGCAGCCTCCGCCCCGACTTCACGAGATCCCAGGTTGATTGAAAGAACCGCGGGCTTCATTTGCAAGGCCCACTCGATAGCCTCGGCGCTCAGCGCGATTTCAGTATGCAAACCCCTGCCGGCAAACGGCGCTGCGCAATCAAGCGCGCCAGTCAGGTCGTCGGCGAGAATAACCAGCATATTAGACCACATGATCTGTTGTTATCTTTTTTGAGCGAAATATGCTCGTATTGTCAATCGTATAACTGCAGTATTTGACAAATTCAGCCGCGGCTCGTGTGCCGGATCGACCGGCCGGGCCGTATTTTTCCGGGCCTTCACTTGCCGCAATTAGCGTCCCTAAGCCGAGCGGAATTTGCTTGTCTGACGCGGGAGGTGGAGTGCGCCCGGCCAGTAGTCTTTTTGAAATCCTGCGCTAGATTAAAATGGCACTCTAAGGCAGGGGGCTTCGGTGGCTAGACAGGGCAATGACGTTCAGCGCAGTGGCGTGGATTCGAGCGACCTTTCAGACGTGAATGTCGCGGTGATGGCGGACGAAGATGCCCGCGCCCTGCTTGAAGCTCTCCTGGCGATGAGACGAGGAGACTTTTCGGTCCGGATGCGGTCCGATATGACCGGTGTCACCGGAAAAATCGCAGATACATTAAACGATATCATCGCCGCCAACCAGAAAATGGCGGCCCAGCTCGAGAATGTCGGCCAGGTGGTCGGGCGGGACGGGCGCACCAGCACGCGGGTCAGATTTGGGCTTTCCGACGGAGCCTGGGCAGACATGGAAGGGTCGATCAATACCCTGATCGACGATCTGCTGTGGCCGACGACGGCGGTTACTCGGACGATCACGGCGGTCGCCAAAGGCGACCTGCTGCAGACGGTTCCGCTTGACGTCGATGGGCGACCGCTGAAAGGGGAATTCCTGCGTTCAGCCGAGATCGTCAACACGATGATCAAGCAGCTGAGCGTCTTCACATCCGAAGTGACGCGTGTCGCCCGCGAGGTCGGCACGGACGGCAAATTGGGTGGACAGGCTCAGGTTCCGGAAGTCACCGGCGTGTGGAAGGACCTCACCGAGAGCGTCAACTCGATGGCTTCGAACCTGACCGCTCAGGTCCGCAATATCGCAGACGTCACGATTGCGGTCGCCAACGGCGATCTTTCCAAAAAGATCACCGTCGATGTTCGCGGCGAAATCCTGCAGCTGAAGGAAGCCATCAACACGATGGTGGACCAGCTCCGTTCCTTCGCGTCGGAAGTGACGCGCGTTGCCCGAGAGGTCGGCACGGAAGGAAAGCTGGGTGGCCAGGCTCTTGTGCCGGGCGTTGCGGGCACGTGGAAGGATTTGACCGACTCGGTCAACGCAATGTGCGGTAACCTGACGGCGCAGGTGCGAAACATCGCCCAGGTGACGACCGCCGTCGCCCGCGGCGACCTCTCCCGAAAGATCACCGTCGATGTGTCCGGCGAAATCCTTGAACTGAAGGAAACCATCAATACGATGGTTGACCAGCTCAATGGCTTTGCCGGCGAGGTGACGCGTGTCGCCCGCGAAGTCGGCACCGAAGGCCGGCTGGGCGGCCAGGCCCAGGTGCCCGGCGTCGCCGGAACCTGGAAAGACTTGACCGACAACGTCAATTCCATGGCCTCCAATCTGACGGCCCAGGTGCGAAACATCGCCGAAGTGTCGACGGCGATCGCCAATGGCGACTTGTCAAAAAAGATCACGGTCACGGTTTCGGGTGAAATCCTGGAACTCAAGGAAACCATCAACACGATGGTGGATCAGCTCAACGCGTTTGCCTCGGAAGTAACGCGTGTCGCCCGCGAAGTGGGAACGGAAGGGCGGCTCGGCGGCCAGGCCAACGTCCGCGGCGTCGCCGGCACCTGGAAGGACCTGACGGAGAACGTCAACTCCATGGCCGGGAACCTGACGGCACAGGTCCGCAACATTGCCGAGGTCTCGACGGCAATCGCCAATGGTGACTTGTCGAAGAAGATCACCGTCGATGTGAAGGGTGAAATCCTGGAGCTGAAGGAGACCATCAACACGATGGTCGACCAGCTCAACGCGTTTGCCTCGGAAGTCACGCGTGTCGCGCGCGAAGTGGGAACCGAAGGCCGGCTTGGCGGCCAGGCCAACGTGCGCGGCGTCGCGGGAACGTGGAAGGACCTGACAGACTCGGTCAATTCCATGGCCTCCAACCTGACCGGCCAGGTGCGCAACATCGCCGAAGTTGCGACCGCCGTCGCCCAGGGTGACCTGTCGAAGAAGATCACCGTGACAGTGTCGGGTGAAATTCTGGAGCTCAAGGAGACCATCAACACGATGGTGGACCAGCTCAACGGCTTTGCCGGAGAGGT
This sequence comes from Neorhizobium sp. SHOUNA12A, assembly GCF_023006505.1. Classification (GTDB taxonomy): domain Bacteria; phylum Pseudomonadota; class Alphaproteobacteria; order Rhizobiales; family Rhizobiaceae; genus Neorhizobium. Next base: position 39,644 of record NZ_JALBGV010000002.1, read on the forward strand.
GACGCGTGTCGCCCGAGAGGTCGGGACTGAAGGGCGGCTCGGGGGCCAGGCGAACGTTCTGGGTGTTGCCGGCACGTGGAAGGATCTGACCGATTCGGTGAACTCGATGGCCGGCAACCTGACGGCTCAGGTCCGCAACATCGCCGAGGTCTCGACCGCGATCGCCAACGGCGACCTTTCGCGCAAGATCACCGTCGACGTGAAGGGGGAAATCCTTCAGCTGAAGGAAACCCTCAATACGATGGTGGACCAACTCAACCGGTTCGCCTCGGAAGTGACGCGTGTGGCGCGCGAAGTGGGTACCGAAGGCAAGCTCGGCGGCCAAGCCCAGGTACCGGGCGTTGCCGGCACCTGGAAGGATCTGACCGAGAACGTCAACTCGATGGCCTCCAACCTCACCGGTCAGGTGCGAAACATCGCGGAAGTGACGACTGCGGTCGCAAGAGGAGATCTGTCGCGCAAGATCACGGTCGACGTGAAAGGCGAAATCCTGGAACTGAAAAACACCATCAACACGATGGTGGACCAGCTCAACGCCTTCGCCGGGGAAGTGACGCGCGTCGCACGCGAGGTGGGCACCGAAGGCAAGCTCGGCGGCCAGGCGCAGGTGTCGGGCGTCGCGGGTACCTGGAAGGACCTGACGGATTCGGTGAACTCGATGGCTGGCAACCTGACGGCCCAGGTGCGCAATATCGCGGAGGTCGCCACCGCGATCGCCAATGGCGACTTGTCGCGCAAGATCACCGTCGACGTTCGTGGTGAAATCCTGCTGTTGAAGGACACGCTCAACACCATGGTCGACCAGCTTCGGTCGTTCGCGGGCGAAGTGACGCGCGTGGCGCGCGAGGTCGGCACTGACGGCCGTCTTGGCGGTCAGGCGGTGGTGCCGGGCGTCGCCGGCACCTGGAAAGACCTGACCGACAACGTCAACCTGCTTGCCGCCAATCTCACCACGCAGGTCCGCAACATCGCCGAAGTAACGACCGCTGTCGCGCGAGGCGATCTGTCGCGAAAGATCACCGTCGACGTGAAGGGCGAAATTCTGGAACTGAAGAATACCATCAACACGATGGTCGATCAGCTGAACGCCTTTGCGGGCGAAGTCACGCGTGTGGCGCGCGAAGTCGGCACCGAGGGCAAGCTCGGCGGCCAGGCGCAGGTGCCGGGCGTCGCCGGTACGTGGAAAGATTTGACCGATACCGTCAACGTCATGGCCGCCAACCTGACGGAACAGGTGCGCGGCATCGTCAAGGTGGTGACGGCCGTCGCCAACGGCGACCTCAAGCAGAACCTCACCGTCGCATCCAAGGGCGAGGTCGCCGCACTTGCGGAAACCATCAACAACATGACCAATACGCTGGCGACCTTTGCCGACCAGGTCACCACGGTGGCTCGCGAAGTGGGCGTCGAAGGCCGCCTCGGCGGTCAGGCGAACGTGCCGGGCACCGCCGGTACATGGAAAGACCTGACCGGTAACGTCAATCTGCTGGCGGCCAACCTGACCACTCAGGTCCGGGCTATCGCGGAAGTCGCGACGGCCGTCACCAAGGGAGACCTGACGCGGTCGATCCAGGTGGAAGCGCGCGGTGAAGTCGCCGAGCTCAAAGACAACATCAATACGATGATCGGCAACCTGCGCCTGACGACGGAGCAGAATACCGAACAGGACTGGCTGAAGACGAACCTCGCGAGGTTCACGAACATGCTCCAGGGGCAGCGCGACCTGACGCTGGTCGGGAAAATGCTGCTTTCGGAACTCGCGCCTCTCGTCGGGGCACATCAAGGCGTTATCTATCAGGTGGACGCTGAGGATCACCAGCCAACCCTGTCCCTGCTGTCAAGTTACGCGGACGGGGTCGGTGCGGCACATCCGCGGCGTCTGGCGTTCGGCCAGGGGCTTGTGGGGCAGTGCGCCATCGATGCCCGGCGCATTCTGGTTACCAATCTTCCCGACAATGTCGTTCCCATCAGCTCTGGCGTTTTCTCGACCCTTCCCAAGAGCGCCATCGTTCTGCCGGTTCACTTTGAAGGGCAGGTCAAGGCGGTGATCGAGCTTGCGTCGGCCGGCGAATTTACCGAGTTGCAGCTTTCCTTCCTGGACCAGCTGACGACCTCGATCGGCATCGTACTCAACTCGATCGAGGCGACGATGCAGACGGAAGGCCTGCTCAAGCAATCCCAGCAGCTTGCGACAGAACTTCAGACGCAGCAGAGGGAGTTGCAGCAGACCAACGAGCAGCTTGAGCAAAAGGCGCAGCAGCTCGAAGAACGAAATGTCGAGGTCGAGGCGAAGAACCAGGAAATCGAGCAGGCCCGCCGCGCGCTGGAAGAAAAGGCAACCGAGCTGGCGCTGACGTCGAAATACAAGTCCGAGTTCCTCGCCAACATGTCGCACGAGCTGCGCACGCCGCTGAACTCGATCCTGATCCTCGGCCAGCAGCTCGGAGAAAACCCCGACGGCAACCTCTCCGGCAAGCAGGTGGAGTTCGCAAAGACGATCCACGGGGCTGGCACCGATCTCCTCAACCTGATCAGCGATATTCTCGACCTCTCCAAAATCGAGTCGGGGACCGTATCGGTTGATGCCGAAGAGATATTCATCACCAACCTGCTGGAGATGATGTCGCGGCCGTTCAGGCATGAGGCGGAAAATCGCGATCTCAGCTACATGGTCGAGATTGGCGAAGACGTGCCGAGAAGCATCATTACCGACTCCAAGCGGTTGCAGCAGATCCTCAAGAACCTGTTGTCGAACGCCTTCAAGTTCACCGCGCAAGGCGGTGTCACGCTGAAAGTCGCGCCGGTGACCGAAGGCTGGTCGCTGGATCATTCGTCTCTCAAACATGCGCCATCGGTGATCGCCTTCGAGGTCACCGATACCGGGATCGGCATACCGCCCGAAAAGCAGCGCATCATATTCGAGGCTTTCCAGCAGGCTGACGCTTCGACCAGCCGGAAATACGGCGGCACCGGGCTGGGCCTTGCGATCAGCCGTGAACTCGCGAACCTTCTTGGCGGCGAAATCCAGCTGCGCAGCACGCCCGGCGTCGGCAGCACGTTCGTGCTCTATTTGCCGCTGACTTATGTGGGCGCCTCCCCCGCTTCTAAGGCCCTGCCGGCCCACAGCAATGTCGTGCAGCTCGCAGAGGCTGCCGCCGCACGTCGCGCCGACAAGCCCGCGGAACAGGTCGAAGACGATCGTGGCGAAATACAGCCCGGGGATGCGGTTCTGCTGATCGTCGAGGACGATCCGCATTATGCCCGCGTCCTTGTCGATCTGGCCCATGACAGCGGGTTCAAGGTGCTGGTGGCGACGCGCGGTGGCGAAGCGCTGAATTTGGCGCAGGAATACAAACCTGCCGCGATATCCCTCGACATTTTCCTGCCGGACATGCTCGGCTGGACGGTGCTGAGCCAACTCAAGCAGAGCGCGGCGACGCGGCATATTCCCGTTCAGATCATCAGCCTTGACGAGGACCGTCAACATGGCCTCACACGCGGCGCCTTCGCATTCATGAGCAAGCCGACCACGACCGACAGTCTCGGTAAAGCATTCCTGCGGCTGAAGAATTATGCGGAGCCGCGCCGCAAACGGCTTCTCCTTGTTGAAGACAGCGAGGCTGAGCGGCTGAGCGTGACCGCTCTGCTCAGCCATGACGATATCGACATCGAAAGTGTAGGCTCGGGTGCCGAGGCGCTCGCCGCACTTAAAGAGGATCCGGCCGACTGCGTCGTTCTCGATCTCACCCTGCCTGACATGTCCGGCTTCGAAGTTCTGGAAAAGATCCGTGATGACGATGACATTGCCGAGGTTCCGGTCGTGGTCTTCACGGGGCGTGAGCTCTCACCCGAAGAGGACGCCCAGCTACACACCATGGCGCGCAGCGTCGTCGTGAAAGGCGTCGAGTCGCCTGAACGTCTCCTGGACGAGACTGCCCTGTTCCTCCACCGGGTGGTGGCCGATATGCCGGCCGCCAAGCAAGCGATGCTCGAGGAACTTCACAGCTCGGACGAGGATCTGATCGGAGAGACCGTTTTGTTGGTGGACGACGACGCCCGCAATATTTTCGCACTCAGCAGTGTTCTCGAACGTCGCGGAATGAGAGTTCTGACTGCGACCACAGGCAGCGAAGCCATCGACGTCATTCAGAAGGATCGGGCCATCGCCATCGTTCTGATGGATATCATGATGCCTGGAATGGACGGCTACGAAACGACGCAGGTGATCCGCTCGGACCCCAGATTCCGACGCCTGCCGATCCTTGCGCTGACCGCGAAAGCAATGAAAGGCGATCGCGAGAAGTGCCTGGAAGCGGGTGCGTCTGATTATCTGGCAAAGCCGGTCAATACCGAACAACTGCTATCCGCGCTCCGCATGTGGTTGCACCGCTAGGGGATATGGCCATGGACCCTGTCAACATCCTTCTCGTGGACGATCAGCCGGCAAAACTTCTAAGTTATGAGGTCGTGCTCCAGGAGCTTGGTGAAAATCTGATCAAGGCCCAGTCCGGTCGAGAGGCTTTGGAGCACCTCCTGCGCAACGATATTGCCGTCATTCTGGTGGATGTCTGCATGCCGGAGCAGGATGGTTTCGAGCTCGTCAGCATGATCCGGGAGCATCCCCGCTACCAGCATACGGCAATCATATTTGTATCGGCCGTCATGATGGCCGAACCGGACCGGCTGCGCGGTTATGCGGCGGGAGCCGTCGATTACGTCTCGGTACCCATCGTTCCCGAAGTTCTGCGGGCCAAGGTGCGAGTGTTCGCTGACTTGTACCGAAAGACGAGGGAACTTGAGCGGTTGAACGCTGACCTCGAGGATAGGGTTCGCGAACGTACCGCCGAGCTGGAAGCTTCCTCCAATCAATTGCGCCAGCTTAACGAAGAACTCGAGGAACGGATTGACCAGAGGACGCGCGAGCGGGAAGAGGCGATTGCTCAACTGTTCGAGGCGCAGAAGCTGGACACGATCGGCCAACTGACCGGCGGCGTCGCCCATGATTTCAACAATCTGCTGATGGCGGTGCTGGGAAGCCTGAACCTCCTGAAGAAGCGACTTCCCACCGATGAGAAGAGCGAGCGGCTGGTCGCCAATGCGATACAGGCGGCCGAGCGTGGCGCGGCTTTAACCCAAAGGTTGCTGGCATTCGCGCGCCGCCAGGAATTGAAGCCGCACGCGGTCGATTTCGCCGAGCTCTTCGAAAACATTCAGGACCTCCTGAGCAAGGCGCTCGGACCTGGGGTGGATATCAGGAAAGATATTCCGCCACGGCTGCCGCAGTTGCTGGTCGACAGCAATCAGCTCGAACTTGCCCTCCTCAACCTGTTCGTCAACGCCCGGGATGCGATGACCGGGGGCGGCACGATCATGGTGTCCGCAGAGGAAAAAGATGTCACGCGGGCCAGCAGCCTGACCGCCGGCCGTTACGTGCGGATTTCGGTTTCCGACACCGGAGAGGGCATGGACGAAGCTACGGTGACGCGTGCGGCCGAGCCCTTTTTCACGACGAAAGGACCTGGAAAGGGAACCGGTCTGGGTCTTTCGATGGTGCACGGTCTGGCGGCCCAATCGGGCGGTATTCTGGACCTGTCGAGCGTCAAGGGAGAGGGGACGACCGTGTCCCTGTGGTTGCCGATCGCCGAAGATATTGGTGGGACGGCTCCATCGCCGGAGGCCGCACCCCAGGATGCTGCTCCCAATATGCCGAACGCGCTGACGGTACTTGTGGTCGATGACGACGCGCTCGTCAGCATGGGAACCTCGGCCATGCTGGAAGATCTTGGCCATGTCACCACGGAGGCGCCTTCAGCCGCTGCCGCACTGGAAATCCTCAACTCCGGCCGGAGGTTCGACCTCGTCATCACGGACCATGCCATGCCCGGGATGACCGGGGCGGAGCTCGCGCGCCTGATCATCGGGTCCTATCCGGGTTTGCCGGTGATCCTGGCCTCCGGATATGTCGAACTACACGAAGATCACGGGCTTTCAGATCTCTTGCGCATGACCAAACCGTTCACTCAAGAGCAACTTCAGACGGCAGTCCATCGCGCGGTGGCCGAGCGGGCGTCGGCCGCCTGAGCGCCCCTTCCGGCTCTGTGATTTTTCGCAACCCGGATATCTGCCTTGTTCAGACCGGCAGCCAACCCGCGGCGAGGGGGTGATCTGTAGCAAGCGGCAGGCGTACGATCAGGCCTTCCCTTGCCGATGCGTAGATTGCCGTAACAAGCTCGATCGAGTGATAGCTTTCCTGAAGCGATGGCAGATAGAGGTCCGGCTTCCCGGTGAGACGCGCATGGACATCCACGAATAGTCCCGGAAACCGTGGAAGGACGTCGGGTATTTCTCGGGTTGCCGCATCGATCTCGGGCTGCCGCGACGGGTCGGTGGCTTCGAATTTCCACGGTCCCGCCCCTATCTGATAGGCCTCTGCGCCTGACGTGACCGTGACGTGCTCGAAACACATCCTTAACCGCGAACTGTTTCCGGCCGCACCCAAGGTGACCGACGACGTGATCAGCGCGCCCTGCGCGGTGCGCATGGAAAGCACCGCGCAATCCTCGGTCTCGATCGGATTGACGCGGGTATCGAGGAAGGCGGCGACCTCCACGACATCTCCGACGAGATGAGTCATGAGATTGTGGATATGGCATGCATGGCTGACAAGTACGCCGCCGAGTTCGCCTTTCCATGTGCCCCGCCAGCGCTCTGCGTAATAATCGGGTCCCCGCTGCCAATGTGTCTCCAAGGCCACCACGTAAGGCCGACCCAAAAGTCCCCGGTGCTTCAATTCGTGTGCCGCCCGGTAGCCGGCGCCATAACGATACTGAAATACGGGAAAGACCTGCCGCCCCGTTCGTTCGGAAAGCTCGGCAATCCGGCGCACTTCGGTTATCGAACCGGCAAGCGGTTTCTCGCAGACGACGTGCTTTCCTGCTTCCAGGGCTGCAAGCGTCATCGGCGCGTGCAGTTGTGGCGGCAGGCAGATGTCGACCAGATCCACGAGAGGATCGGCGAAGACCTGGTTGATGTCGGGGACAGCCTGGCTGCCCGGCGCCTGTCGCGCCGCGTCCTCGGCGCGAGACAGGTTGAGATCGCAGACGTAACGGACGTCGAACAGATCAGCCAATTCGGCATAAGCGGCGATGTGCGCCTTGCCTATACCCGCGCCGATGACGGCGACCCGGACACGCTCCGTCATCGGTCTGTTTTCTCTTCTGCGACAAGTTGCGCCTGCAGTCCCAACCGCGTCGCGAGGAACGCATGAGACTGGCGCATTGCCGTCTCGGTTCGCCTTTCCACGTCGGCGGCCAGGCGGGCGAAAAACGGCTTTCCGGCGCAGCTCGCCTCGAACCGCTGTACACCCGACTTGTCGACCAGGAAGACGTGGTCCTGGCCGTCCCGGCCGGCGATGTCGATATATTTGCGCAGCTCGATATAACCTTCCGTCCCCAGAATGGTCATCCTGCCGTCGCCCCAGACGGGAAGACCGTCGGGCGTCAGCCAATCGACACGGGCATAACCCCGGCCGCCGTTACCCTCTAGCAGCACCTCGCCGAAATCCTGGAATGCAGGCCGATCCGGATTTGCGACATTGGTCACATGGGCGGAAACAACCCGTGCTTCGGTCGACCCGGTATAATGGAGGAACTGATCGAACTGATGGGCGCAGATATCGGCGAGAATTCCGCCGCAGCGAGCTCTGTCCCAGAACCAATCCGGCCTCAGATGTGCATTCAAGCGATGCGGTCCGAGACCGACCGTCTGAACCACCTTGCCGATCCGACCTTGGCCAATCAGCTGGTCCGCCAGGGTGGCGCTCTCGACGGAGACACGTTCGGAAAAGGACACGGTCCAGCGTCGCCCGGTCTCCGCGACGGTGCGTTGGATGTCTGCCAGCTGTTCCAGGCTGGTGCAGCCGGGCTTGTCGACCAGAACGTCCTTGCCGTGCACCATTGCCGCCACCGCGATATCGGCGCGCTCGCTGTTGATCCCGGACGACAGGACAAGGACAATGCTTTCATCGTCGAGGATGGCCTGCATCGACCGGGCCGGCAGATCCGGATAGGTTTCCTGGAATGTCTTGCGGGCCGCCTCTGGGGTCTCCTCGCCCGTTGTCCACGCTACGAGCGTGGCGCCGGCATCCAACATGCCGTTGATCATGCCGTAGATATGTCCATGGTCTATGCCGATGACGCCGATACGAAGGTTAAAAGCCATGGGAACTACCTGTTCAGGTGGATGCCGCGAGCGCGGAGCATGGATTGTATGTTGACCAACGAGCCCGTTTCTATGGAAGCGTTGGCAGCGATGCCGGTGAGGATGGACCAGGCGCCGGCAACATGATCGGAGGCACGGCCATAAGGATCGGGCTGCATGCTTTCCGGATCAAAGATATAACCCAGCATGACCGGATCCGCGCCGCCGTGATCCCCCGTCGCCTTCGGAACGGTGAGCTGGCGCGGAGGCTCGCCGGCCAGGTGGAGTTCGGTGGTGATCGCATCTTCGTCCGCATGGGCGCGTTTGCCGCCGAAAACCCCATGAACCTCGACATGGCGATGGGTAATGTCGCCTTTGGTACCCCGGAACTTGATCTCCAGCCCTTCCCAGGGCGAATAGGCAGTCAGGGTGTAATTGGCGGTGACGCCCGAGGCGTAGCGGATATGCGCCTGCATCGTATCTTCGATGCCGATCTCTTCGTCGAATACGCAGAGATCGCGGAAATAACCGTCTTCCTGCTCAGCTTCCACATAGAGCTTGCGCAGGTTTTCGTCGGCTGCAAGGTCGAGGCGGAAATCGCACTTATAGGCGACGGGACAGTCGCTGCAGCGTGTCCCGCGGCCCGCGAGGCCAAGCTCCACCGCCATTTCCGGGCGATAAAAGACGCGCCGGCCGGAGGCGAGGACCTCCGTCGGCGCGGTCCCCAGCCACCAGTTGAGAAGATCGAAATGGTGGGTCGATTTGTGGACCAGGAGCCCGCCGGAATTCTCCTTCTGGCGGTGCCAGCGGCGAAAATAATCGGCGCCATGAACCCGATCGAGGTGCCAGCGGAAATCGACCGCAGTCACGGTGCCGATCGCGCCCGAGGAAATCAGCTCCTTGATCTGGGTGCGTGCCGGTGAATAGCGGTAGTTGAAGGTGACTGTGACCTTTCGGCCCGTGCGCGCCTGGGCATCGACGATCTGCTTGAGACGGCTGAGATCGATCGTCAGCGGCTTTTCGCAAATGACGTCGCAGCCGGCCTCGAAGGCACGAACGATGTAATCGGCATGCAGGAAATCCGGCGTTGCGACAACGACCGTATCCGGCCTCTGTTCGGCGATCAGGCGGTCGAAATCGGCGGCAAGATAAGTCGCGACGCCGTTCGTCCCGGGTTTTGAGGCCGCTTGCGCCGCTTCGCCGAGGCGATGGGCGTTGCTGTCGCAAAGGGCAACGATCTCATGTTTATCGGCATAATCTTCAACGACGGAATTGCGGAACATCTGATGGCGTGAACCGCATCCAACAATGGCGATCTTCACTGTACCTGGCTTTCTTTCTGGGTGGGTTCGATGCGTTTTCCTGCGCTATCGAAATAGTGGAGTTCGGAGAGGTCGAATCCGACGGTGACCGGATCGCCCATCCGGTAGGGCGTCCGTCCGTTGTCGCTGGCCAGCAGCACCTGGCCTGAAGACAGCGCGATATGCAGCAAGGTCTCGCTGCCGAGATATTCCACCAGCCGGATCGTGCCTTCGCCCGTGACATCGCCATTGCCGACACGCAGAGACGAAGGCCGCACGCATAACGTCAGCGCCGGATCCTCGGTCGGAAGCTCGGCAATCGAAAAGTCGGGCATGCCGGCCACCGACACAGTGGTCTTTCCTGACCCGCGGGTTGCTCTGGCCTGCAGCATGTTGATCTTCGGAGAGCCGATGAAGCCCGCCACAAAGAGGTTCTGCGGCCGGGTATAGAGTTCCTGGGGCGTGCCGAGCTGCTCGATCTTGCCACCGCGCAGGACCACGATCCGGCTTGCCATGGTCATCGCTTCGACCTGGTCATGGGTCACGTAGATCATGGTGGTGCCGAGGCGGGCGTAGAGCGAGGCCAGTTCCGCGCGCATCTGCACGCGCAGTTCCGCGTCCAGATTGGAAAGCGGCTCGTCGAACAGGAAAAGCTGCGGCTCGCGCACGATCGACCTGCCGATGGCGACACGTTGCTTCTGGCCGCCCGAAAGCTGGCGCGGCTTGCGGTCCATAAGCTGCTCGATCTGCAGGATGCGCGCGGCGTCCGCCACCCGCCGCTCCACCTCGGCGCGAGACACCTTGAAGTTCTGAAGGCCAAAAGCCAGGTTCTTTCGCACGCTCATATGCGGATAGAGAGCGTAGCTTTGAAAGACCATGGAAAGTTCGCGCTTGGAGGCGGGCAAGTCGTTGACGACCTTTCCGCCGATCGAGATCGTTCCTTCGCTAATGTCTTCGAGGCCTGCGATCATGCGCAGGAGCGTCGACTTTCCGCAGCCCGATGGACCGACGAGAACAAGAAACTCGCCGTCGTGGATGTCCAGATTCAGCCCCTGGATGATGGACAGCGCCCCATAGCGCTTGCCGACGTTTCGAAGCGTCAATCCTGCCATGCGTCTTGTTCCCTATTTCATTCCGGAGGTGGCGATGCCGCGCACGATGAGTCTCTGGAACAGGACGAAGAAGATGACGACCGGGACCAGCGAAAGGACCGACATCGCAAACATCTGGCCATAGGCGGACTGCCCTTCCTGATCGAGGAAGAGGCGAAGCGCCAGCGGCACGGTGTAGCTCTTGATGTCGTTGAGGTAGATGAGCGGGGCAAGGAAATCCTCCCAGACCCAGATCAGTGAAAAGATCGCCGCCGTGCCCATGGCCGGCAGCGAAAGCGGCAATATGATTGCCCAATAGATCTTGAAGGGCGAACAGCCGTCGATCATCGCAGCTTCGTCCAGCTCGCGGGGCAGTTGCCGAAAGAACTGCACCATCAGAAAGATGAAAAAGGCATCGGAGGCGAGGAAGCGCGGCACCACAAGGGGCAGATAGGTGTCGACCCAGCCGAGGTTCAGGAACTGAACATATTGGGGGATGAGAACCACGTGATAGGGGATCATCAGTGTCATCATCATCAGCGCGAAGAAGAAGCTGCGCCCGGTGAAACTCAGCCGTGCAAAGGCATAGGCCGCGAACGAGCAGGAGACCAGATTGCCGATCACCGACAGGCTCGTGACGATCGCCGAGTTCACGTAGAAGACCGTGAAGGATATCGGCAGCGCGTACCAGCCCTTCGTGTAGTTCTCGAACCGAAATTCGGAAGGCCAAAGCGTCAGGCTGCCGAAGATCTCGTTTTCCGGCTTCAACGAGGAAGCGAGCAGCCAGAACAGCGGATAGAGCATCACGCATGACACGGTGATCAGAAAGATGTGCTTGAGGATCCGGCCGTTGCGATCGCGTTTGTCCCGCTTCAGCCGAAGCTCGTGAGCGACACGCGCGGCCTCATCCACCTGGATGGCGATTTCCAGATCAGTCGCGCTCGTTTTCATAGTGCACCCAATATTTGGAAGTGAAGAAAGCGATCGCGGTGAAGGTCGCTATGATGACCAGCAGGAACCAGGCAAGCGCCGATGCATAACCCATGCGGAAGAACTTGAAGGCCTCGTTGAACAGGTAGACCGTATAAAACAGGAGGCTGTCCGCCGGCGCGCCGGTGCCGTTGGAGATGATGAAGGCGCTGGAAAAGGTCTTGAAGGAATCGATGGTCTGCAGCACCAGATTGAAGAAGATCACCGGAGCAAGGAGCGGCAAAGTGATGCGGGTGAATTGCCGCCAGCGCGGCGTGCCGTCGATTTCCGCCGCCTCGTACAGATCCCGCGGAATGCCGCGAAGGCCAGCCAGAAAGATCAGCATCGGCGAGCCGAACTGCCACATGGCGAGCACGACAATCGTGAAGAGCGAAGTGTCGGGATCGGTGATCCAGGAGGCTCCCTGGATTCCGACCATCGCCAGAACCTGATTGACGACACCGTCGGCCGCGAAAAGTTGACGCCACAATATCGCGATTGCAATCGAAGAGCCGAGCAGGGACGGCAGGTAGAAGATGGCTCGATACAGGCCGATCGTCCGCAAGCCCTTGTCGAGCAACATGGCGACACCGAGGGCCATGATCAGGCGGGCGGGCACAGCCAGCGCAACATAGGTAAAAGTGACCTGCAGCGCTTTCCAGAAGCGCCGATCCCGTGTGAACATGTATTCGTAATTGCCCCAACCGATCCATCGGGGCGCGCTCACCATGTCATAGCGGGTGAAGGATAGATAAAGCGACGCAAGAATCGGCCCCAGGGCGAGCAGAAAAAATCCGATCAGCCATGGAAGAAGAAACACATAGGCCGGTGCATTGCGGGCAAAAAAACGTCTCATCGAAACGACCTTGTTGTCGGAAGAGAGGCCCCGGCGGCAGGAATTGCCGGGGCCCTGATATTCCCGCACCGATTACTGGGCGCGCTCAACGATCGACTGGGCGTCTTCGATGAAGGTGCCAGCGGCTTTCGCAATTTCCACCTTGCCAAGCACGACGTCGGTGCCGGCACGCATGAAGGCGTCTCGCACCTCTCCAGCTCCCTTGGGGGCAGGCAGCGGCAGCGGGCCGACCTTGCTCTGAATCGCTGCGAAGTAGTCGACCGAGAGTTTTTCGACCTCGGTGAGCTTCGGGGTCAGCGCTGCACGGATTTTTGGCGAACAGGGAATACCGCGTTCGAGACCGAGAATGCCGGTGATCTCGGGATCGTTGACCCAGGCATTCATATAGGCAATTGCGGCCTCCGTGTCCTTGGCGTCCCGGCTGAGGGACAGGAACATCGAGGGCTTGATGAACTGGCCGGGCTTGCCGCCCGCCTTGTGGGGCACCATGGCCGCGCCGATCTTGTCTTTTGCCACGGACTGGATGCCGACCAGCTGGTTGGACCAGTAGTGGGACATGGCGGTGTCGCCGACGGCGACGCCCGATTCGGCAATCGGCGGATCGAGAATAACGGTCTTGTTCTTGTCGCGAACGACCCCTGCCTTGCGCAGGTCGGCCCACATCTGCCACCAGCTTGCAACATCCCCGGCTGTCGCCGTGACCTTGCCGTCGGGGCTGTAGAATTCGCGACCGTTCTGGCGAACCCAGGATTCGAAGGTTTCGATCATCAGGGACAGGTCGTCCGAGCCCTTCATCTTGCCCCCGGACTTGGCGGTAATCTTTTCGCATGCCTTGGCGAAATCGTCCCAGGTCCAGTTGATCAGGTCTGCGTCGATGCCCGCTTCCTGGAAGGCGCGCGTATTGTAGACCATGACCTGGCTGTTCGAGCCGATGTTGAGGGCATAAAGCTTTCCGTCGACCCTGCCGCCATCGAGGGGGCCCTTGTCGAAGTCGGCGATCATCAGGCTCTTGCCGGCGAATTCATCGAGAGGCTTCAGCGCCCCGCGATTGACATATTCAAACAGGAACCGGTAATCCATCTGCACTAGGTCGGCCATGTTCCGGCCTGCGGTCTGGGTCGCCATCTTGGTCCAGTAGTCACCCCAGCCGATCGTTTCGCCGGAGACGGAGATGCCGGCGTTTTTCTTCTGGAATGCGTCGATAACGGCAAAGGTGCGCTTGTCGCGCTCCGGATTGCCCCACCAATAGTGGCGGATGGTGCGTGTGGCAGCAAGCGCCGGCATAGCCGGAAGCGCAGAAGCGGCTGCCGCCGCTCCTATCGTGCCCAATAAAGTTCGCCTTGTCAGTTTGGTCATTTTGTCCTCCTCCTTCTAACTCCGGAGCGTCTCGTCGGCGCCGGATGCGTTGCGGTCGTTCCATGGTTTGCCGCGCGCCGGCTCCTCCTGCCGGATACGCAGCATTCTTCTCGGCGCAGTTCGCTACACGAAGCTGCGCAAAAGTTCAGTCAGGCAGAGCATCGCCATCGCCTGCCCGTAAGGCATGGATGTCAGCTTGATCTGCCGATAGAAATCGAGATCGCCACCCATCGCCGTGCCGAAAGAAACCTGCCGGAGTTCTCCCTCAGGGCTGATGTTGTCGATCACGCCTTTCATGGCTTTCTCGGCGGTCTCCAGATACTCGATGCCCAGATACCGCTTGCGCACACCCTTCATTAGGCCGTAGGCAAAGCCGGCGGTCGCCGAGGCTTCCAGATAGCTCGACGTATCGTCGATCAGCGTGTGCCACAGGCCCGATGGATGTTGGTGGAGTTTCAGCGCTGCCGCCTGCCGGCCGAGCAGGGACACGAGATGGCGGCGGACGGGATCGTTCTCAGCCAGGTCCAGGAGCTCGATGAATTCCGGAATGGCGATGGTGATCCAGCTATTGCCGCGTGCCCAGCGAGCGCGGGCAAAATTGTGATTGCCGTCGAACGTCCAGCCGTGGAACCAGAGGCCGGTTTGCGTATCGCAAAGATATTGGGCGTGCACCAGGAATTGGTATTTTGCCTCCTCCACGAATTCCGGGCGCTTGAGCACGAGGCCGATCTTGGCAAGCGGCAGCACGCTCATCATCAGCGTGTCGTCCCACATCTGCTGATCATTGACGCTGTTATAGACGATATGCTGCAGCCCACCTTCGCGGGTGCGCGGCATTTCATGCATCACCCATTCGGCCCACGTTTCCAGGTAGGGCCGCCAACGGGGATCTCCCGTCAGTTCGTAGAGATGGGCAAGCGTCAGGAACGGTGCGACGGTGTTGATGTTCTTTGTGGGGGTCCCTTCAGCAAGCCGGGCTTCAAACCAATCGACGATGATATCCATCACCTTCTGGTTGCCGGTCAGCTGCCAATATTTGAGAAGGCCAAAGAGTGCGACGCCATGGGTCCATTCCCAGCCCGCCCAGCCCTTGGTGTCGATAACCCGGCCGTCGTCGAGGCGCAGGAGGAATTCGCCGGTGCGATCCTCGATATGGACAAGGTTGTCGATCAGCCGATCGATGAGGCCGCACACATCGTGGCGCTCGATAAGATGTTGCTTTTGCCGCAGCAGCGGATGCATGCCGGACGTCCTCCACAAATATTCGGAACGATATTCCGGATTTTAAGAAATCATACTCTCCATGGCTTTTCAACCGTGTTTTTCTGTTGCACTCTGCGCCTGTTCCGCATGCTCACCTGTATCTTGACACAGGTTTTTTCAAATTCCAGAATAAGATTTCGAAAAAAATAGAACGCGCTATGTCAGAGTTGAACCCAAAAACCGAAAATGTCGCCGCCGTCCTCAAGGTTTTCGCCGTGATGGAGGCCTTGGTCGAGGGAAAGAAGGTGAGCCTTGCCGATCTCGCTCAACGAGCCATGACGTCGAAGACCACAGCGCATCGCCTGCTGCAGACCATGGTGGAACTCGGTTATGTAGAGCAGGATGCTGAGACGGAAAAATACGGCCTGACGCTGAAACTCTTCAGCCTGGGCGCTCGCTCGCTGACCGAGCAGACGGATCTGCTGCGTGTTGCGGACCAGGCGATGGGAAAGCTCTCTCGGGTAACCGGCGAGTCCGTCAATCTCGGTATTCTCGATGACCGCGACCAGAAGGTCGTCTACATCCACAAATACGATTCCGCCTACAGTCTCTCGATGAAATCGACGCTCGGGCTCCGCAACCCGCTGCACAGCACCTCGCTTGGCAAGGCTCTTCTTGCGTGGCGCGACGACGACGAGATCCGGGAGCGGATCAACAAGATGGAATTGACGAAGCTCGCGCCGCGCACCATCACCGATCCGCAGGAATTGTTTGCCCAATTGCAGGCGGCCCGCAGCCGCGGCTTTGCCGAGGAGGTGGAGGAGAGCGAAGCGGGTGTGCGATGCATGGCGGCACCGATCTTCAACTATCTCGGAAAACCGATCGCCGCGGTCTCGATTTCCTTTCCGATGTTCCGCTTCGACGAAAGCCGGAAATCCGAATATGCCGACCTTTTGCGCACGGCGGGGCTCACCGCCTCCGCAGGGCTCGGTTACCAGGCGGCAAAGAACTAACGTCTGGCGCTTTCAACGCCGATAGGACATTGCGGAAGCGAAGCGGCTCAAAGAGCCGCCAGAATGCCGCCATCGACATAGAGCACCTGGCCGTTGACGAAATCCGATGCCGGAGAGGCCAGAAAGATCGCTGCACCGGAAAGTTCCTCCGGCTGACCCCAGCGGGCGGCGGGCGTGCGGTTCGTCACGAAGGCGTCGAATACCGGATCGTCCATCAGTGCGCGGTTCATCTCGGTCGCGAAATAGCCCGGACCGATGCCGTTGACCTGAATGTTGTGATGGGCCAGTTCCGTCGCCATGCCGCGGGTCAGCATTTTCAGCGCGCCTTTCATCGTCGTGTAAGGCACGACGGTTTTGCGGCCGACCTCGCTCATCAGCGAGCAGATGTTGATGATCTTGCCGCCACCGCGTTCGATCATCCCAGGCAGCACGGCTTGCGAGGGAAGTACCGCGCCCATCACGTGGGTGTCGAACATCCGCCGCCAAGTTTCGGCGCTGTGCTCAAGGAATGGCGCACGGATCTGAATGCCGGCATTGTTGACGAGGATATCGACCGCGCCGATGCCGGCGAACGCGGCCTCCGTTTCGTCGGCCTTGGTGATGTCGCAGACCATCCCCGAGGCCTCGTAGCCCTCCGTCTTCAATTGGTTCACTGCTGCCGAAAGCGTCGCCTCATCGCGCCCGTTCAGCGTGACCCGCGCTCCGGCGGAGGCGAGTCCGCGTGCCATGGCAAGGCCGAGGCCGCGGCTCGAACCGGTGAGGACGGCATGGCGTCCCCGCAGATCGAAAAGTGGATGTTGGACGTTCATCGAAATTTCTCCTGCATGGCCTGAATACCGAGAAAGGCATCCATAAGATAATCGTGACGAGGTCAAGGTGCTGGATCAGACCGCGGCAATATCCTTTGTCAAGAAGCAAGGTGTCGCCGGGGCGGGTCGGGTAGGCATCGAAGATGCGGACCTTTACTATCCGCCCGGAGGTTTTATATAGATGACTAGAATTATCATGTTATGAGGCGAAGGATCCCGGTGTTGAGTTATTGGCATTCCATGGCTTGGCATACGGAGGGGATAAGGGTTGTCGCTCCGGTCAAGTGGCGTCGTTTCGACGGATTGGTGAGTGTCTTCTGGGAAGCCGAAAGCCAGTCGGGTGCCACAGGCTACTATTTGGCGGATGACCCGCGCATCATGATTTTCTTCAACGACGTGTCGTCTCGAATTCGCGTGTCGAACCGAGACGGCTCGCAGGGCTACCGCCCGATGACCCGCGCCGTTTATGTCCCGGCCGGCGTTCCCATGTGGACCAGCAGCGAAACCAAGCACCGATTTTCCCACCTTAACCTGCACATGCACCGGGATCGGTTGCTGCGGTTCCTGTCGCCCTCGGTTGGGGCCTCCGCCGCCTTGGCCGCGGTGCGCCGGCCGGTGGAGCTTCAGGACGTCGGCGCCATAGAGACGCTGGCGGGCCTGCTCGTCGACGAGATATCGAGCCCGGCAAAACACGCCGTCTATGCCGAAAGCCTGGTGGGCAGCATCGTCGCCGGCCTTCTCGACATACCCGACCGTGAAGCCGAAAAGGCCAATGGCAGGCTTACTCAAGCGCAGATGAACAAGCTGGTGTCGCGCTTTGACCGCTCCAGCGACTGCCGCTTGACCGTTGCCGAGATGGCCGCGACCGTCGGTCTGTCCGAAAGCTGGTTCTCCAACGTCTTCAAGCAGACGACAGGCAAGACGCCACTGCAGTGGCAGCTCGCCAGGCGCATCGATCTGGCCAAAAAACTGCTGGTCGATAGCGATCTGGCCGTCGCGGAGGTCGCGGCCCACCTGGGTTTCACCGACCAGGCACATCTGACCAAGGCGTTCAGGCAGATTGCCGGCGATACGCCGGCTGCCTGGCGCCGGATGCGACAGATCTGCTGATCTTCAGGCAAAGACCCATCAGACCTGCCAACCTCTTCGGTTACGCGACTATCGCCGACGCGTCGAAAGACCGGTGCTCGACATGGCGGGAATTGACCATAGCCCCTGCCAGCTGCCGGAAGCTCACGGTTCCGACCGGTTTGCCTGATGGATCGACAACGGTCACGTCGCCGTCAGGGGCAGAGACGAGCGCGCGTATCGCTTCCTCGATCGTGACATTTGCCGGAATGGTGGGCTGCTCACCCCCGGTCCGGGAACGTAAGGGAGCCATCACCGCTTCGACCTGCACGACCCGTCCGCGGTTCACTTCTTTGACGAAATTGGCCACATATTGATCCGCCGGCCTCAGGACGATGTCCTGGCTTGTACCTTGCTGTATGACCTCGCCGTCGCGCAGGATGGCGATCTGGTCTCCCAGCCGGAGAGCCTCATCGAGATCATGTGTGATGAACACGATCGTTTTCTTGATCTCGTTCTGAATATCGAGAAGAACGGACTGCATGTCCATGCGGATCAGCGGGTCGAGTGCGGAATAGGCTTCGTCCATCAGGAGGACAGGCGCATCGTTCGACAAGGCGCGGGCAAGTCCGACGCGCTGCTGCATTCCTCCAGACAGCTGGTTGGGGTACTTGTGCTCGAACCCCTTCAGGCCAACGCGCTCTAGCCATCTCATGGCGACGTCGGTCGCTTTGGAACGGCCGATGCCCTGAACCTCAAGGCCGAAGACGGTGTTGTCGACCACGCTCCGGTGCGGCAGCAAGGCGAATTTCTGAAAGACCATTGCCGTCTGATGACGGCGAAAGTTTCGCAGTTCGTCCTTGTTCATCTTTACGACATCCACCCCGTCGACCAGCACCTCACCCGCGGTCGGATCGATCAAGCGGTTGATATGGCGGATGAGCGTGGACTTGCCGGAACCCGACAGGCCCATAATGACCTGAATACAGCCCGACTTGATGTCCAAATTGATATCGCACAGCCCCAGCACATGGCCATGTGCATCGTTAAGCTCTGTCTTCGTTAGACCGTTGCGGACGGCATCGACATAGGCGGCGGGGTTGGCGCCGAAGATTTTGTAGAGATTGCGGATTGCGATGCCGCCCAAACCTTGCTCAGCCATGAACGATCTCCCGATGCTTCTGGAGCCGCTTGCCATAGGCCTGGCTGACCCGATCGAAGATTATGGCGATTCCAACGATTGCGAGGCCGTTGAACACGCCGAGGGTGAAATACTGGTTGGCGATTGCCTTCAGCACCGGTTGGCCAAGCCCCTGAACGCCGATCATCGAGGCGACCACCACCATCGCCAGCGCCATCATGATTGTCTGGTTGATCCCCGCCATGATGGTTGGCAGAGCAAGCGGTAGTTGCACCTTGAAAAGCTTCTGGGTCTCCGAGGTGCCGAAGGCGTCGGCGGCCTCCAGAACATCCTTGTCGACGAGGCGGATACCGAGATCGGTCAGCCGGATCATTGGCGGTATGGCGTAGATCACCACGGCGATGAGCCCCGGGACGCGGCCGATGCCCAGCAGCATGACGACCGGAATGAGATAAACGAAACTCGGCATGGTCTGCATCACGTCGAGGATCGGGTTGACGACCCGTTTGACGCCATTCGAACGCGCCATGAGTATGCCTATCGGCAGGCCGACGGCAATCGACAGGACGGTGCAGACAAAGATCATTGCGACCGTACGCATCGTATCGGTCCACATGTCGAAATAGCCGATCAGCAGGAGCGTGATCAGACAGCTCAGCACGATTTTGACACTTCGGCTCGCAAACCATGCAATAGTGAGGATGATCGCCGTGATGATCGGCCACGGCGTCTGCGTCATGAAGTGATCGGCCGCCAGCAGAAAGCTCTGCAGAGGCGAAAACATGCTTTCGATCATATCGCCATAGGCGCGGGTGAAAGCGCGAAATCCCTCGTCGATCGCTTTCTTCAAGTTGCGAAGCGCGTCGTCATCCATATGTGGAAATTTATAAAACCATTCCATTCGGTTCCCTTTCTCTGGAAAGAGCCGTGTGAGGTCTTTTTCTTCTTTTGACGGCAAGCGGAAGGGGCGATGTGTTCGGCACATCGCCCCAAGGGCTTATTACAGCGCTGCCTCGATCTTCTTGGCGGCGTCCGTTGAAACCCACTTGGTCCAGATGTCCTTATTTTCCTTCAGAAAATGCTTGGCGCCATCCGCACCGCTGGCCTGATTGTCCGTCATCCATGCCATGAGCTTGCCGATGGTCTGGTTGCTCCAGGACCGCTTTTCGAGATAGGTCATCACCTCGGGTCCTGCTTTCTCCGAAAAGGGCTTGGCGACCAGGGTGACGATCGTGTCGATCGGCCAAGAATTCGGCTTCGGATCCGGGCAATCGGCAACCGTGTTGCAACGCTTCCATTCAGCCGGGTCGTTTTTCACGCCGGCCTCAAGTTTCACCATCGGGTATTTGCCGAGCAGCGCCGTCGGCGCCCAGTAGTAAGTGGCAAAACTCTTCTTCCGCTCATATGCCTTTGCGATAGCCCCGTCCAAACCGGCTGCCGATCCCGTGTCGATTAGTGTGAACTTGGCCTTTTCCCCGCCGAACGCCTTGAACAGCTGGGTTGTCACGACGGTGCCACCCCACCCCTGAGGACCGTTGAGGATTGCGCCCTTGCTTGGGTCTTCCTCACCCGGGAAGAGTTCGGGATGCTTCAGCAAATCCGGAATGGTCTTGATGTCCGGATGTGCGTCCGAGACATATTTCGGGATCCACCAGCCTTGATTGCCGCCGTCCGGCAATGGAGATCCAACCTTCACGATCCGGCCCTCCTGCGTGCCTTTCGCGACCACGTCGGGAAGCAGGTCGATCCAGGCCTCGGGAGCGATATCAGGCTGGCCTTTTTCCGCCATGGAGGTGATGGTCGGCACGGTGTCTCCAACCGTGATCTCCGCCTGGCAGCCGTAACCTTCGTTTAAAATGAACTTGTCCAGATTGGAGATGACCTCCGCGCTTTGCCAGTTCATGCTCGCGATCGTGACGCGGCCGCACCCGGCGGCATTTGCCGCCGATGCGCCGGCGAACACTCCGACTAGCACGCAACCCGAAGCCAAAAGCTTATTCATAGCACTGTTCCCTTTTTTTAGCGGCTTGACGTAGAATGCGGGACGCCGCGGATACCCGATTCACAAGTGCTTGGGAGCGTCTCCCAAACTCATCGATTTCTCGAACGCTGCCGTCAGTCCGCAAGCAATCGCTCTCTCGAAACCCGCAGCGCGCATTGTCTCGATTGCGACGGCCGTGGTACCGCGGTAATCGAGGAAGGTCTGCACGATTTCAGTAGGACAGATCTCACGCATTTCCATGAGACGCCCTGCGCCAATGATAAGCGTGTTAACGGCACGCCTGGCCATCGCGACGGGGATGCCCCGGGAGATGGCATCTCGCATCATTGCGTCGGCAAGAAGCGCCGGAAAAGCGGGGCCGGATCCGGACAGGCCGGTGAAATAGTCCATATCGGTCTCGCTGTGCACCTCATCCTGAACACCGCAGGTTTCGAACAGGGCTCGGACAAATGTGCGTTCTTCTTCACTGACCTCCGGGGTTGCGATCCATGGCGTGTAGGACCGGCGGATCTCGACCGCTGCATTCGGCAACGAACGAACGACACAGGCGGTCTGATGATGGTCGCTCAGCGAGTCCAACGAAACGCCTGCCATGGCGGAAATTAGCAGCTTGCCTTTCGCATCGACGTTAAGGTCACGCCAGTCAGCGGGGCGGACGCAGAGAATGATGACATCCGAGCGGTCGGCGAGGGCCTGATTGTCCAATGTCCAGAAAGCCTCTTCGAAACGATCCGGCCGCTTGTTGTGATAAGAGAGCGACAGGTCCCGAGGCTTGACGAAGCCGGCGTCCTGCACCGCGCCGGCAAGGGCGCTGCCCAGCCAGCCGTTGCCGCCGATCACGCCAATTTTCCAGCCCCTGCCAGCGTCCACCTTGCTCTCACCCTTGTTTATAGCCGTGCCGCGCGTAGAAGCGATCGAGTTCCCGCTGTTGCGGGACCTGACCGGTGTAGATTGCGATGTATTCGGGAATGCGCTTCATACGCAGTCCGATGTCCTCGGTGGACTGCATGGAGATGTAGCCGATCTGGACCAAATAAGTTGTTCTCGCGCGAACGTCCGCAGGCTCTTCGTCAAAGCCGAACCGCACGAACATACGGCTCAAAGCGTCTATTCGGGCCAGATCAGCCTGCTGCACTTCAACCTGAATTTCCGGAGATTGCAGCGCCCAACTGCGAATTGCAAACTCGAACTGGGAGTCGAAGAGATCTTTGTTGAGCCAGCAATCGAAGACATTCAGCATCGCTTCCGCAAGAGATTCCGCGTATGCCTCGGACTGCTTCACTAGGTTGCCTGTGTTCTTGTCCCTCCAGCGCAGTATCAGCGCGCTCAGCAGTTCCTCCCGATCCTTGAAGAACCAATAGAAGCTTGTCCGCGATAGACCCAGCTTCTTGGCAAGCGGCAGGATCTTCACCGAATCTACGCCGGATTCGAGCAGCGCTTCGTAGGCGGCTTCAAGCCAACCCTCCTGAGAACCACGCCAGCCGCTGTCATTTACCGCCTGTTCCATAGGCACTTCCTAACAAATTCATAACCGCACTTCAAGTGGAATGTACATGAATGTCAACTGTAGGTACGGCGATGTTTTCAATATTGACATAACTGTACATTCCTGTTTAGCCTTATGCGCAAAGGCCAAAACCGGAGCCCGTCGCATGTCGAACGATCCCCTCCTTCAGCCCTACACACTGAAGCATCTGACTCTACGCAACCGTATCATCGTTACATCGCATGAGCCCGCCTACCCTGAGGATGGCATGCCGAAGGAGCGTTACCGAGCCTATACCCTCGAGCGGGCGAGGGGCGGCGTGGCCCTGACAATGACGGCGGGGTCGGCAGCGGTGTCGAAAGACAGTCCACCGGTCTTCAATAACCTGCTCGCTTACAAGGACGAGATCGTTCCGTGGATCCGGGAAATGACCGATGCCGTGCACGAAGAGGGCGCGGCTATCATGATCCAGCTGACCCATCTCGGCCGGCGCACCCGTTGGGACAAGGGCGATTGGCTGCCGGTGGTCGCGCCGTCCCATCATCGTGAAGCGTCGCACCGCTCCTTCCCGAAGAAGATGGAGGATTGGGACATCGAGCGCATCATTAGAGACTTCGCAGACGCAGCCGAGCGCATGAAGGCGGGCGGCATGGACGGTGTCGAGCTTGAAGCCTACGGTCACCTGATCGATCAGTTCAATTCGCCGCTCACCAATGAACTGGACGGGCCATATGGGGGCTCGCTCGAAAATCGCATGCGGTTCTGTTTCGACGTCTTCAAGGCGATGCGCGAGCGCGTCGGAGACGACTTCATCCTCGGCGTTCGCTATACGGCCGACGAATGTCTCCCCGGAGGCACTGGAAAAGCTGACGGTATCGAGATTTCGCGACGGCTGCGCGACAGCGGTCTGATCGACTATCTGAACGTGATCCGAGGTCACATCGATACGGATGCCGGCCTGACGGACGTCATTCCGATCCAGGGCATGGCGAACTCGCCACATCTCGATTTTGCCGGTGAAATCCGCGCCGCAACCCAATTTCCGACCTTTCATGCGGCAAAAATCCCGGATGTGGCGACGGCACGGCACGCCATTGCCGCGGGCAAAGTGGACATGGTCGGAATGACGCGCGCCCACATGACGGATCCGCACATCGTTCGCAAGATTATCGAAAAGCGCGAGGAGGACATACGCCCTTGCGTCGGCGCGAATTACTGTCTCGACCGCATCTACCAGGGCGGGATGGCTTTTTGCATCCACAATGCCGCAACCGGTCGCGAACAGACCATGCCGCATACCATTGCAAAAGCCGACACCCGCAAGAAGGTGGTCATTGTCGGAGCCGGGCCGGCTGGCCTCGAAGCGGCGCGCGTGGCCGCCGAGCGGGGTCATGCGGTCGTGGTCTTCGAGGCGGCCAACAATCCCGGCGGGCAGATCCGCCTCACCGCGCAGAACGAACGCCGCCGTGAGATGATCAGCATCATCGACTGGCGGATGAGCCAATGCGAGAAGCTTGGTGTCACGTTCCATTTCAACAACTGGGCGGATGCTGACATGATCGCAGCGGAAGAGCCCGACGTGGTCATCATCGCAACAGGTGGACTACCGCATACCGAGGTTCTGTCGAAGGGAAATGAGCTTGTCGTCTCCTCCTGGGATATCATTTCGGGCGACGTCAAGCCGGGCACCAATGTGCTGATCTTCGACGATGCCGGCGACCATGCCGGCTTGCAAGCCGCGGAATTCATCGCCAAGACAGGGGCCAAGGTCGAGATCATGACGCCCGACCGCTCCTTCGCGCCGGAGGTCATGGCGATGAACCTTGTTCCCTACATGCGCTCGCTGCAGAAACTCGACGTCACCTTCACCGTCACCTACCGGCTGCAATCGGCCGAAAAGAGCGGCAACCAGATCATTGCCCATGTCGGCAGCGACTATGGCGGCGTTGAAAAGCAACGGACCATCGACCAGATCGTCATCAATCACGGTACGATCCCATTGGACGATCTTTATTTCGAGATGAAGCCCGGCTCGAAGAATCTCGGTGAAATTTCCTACGACCAGCTGATTTCCGGCGCACCGCAAACGGCCGAGCGCAATCCCGCTGGCACCTATCAGCTCTTTCGGATTGGCGACGCGGTCGCTGCTCGCAACACGCATGCAGCGATCTATGACGCATTGCGGCTTGCCAAGGATATTTGAACATGGCCCGCAGCCAGGCCTTGCAGGATTTTCTGAATACCGCGATCGTCGCATTCGACCGGTTTGTCGAGGATTCACGGGCCCGGCAGTCACAGACGCAGATATTTGCGCACCTGCAAACATCGCTGCCGGAGCGGGTGAATATCGCAAAGCGGCTTCCGATTTGCGGCCTGTATTTGCAGAGTGTCTTGGCGGCAAAGGCGGAGCAACCCTCGTTGAACATCTTGCTCCGGCGCTTTGCAGCGTTGGAGGCGCAGCTCGAATGGAACTGTCGCTCGACCTATGACAATTCAGCCAGCGCAAATTTTCCGATGGGCCACGCCAATACCATGATTGTCGGGCCGGGCGGTCTCGAGGACCGTCCGGACGTGTGGCTTGGCGCGACCTTGATGGCGCCGAACGTGCGGTATCCGGATCACGATCATGCACCGGAGGAAATCTATCTCGTCCTGTCGGATGGCGAATTCATGCAGGGCGATTCCGGTTGGTTCACGCCGGGCATGGGTGGCTCTTTCTACAATCCACCTGGAATCCGGCATGCGATGCGCTCGGGCGAGAAGCCTCTCTTCGCATTCTGGGCACTTTTGCCCGACCAGCGGAAACATTGAAGCAAGGTGATCGATAGTTTCTTCGGTCATCCCTGCTAGTGTTTAAGGCCTTACCGATCGACCACGAGGTCACTGAGTGGCTTCGAACAGCACGGCAGGAATAACCCGGCGTCGATCTCTCGCTGGCGGATCCCGCCATTGTGGTTCATGTCGACGGATCCGGACACCAGTTTTGATTTGCAGGTGCCACACACTCCGTTTGAACATGAAGAGGGGAGTTTCACGCCAGCTTTTTTCGCGCAGGACAGGATGGTCTGCTCGCCTGAAACATCGATTTTACGGACCTGCTTGGCAAACTCCACCGTGAACGTTCGCGTGGCTGTTTCCAGGACAACCGGAAGGTCGATGTCGTCGATGACGGCAGCGTCGAAGCTCTCCTCGATATAATAGGACGACGGAACGCCGAGCCCTGCGGCAATCACGCGGGCAGCAGCCATGAATGGCGCCGGGCCGCAGCACATGACGACACGCTCTGCGATGTCAGGTACGGCCAGCTTCATGTAGTCTGCCGAGATGCGCCCGGTAAGGCCAGGCCAATGGGCTTCGCCGGCGGTGATCTCAGGTAGGAAATGCAGGCGGAGCTGCTTTCCTTTACTCGCCAGGCAGGCGAGTTCCTCCCGAAAGATCAAGTCCTTAGGGCTTCGAGCAGCATGCATGAATACGACGTCGATGGGTTCAAAGGTATCCGCCAGTTCGCGGACGATCGACATGACTGGCGTAATCCCCGACCCACCAGACAGAAGCAGCAGTTTCTTGGCATTGGGCCGGATGAAATGTCCGAGCGGTCCATTGCCCTTCATCGTTGAGCCAACTGTGACGTTGTCATGAAACCAGTTGGAAATCTTACCGTCAGGCACGCGTTTCACGGTGACTGAAAACGCGTTGGTGCGCTGCGGCGAGGAGGATATGCTGTAGCAGCGGCTTTCGGGCTCGGCGTCAATTTCGAGATCGAACAGGAAATACTGGCCGGCCTTGAAGGCGAACCTCTTTCCAAGCGAAGAAGCGAATGTGAATGTTTTTACATCATGCGTTTCCTGGTGGACGTCGATGCAAACCAGATCCTCGTCCAAATCCCGGTTCCAGAATTCAGTTTTCTCTATCCGATCGACAGATGCGAATGCGCTCTTAATATCCATGCGCACGCATCCGATCGATGTACCAGGTGGCGAATTTGTCGAGGTTCGTCTCCGAGAATGGCGAATAGGGGCCGGGCACATAGGCAGGGTCTTCGACGCCGGCATGTGAGCGCGCGACGAGTTCCGCGTCCTGATCCGTGGTCGCCACCCAGACGTTCGTCAACTTCTCAAGGTCGTAATGCACGCCCTCGACGGCGTCCTTGTGAACGAGCCACTTCGTGCGCACCAGCGTCTTGTCGGGCGAAATTGGAATGACTATCGCCACGATGGCATGGTCACCCATGAAGTGGTTCCAGCTGTTATGGCCCCAGAGATGCATATCGCCGAGGTCCTTGCGGGTCATCGTTCCTAAAAGTTTGGATGATGCCGCCGTAGCGTCCGGGGTCTGGGATTCGCCCGCACCGGAAATGATAAGGCGCTGCGTCCTGAAATTGGTCTCACAATCGACGAGTTGTTCGATGGCGGCGGATGGGTAGCCGTCTGCTGTCCATTGAAGGATGCGCTCTTCATAGAGAGCAAGATGCTCTTCGGCCTGCGCCCTGTCTTCTGGACTGAGTGTCTCGGGATCGAAACCGAAATCCAGATCGACGAAAGAGACGCAAAGCTCCGGGTGGTTCGCCGAGCAATGGTAACACTCACGATTGTTCTCCATCGTCAGCTTCCAGTTGCCGTGCTCGATCACATCGGTTTCGAATGCGACTTTGGAATTGCCAATATCGTAGGGCGCCAAGCGCTCCGTCATAGCCAGCTCGAGCCGAGCAATGTCCTTTGGCGGATTGTCGGCAAGGCAAACATAGATGAGGCCGCTGATCGACTTGAAGGTCACAGGCTTCAGGCTATGACACTCTTTGTTGAAGTCCTTGCCCATATGGGGTGCATAATTCAGTTCCCCGCTGAGTTCGTATGTCCAGGTGTGATAGGGACAGACCAGCTTCGAGACGATCGTCTTGCCGGGATTGAGGAGGCGCGAACCCCTGTGGCGACAGACGTTGTGCACGACGCGGATTTCGCCGTCATCGTCGCGCAGCAGGATCAGGCTGGTTTTGCCGATGTCGATAACCGCAGCGTCGCCGGGCTCGGGCACGTCGCATTCAAGTCCGACGCAGATCCAGTGCCGACAAAAGAAGACGTCGATATCCGCTTCGAACACGTCTGACCGGGTATACAGGCCCGCTGGCAGAGCATGGCCGTCAGCACGCGCGTCCAAAAGTGACGAGATCGAAGACGCAAGTTTGTTCAGCATGAAGACCTCTTTGCCAGCTTTCGGGCAAGAGTGACCTTGCCATGCAATTCGTTCAACGGCATAAATTGTTACGTTGGCATAATGAAAAGTAATGGATTGAGGGCGGGAGCATGCAGTTTCGTAAACGACTCCCATCCTTGACCGCGCTGCTGATGCTTGAAGCAGTTTTGCGCAGAAAGAGCTTTACCGTGGCCGCGACCGAACTTGGCGTCACTCAGGCGGCCGTAAGCCGGCAGATTGCTTTGCTTGAGGAAGAACTGGGGCAGCCAATGTTCGTGCGTAAACACCGCGCAATCGAACCTACGCCTGCGTGCCGCATTCTGGGGGCTTCGCTGGCGCAGAGCCTTTCCAATATTGCGGAGACGGTCGATGCGATCAAAACATCCGACCAGGATGTCGTCACAATCGGCGCGACGATCGCGTTTTCGTCCTTCTGGCTGCTTCCGCGTCTGGCCGACTTCCGTTCCCAAAACCCCGGTATCCAGGTGCGTGTCGTATCCCAGGATGAAAAAATCGATCTCGATAGTGGTGAGATAAACATTGCCATTCGTTATGGAATACCGCCGTTTAACGATGGGATGGTCATTGCTTCGAAAGACGATTTCATAACGCCTGTGTGTTCGCCCGATTATCTCAAACGCAGACAACCAGGCCCTTTATCATCGACAGACGAGTATATCGAAACTCACAGTTCCGACCCGTTGTGGTTCTCGTGGGCTCAATGGCTTGACCAGATCGGAGCGTCCTTCGATTTCAAGCCGTCCCTGAGATTCAGTCATTATACCGAAACGATATTCGCTGCGTGTAATGGCCAGGGGGTAGCACTCGGCTGGGGCGCGCTCGTTCAGGCTTTTCTTGATGCCGGAACGTTGGTCGCGCTGCATGATCTGACTTACAAGGCTGACGGGCGATATAATATCCTGCTGCCACTCAGGGCGCGACGAACGGTTGCCAGTGACAGAGCCGTTGCCTGGCTCACGGCAGCATTGCACGCATAACCAGAAGTATTGGCACCCGGACCAGTTCTCCATGTCGTCTGAGACCCGCCAAGGGTGATTTTTACCATCAACGGCATCCTGCTCTACGAGTTCTGCGCGAATGGTCGCCGCAGCGGCGGTACTTCGGCCGGCCTGGTATTGATGAAGCTCTCCTAAGAGGCGGAAAGCCGGGCCGAGGGTTACCGTCGCAATATGGTGTCAGCGCCCCTGCCGACGCTCGCATACATGCCGGTCGTGCGGAATTCGGTGGGGTTGGTGCCGTAGGCACGGCGAAAGACCTTGGAGAAGTAGTTGGCGTCCCGGAAGCCTGAGCGGATTGCCACCTCCTTCACCGGCATGCTGTCGGTCTTGGTCAAAAGCTTGATGGCGCGCTCCAGGCGTTTTTGCAGAACGAACTCGGCCGGCGGAACGCCTTCGCTGGCGGCGAAGATGCGCGAGAAATGCGCTCGGCTGAGACCCGCGACCTTGGCTAGCTCCTCGACCGGCAGCGGATGCTCGAGATTGCTCACGATGTGGCCGATGACATGCTGCATCGTCCGGTATTCCTCGCTGAAGATGGGATGTGAACCGAAGACGTCGTCATAGAGCGCCATGGCCGCTTCGTAGGCGATGGCCGATGCGCGGCCCGGGGTCTCCGCGCCATTGATGAGACGCAGGCTGCAATCGGCCAGATGCTCGATGGTGCGCGGCTGCAGCTTGAGGATCGGGCCGGTCACCGCAAGGACGGAGCGGTGAATGCGAAGCGCTTCGTCGCCATTCATCGAGATCCAGAAGAACTCCCATCGGCCGCCGTCCTCCAGCCAATAGCGATGGTTATGCGGGACGAGAACCAACAGGGTTTCACCTTCCTTCACCCGCAGCTCACGGTTGTCGTATCTGAGGTTGCCAGCGCCGCCGATCGTATGCTGGAGCACAGTGAAGGGGGTCTGGCCGCGCTTGCGTCCGTCCCAATCATAGGCGGCATCCGTGCGGATCTCGTAGCCGGTGCTGGTCGGCATCGTGTGCAAAGTCTGCCGGCCCCGCGGCAACGAGACGGTCCGCATGACCGGCCCCCGCTCGATCAGTTCCTGCAGCATAGAATTACCCATGAAAGCATAATCCTTCTCTGGCGGCCCCGCCGAATTTGCGCATAATCCGCTCCCGAGAGAGAGAACACCGCCAGCATCGAGGAACGGCGGGGAGGGGAATAAGCCGGATTTCTGGCCTCTTTTGGCGCAGTGCGCAAGCCCGGCGGCTATTCTTCTTCTCTTCCCCAGCGCCGGCATTTTCATCGCATCGAGGTCAGGATCATGAGCTTCAAAATCGCTATCATTGGCGCAGGCAGCGTCGGCTTCACGAAAAAGCTGTTCACCGACATCCTGTGCGTTCCCGAATTCAGGGATATCGAATTCGCGCTCACGGACATGAACGAGCATAACCTCCAGATGATCAAGGCGATCCTCGACAAGATCGTCGAATCAAACCGGCTGCCGACCAGGGTGACGGCAACCACCAACCGTCGCGAGGCGCTGACGGGTGCCCGCTACATCATCAGCTGCGTTCGCGTCGGCGGCCTGGAAGCTTATGCCGACGATATCCGCATCCCGCTCAAATACGGTATCGACCAGTGCGTCGGGGATACGATCTGCGCCGGCGGCATTCTGTACGGCCAGCGCAACATCCCGGTGATCCTCGATTTCTGCAAGGACATCCGCGAAGTCGCCGAACCGGGCGCGAAATTCCTGAACTACGCGAACCCGATGGCGATGAACACCTGGGCTGCGATCGAATACGGGAAGGTCGATACCGTCGGCCTCTGCCATGGCGTCCAGCACGGCGCGGAACAGATCGCCGAGGTTCTCGGCGCCAAGTCGCGCTCCGAACTCGACTATATCTGCTCGGGCATCAATCATCAGACATGGTTCATCGATCTGCGCCTCAACGGCCGAAAGATCGGCAATGACGAACTCGTCGCCGCCTTCGAGGCGCACCCGGTTTTCTCGCAGCAGGAAAAGCTGCGCATCGACGTCCTGAAGCGCTTCGGCGTGTATTCGACGGAGAGCAACGGCCACCTGTCCGAATACCTGCCCTGGTATCGCAAGCGGCCGGAAGAGATCACCAAATGGATCGACATGTCCGACTGGATCCATGGCGAGACCGGCGGGTACCTCAGGCACTCGACGGAAACGCGCAACTGGTTTGAAACGGAATTCCCGCAGTTCCTCGCCTCGGCCGAAAAACCGATCGATCCGTCCAAGCGCTCGAACGAGCATGCGAGCCATATTCTCGAAGCGCTTGAAACCAACCGCGTCTATCGCGGCCACTTCAACGTCAAGAACAACGGCATCATCACCAACCTGCCGGCCGATGCGATTGTCGAGTCGCCCGGTTTTGTCGACCGCTTCGGTATCAATATGGTCTCCGGCATCACGATCCCGGAAGCCTGCGCAGCGACCTGCATCGCCTCGATCAACGTGCAGCGCATGTCGGTGCATGCAGCCATCGGTGGCGATATCGACCTCCTGAAGCTGGCCGTCCTGCACGATCCCTTGGTTGGCGCCATCTCAACTCCGGAAGAAGTCTGGCAGATGGTCGATGAGATGGTCGTCGCCCAGGCCGGTTGGTTGCCGCAATATGCCGATGCCATTCCTGCGGCCAAAGAGCGGCTGGCGAAATCGACCGTGAAGACCCGCGATTGGGCCGGGGCGGCACGCCGCAACGTCCGCTCGATCGACGAGTTGCGCGCGGAAAAGGCGGCGCTCAAGCAGGCTGTCTGAAATTTCGGAGGATGGGCGGCGATGGGGCTCCGGGAGGGAGCTTATTGCCGCAAGCCCGCATCCGGATCGTTTGAGGAGAACCGGGGTATTGCAAAGTGCTCCGCAACAAGAGGGAGAAACGATGACAAATTTCCGCAACCTTGGCAGTCTTGCCGGACTGGCGCTGAGCGTCTCGGTCTCGGCTTTGAGCGCCTATGCCTCCGAGCCCACGGCTCCGCCCGTTCCGGCGCAGTTCCCGGCGGAAGGCAAGATCAAATACGTGTCCAGGGATTCCATTGAGGAGTTCAAGGCGCTGCCCACCTATCATGAGCCCGACTGGGTAACGAAGAACTTCGTCGACAGCGGCAAGCTGCCGCCCGTTAAGGACCGCCTGCCCAAGGTGCCGCTCGTCTTCAAGACGGAGAACATGGTGGATGGCCCCGGCGTCTATGGCGATACCCTGCGGCATGTCATCGGCGGCCGGCCAGAAGGGTGGAACTATGGCGCCGGCCAGACCCAGGGCTGGGGCGGCATCGATATCGGCCTGTCCGAGTGCCTGACGCGCACCGCGCCGCTCTTCCAAGTGGAAGCCAAGGATACCGAGCCGCTGCCGAACCTTGCCAGGAGCTGGGACTGGTCCAAGGACGGTCATAAACTCACCATGCATCTGGTCGAAGGCGCGAAATGGTCCGACGGCGCTCCCTTCAATGCCGACGACATCATGTTTTACTGGGAAGACGAGGTCATCGACCCGAATGTCTCCCCGCTCGGCGGCGGCGCATCGCCGGAAGCGTTCGGCCAGGGGACAACACTTCAGAAGATCGATGACTATACCGTCGAGTGGACCTTCAAGGAGGCTTTCCCCAAACAATATCTCTATACGATGGCCTATCCGGGCTTCTGCCCGGGCCCGTCGCATATCCTGAAGCCGCAGCATCCGAAATATTCGAAAAACACCTACGATCAGTTCAAGAATGCGTTCCCGCCGGAATTTTTGAACATGCCGGTAATGGGCGGCTGGGTGCCGG
Source organism: Neorhizobium sp. SHOUNA12A (assembly GCF_023006505.1). Classification (GTDB taxonomy): domain Bacteria; phylum Pseudomonadota; class Alphaproteobacteria; order Rhizobiales; family Rhizobiaceae; genus Neorhizobium. The sequence continues at coordinate 72,089 of NZ_JALBGV010000002.1, forward strand.
TCGAATACCGTCCTGACGACATCATCGTGATGCGCCGCAATCCATACTACTGGAAGGTCGACGAGAAGGGCAATCAACTCCCTTATCTGAACGAACTGCATTACAAGCTATCGACCTGGGCCGACCGCGACGTGCAGGCCGTTGCCGGATCCGGCGACATTTCTAACCTCGAGCAGCCGGAAAATTTCGTGGCGTCGCTGAAGCGCGCCGCCGAGAAGACCGCCCCGGCACGTCTTGCCTTCGGCCCGCGCCTGATTGGCTACAACATGCGCATGAACCTGTCCGGCAACGGCTGGGGCGAGCCAGACGCGCGCGGCCAGGCCGTTCGCGAGCTGAACCGCAACGAGGATTTCCGCAAGGCGATCACCATGGGCCTCGACCGCAAGGCGATCGGCGATTCGCTGGTCAAGGGTCCGTTCACCGCGATCTATCCGGGTGGCCTGTCCTCGGGCACCAGCTTCTACGACCGCAACTCGGTGGTCTATTACCCCTTCGATCTGAATGGTGCCAAGGCGCTGCTGGCGAAGGCGGGCCTCAAGGATACCGACGGCGACGGTTTCGTGAACTTCCCCACCGGAACCGTCGGCGGCAAGGACGTCGAGATCGTCCTTCTGGTCAACAACGGCTACGCGACCGACAAGAGCCTCGCGGAAGGCGTCATCGGCCAGATGGAAAAGCTCGGGATCAAGGTCATCCTCAATGCGCTCGATGGTCCGAAGCGCGACGACGCTCACTATAGCGGCCGTTTCGACTGGCTGATCCAGCGCAACATGCCGGAACTTGCCTCCGTGGTTCAAAACACCGAGCAGCTTGCACCTGTCGGTCCGCGCACGAGCTGGCACCACCGCGCCGGAAAAGACGGCAAACTCGACCTGATGCCCTACGAAGAAAAGCTGGTGGCTATCGTCGCCAAGTTCCAGACCAGTCAGGACAACAACCAGCGCGTCGACCTGATGAAGCAGTACCAGAAGATCGCAACCGAGAATGTCGATACGATCGGACTGACGGAATATCCCGGTGCGCTGATCATCAACAAGCGCTTCTCGAATGTGCCGGAAGGAACACCGATCTTCATGTTCAACTGGGCCGAGGACTCCGTCATCCGTGAGCGCCTGTGGGTCGCTGCCGACAAGCAGGGCAAATATGAGCTGTTCCCCGAGAGGCTGCCCGGCAAGCCGGGCGAAAAGGGCCCGATCAACTAAGAGCTCCCCTCCCAACCGAGGACTCCGGCCGCGCGTGAAGCGCGGCCGGGCAAGATCAACAAGCCGGCCGCACCGACAGGCGCGACTGGCGGCAAGGAGAAGCGAACCGTCCGATGTTACGATTCCTGCTCGTGCGCATAGCGACCGCAATCCCCGTCCTGATCATTCTGAGCATCGTGACCTTCGCGATCATCCAGGCGCCACCCGGTGACTATGCCGATTACATCCGCTCGCAGCTGATCAACCAGAGCGGCGCGTCCTTCGCACAGGCCGACGAACAGGCTCGGGCCTACCGCATCGCCCACGGCCTCGATCAACCGATGGCCATCCAGTACTTCAACTGGATCAAGGGCATCGTTACACAGGGCGATTTCGGCTACAGCATGTTCTACAACAAGCCGGTGGCCGACGTCGTCGGCGAACGCCTGCCGCGCACGCTGCTCCTGGCGCTGGTCTGCCACATCCTTGCGTCGGTGCTCGGCATCGGCTTCGGCATATGGGCGGCAACCCGGCAATATTCCTGGATCGACAGCCTGCTCTCCGGCATCTCATTTCTCGGCATGACGGTGCCGCGCTTCCTGATGGCGCTGATCATCGTCTACCTGCTCGTCTTCCAACTCAACGTTTCTGAAATCGGCAGCTTCTTCTCGCCGCAATATGGCGGCGCGCCGTGGTCCTGGGCGAAATTCGCCGACCTCGTCAAACACGTCTGGCCGGTCGTCGCCATCGCCACCTTCGGGGGGCTCGCCTACAACATGCGCGTCATGCGCGGCAATCTGCTCGATACGCTGAACGCCCAGTATGTCGAGACGGCAAGGGCCAAGGGGCTTTCGGGCGGCGCGGTCGTCATGCGCCATGCCGTGCCCAATGCCCTGCACCCGCTCGTCATGTATCAGGGCGTCGTGCTTCCCTACATGCTGACCGGCGAGATCGAGACGGCGATCATCTTTTCGCTGCCGACCGTCGGGCCGGCGATCGTCGGCTCGATGGCCGTCGGCGACGTCTATGTGACGGCGACCTTCATGATGGTGCTTTCGGCCACGCTCATTGTCGGCAACATCATCGCCGACATGCTGCTGGCCATGCTGGACCCCCGCGTCCGTGCCTATGGAGGAGCCTGATATGCTTGCCTTCGACTCCTCGCCGCCACTGCCCCACGGGCAGATGTCCCTCGAACAGACGGCCAAGAACGCGCCGCACGGCAATGAGAGCTACACGGCGCTCGTCTGGCGCCGGCTGCGGCGCTCCTGGACCGGAATGATCGGCCTCATCCTCGTGGGATTGCTGCTGATCATGGCGATCTTCGCTGAGTTCTTCGCGCCGATGGATCCGAAGGCAACGGATGTCGGCTTTGCCCCGCCGCAGATAATGAGCTTTCACGACAAGGACGGCAACATCGTCTTCCAGCCGCGCGTCTATGGACAGACCGAGTCCGCAGAGCTCGACCCCGTGACCTTTCAGCCGGTCGTCGGTCCCGACTACGACAACCCTAACCGTCTCGGCTTCTTCGTGGCGGGCGCCGAGTACCGGCTGTTCGGACTGATCCCGACGAACCGCCATTTCTTCGGTTCCACCACCGGCCAGCCGGTGCATTTCCTCGGCACCGACAAGTTCGGCCGCGATGTGCTGTCGCGCGCCATCGTCGGCTCGCGGATTTCGCTGACGATCGCGCTCACCGTCGTTTTCATCGTCACGGTGATCGGCACCACGGTCGGCATGGTATCCGGCTATTTCGGCGGTTCGTTTGATACCTGGGTGCAGCGCTTCGTCGAAATCGTCCTCGCCTTTCCGCAGCTGCCGCTCTATCTGGCGCTGACCTCGCTCATCCCGGTGACGGCGCCGACCAACGTTTTCCTCGGCTTCGTCATCGTCGTGATGTCGGCGCTCGGCTGGGCGCAGATGTCGCGCGAGGTGCGCGGCAAGACACTGGCGCTCGCCCGCATCGACTATGTCCGGGCGGCCATGGCCGTTGGCGCGACCGACCGGCGGATCATCTTCCAGCACATCTTTCCGAACGTCATGAGCCACGTCATCGTCGCCGTCACGCTGCATATCCCGAGCGTCGTGCTGCTCGAGTCCTTCCTCGGCTTCCTCGGTTTCGCCGTGAAGCCGCCGCTGATCTCCTGGGGACTGATGCTGCAGGATACGGCAAACTATTCCGTGATCGGCACCTATCCCTGGATCCTGGCGCCGGTCGGTTTCGTGCTCATCACGGTTTTTGCGTTCAATGCGCTCGGCGACGGGCTGCGCGACGCAGTCGATCCTTATTGAGGTGGTCCAGATGGCTCTCGCACTCGTCAACAGCTTCGCCCCGCCCATCCGCCTCGACCATGCCGGCCGCACGGACGAGCCGATCATCGATGCCCGCAACGTCGCGGTGAACTTCAAGGTCGAGCACGGCATGGTGGAGGCCGTGAAGGATATCTCCTTCCAGCTCTACCGCGGCGAGACGATCGCCATCGTCGGCGAATCCGGATCGGGCAAATCGGTAACCGCACGCACCGTCATGGGGCTGCTGTCGAAGCGCGCCGTGGTGTCGCCGCAATCGACGGTCGCCTATGACGGCGCCAACATCCTGAAATTCTCCGAACGCGAACGCCGCAAGCTGCGCGGCGATCGTATCTCGATGATCTTCCAGGAGCCGATGAGCTCGCTGAACCCGATCTACACGATCGGCAGCCAGATCATTGAAGCCATTCGCGTGCATCGCCGGATGAGCCGGAAACAGGCCGAGGCCCGGGCGCTTGAACTGCTGAGGCATGTGCAGATTCCCGACCCTGAAGCGCGCCTGCGGCAATATCCGCATCAGCTCTCCGGCGGCCAGCGCCAGCGCGTGATGATCGCCATGGCGCTGTCGAACAATCCGGACGTGCTGATCGCCGACGAGCCGACGACGGCACTCGACGTCACCGTGCAGGCGCAAATCCTCAACCTCATCCGCAATCTCCAGAAGGAATTGCGGATGGCGGTGATCCTGATCACCCACGACCTGACCGTCGTGCGGCAGTTCTCCGATTATGTCTATGTCATGCAGCATGGCGAGATGTGCGAGCACAACACGACCGAAAAGCTCTTCGCCAGTCCGCAGCATGCCTACACCAAGCACCTGCTCGCCTCCGAGCCCCGCGGCCAGGCCAATCCGCTGCCGGAGGGCTGCGACGTCATTCTCGACGCCAAGGGCGTGCGCGTCTCCTTCATGCTGCGCCACGGCACCTTCTTCAAGCCGGAGCTGAGGGAGCTTGTCGCGGTCGACAGCCTCGATCTGACGCTTCGCCGCCATGAAACGCTGGGGCTCGTCGGTGAGTCCGGTTCGGGCAAGACGACGTTCGGACAGGCGCTTCTGCGGCTGAATGACACCGACAGCGGCGAGATCTACTTCGACCGGCAGCCGATCCACGGCCGTTCGCGCGTCGAAATGCGGCCGTTGCGCTCGCGCATGCAGGTGGTCTTCCAGGATCCGTTCTCGTCGCTCAATCCGCGCATGACGATCGGCCAAATCATCGAGGAAGGGCTCGTCGTCAACAAGCTCGGCGCGACAAAGGCCGAACGGCTCGACCGCGTGCGCGAGGCGCTCATCGCAGCTGGCATGCCGGGCAACATCCTGTCGCGCTTCCCGCACGAGTTTTCGGGCGGCCAGCGTCAGCGTATCGCCATTGCCCGCGCCATCGCGCTCGAGCCTGAATTCATCCTGCTCGACGAACCGACTTCGGCTCTCGATCTTTCGGTTCAGGCGCAGATCATCGAACTCTTGCGCAAGCTGCAGGACGAGCGGGGCCTCAGCTACCTTTTCATCTCGCACGATCTGAAGGTCGTGCGTGCCCTCTGCCACCGGGTCATTGTCATGCAGCACGGCAAGATCATGGAAGAGGGTCCCGTCGACGAAGTTCTATCCCACCCCAAGACCGCCTACACCGAACGGCTCGTCAAGGCCGCTTTCGAGGTAGCATAATGATTGCCGAATGCCGGAGGTTATAATGGCACGAAATCCCAGGATCGCATTTATCGGAGCAGGCTCGACCGTTTTCATGAAGAATATCATCGGCGACGTCCTGCAGCGCCCGGCGCTGTCGGGCGCTACCTTCGCCTTGATGGATATCAATCCGCAGCGTCTCGAAGAAAGCGCGATCGTCGTCAACAAGCTGATTTCAACACTCGGCGCCAAGGCGAAAGCCGAGACCTATTCCGACCAGCGCAAGGCGTTGGCGGGCGCGGACTTCGTCGTTGTGGCCTTCCAGATCGGCGGTTACGAACCCTGCACGGTGACCGACTTCGAGGTCCCCAAGAAGTTCGGCCTGCGCCAGACGATCGCCGACACGCTCGGCATCGGCGGCATCATGCGTGGCCTGCGCACCGTGCCGCATCTGTGGAAGATCTGCGAGGACATGCTCGCCGTTTGCCCCGAGGCGATCATGCTGCAATACGTCAACCCGATGGCGATCAACATCTGGGCGATTTCGGAGAAATATCCCGCGATCAAGCAGGTCGGCCTCTGCCACTCGGTGCAGGGCACGGCAATGGAATTGGCGCATGACCTCGACATTCCCTACGAGGAAATCCGCTACCGCTCGGCCGGCATCAACCACATGGCTTTCTATCTGAAGTTCGAGCATCGCCAGGCGGATGGCTCCTACAAGAATCTCTATCCGGATCTGGTCCGTGCCTATCGCGAAGGCCGCGCGCCCAAGCCCGGCTGGAACCCGCGCTGCCCGAACAAGGTGCGCTACGAGATGCTGACCCGCCTTGGCTATTTCGTCACCGAGAGCTCGGAGCATTTCGCCGAGTATACGCCTTACTTCATCAAGGAAGGCCGCGAGGACCTGATCGAGAAATTCGGCATCCCTCTGGACGAATATCCGAAGCGCTGCATCGAGCAGATCGCCCGCTGGAAGGGGCAGGCGGAGGCCTATCGTTCAGCCGACAAGATCGAGGTCGCGCAGTCGAAGGAATATGCCTCGTCGATCATCAATTCGGTCTGGACCGGCGAACCCTCCGTCATTTACGGCAACGTGCGCAACAATGGCTGCATCACTTCGCTGCCCGACAATTGCGCAGCCGAGGTTCCCTGCCTGGTCGACGCGTCGGGTATTCAGCCGACCTTCATCGGCGACCTGCCGCCGCAGCTCACGGCACTGATCCGCACCAACATCAACGTCCAGGAGTTGACGGTTCAGGCACTGATGACCGAGAATCGCGAGCACATCTATCACGCTGCAATGATGGACCCGCATACAGCGGCGGAACTCGATCTCGACCAGATCTGGGCGATGACAGACGAGCTGCTTGCCGCTCACGGCGACTGGCTGCCGGCTTGGGCCCGCACCGGCCGCAAGGTTCAGGCTGCCTGACCAACTCCCTCCCGGTCCGGCGCCTCAAGAAGTCTCGCAGCCTTGCCGCGGGACTTTTTGTCCTAGGACCGGAGGATCACCACGTCTGGCGCAGCGTCGCGTAGATTGCGCGACCGGGATTATAATAATAGGCGCCGCCGTCATCGTTGGCGATATGCTTCTCGTCAAACAGATTGCTGGCATTCATCTGGAGCGTCGTGTTCTCCTGGATCTTATAGGTAAAGGCGGCATCGAAGACGATGGCACCGTCCGATTTTCGGCTATTTGCGTTGTCGAAGTAATACGAACCCGTATAACGAGCCCCGAGCCCGAACGTCATATCGCCGCGGCTTCCGTTGCCTTCTACCGTATAAGTGCCCCAGATCGAGGCCAAGTGCTCCGGAACCTGGGCGAAGCGCTTGCCACCGTAGGAGCCGCCATTCTCGACGATCTTTGAGTCGATATAGGAATAGGATGCGATGAGGTTGATATTGTTCGTCACCTCCGCCTTGGCCTCGAGATCGATACCACGATGCCGGATCTTGTCGACCGCCGCCGGCAGGTACGTCGGAGCTTCATAGGTCGTGATGTTCTCCATCGTCAGGTCGTAGACGGAAGCGGTGAACAGGGCGGGGAAGGCATCCGGGCGATATTTGATGCCGGCTTCATACTGCGTGCCGAGCGTAGGCTCGGTACCCGCGCTCGGCGGCGCGACGGATTCGGCATAGCTGACATAGGCCGCAAGTTCCTCGGTGAGCTTATAGCTCAGGCCGAAGCGCTTGGTGAATTCGCTAAAGTCGCCAGACGCCGAGGTGCCTGTAAGCCGGTCTGTTTCCTGGAGGTCAAGCCAATCGTTGCGCAGGCCGATGCTCGCCGTCAGCTTGTCGAAAAAGGTCAGATCCTGCTGCAGATAGATCGCCTTGGTCTTTTGGTCACTGGCCACGCTGGCGTACGGCGACAGCGATCCGGGTCCGCCCGAATAGACCGGATTTTGCCAGTTTATGACCGGAGCAGCGGTGTAGAAGCTGTCATTCTTCGACTCGAACTTGTTATACTCGACGCCGAGCAGCGTACGGCTTTCCACATCGTTAAAATTCGTCTCGTAGAGCAGATGCGCATCGACGATGAATTGTTCGGATGACTTGTCGCTGCCGAAGTAATTTCGGTCAACCATGCCCGTGGGATCGTTAGCACCCAGCGCATCGTAGATATAGGCATAACCGAATCCGGTATCCGACTTGCTGTAGCGCGCGTTGGCGTTGAAGGTCAGGCCATTCCCGAAATCGTGGTCGAGCGTGACACCGTAGGTGTTCCTGTTCGTCGTATCGTAGTTGTAGTCCGGCTCGCCGAAGAAGCGATCCCTGTCGAGATTCGTCCCCCTCGGATGGCCGCCGCTGCTGGGTGTGCCGTCCTTGTCGAGATGATCGAAGACGAATGAGAGGCTCGTCGCAGCCGTGGGGCGCCAGGTCAGGCCACCCATGATGAAGTTTTCGTCATCCTGCGAGTAGTCGTACTCGGCGTCCGACCGCTGCAACTTGCCGGTCAGGCGGTATGAGAGGGTGTCATCCTCGGTGATATTGTCGCCGAAGTCGAAACCGGTCTCCTTGTGGCCGAAGGAACCGCCGGTGCCGTAAATCTCGCCGAAACGTTCGCTCTTCGGCCGCTTGGTGACATAGTTCACCGAGCCACCGGGATCGGAAACCCCGAAGCCCGTGGAGTTGGCGCCCTTCAGTACCTCGATGCGCTCGAAGGCAAAGGGTTCTTCCCGGATCCCGCTCCAGGTTCTGCCGATGACTAGCCCGTCGCGATATGTAAAGGGCGTGAAACCGCGGATCTTGAAATAGTCGTAACGGTCGTCCGAACCGTAATAGTCCGTGACCACGCCGGCGGTATATTGCACGACCTGCTCGATGCTGTCCGCACCGCGCTCCCGGACTTCCTTGGACGTGATGACGGAGACGGACGCGGGCGTTTCCAGAATATCCGCCGGCATCTTGCCGACGCCGGTCGTCTTCGTCGCGACGATCGACTTCGAATCGTTGTCGGTATCGAGGCTGGCGCCGCTGCCCTGGATGACGATCGGTGCGAGTGTCGTATCGGCGTTCGAGCTTTCCTGGCCAAGCGCTAAGGTCGGCGTGAAGGCGACAAGCGCCGTGCAACCCAGAAGGACCGCATTCCGGTAGCGGATAAGGGCCGGTCTCGAGCGAGCGCTTGTTCTTTCGTTGTCCATATTCACGTTCCAGAAGTTGATTAGGCGAGAGATCGCCGAGACTGATGCCAGATCTGGGGGAATCATCCCGAACGACATCCTGGTCTGGTACGCCCCCGGACCGCTATTAACTTGAGCATGATTGTCCAGTATTGTAAATTCTTCAGGCTTTGTAGGATCCCACGGGAATCTCAGTGCTCTTGTCGGTGCAGGCCTGGAGGGCGGTTGACGTGGCTCTCTTAACCTGAAAGTGAAAGTCCACTTAAGGTCTGCGGAGTTTGACGATGCTGCGGTTACTGCTTTCGGCCGTGAAAATGGCGGCGATAGCCATCTGGATTGTTGCGTTCGGCAGCGCCGGGGCAGGCGCCCGGGCTGCCGAAGGAACGACCTATCCCGTCACCATCAAGCACGCGTTTGGCACGACGATCGTCGCCAAGAAGCCTGAAAGAATTGCGACCGTCGCCTGGGCAAACCATGAAGTGCCGCTGGCGCTGGGTGTCGTGCCTGTCGGCTTCGCCAGGGCCAATTTCGGCGACGACGACGGCGATGGGATATTGCCCTGGGTAGCCGAAAGGCTCGCAGCGCTCCATGCCGCCAAGCCGGTGCTTTTCGATGAAGGGGACGGCATCGATTTCGAGGCGGTCGCCGCCACCAAGCCCGATGTGATCCTGGCGTCCTATTCCGGCTTGAGCCAATCGGATTATGATACTTTGAGCCAGATCGCTCCGGTCGTCGCCTATCCCGAAGCGCCCTGGTCGACCGACTGGCGTGACATGATCCGCCTGAACAGCGCTGGCATGGGCATGGCCTCCGAAGGCGAGGCGTTGATCGCAAGGATCGAAGCCGACATCGCCAAAGTGGTTGGCGGGCATCCTGAGCTCCGGGGTAAATCCGCGATGTTCATTACCCATCTCGATGCGACTGACCTGAGCACCGTCAACTTCTATACGACGAACGATACCCGGGTGAGGTTCTTCGCGGATCTTGGTCTGAAGTCCCCCGGAAGCGTCGTCGAGGCTTCGAAGTCGGGGAAATTCGCAGGCTCTGTCAGCGCCGAGCGCATCGACGTCTTCGACGACGTCGATATCGTCGTCACCTATGGAAACCGGAAACTGCTCGATGCGCTGGCGGCGAACCCCTTGATGTCCAGAATGCCGGCTGTGGACAAGGGCGCTCTCGTCATGCTCGGCCGCAACCCGATCGGCACGGCGGCAAATCCGACACCGCTTTCGATCTCATGGGTCTTGAAGGACTATGTGGATCTGCTTGCGGACGCGGCCAGAAAATCCAAATGACGGCCGGCAGCATACGATCGTTCTCTCGGTCGCTCGTCTCTCGACGTTCGAACCGGATCCGCGGTCTCTGGCTAGCCGGATTGGTCCTCACCCTTTCCGCTCTCTGTGCGCTCTCCGTCACGGTCGGCACCCGTGAGGTGGCCTGGAGCGATATCGTGGCGGCGCTCGCGGGGCGGATCGACAGCATCGGCCAGGCAGCAGTGAGCGTGCGTATCCCGAGGACCGTGCTTGCCGTACTTGCTGGAGCCGCGCTCGGGCTTGCCGGGGCAATCATGCAGAGCGTCACCCGCAATCCTCTCGCCGATCCGGGCATTCTCGGCGTCAATATGGGGGCATCGCTGGCCGTCGTGACCGGCGTGGTCTTGTTCGATATGTCCTCCGCGCAGGGTTATATCTGGGCTGCGATCCTCGGAGCCGGGTGTTCGGCGGTTTTCGTCTACACGATAGGATCGCTCGGGCGCGGCGGGGCGACGCCGTTGAAGCTGGCGCTGGCCGGAGCCGCAACGTCGGTTGCCTTCTCCTCCATGGTGATTGCCGTGGTGTTGCCGCGCGCCGATATCGCGGGCGGCATCCGCTCCTGGCAGATCGGCGGCGTGGGCGGCGCGACCTTCGAGCGCATTGTTCCGGTCCTGCCGTTTCTTGCCGCCGGTTTCGTGGTTAGCCTTCTGTCGGCGCGAAAGCTGAATTCACTGGCTTTGGGCGATGATGTCGCGGCAGGGCTCGGGGAACACGTCGCCGTGGCCCGCGCTGTCGCCTCGCTTGGTGCCATTCTCCTGTGTGGGGCAACAACGGCAGTCTGCGGGCCAATCGGCTTTCTGGGACTGGTCGTACCGCATGCCTGCCGTCTGCTGGTCGGGATCGATCATCGGTGGTTGCTGCCGTTTTCCGCGCTTGGCGGCGCTTGCCTGCTGCTGGCGGCGGATGTCGTCGGGCGTATCGCCACCAGACCTGCCGAAATCGACGTTGGAATTATCACGGCCCTCGTCGGGGCTCCGTTCTTCATCTGGATCGTCAGGCGGCAGCGGGTTCGAGAACTGTGACAGTGCTTTCCCCAACTATTGGTCTCATCGTTGAAAATCGCCGCCGGCGCACGCGCCGGCATGTTCTCGTGACAACCATTTTATTGGCTGTCCTCGTCATTCTTTTTGCGGTGACCCTGTCGCTCGGCCAGTCCTTCACGCCGCCCGGTGACGTCATGCGCGTCCTGCTCGGGGAGGATGTCGCAGGTGCTGCCTTTACGGTCGGCAAGCTGCGGCTGCCGCGCTCGGTCCTTTCCGTTCTCGCCGGACTGGCCTTTGGGCTCGGCGGCGTCACGTTCCAGCTCATGCTGCGCAATCCGCTGGCCAGCCCGGACATCATTGGCATCACTTCGGGCGCAAGTGCTGCGGCCGTGTTTGCCATCGTTGTCCTGTCATTGAGCGGGCCGATCGTTTCGGTCCTGGCGGTTGGCGCCGGCCTTGCCGTGGCGCTGCTGATCTACGCATTGTCATTCCGCAACGGGGTTGCGGGGACCCGGCTCATTCTCGTCGGGATCGGCGTCTCGGCCATGCTGGAAAGCGTCGTCGCCTATATCCTCTCCAGCGCTCCGGCCTGGAACCTGCAGGAGGCCATGCGCTGGCTGACCGGCAGCGTCAACGGCGCGCAGCTCGGCCAGGCGCTTCCGCTTCTCCTAGTGCTGGTCACATTTGGCGGACTTCTGCTCAGCCGGGGGCGCGACCTGGAGGCACTTCGCCTGGGCGACGACATGGCTGCGGCCTTGGGGGTCAAGGTGGCAAGGACCCGAATGCTGGTCATGGTTGCGGCGGTCGGGATGATCGCATCCGCGACGGCGGTGGCGGGGCCGATCGCCTTTGTCGCCTTCCTGTCCGGACCGATCGCCGCCCGGGTCATCGGACGTAACGGATCGTTGCTGATACCGGCGGCATTGATCGGGGCGATACTCGTCCTGGGCGGGGACTATGTCGGTCAATTCCTTCTGCCAAGCCGTTATCCGGTGGGTGTGGTGACCGGAGCACTCGGCGCGCCCTATCTGATCTATCAGATCGTGCGCGCCAACCGGATGGGAGGTTCGCTATGACTGTTCATTCTCTGACCGCGAGCCGGCTTTCGGCCGGTTATAACGATGCCGAAATTTTGCACGCGCTGGATCTTACGGTGCCGCCCGGCAAGATTACCGCTGTCGTCGGCGCCAATGCCTGCGGCAAGTCCACGCTCTTGCGCACCATGTCCCGGCTCATCTCGCCCAGCCAGGGGCATGTGTTGCTGGACGGCAAATCGATCCATCGTATCCCATCCCGGGAGCTGGCCCGGACACTGGGGCTACTTCCCCAGTCGCCGATCGCGCCGGAGGGCATTACCGTCGCCGATCTCGTCAGCCGCGGGCGGCATCCGCATCAAGGCCTGTTTTCACGCTGGACGCGCAAGGACGACGAAGCCGTCGAGAGCGCGCTGACGGTGACCAGAACCGTCGAGCTTGCCGAGCGGCCGGTGGACGAGCTTTCAGGTGGGCAGCGCCAGCGCGTCTGGATCGCCATGGCGCTGGCACAGCAGACGGATGTTCTGCTGCTCGACGAACCGACGACCTTTCTCGACATCAATCACCAGGTCGAAGTTCTCGATCTGCTGACCGATCTCAACCACGCGCGGGGAACCACCGTCGTCATGGTCCTGCACGATCTCAATCTCGCGGCGCGTTATGCGGATTACCTCGTCGCGATAGCCGAGGGGCGGGTGCATGTTGCCGGCAGGCCCGAGGACGTATTGACGGAAAAGAACGTGCGGCAGGTCTTCGGGCTCGAGAGCCGCGTCATTACCGACCCCACATCGGGCCGGCCGATCATGCTGCCGATCGGCCGCCATCGGATGGCGGAGGGGCAGGATCTAAAGGAGAATCGGTCATGAATGCAGTTCAGTCGCTCAAATTGTCCGGCGTCGCACTGCCAAAGGATGCCGAACGCATGCTCGACGAAATCTGCGAGCACTTCATCGAGCATGCCGACGTGCAGCGAAGCGAGAACCACGCACTGCTGAAGAGCAAGCACAGCACGACGAGCATTCGACTGGCAGACAGCAAGCTCCTGATCGAACTGGCCTGCGAGTCGGAAGCGGCCTTGCAGCTGAATCAGACGATGATTGCAGAGCACCTGTTCTATTTTGCAGGAGAGGATTCTCTTGAATTGACGTGGTCCGAGCATTCGTCCCTCGCGGTGCTGCCGAATATCCACGAGGTGACGGTCGTCTCGGCGGAGGATGTCACCCCTCACATGCGGCGGGTGAAGTTTGCTTGCGCCGATATAGCGCCGTTCGTCGGTGGCGACATGCACGTCCGTCTTCTGGTTCCCCCGAAGGGCAGGCCGCCGGTCTGGCCGGGAATCCGCCAAGACGGGCGCGTCTCCTGGCCCGAGGGCGAAGACGAGATTCTGGTTCGCATATATACGATCCGCGCCGTCGATATCGAACGCCGGGAATTGTGGATCGACTTCCTGCAGCATCCGTCCTCCCCCGTGGCGACACCTGGAGCCGATTTCGCCCGCGACGTGCAGCCCGGAGAAAAAGTAGCGCTGCTCGGGCCCGGAGGGGGAAGCCTTCCGGCGGCACAGTCCATTCTTCTGGTCGGCGACGAAAGTGCTCTTCCCGCCATCGCCCGGATCGCGGCCGAAGTGATGCCGGGCACCCGGATGCAGGTTATCATCGAAGTGCTGGATGAAGCGGAGGAGCAGCCGCTTCCGTCGGCGGGGTCGTTGGATATCCGCTGGCTGCATCGGCGGAGCTATCCGGCCGGAGCGAAAGGCATTCTTGCCGAGGAAGCCAAGAAAGCGGTCGCCTCCATCAAGGACGGTACCTTCGTCTGGGTCGCCTGCGAAAAAGAGGACGTCCGTTCCATCCGCGCCTTCCTGAAAAGCCGCAGGCACGACAAAAAGATGATGTATGTGGCCTGGTACTGGGAACAACATTCCGCCTGATGCTTTGTGGGGCGGGCGAGCCTTTCGAAAGCCGTCCGGCATACCTCGGCGGCCCCTCTTGAGGCTTGTCCGCCGCAATCTATATGATCTTGTTCAAGGGTTTCCACTGCAAAGGTTGAACATGACAGAACGGTTCGAAGAGGCGGAGTTTGTCGACCCTCCGCGTATCTCGAGCGGCGTGCCCGGTCTCGATACCATCCTCGACGGGGGCCTCGATGAAAACCGGCTTTATCTCTACGAGGGCCGGCCTGGCACGGGCAAGACCACGATCGCCCTGCAATTTCTGCTCGAAGGTGTCCGCCAGGGAGAGCAGGTGCTTTACATCACCCTTTCCGAGACGGAACGCGAGCTGCAGCTTGTCGCCTCCCGTCACGGCTGGTCGCTCAAGGGTATCGAGGTCTTCGAACTCGTCCCTCCGGAGACCACGCTCGACCCCGACCGCGAGCTGACGGTCTTCCATCCGGCGGAAATGGAGCTCAACGAGACGACGAAGCTCATTCTCGATCGCGTCTCCGAACTCAACCCGAGGCGCGTGGTCATCGACAGCCTTTCCGAATTGCGCCTCCTCGCTCACAGTCCGCTGCGTTATCGGCGCCAGGTCCTGGCGCTGAAGCACTTCTTCGCCAGCCGGCAGTGCACCGTCATCCTTCTTGACGATCTGTCGTCTCAACAGAACGACCTGCAACTCCATTCGATTTCCCACGGGGTCGTGCTGCTGGAGCAGTTGGCGATCGACTTCGGCGCAGAACGGCGCCGCATGCGGGTCGTCAAGATGCGTGGCATCAAGTTTCGCGGCGGCTACCATGATTTCACGATCGAGAAGGGTGGTCTCCACATTTTTCCGCGCCTCATCGCTGCGGAGCATCATCAGGCTTTCGACGACGAGTTCACCTCCAGCGGGAACAAGGAAATCGACGACATGCTGGGCGGCGGGCTCGAGCGAGGTACCAACGTCCTGTTCCTGGGGGCCGCCGGGGTAGGAAAGTCGTCACTTGCCCTGACCTATGCCTTGGCGGCGGCAAACCGCGGCGAACATGCCGTCATTTATGCCTTCGATGAGGGGCGTGGAACGCTGCAGGCGCGGGCCAGGAACTTGGGTTTCGATCTTCAAACCCATCTGGACAGCGGGTTGATCCGGTTGCAGCAGATCGATCCTGCGGAACTATCTCCAGGGGAGTTTACCGCCAACGTCCAGAAAAGCGTGGAGGTCGACGGCGCGCGCGTCGTCGTCATCGACAGTTTGAATGGCTACATGAATGCGATGCCGGACGAGCGTTTTCTGGTCCTGCAGATGCACGAACTGCTGACCTACCTTGGCCAGCGTGGCGTACTGACCATCCTTGTCCTCGCACAGCATGGGCTCGTGGGCCCGCTCGAGGCTCCGCTCGACCTGAGCTATCTCAGCGATTCCGTCATCATGCTGCGGTATTTCGAAGTGCAGGGCACCGTGCGCCGAGCGATATCCGTCGTGAAAAAGCGAAGCGGCAGGCACGAGCACAGCGTGCGCGAGTTCAGGCTGTCCGACAATGGCATCAAACTCGGGCCGCCGACGCTCGAGTTCACCGGCGTGCTAGCCGGCTCGCCGTATTTTTCAGCCGCTCCTGTAACGAGTTCAGCAGACGGAAATGATGGCGCCAGGTGAAGACCAACCAGAACCCGTTATTGTCTTTGCTCCGGTCGGCAGAGATGCGGCCGCCTCAGTCGGCTTGCTCAATCGAAGCGGCATCGCGGCAAAGGCCTGTAACGATCTTCAAAACCTCACGGGAGCACTGCAGACCGGCGCTGCAGCCGCATTTATTGCCGAAGAGGCCCTGTTCGGAAAAGATGCGAGTTTGCTTTTCAAATGGGTTGCCGACCAGCCGCCATGGTCGGATCTTCCTTTTATCCTGCTGACCAGCCGCCAGGAGCAGACCGGCATCGAGGCATGGCGGCAGAAACTGATCGATTCCTTGCGCAACGTGTCCCTTCTGGAGCGCCCGATCCAGGCTCTGACCCTTGTCAGCACGATCCAATCGGCGCTTCGCGCGCGAGCCCGACAGTTGGAACTGCGTACGCTGCTGGAAGAGCGCGAGCAGGCCGCCCAGGAACTGGAGAAGCAGGTCATCGTGCGCACCCAGGAACTCAAAGCAGCAAACGAGGCCCTGCGCGACCAGATGACGGTGCGGGCGCATGTGGAGGAGAAGCTTCGGCAAGCCCAGAAGATCGAAGCGATCGGCCAATTGACTGGGGGCGTCGCTCACGATTTCAACAATCTGCTGATGGTGATTTCCGGAGGACTGGAAATGCTCGACCGCCAGACGGACCCGGCCAGGCGAAAACGCTTGATGGACGGCATGCGCCAAGCCGCCGAACGCGGATCGGGCCTGACACGGCAGCTTCTGGCTTTTTCCCGCCGGCAGGAACTCCGGCCGCAGACAGTCGATCTCGCCCGCCAGATCGGGGGGATGCGCGAACTGCTCGACCGCAGTCTGAGGGGCGATGTCCATGTCACCCTCGAGTTCTCACCTGATCTGTGGCCCGTCGAGGTTGACGCAAGCGAGCTGGAACTTGTTGTTCTCAATCTTGCAGTCAACGCCCGCGACGCGATGCCCAAAGGGGGCACGATAGAAATCCGCGCGGAAAACGTTCCTGTCTCGGATCAAGCCGGCCCCGCCAAGGACTTCGTCTGCCTTTCCGTCAGCGACAACGGCTCCGGAATGACCCGAGAGGTGCAGGCGCGCGTGTTCGAGCCGTTCTTTACCACCAAGGACATTGGCAAGGGATCCGGCCTTGGCCTTGCGCAGGTGCACGGTTTCGTCCAGCAGTCGGGCGGGAAGATAAAGATCGAAAGCGAAATCGGCCGGGGAACGAAAATAATCCTCTTGTTGCCGCGTTCTTCGAACCAGCCTGGACCGGATCAGCACAATCTGGTCGATCTGCACGTCGCGCGGCGACGCCCGGCTTCGGCGGGCAGCATCCTGCTGGTTGAAGACGACGACGAAGTCGCGGCTCTTGTCAGTGAAATGCTGGATGATCTTGGATTTCAGGTCGTCCGTGCCGCGACGGCTGCCGCTGCTCTCGGCGCGCTTGCGAACGGGCGGCGGGTGGACCTGGTATTTTCCGATATCATGATGCCTGGAGGAATGAACGGCGTGGAGTTGGCAAAGGAAATTCGCGCCCGCCGCACGGACCTGCCGATCCTGTTGACGAGTGGATATTCCGAGGTCGCCAAACAGGCGGCAGACGCGCAAGGCATCAAGATCCTGCGAAAACCTTACCAGCTTGCCGAACTGTCAGAGGCTCTTAAAGGAGCAATATTCAAGAACGACATCAACTGATGCCGCCAGACCGTGGATTGACAAACAATGCGAGGGGAGTTTTTCGTTCGGCCGAGCGAGGTGCGTCCGGCGACATACTTTTGCCGGCGCCGAATCTATCATTCTTCTGGCTAAACTAGAAGGAAGCACAACCGGGAATAACAAATCCTTTAATTATTTCTCCTAGGATCACGGAGTTGGAGGGGTAGATGAAGGATTTTCTGGAAAGCAAAGCCGGCAGGCAGCTGGCGCAAGTGACGGCAGTCGCGATGGTTTTGCTCATCGGCTGTATAGCTTATGACGACCTGCTGCTGGAGCTGGTTCAGTCGATCAGTGCGGGAAAAGCCCATCTCATCATTATCGTACTCATCGTTGCAGGGCTTGCGAGCTTCGCCTATTCGGTGCTGCGCATTCTCGATATGCGCAGTGAAATGATGAATCGCCGGAAGGCCTTCAATGAGGCTGACCATATCGCCACGCACGATCATCTGACGAAACTTCCCAACCGCTATGCCTTCGACAGGTTCGTCCTTTCGCACCCCGATGAAAGGCAGCAGGAAACGGACGAGGATAACGGGCGGCAGACCGCAACGGTGTTTTCGATCGATCTCGACGGCTTCAAGAAGGTCAATGACCTTCTCGGCCATCAGGGCGGCGACGTCCTGCTGAAGGAAGTGTCACGGCGCATCTGCGCATTGGCTGAATACGAATGCGTCTTCCGCTTCGGCGGCGACGAGTTCGTCGCCGTGGCTCGTAATCTCTTGCCGGAAAAGGAGGAGCTCTTCGCGCAGCTGCTCATCCACTCGGTTTCCCGACCGGTCCGCATCGGCACTCTGTTGACGCAAGTCGGTGCCAGCGTCGGTTATGCGCGCCTGCCGGACCACGGTAGCTCGCTCGAGGAAGTCTGCCATCGGTCGGACGTCGCGCTATACGAGGCGAAGAGCCGAGGTCACAATCAATATTCCCTGTTCCAGCCTGAAATGCAGGAAAAGGTCTCTGAGCGCGCCAAACTCGAAGGCGACCTTCGCCGGGCCATCGACGAGGGCAAGATCGAACCCTTCTACCAGCCGCTGATCAATCTCAGGACAGGTGAACTCTGCGGTTTCGAAGCGCTTGCCCGGTGGAACAAGGACGGCGTATTCGTCTCACCGCAACACTTCATTGCCGTGGCCGAAGAGACCGGCCTCATTACCACGCTCTTCGAGCAGCTTCTGTCGAAAGCCTGCCGCGATGCGCAGCTTTGGCCGGGAACATTGTCGCTCTCCTTCAACGTGTCGCCGGTCCAGATGGAAGACAGGCTGCTCGCAAGCCGTGTTCTCCACATCCTGCAGCAGACCGGCCTACAGGCGTCCAGGCTGGAAATCGAGATTACCGAAAATGCTCTGATCGACGACCCGGACCTTGCCGCCGCGACGATCGAGCAATTCCATGCCGCCGGCATCCAGGTGGCGCTGGATGATTTCGGAACCGGATATTCAAGCCTGGCGCAGTTGGCGCGCTTCAAGTTCGACAAGATCAAGATCGACAAGAGCTTTGTCTCAAGTTTTACCCACAACGACAAGAACGCCAAAATCATCGACGCCGTGCTTGGCTTAAGCCGCAGTCTCAACCTCAAGACCACGGTCGAAGGGATCGAGGAGAACGCCCAGCTCGCCTACTTCCTTGGCCAGGGCTGCGATATAGGGCAGGGCTATATCTTCGGCAAGGCAATGCCTCAATCGGAAGTAGCCGGCTTCGTCAACAACCGTAGGCAGGCATTGAGCGCCTGAGCGAAGCCTGTCCGAGAAGAGGCGAGCGGAAGGTCCTGGCCGAGAAGTATCGGCGGTGTCGCCATCTTCAGGGCCAGGGGATTTAATGTGGCGCGGGAGCTATACGGCTGCCCGTGCCTCCGGCTCAAGCTGTGAGCGAAGCACGAAGCCGTTCTGCGGGCGCTTGAGGCCGAGGTTCTCCCGCAGGGTCGTTCCTTCATATTCATGTCGGAAAAGGCCGCGCTTGCGCAGGATCGGCACGACCTGGTCGACGAAATCCGTCAATCCGGCGGGCAGGATCGGTGGCATGATATTGAAAGCGTCGGCAGCGCCATTCTCGAACCATTCCTGCATCGCGTCGGCAATCTGTTCCGGCGTGCCGATCACCGTTCGATGGCCGCGAGCGGTCGCAACTGCCAGATAGAACTGGCGCAGCGTCAGATTGTTGCGCGATACCAGATCGGTGACCAGCTTGAGGCGGCTTTTGTTGAGTTCCGTATCCTGCGGCAGGGGCGGAGCGGGATCGTCCAGCGAATAACCGGAGAGGTCGACGCCCTTGTAGTGGCGGGCAAGGATGTTCCAGGCGATCGAGGGGTGAACGAGCGACTGGATATAGTCGTAGTTCTCCTGTGCTTGCCTTTCGGTGCCGCCGAGAACTGGGAATATGCCGGGGCTGATCAACAGGTCGTCCTGGCTGCGTCCATAACGGGCAAGCCGTCCTTTGACGTCGGAATAAAATTCCTGCGCGTCCTCGATCGTCTGGTTGGCAGTGAAGATCATCTCGGCGGTTCTGGCGGCCAGCTCGCGGCCGGGTTCCGATGCGCCGGCCTGGACGATGACGGGATAACCCTGCACGGGTCGGCCGACATTGAGGGGACCGGTGACCGAGAAGAACTCGCCCTTGTGGTCGACGAGATGCACCTTGTCCGGGTCGAGATAGACGCCGCTTTCCTTGTCGCGGATGAAGGCGTCGTCCTCGTAGCTGTCCCACAGCCCTTTCACCAGATCGACGAATTCCTCGGCGCGCGCGTAGCGGTCGGCATGGGCGGGATGACCGGGGATGGAGAAGTTCTTGGAAACATCCGCGCCTGTCGTCACCACATTCCAGGCCGCCCGGCCCTTGGAGATATAGTCGAGCGAGGCGAATTTGCGCGCCAGAAGGTAGGGGTCCTCATAGGTGGTGGATGCCGTGGCGACGAAGCCGATATGGCTCGTGGTCTGCGACAGCGCGGCCCACAGGGTCACCGGCTCGAAATGGGCACCCTGCGAGGAACGCCGAAGCGCCTCCGGGTCTTTGGCGCGCTCCCAGCCGGCCGGGCTGTCGGCCACGAAGACCAGATCGAACTTGCCCCGTTCCGCCGTCTGCGCCAGCTCGCGGTAGTGATCGATATTCAGGCCAGCGTCGGCCTGCGAAGCCGGATGGCGCCAGGCTGCCACATGATGGCCCGTCGCCATGATGAAGGCCCCAAGCCGCATTTGTCTCTTCTGTTTACTCATTGACGTGTCCCCCGTTCGAGGCGTTGAGATTGAGCTGACCCTTGCTGGTCATGATGACGAGTTCCGTTGGATTTCAGGCGGCTCGCCGTCCGGGAGTTTCCACCCCGAGGCGGCTCAAAAGCTGGGTGCGGATCTTTGCAAAGCGCGGATCACCGTGATCGCGCGGCGTCGGCAGATCGATCCGCAGGTCCTCGATCAGATGACCTTCGTCGAGAACCAGTATCCGGTCGGCGAGCGAGATTGCCTCGTCGACGTCGTGGGTAACAAGCAACACGGCAGGCCGATGCCTTGCGCACAATTCCCGCAGCAGGTAGTGCATCTTCAGCCGGGTCAGCGCGTCGAGGGCGCCGAAAGGCTCGTCGGCCAGAAGCAGGGACGGCTGGCGGACCAGCGAGCGAGCAAGAGCGACCCTCTGCTGTTCGCCGCCCGAAAGCTGGTTTGGCCAGGCTGCCTCGCGCCCCTCGAGCCCCACCTCGGCCAATGCTTTCCTGCCTGCTTCCTGCCCGGCAGCCCCCGGCAGACCGAGAGTGACGTTCTGGATCACGGTGCGCCAGGGCAGAAGACGTGCATCCTGGAAAACCACGGAAAGGTTTTCCGGAGTTTCAAGCGTGCCGGTTCCCTGGACGTCGTGATCGAGGCCGGCGAGCGCCTTGAGGAAGGTGCTTTTGCCGGAGCCGCTCCTGCCGAGCAGGGCAACGAACTCCCCTTCGGCGATATCGAGATCCACGCGATCCAGGATCGTCTTGGTGGCGAACCGGCGCACGAGGTTGCGGACATGCACGGCTCTGGATGCGGACTTCAGTTGGCTAGAGTGCGGCGCCATGAGAGGACCCTCCGTTCGAGCAGGCGGACAAGACCGTCCGAGACAAGGCCGAGCAGTACATAGACGACTAGGCCGACGAGGATGACATCGGTTTGCCCATAGTTGCGGGCGAGGTCGATCATGTAACCGAGCCCGCTGGTGGCGTTGATCTGCTCGACCACGACAAGCGAAACCCAGCAGAGAGTGACGGCAAACCGCAGGCCCAGAAGAAAGCCGGGCAATGCGCCGGGCAGCACCACCTGAAAGATGAAATCCTTCTGGCTCATGCGCAGGGTCTCGGCCAGTTCGACGTAGCGGCTGTCGATGCCGCGCAGCGCATTATGGGTGTGGATGTAGATGGGTATGATGACCGCAAGGGCGATCGTGGTGACCTTCATGCCTTCGCCGATGCCGAACCACAGGATCAACAGGGGGATCAGAGCCAATGTGGGGATGGCGCGCTTGATCTGAACAGGGCCGTCGATCAGTGCTTCGCCGATCCGGGAAAGACCGGCGGTGACGGCCAGGATCGTGCCGATGACCAGACCGATGCTGAGCCCAAGCAAGGCACGCGTCGCCGATGTCACGAAGTTGTCCTGCAGCCGGCCTTGCTCGATGAGCCTTCCAAAAGCCTCGACGACCGTCCAGGGCGCAGAGAGGATGCGCGGATCGATCCACCCGAGAGCCGAGCCGCCTACCCATAGCAGCACCAGCAATGCCGGCCCGATTTGAAGCCCGAATGGTATCGCCGGTCCCGGCCCCAGTCTCCGGCGGCTCCGGGACGTGACGGGCCTCGCCACGGCTGGAACGATATATGCACTTTCACGGCTGGAAGACCGGGATGATTTCGCCTCATCCGCATCCCAAATGGTTGCCATGCTTCGGATCTCCTCTTGGATGATGCAGGGGGATTACTGGCTCTTCGCCAAGGCGGCGGAGGCGGTCTTTTCGAACCGGTTGTCGAAGATCTTTTCCACGTCGAAGGGCTTGTAGCCGAGCTCCGCCGCCAGCAGGTTGATCGTCTCCTGGTGCCGCTTTTTCACCTCGTTCCAATCTCCCGAAACAACCTGCTCCCCGGTCAGCTTGACCAGATATTCGCCGTCATCCTGGCTCAGACCCTGCTGGCCGACATAATATTCCTTGATCCAGATCTCCGGATTCTTGTTCACCCACTCGGTGGCGCGTGCCCAAAGCCCGACATATTCGGCGAGAGCCGCGGCCTTCGCCGGATCGTCGAGCACCCATTGCGGTGCATAGAGATGGCCCGGATCATCACGCAGTCCGTGTTCGACGAGCGTCGCGCCATCGCCGCCGTACTGGGCGATATAACGCCTTATATAGACGCCCCCGAGCGGCGCGACATCGACCTGCTTGCTGGCCAGCGCCTTCGGATAGACATCGCCGGTGCTCGGCAGTTCGACCAGGGTGACGTCGCTTTTCTTGAGGCCTGCGGCATGGAGGGCGCGCAGAACGAGTGCTCCCTGGGCCTGGCCGGGGCTGAAGGCGATGCGCTTGCCGCGGAAATCGGCCAGCGTCTTGATGCCAGCGCCGGGCGCCACTCCGAAGCGGTAGATGGGATTGGCAATCGGGTCGCGGCGTTCGCGATAGGCGATGTTGCGAACCGGCAGGTTGTTCCAGTTGGCGAAGATCGAAGGGATTTCGGCCACCGACCCGACGTCGAGCGCCTTGGCACGGAATGCTTCCGAGGTCTGCGGGCCGCCACTGATATTGGCCCATTTGACTTCAAACGACAGTTCCTTGATCAATCCGGAGACCTCCAGCGCCTTCTGCGTCACCGGATCGCCGACCGTCAGGACCGTTCCGGGCGGCACCTTCGGAAGAAGGGGCGCGTTCGTCTGGGCCGCGACCACCCCGCTCATGGTGCCGAAGGCAAGCAGGCCGAGCAGGACCGTTCTCACAGTTTTTACCAATGTCATCGTTGATCTTCCCCTCATCGGTTGCAGGACACGAAAGTCGATGCACGGAAGGGTGGGATATTTTCTATAAAAGAAATAGACTATTTAATTTAAGAATGCGCCGGATAGTGAAATATCATCCCAACATGTCGACCGAGGACACGAGAACCGGCGACCCGGTGCGGCATTTCGTTTTCTTGCTTGGACGCTACAGGGCCTGCCCATGATACGCCGAAAGCGCCGGCACATCATCTATAAGCCTCTGCGCCAGCGTCTGCTGGGTGGCGACGTCGCCGCGATAACGTGCCTCAAGAAATTCGCGATGGACCTTCCGTGCCGCCTCGGAAGTTTCACGAAGCACGGTGCAGACGGGAACCTCTTCCGTCTTGCCTTTAACCGTGATGTGGTCGAGTTCGAAGACTGCGAAAATATCGTCCACTGCCTGTGCGGTCCTCTCACCCAGCAGCAGTGGCACGCCATAAGCCTTTGATGCGGATTCAAGTCGAGCTGCCAGATTGACGGCGTCTCCAAGCGCGGAATAGTCGAAACGGCTCGTCGAGCCCATGTTACCGACCACGCATTCGCCAGTATTGATGCCGATTCCGATCGCCAGCGGATAATAAGTCCGTCCTGCCGCCTCCGCTTCGGCCTCCAGATCGTCATTCAGCGCCTGCATCGAGTCGAGCATATCAAGCGCGGCGGCTACCGCGTGGGCCGCATGCGCTGGATCGTGGAGCGGCGCATTCCAGAAGGCCATCAGGCAGTCGCCGATATATTTGTCGATCGTGCCGCCATGGGAAAGCACGATGTCGGACAGCGGCGTCAGCAACCGATTGATCAGCCTCGTCAATTGTTGGGGATCGTCCTTGAGCTGTTCGGCGATGGTGGTAAAGCCCCGCACATCACAGAACAGGATCGAAAGCTCGCGCGTCTCGCCGCCGAGCTTCAGCTTGGATGGGTCGCGAGCGAGTTGATCGACCAGGGCAGGCGCCAGATATTGCGAGAAAGCTCGGATGATCTGCCGGCGGCTCTTCCGCTCCTGGGCGTAGTCGAGCGCTGCCTGTGCTGCGGTCGTGCCAGCAAACGCGAGCGACGCCGCTATGGGTGACAGGAAGACGCGGCCGAAACGCAGGGTGACGTAGCTGCCGATGAACAGCACGACGATCACCACCGCGCCGCCCGCCACCGTGTGCCAGCCCGTACCCTTCCAGATGAGCACCGCCGCCGCCACGACCGCGACCAGAAGCAGCAATTGTCTCATCGGGCGACTGGCTTCGGTGATTGATTTCTTGAGCCGCAGGTTGTCGAAAATGGTCGCCTGAACTTCGGCGCCGGCCAACAGCTTGCCGTCGTGAATCGTATGGGAGGTCGGGAAGGCGTCGGCTCCGCCATTGTCGATCGACGGTGCATTCTGCAGGCTCAGCCCGACGATGGCGATCCGGTCCTTGAACAGCCCCGGCGGCAGGAAATTTTCAGGATCCAGAGCCTGATAATAGGACACCGTCGGATAGGCGCGGGGACCGCCGAACACCTGAATAAGGCTTCCAGGCTCCGGCTGATCCACCTCGATGCCCGCGGCCGTCGCGACCACGGCGGCAAAGCCGTCGACAAAGTCCGGCATGTCCCGCAGCACGCCGTCTCGATGCAGGCCGACCGAGGCGATGCCTGTTGGCGCTTGCCTGTCGGAGAACATCTGCAGCGGCATGACCCGGATGAACTGGTCGGCCTGGTTAGAGGTTACGAGCGTCTCGTCGCCCGCCAGCACGACATCCGGCCCGAGCGTGGCGGCAAGCGCCTCGTCCTCGGCCGGCGCAGACGGTTCGGAAAAAATGATGTCGAGGCCGATCACTTTGGCGCCGGCGGCGCGCAGCCGGGAGACCAGCTTTGCATGCAGGCCGCGTGGCCACGGCCACTGCACGTTGACCTCCGCGAGCGACGGCTCGTCGATCGCCACGACGATCGGCCCTCCCTGCGCAATCGGCTCAGCCGGGACGGTCGAAAGATAGTCGAATGCCCGATAGTCGATCAGCGGCCATCCCGGCAGGCGCGTGAGGAGCGCTGCCGCAGCGAAGAAGAATGCCGCCAGAATGGCAACCTGCACGCTGCGCGACGAGAAGAAGCGCAGCGTTGAAAAGGAGAAACCGCGCCGGCCGGCCATTAGAACCGAACTTTGAGCGTGCCCCGGAAGGACCGGCCCCAACCGGGTGTGTTGCCGTTGAGCTGAATGTTCTCATCCAGAAGGTTATAGGCGGCGAGTTCTAGTTCAAACAGCTTGTCAAACGGCTCCCAGGTAAGGCTTGCATCGAGCGTCCAGAAATCATCAAGATTGAGGCCGGCCTCGTTGACGCGTTCCCCCACATAGTTTGCCGCGATTGTCGCCTTGACGTTCGCTTCGTTCACCCAGGTGAGCGCAACCTGACCAGCCCATTCGGGAATATAAGGTATTTGCCCGCCGGCAAGGGGCACGCTGCTTCGGTCGTCGGTCTCAGAATAGGCGATGGTTGAAGACAATCCAAAACCATGACCAAGCAGAAAGTTGGCGCTCAAGCTGGTGCGATTGATTGTCCCTCTATCTATATCCGCTGTGGTAGCCAGCAGAGGTATGGAAATGCTCGCATCACGAACCTCTTGATGCTGGAATTCTGCTGCAGTGAAAACATTTGGCGTCCATTCTGCATCCCAACGGACCGCGTAGACATCGGAATACCCCGTCGGATTGATGCTGGCCTGGTTCTGTTGCAACCCCACAACTCCGATCGGCGACAGCGTCGGAGTTGTCGTATCCAAACTGTTGCGCATGAAGCCCCCGCGGAGCCATTGGCCTTCGCTGGGCGACCAAGCGGCACCTATACGTGGCCCCAACCGGACTTCGCTCGTCGCGTCGTTATCGAGATATGTTCCAAATAGAGCATACTCCAACTTCAGGTCGGGACCAACCTCATGAAGAAGATCAACATAGACGCGGCCGATAGTACTGCGGTTCGACGCTTCACCCTCCGCAAATCCTCCGAACAAAAGATCTTCATCTCGTTGGAACTGGCGCGCGTCCACCCATCCCCCCTCGATCCCATATCGCCAAGTGAAATCGCCAACCGCAACATTGTGGTTTGCTGCCGCAATGTAGCTGTTTTGCTCCAGTTCGCCTGTCGAACGTCGAATAGGCAGAGGGAAGCCGAAGACATCGGCCTCCTGATAGAATTCCGAATCCCGGCGGAAACCGCTGTACATGATCGCCAAATTCACCACATCCCGGTAGCCAAGCGTATGGCTCCAACCAATTCCGGCGTTCGTCCCCCTTGCGTTAAAATCCTGCCTGTCGATGGCCGGGAGACCGAAAAAGGGATCGATATCCGGGAACTCGATATTCAAGTCGGCTTTTGAGTGGTTGAAATAAGCCACTATCCGATCGTATGGGGTCGGGCTGGCGGTGAGATAGCCGTTGCCGCCGATGACCTTATTCTCGGTGTCGAGGTCCGATGGGCCTAAGAAATCCCGGCTGTCCGGCACCCTCTGCCATTGCAAATTCCCATAGAAGCTGATCGGGAACGGCAGATTGCTGTACCCCTGGACCTCACCCTCGCCAATATAATCAAGCTCTCCGCCCGCCATATTGATCCCCCCGCCGATCGAACCTTCGAAGAACGGTCGTCTCATGATGTTGGCGGAGCGCGAGCGGCCGGAAATGATATGCGGCTCGAGCATCAGGCCCTGCAGGAAGGACGAGAACGCCTGCCCGTTCGGTGTATTGTTGATGACGTTGTCGCCGTAGAAGTAGTTGTTGACGAAGGGATTGGCGCTGCCGTGGATGCTCTGGTCGATATAGGCGGTGCCGGCGAACGGATCGAAGGCGGCGTCGCTGTAATATTCGCCCCAGGCATTCATGCCCTGCAGCCGGAATGCATCGTTCAGCGTCGACCCGGCCTGCTGGTTGGCGCCGAGCGAGGTGAAATCGCCGCCGCGGGCTTTGGAGCGCTTGAGATATTCCTGCGCGTTGCGGATGGCGCCTTCCGAATCGTAATTGTCGATCGCGATTGCCGTGCGCAGGGCGGATATTATCGGATCGTTATCGTCGAGCCTTTCGGCATTTTCCGTCGCCTGCTCGGCCGGCACCCGGTCGCCCTTTTCGTAATTCGCGGCCGCAAGCAGCAATTGCGCTTGCGAATAGGCCGGATTGGCCACGCTTGCCGCGAGCAGGTCGTCGACGGCCTTGTCCAGCTCTCCGGTCTGCAGATAGTAGCGACCGCGCGCCACGAGCGTGATGTCGAAGGCCGGATCGATGGCGAGCGCTGTGTCGATCTCGCGCTTGGCATCCTCGATCCGGCCGATATCCAGATAGAAGATCGCCAGGTTGGAATGGGCGAGCGGATCCTGCGGATCGAGTTCGATCGCCTTCTTGAAGGCTGCTTCGGCCTCGCGGTTGGCGTTTCGTGCGGCCTGGATGTTGCCGATCGCGTTCCAGGTCGTCGAGCCCCCGGGTGCGACCTTGATGGCCGCTTCGAGGTCGGCGAGCGCGCCCTGATAATCGCCCTTGAAACCCGCGCGGAAGTGCGAGCGGGCCTCGAGCGCCGTCGGCTCGGCGGGATCGATCGCAAGCGACCGGTTGAGCGCCTCTTCCGCCTGGGCGCGATCGTTCAGCAAAACCGCGAGCCAGCCGCGATAGGCAGGCAGTTCCGGATCCTCTGGATACTGGCGCTCAGCCTCCTTGAGGACCTTGATCGCCGCCCCCAGGTCCTGCAGGAAGCCGAGCGCGTAGGCGCGCAGAAATGCGCCGTCCGGTCCCCCCACCTGCGGCGGTAGTGCTTCGACCCGGTTGGGATCGGCAAGCGCCCGCGCATAATAGCCGCCGTAAAGTGCGATGCCCCGTCGTCTGGAATCCAGGCCGCGCTGCGCCTTCTCGAACAGCTTCGCGGCTTCCGCATAGCGGGTTTCGCTTGCGGCGAGGACCGCCTCGATCAATGTCACTCGGGCCTTCTGCGAGGCGGAAAGCCGCTGGCCCTTGGCCTTGGCAAGCGTCTGCCGCGCCCGCTGGCGACCCTCGAGCGAAAGCTGGGCCTCGGCAAGCGAGACCCAATCCTCCGCGCTGCGCCGTTCGGCGGGGATCGCCGTGATGCGGTCGGCATTGCGGCGCATCTCGGCAACCGGCTGGGCTGACGGCGGCATCCGCTCGAATGCCTGGCGCGGCGGCAGGAAGAACAGCATCTGCTCGCGGTCGTCGGAATCGACGATGACGACCTTGTGCGGCGCCTGGCCGATCGAGGCGACGGCTCCTTCGCCCTGGCGCACTTCGACGCTGCCCTGCGGATTGCTGAGCTGCACGATGCCCTCGAGGACGTTGAGCGAGGTTTGGTCGCCCTTGACCGTCATCGTCCAGTCGGTGCCACGGATCGCCGCGGCCGCCGCCGGCGTCTCGACCCGGACACCAGGCCCACCGCGTTCCGCGCGTGCCCAGATGGTACCGGACTGAAGCTCCAATATGGTGTCGGCGCTGGTGCTGGCGGTGATCTGCTTGACAACAAGCGAGGAATTGCGGCCGAGCCGGACCTGCGTCCGATCGGAAAACAGGATCGCCAGCTGGCCGGTCGCATTGGTACGCAGCACGTCGCCGGTGACGAGGTCTTGCTTCAGGTCGACGAACTGCCAGCTGGACACGTCAATAAAGCGGACTTCCTCGCCTGCTTTCCGCGCAATGACTGCCCCGGCAGGCTGCCCCGATCGTTGCACAGGCTCTGCCGCTGCCGGCGACGCTAGTCCGCCAGCAAGTATAGGCAGCGCGACCGCTGCAAGATAAAAACGATTGATCGCCCCCGACATGCTTCACCACTGCTTTTAAACCTGGCAAGTGTCAAGATAGCCTTTAGAAACGGCATTGCTTTTCGGCCAGAGTGTATTAACAGGGAAACAGTTCGGAACTGAGGAAAAGCAAGTTGAGCGACTTCGACAGCGCGCCGATCGAGATGCTCGAAATGCCGATGGCGTCCGGTGAGATCACTGAAGAGTATTTCAATCACGTCCGTAAGATAAACGACGTGTTTTATGACCAGATCAAAATATCCGATCAGAAGGCTGCCTATATTTTTACCTTCATGCTGGCATTTTTGATCTCTTCGAGCGAGGGGCGCGGCGTCTTCACCTTGGCGCGGTATACCGGGGGCACGTGGCTTGCGGTGGTTGTTTCCGCATTGCTCGCCATCGCGTCAGTTTCCTCAATTCTTTCAGCCATCCTCGTTGTGTTGCCTCGGCGGGTGGCGAAATCCACCTCGCTTTTTTGGGGGACATGGCCGCAGCACCGAGCAATATTCGAGCACGCGGCGCAGCGCAGCGACGTCGGTTATCTTTTCAAGGAATACCTGGACAATGCCGACGTGTTGTCCCTCATCGCCCGGCAGAAGTACCGATGTGTCTCCTATGCATTCCGCGGGATGCTCTTCACGGTAGTTTCATACGTCCTGCTTCTTCTGATCACCTGAAGGACGATGTCCAAGCCTGCCCCGAGCGCAAGCCCGATGGTTCCGGCCCCCGATTGCGGCCGCCACGATGAGGCCAGGCTTTGTGCCGCGCGGCAGCTCGCGCTCTTCAGGAAGAAGTCCGGTGTAGCGACTGGATTTCTCGCAGGCGCCAGGCGCGCGGCGTCTCTCCGGTCTGCTTTAGGAAAAACCGCGAGAAATAGGCGGGATCGGCAAAGCCGAGGCGATGAC
The DNA here is from genome assembly GCF_023006505.1 of Neorhizobium sp. SHOUNA12A. Classification (GTDB taxonomy): domain Bacteria; phylum Pseudomonadota; class Alphaproteobacteria; order Rhizobiales; family Rhizobiaceae; genus Neorhizobium. The sequence continues at coordinate 102,035 of NZ_JALBGV010000002.1, forward strand.
CGACTTCCTGTACGGATGCGAGCGAGAAGACGAGCTCGCGCTTCGACTCTTCGATCAGCTTGGCGGCGATCAGATCGCGCGCCGTACAGCCCGCCACCGACCGGACGATGCGGTTGAGATGGGTCAGCGAGATGCCGAGTTCGCCCGCGTAAAAGGATATCGGTTTATGCGAGCGGAAGTGCTGCCGGATCAGGCCGCCCAGCATCTCCATCCGCCGTTCGCCTTCGTTCGCCGGGAGCTGGTTGATGTCGTCGGCGTGAGAGATGCGCGCCGTCAGCCTCAGCGCGAGCTTTACGTAGGAAGCCAGAAGCTCATTGCGCCCGCTGTTGCGGTGGTCGAATTCCTCGCCAATTCGTTTCACTGTTTGCATCACGTAGGCAGCATCGGCGTTCGACGGGTCGAGCGGGGTGAGGTGCGGTGTGGCGAGCCATTCGCCGAAGCGGCTGCGCTCCCCCGGCGGATGGCCCAGATGAGAACTCAGGATCGTGACGACCAACCCCTCGATATCGCGGGAGAACCGGAAGCCATGATTGAGGGCAGGGGGAACAGTGACGATCGACGGCGGGCGGATGGCATGCGTCTCGGTGTCGAAGGTCGCGTCGCCCGATCCCGCCTCGACGTACAGTATCTGAAAGAATGACTCATGCCGATGCAGGCGGATTTCCCATTGGTGGCGGCTGCTTCTCGCCTTGATGGTTTCGCAATGCAGCCAGAAATCATGCCGCTTGCCTGGATCCTCTCCGTATAGCTGGTAGGTCGGTATGTGCCTGTTCATCGGATGCCTCCGGCCGCAATGTTCGTTTTGTCCAATTTTTTGGCTTGAATGTCCATTGCTGCCAACACGGAAGCCGAGCACAATTTACCAAAACAAAAACATTCGAGAGGAGACGCATGAGAACGCAGGTCGCCATTATCGGCTCCGGACCGTCGGGTCTCCTGCTCGGCCAGCTTCTGACGGAAGCGGGCGTCGACAACATCATCCTCGATCGTGTCGGCAAGGAGTACATCCTCGGCCGCGTCCGCGCCGGCGTGTTGGAGGAAGGCACGGTCGGATTGATCGACCAGGCCGGGGCCGGCGCCCGGCTGCATTCCGAAGGCTTGCCGCATGAAGGTTTTTCGCTCGCCTTCGACGGGCGCGACCACCGGATCGATCTCTACGGGCTGACCGGCGGCAAGCGCGTCATGGTCTATGGCCAGACCGAAGTGACCCGCGACCTGATGGAACGTCGCGAGGCAGGCGGAGCCCAGACGATCTATGAAGCCGGCAATGTCACGCCCCATGATTTTGACACCCGCTTACCCTTCGTCACCTACGAAAAAGACGGCAGCACGCATCGCATCGACTGCGATTTCATCGCCGGCTGCGATGGTTCTCACGGCCCCAGCCGCAACGCCGTGCCGAAAAGCGCAATCCGCGTTTTCGAGAAGATCTATCCGTTCGGCTGGCTCGGCATCCTGGCAGAGGTCGCGCCGGTCAACCATGAACTGATCTATGCCAACCACCCACGCGGTTTCGCGCTCTGTTCGATGCGCTCGGCGACCCGCAGCCGTTATTATCTCCAGTGCGCGCTCGACGAGAAGATCGTGGACTGGAGCGACGACCGGTTCTGGGACGAGCTTCGCCGCCGCTTGCCGGTGCATCACGCGGAAGCGCTGATCACCGCGCCGTCCTTCGAGAAGTCGATCGCACCGCTGCGGTCGTTCGTTGCCGAGCCGATGCGGTTCGGCAACCTGTTCCTCGTCGGCGACGCAGCCCATATCGTGCCGCCGACCGGAGCCAAGGGGCTGAACCTTGCCGCAAGCGACGTGCATTACCTCTTCGACGGGCTGCGGGAACACTATTTGGACCATTCCGATGCCGGCATCGACGCCTATTCCGAAAGAGCTTTGGCCCGCGTCTGGAAGGCGGTGCGCTTCTCCTGGTGGATGACGACGATGATGCATCGTTTTCCCGATACGGGCGAATTCGATCAGAGGATCCAGGAAGCCGAGCTGGACTATCTGACCCATTCGCGGGCGGCCTCGACGGCGCTTGCGGAGAACTATGTGGGCCTGCCTTTTTAAGGACGCGCGCCCCACGAAATCGGCAATCATGAGGCTTTAGTTTTTCGTGGCGGGCCTGCTTAAATTTTTTTCGGATTCCCTCTTGAATCGAAAATCGCTCAAAACCAGATCATTTTCGTCGGCAGCCTAAAAGGGGCCGATCGAACCGGAGGCGCAGGTTTCCGACGCGTCTCCATTCCATGTTGCTTTACGGAGGATATGGCTATGAGAAACGAACTTGATTTCGCACCACTCTACCGGTCCAGCATCGGCTTCGACCGCATCTTCAATCTCCTGAACAATGCGCAGCGCCTGCAGGCTATCGATACTTGGCCGCCCTACGACATCGTCAAAACCGGAGAAGACGACTATCGCATCCAGATGGCCGTCGCGGGTTTTGCCGAGGGCGACCTCGACATCACCCAGGAGCGCAACGTTCTCGTGGTAAAGGGGCAGAAAGCCGAGGAGAAGGACGGTGAATACTTGCACCGCGGCATTGCCGGACGGACATTCGAACGCCGCTTCGAGCTTGCCGACCATGTCAGGGTCGAGAACGCCTCGTTGACGAATGGCCTTCTCTCGATCGCGCTGAAGCGCGAAGTGCCCGAGGCCATGAAACCGCGCAGGATTGCGATAGGAGACAGTTCTTTTCAGCAGGCGCCTCTTCAGATCGAGGCCGAGCGTCAGGTGGCTTAGGGAGAACGTCTCGATGAAGTTCCCGACAAAGCCGTTCACGGTCCAGATCAAAAAACGTCGAGGCATCAAGACAAAGGACGCTCGAAAGGGCATGTTCTCGAAGCTGCTGGACAAGGTCCGTTCCGAAACGGCGGCTCCGGCAGCACGATCCTGAAGCGACTTTTTCGACGCAAAAAGGGGCCGGCATCTCAGGCCGGCCCTGCATCCGGATTCGACCATTCTCGAACCCATCATGGATCAAGGATCATTCCGGCTCAGATGCTCAGGCGCTTACCGCTTCCAGCGTCGAAAAGATGCAGCGCAGACGTGTTGCCTCGGACATGCATGACATCGCCCACACTCATTTCCTGGTCGCGAGGAAACTCCACGGCCAGCATCCTCGTGTGCCCGACTTCAATATAACCATAGGTCTGGCTGCCGAGCTTCTCGGCCACCATCAATTCGCCGCTGAACCAGGCCTGCTCGGCCGGACATTGCGTCAGGTCTTCCGGCCTTATCCCGAGGACGATGTCCTCGGCGCCATGACCTGACAATTCAAGCCCGTCCAGCTTCACGGTTCTTCCAAGCACTTGAGCCTCGCCTCCCGATCTGGAGAGCTTGGCCGGGATGGTGTTCATGGTCGGACTGCCGATGAAGCGGGCAACGAACAGGCTCGAAGGCTTGTGATAGAGGTCGAGCGGCTTGCCGACCTGCTCGACCACGCCTCCGTTCATCACCACGATGCGGTCCGCAAGCGTCATGGCCTCCACCTGGTCATGGGTCACGTAAACGGTGGTCGCCTTCATGCGGCGATGGAGTTTTGCAATTTCGAGGCGCATCTCCACGCGCAGGGCCGCGTCGAGGTTGGAGAGAGGCTCGTCGAAGAGAAACGCCGCAGGCTCGCGAACGATCGCGCGTCCCATCGCGACGCGCTGGCGTTGTCCGCCAGACAGTTGCGCAGGGCGCCGGTCGAGGTAGTCTTGGATCTTCAGGATGTCCGCCGCCTGGTTGACGCGGTTGTCGATATCAGGCTGATCGCCGCCGCGCATCTTCAGGCCGAAAGACATGTTTTCCCGCACGCTCATATGGGGATAGAGCGCGTAGTCCTGAAACACCATGGCGATGTTACGCTCGGCCGGTGGTAGCAGGTTCACAGTCCGGCCTCCGATATCGAGTTCACCGCCGGAGATTTCCTCCAGTCCGGCAATCATGCGCAGCAGGGTCGATTTTCCGCAGCCGGAAGGGCCGACGAGGACCAGGAATTCGCCGCTTTCTATCTCGATATCGATGTCGTGGATGACCCGCAGAGCACCATAGGATTTCTGGATTTTCTTCAATGCAATGCCGGCCACGTTTTTCCTCCTCCACACGACTTTGGCGCTTGACGCCAATTATCGATATCAATATCAATAATGATAAGTTTAGAAATGCGCAACCGGCTGGATCGACTACATGGCGTATTTTTCGTCTCGACCGACATCGACCAAACCCCCCAAGGCAGGTGCTGCCTTCAACGCCTTGAAACGCGACATCATGCTTGGAACGCTGGCGCCCGGAACCGGGCTGACCGAGCTGGAGCTGGCGGCGCATTTCCAGTGCAGCCAGGGAACGGTGCGTGAAGCGCTGCTTCAGCTCCAGGAGGAGGGGCTTGTTCGTCGCCAGGGGCATCGAGGCACGCAGGTTTCGGAATGTACCGAGGACGAGGCGATCGAAATGTTCAGGCTGCGCCAGCAGATCGAAGGCAGCGGCATGGCGCGTGTGATGCGTGCGCCGAGCCGGACGCTGGTCAAGGAGCTCAATGGCCTTCTTGAGAAGATGCTTGTCGCTGCCGGAGCGGGAGATGAACTGGAACTCGCTTCGTTCGACCGCGACTTCCATCGCCGAATTTTCGAGGATGCCAATCTGCCGGCACTCGACCCGATCCTGCATCGCTGCCTCGTTCACAATCACCGCTTCAAGATTTCCCGCAGCCCGATGGCGCGGGATCTCGAGGCGACGGCGCTACGCCATCGCAGCATCATTGACGCGATCGAGGGCGGCGACGCAAGGCGCGCCACCGCCGCCATGCATCATCATATCGCGACCATCGTCGACTTTGGGCCGGAAGTCTTCCCGGAGGTGATCCAGTGAGCAACGATATCGAATTGTCGGGTGTCTTGTCGGACGAGATGGCGGCGCTCATCGAGCGGGTCCTTGCCGAACTGGGACCGTTACCGGATCCGACAATGCTGCCGCCTGCGCAAGGTCGGGCGCAATCGCTTGCCGCCAATGTTCGCTGCAACGTTAACCTGCCGGCGATGGAAAGTGTGACCGAGGTCATGGTGGCGGAAGACCCAAGCCTTGGTTCGGCACGTTGTCGCCTCAAGGTGCTCGTCCCTCCCGGCGGCGGGGCAGGCGCCATCCTTTTCGTACACGGCGGCGGTTTTGCCTTCTGCTCGCCGGAAACCCACGAGCGCTGCGCCCGGGTTCTGGCACTTGAAAGCGGCCTGCCGGTCGTCATGCCTGATTATCGGCTGGCGCCGGAAAATCCCTATCCGGCGGGCCTCAAGGATGTCGTTGCCAGCCTGCGCAACTTCTTCGAAGTGACGGCCGATGCCGGTATTCGCCGCGGCCCGTTGCTGATTTCGGGCGACTCCGCGGGCGCGAACCTTGCTCTTGCGGCAATGCTGCATGAGCAAGCGGAAGGCCGCGCATTGCCGGATGCAGCGCTGCTCTTCTACGGCTGTTACGCGCGGAGCTTCGCGTCGCCGTCCTATGTTCGCTTCTCCGAAGGCCCTGGGCTGACGCGTGGCAAGATGCAGCGCTACTGGTCGTTCTATTCCGGCGAGTGCGCGATCGAGGAGGATCCGCTCGCCTGTCCCCTCGTGGCTTCCGATGCGGCCCTGGCCGCGCTGCCGCCGCTTTATCTGATGGCGGCCGCCGTGGATCCGCTGCTTTCCGACACATTGGGCCTGAGCCAGCGCCTCAAGGCTCTTGGCCGTGATGACGAGTTGCACATCGTGCCGGGCGTCATCCACGGTTTCCTGCAGAACACCAACGAACTTTCGGCCGCAAGGGAGGCTCTGGCGGCCGCGGGCAATGCAGCAAGGCGACTAACAAGACGTCCATGACGTAAACAATCAGGAGGAGGAGACTATGAAATTTCTGAAGACACTCGCGCTCGGGGCCGCTCTCGCGGCTTCGGCCGCTTTCAGCCAGGCCAAGGCGGAAACCGTCCGCTTCTGGTACCATTTCGACAATCCGGCGAACCCGATGTCGGATCTGGTCAAGAAATTCGAGACAGCCAATCCCGGCATCAAGATCGAAGCCGAGAACGTGCCGTGGAACAGCTACTACGACAACCTCTACACCGCGCTGGTCGGCGGCAACGCGCCTGACGCGGCCATGGTGAAGCTCTTCGCCCAGCCGCGGCTCGCCGAAATGGGCGCGCTGGAACCGATCGGCAAGCAGATCGACAGCTGGAAAGGCAAAGCAGACCTTCTGGATAACCTGCTCGAGCTGAACAAGGGGCCTGACGGCAAGCAATATTATCTGCCGATCCAATATGTCGTCCTCTATCTATACTATCGAACCGACCTCTTCCAGGCAGCCGGCTTGCAGCCGCCGAAGACCTGTGAAGAATTCCGCAACGCGGCCATCAAGCTCACCAATGCGCCGCAGACCTATGGTTTCGGCTTGCGCGGCGGCAAGGGCGGCTGGGACCAGTGGGGTGCATTCGTGCTCTCCCAGGGCGCCGAGCTGAAGCCGGGCGGCTTGACCAAGCCGGAGGCGATCGCCGCAAACCAGTGGCTGGTGGATCTCTTCCAGAAGGACAAGGTCATTCCGCCGTCCGCACCGAATGACGGTTTCCAGGAAATCGTCGCTGCCTTCAAATCAGGCAAGACGGCGATGACCATCCACCATATCGGTTCGTCCAAGGATCTCGTGGCCGCGCTCGGCGACAAGGTCTCCGCCGTGCCGGTTCCGAAATGCGGCAATGGCCAATGGACTTCCTACGGTGACGAGTCGCTCGCGATCTTCTCTTCGTCCTCGGTGAAGGATGCCGCCTGGAAGTGGATTTCGTTTCTCGCAGAAGGCCAGAACAACGTTGCCTTCAACAGCGCGACGGGTCAGCTGACGGTTACGAAGAGCGGCTCCGCCGACTGGAAACTCCATGAGCGCCGTTTCGTCGAAGCGACGGTCCAGTCCTTGCCATTCGCAAAGGTGCTGCCGCAGACCTCGGCGGTCTCGGAATTCGTCAACACGGCCTGGCAGACGAACATGCAGCAGGCGCTGACCGGCCAGATCACGGCGAAGAAAATGATGGAACAGCTGCAGACGCTGTTTGCTCAGTAAAATCTCCCGGTCCCGGCAGTGATGTGCCGGGACCTCCTTCTCCGCCGTGATCCACAGGCAGGATAAGCATGTCCCTATCGATCTCTTCCCCCACGCAGCGCCGCACAACGTCGATATGGCGTTCCGAGCGGCTGCTTCCCTACCTGCTGCTTGCCCCCGCCGTCGTGGTCACCGTCGTCATCGTCTTCATGCCGATGGTGCAGGCGGTGTTCACCAGCTTCTACGATCTCATCCTGTTTCGGCCGAACGCCAGCAAGTTCGTCGGTTTCGGGAACTACGTGAAGCTGTTCAACGATCCGGTCTTCTGGACGGCGCTCTGGAACACGATCATCTGGATCGGGCTGACCGTGCCGCTGCAGATGGGGTTGGGGCTTGTCGCAGCGCTGCTTCTCAACCGGGAATTTCCCTGGCGCGGTCTTGCGCGCGCCCTCATCATCATTCCCTGGGCACTGCCGAGCGTCGTGATCGCGCTGATGTGGCGCTGGATCTATGACCCGAATACCGGCGTGCTCAACGACATCCTCATCTATCTTTCGATCGTTCGCTCGGCCGTGCCGTGGCTGGCCGATCCGAGTGTCGCGCTCTACGCGATCATCGCGACGCTGACCTGGCAGGGTTTTCCTTTCTTCGCGGTGATGATCCTTGCCGGCCTGCAGGGCATTCCACGCAGCCAGTATGAGGCGGCCTCGATCGACGGCGCTTCTACGTGGCGGCAATTCCTGCATATCACCTTGCCGGGGATCGCGCCGGTGCTGGCAACGGCCGGGCTGCTCCGGGTGATCTGGGTCGCCAATTCCATGGATGTCATCTTCGTCATGACCGGCGGCGGTCCGGGTTATGCGACGCACACGCTGCCGCTCTACGCCTTCGTCAAGGCGCGCCAGAATCTCGATTTCGGATACGGCACGTCGATCGCCGTCACCTTCACCATTCTTCTGGGTGCGTTCGTGGCACTCTATCTCGCCCGCACCATGCGCGAGGTGGAACGATGAGACAGCAGAGCACCCTTCGCCGGATCCTCACCACGGACCTGCCCGTCCTGGTGATCGTCCTCTTCGCCATGGCGCCGTTCGCCTGGATGATCCTGACGTCGCTGACGCCGACCGCCGTGCTTTCTGCCACCGGTGTATCGCTCTCGCCGCGTGGCTGGAGCCTCGACAACTATGTGCGGCTGGTCGAGCAGACGTCCTTCCTCAAGAACATGCTCGACAGCCTGATCATCGCCGGCGGCACGGTCGTCGTCGGACTGATCGTCTCGGTTACGGCCGCCTATGCCTTCTCGCGGTTCCGCTTCCCGGGCCGCAAGCTGTTGATGCTGCAGTTCCTGCTGATCAACATGTTCCCGATCGTGCTGCTCATCCTGCCGCTCTTCGTGCTGATGCGGCGCTTCAACATTCTCGACACCCATTTCGGCCTGATCCTTGCCAATGCGACGGTGGCGATCCCGTTCGCGGTGTGGATGCTGACGAGCTATATCGGCGCCATCCCGAAGAGCCTCGACGAAGCAGCCATGACGGATGGGTGCTCGCGGCTGACGGCGCTGCGCAAGATAGTCCTGCCGCTGACCATGCCGGGCATCATCTCCACCGGCATCTACATCTTCATCACCGCCTGGAACGAATATCTCTACGCCCTGACGCTCGGCGGGCGAAACGTACGGCCGGTCACGGTGGCGATCCAGACGCTGATCGGCGAGTACCAGATCGAATGGGGCCTGCTGGCGGCCGGCGCCGTCGTCGGCGCCATGCCTGCAACCATCCTGTTCCTTCTCGTTCAGCGCCGCCTCGTCGGCGGCCTGACCCAGGGTGCGGTGAAAGGGTGAGAAATGGCCGGCGCTGAAAGAGTTCTGCCCTCATTCCTGTGCTCGTCACAGAGATGAGGGAAGCAAACATTCGCCAGAAAGAACAACAGAACTATCGAGGAATTTGAAAAGGAATGACAATGAACCCCATCGGGTTGATTTCCATGCAATATGCGAGGCCTTTTACGGCCGAGCATTTCCCGCTGTTTGAGAAGATGCGTGAGCACGGTTTTGATTTTGTGGAGCTTCTGGTTCCGGAGATCGTCGAACTCGACATCGGGGAAACAAAAAGGGCGCTCGACGATGCCGGCCTCGGCGTGGTGCTCGCCGCCCGCGTCAATCTGCAGCGCAATCTCGCATCGGCGGATGCCGAGACCCATCGCGCCGGTATCGACTACCTGAAATACACGGTCGATTGCGCCGCCGGCCTGGGTGCGAAGATCGTCGGAGGCCCGCTGACCGGAAATCCGCTGGTTTTCGCCGGACGCCCCCCGCAGCCGGTCGACGAAACCGAAAGGCTGGCCCGGAAGGAACGCTGCGTCAGGGGTCTGAAGGAGACTGGCGATTATGCGGGCAAGGCCGGCGTGCTATTGGCCGTCGAACCGCTGAACCGTTTCGAAAGCGATGTGCTCTGCACAACGCAGCAAGCGATGGAATTGCTGGACGCGGTCGATAACCCGGCCGTCAAACTGATGCTCGATACCTTCCACATGCACATGGAAGAAAGCTCGATCGCCGAGGCGATCCTCCTTGCCGGTGACCGTCTCGTGCATTTCCAGGCCAATGAGAACCACCGCGGCTTCCCGGGAACGGGAATGACCAACTGGGTCGAGGTCTGCCGCGCGCTTCACGAGGTCGGTTACAAGGGACCGGTATCGCTCGAGCCGTTCCGGCGCAGTGACGACCGTTTCGGCGTGCCGTTTGCCCAGTGGCGCCCGCCGCACGAGGACGAAAGCAATCGCCTCGCAGCCTCCAGCGCATTCATGAAATCCCATCTCCTGCTTACGGAATATCGTCGATGACTTTGAAAATCGGTTGGATCGGTTGTGGTATCCACGCAACCCAGATGCTGCTTCCCCAGCTCGTGCGCCATGATGTCGAGCTCGTGGCGATGTGCGATATCGACGGCAAGCGCCTGAAGGATGCCGGCCGGCAATTCGGCGTCACCAATCTGACGACGGATGCCCAGACGCTGCTTTCGACACCCGGGATCGATGCGGTCGGAATGGCCGTCGGGCCGGATCAGCACCTCGCCTTCGGCAAGGCGGCGCTCGAACGGGGCCTGTCGGTTTTCATGGAAAAACCGCCATCGGGTTCTGCCGCCGGTGCGCGGGAGCTTCTGGTCGCTTCCGAAAAGGCAAAGAAGCCGCTGCTCGTCGGGTTCATGAAGCGATATTCGATCGGCAACCGCATGGCGGCGAACATCGTGAAATCCGGACGCTTCGGGGACGTGCTGGGCCTGACCGGCTACTACATGACAGCCCCCGGCTATTTCGTCGGCAACGTCGATTACACCGGCTTCTTCCTGCACCACTGCGTCCACTACATGGACCTTGTGTCCTTCCTGGTTTCACCGGTTCGTTCGATCTCCACCCGCAAGGTCGAAAAGACCCCGGGACGCCTGCTTTTCCATGTGGCTTTCGAATTCGAATGCGGCGCGATCGGCAATATCGCCATGGGTACAGTCCAGTCGCGGGGCACTCCGGTCGAGCGGATCGAGCTGATGGGCGACCATCAGCGCATCGAGGTGGACGACGTGATCGAGATCCGCTGGCACCGCAACCCGCCCTTCAAGATCGACGACCTCGGCGCGACGCTGAAGGAGGATTGCGATACGCTGACCTGGAAGCCGAATTTTACGGCGGCCGCCAACGAGGACCCGAAAGGATATCACGCATTGCTGGCCGACGTCGTCCCGGCCCTGGGGGGAGCTTCGACGCCCGCCCCGACGATCGCCGAAGGCGTCATCGCCATGGAGCGGCTGGAAACGATGCGGCGCGAACTGGCACTTTGATCTGACGCGGCCGGCACGACGAGAATTTCCCCGCCCGACGGTTTGGGATCTGTGAAAGATTTCGGCGAAACCTCTACCGATGCCGCTTGTGCTGCCGGTGAAGGATAGCGTTGCCTGTCGTCTGCATGTGGTCGTCTCCTTAAATTGGACGCCCGGCTTTCAATCGAGGATCGCCGGGCGAAGCGTCGTTTCGCACCATTGGCGGAAGCTCGTGGGTGTGGTGTTGTCAGCACTTCGCGCGACGCCGAGGTCGAGGCCGCGGTTCTTCGCGTCTGCCATGTCTGTCATTCCCTGGGCCATTGCTTCGGAATACCCGAACTGCAAGAACCGGGCTTTATAGGCGTCGAGCGGAATCTGCTGGAACCGTATCGGCCTGCCGAGCACATCGGACATGATGTCCGCCATGTCATTGAAGGAGATGTTCTCTGGACCGAGGACCGCGACTTCTTCTTGACCTGTCCAGGTCTCGTCGAGTAGCAGTCGCGATGCGACGGCCGCGATGTCGCGGGTAGCGCAGCTCGGCAATTTCAGGTCGCCGTCGATCGGCGAAAAGAGCGCTCCTTGGGCCTTAATCACCGCCGCCTGCATGAGGGTGTTGTCCATGAACGACGGCATGGTCAGCGCCCTAAAATTCACGCCAGTGGCCGCGATCAGGTCGTCCATCGCAAGCGAGGCCGTGACATAACCGGCCTGGTTGGCGAGCGGGGTCGTTCGACCGAGCGCACTGACGCTGACGACGCGTTTGACGCCGCAGGCCTTCAACGCTTCGGCAGCCGGCTTACTAAAATCGACATAGGCAGCCGTGATGCTCTCCGCTTTCGAGTCGGCAGGCACCAGCCAAAAGACGGCGTCGGCGCCCTCGAATGCCTGGTTCACGACATTGGCATCGGCATGGGAACCCGAAACGATCTCAACCCGGTTGCGAATGGAATCGGATAGCCTGGATGGATCGCGGACGATGACGCGTACGGCGGCGCCGTTCTCAAGCAGATTCTCAACGAGCTGATGGCCGATATCGCCCGTAGGGGTCGTGACTACAATCATGGCAGGCTCCTTATGTCCTCGTGGGGTCGACATCGTTCCTGGTCCGGGACCAACGCCGTAGCTCGCCGACACAAATAAGGCGTTGCTCGCAGACGATCCATGCTCCATGGTCTTGATTATCGTCGCGATCGTCCGGAAAACGTATGGATCCCCTGTCCGAGCTTCTCACCCTGCTAAAACCCAGCAGCACCATTTCGTCCGGCTTCGATGCCGGCGGGGATTGGTCGGTCCGGTTCGGCGACCAGCAACGCCAGATCAAATGTTATGTGATCCAGTCGGGCGGGTGCTGGTTGGCCGTGGATGGCGTCCGCGATCCGGTACGCCTCGAGCAGGGTGACTGCTTTGTGCTTCCGCGCGGATTGCCGTTCCGGCTTGCAAGCGACCTCAATCTGCCCTCTATCGATGCCTCCACGATCTTTCCGCCAGCCCGTGCCGGCGGAATGGTGACCATCAACGGAGGGGGTGGTTTTTCCCTGACGGGATCCCGCTTTGCGGTCGGTGGTCATCATGCCGAACTGCTGCTGGAAATGTTGCCGCCCATCGTGCACCTCAGCCAGGAAGCGGAGCGGGACGCCTTGCGCTGGTCGATCGAACGCATGATGCAGGAAGTTCGTTTAAACCAGCCTGGCGGCTACCTCATGGCTCAACATCTTGCGCATATGATGCTGCTCCAGGCGCTTCGCATGCATCTCGCAAACGGTCATCAGGGCACGGGATGGTTCTTTGCCTTGTCGGACAAGCGTTTGAGCAGCGCAATTCGGGCCATTCACGCCGATCCTGCAAGACATTGGACGCTGACGGAGCTTGGCGAGACAGCTGGCATGTCACGCTCGGTATTTGCGGAACGCTTCAGGGCAACTGTTGGAGAGACACCGATCGACTATCTGTCGCGATGGCGCATGCTTCTTGCCTGCGACCGGCTCGAAAAGGGAAATGATCCCATCTCCGTTGTCGCGCCGGCGCTCGGCTACCAGTCCGAGAGCGCCTTCAGCAAGGCGTTCAAGCGAGTGGTCGGGTGCTCGCCGCGACAATATCGCGGACAGGTGGACACCTCTCCTGAAACACAGCTCGCACCCTGATCCGGATAGACAGCGTCTTTCGCTACGGCGGAGACGTCGTCGGCTCGGAGTGCACGGTGCTACAAAAAACTTGCGTCGAACAATTCGTGGGAATAGCTCGCGTGGGTCACGCCCGCCTGCAGATCCGCCTTGGTGAGTTCGTCGACGAACACGCCATTCTGCATGACGAGGACCCGATCGCACATATGGGAGATGACGGAGAGATCGTGACTGACGAGAATGAACGTCAGATTGCGCTCCTCCCGCTGGTCCGCCAGCAGATTGAGCACTTCCGCCTGGATCGAGACATCGAGCGCCGAAGTCGGTTCGTCGAGAAGCAGGATCGGCGGTGACAGGATCAGCGCCCGTGCAATCGCTACGCGCTGACGCTGGCCGCCGGAGAGTTCATGCGGGAAACGGCCGGCGAAATGCGCCGGCAGGCCGACCTGTTGCAGTGCCTCCGCGACCCTTGTCCAACCGTCGCCAGCGCCCATCGACCTGATGGGTTCGGCGAGTGCGGTGCCGATGCGGTGGCGTGGATGCAGCGAGCCGTAGGGGTCCTGAAACACCATCTGGGCAAGCTTCAGCTCGTCGCGTGTCCGCACCTTGCCGACCGGTTTGCCGTCAAACGATATCGATCCAGTCCATGCGCCCTCGAGGCCGGCAAGCGAGCGCAGCACCGTCGATTTGCCGCAACCGGATTCACCGACGATGCCGAGCGCTTCGCCGCGGCTCACGGCGAAACTGACACCGCGAACGACATGATTGCTTTTATCCTTGGAGCCATAGACGACATCGAGGTTTTCGACCTTGATCATGGATTGGTCTCCACTTCGATCGATTTGCGATCGAGGACTTTCAGGCGTCTGACGGGATGTTTGGGATCAGGCATCGCAGCGATCAGGCCCCGGGTGTAGGGATGCGCTGCATCTTCGAGCTTGCTCAGCGTTTCGACGACGCGGCCAGAATACATGACCAGAATGCGCTCGCAAAAAGCAGCGACCATACGGATGTCGTGGCTGATGAGGATCAGGCCGGAATTGTTCTCCCGCACCAGTTCATCGAGCAGCGTCAGAACGTCCTTGCGTACGCTGACGTCGAGCGCAGACGTCGGTTCATCGGCGATCACGAGCTTGGGGCGCGCCAGAAGCATCATCGCGATCATCACGCGCTGGCCCATGCCGCCGGATATCTGGTGCGGGTAAAGAGACAGGACACGATCGGGATCGTTGATGCGCACCCTCGCCAGCATGTCGCGGGCGTGCGCAACGGCAGCCTTGCCACCGACGCCAAGATGCAGCTTTGCAGCCTCGGCGACCTGTTTTCCGATGGTTAGGACAGGGTTCAACGAATAACGCGGATCCTGCATGATCAGGGCGATATCCTTGCCGCGAAGAGCGCCCATCTGCCGTTCGGTCTTTTCCAGCAACGGGCTGCCGAGGAAATCCATTCGCTCGGCGGTCACGCCGGCGCGCTGCGGCAAGAGCCGCATGATGGCGCGGCCGGTGGTCGATTTGCCCGAACCGGATTCACCAACGATGCCGATGCGCTCCCGCCCCACATCAAAGCTGACATTGGAGACCGCCGGAATGGAGTTTCGGCCGAAGCGGACGTTCAGGCCGCGAACGGACAGGACGGGCATTTCCTCAAGATCTGGCATGGCGCGGGTCCAATAGATCGCGAAGCGTGTCTCCGGCGATGTTGAAGGCAAGGCTGGTCAACAGAATGGCGACGCCGGGCATCACCGCGACCCACCAATAATCGAGCATGAATTTTCGCCCGCTGGAAATCATCGCACCCCATTCCGGCAGCGGCGGCTGCGCGCCGAGACCGAGGAAGCCAAGGGACGCGGCCGTCAGGATGATGCCTGCCATGTTGAGCGTCAGCCGCACGATCACCGAGGGGATACACATCGGGGCGATGTAGAGAAACAGGATGCGCAATGGCGAAGCGCCATAAAGCCTTGCGGCCGCCACGTAATCCGCATTGCGCACGACGAGTGCTTCCGCGCGTGCAAGTCGGGCGATCGGCGGCCAGGCCGTCAGCGAAATGGCAACGATCGCGGTTCCCAAGCCTGCCCCGAGAGCCGCGGCGAAGGCAAGCGCCAGGATCAGTGACGGAAACGACAGGACTATATCCGTGGCCCGCATCAGAATGGCATCGGTGCGTCCGCCGAAAAAGCCCGCGACGACGCCGATGACGAGGCCGATCGGGCCGACAATCACCGAGACGGACAAGACGGTCTGGATGGTGATGCGCGTGCCGTAGACGAGACGGCTGAAGATATCACGTCCGAATTCGTCCGTGCCGGCGAGATGCGCGAGGCTCGGAGGCTGAAGCGCGTCGCCCAATGTCTGGGCCGCGGGATCGTAAGGTGCGATCCACGGCGCAAAGATTGCGACCACGACCAGAATGGCGAGGATGATGAAGCCCACCATGCCAAGTGGTTCGTCGGCGAGTTTGCGCAGAATGCGGGAGGTCGAGTTCCATATCCGGGTGCTGATTGCCGGCGGCTGAATGATGGCGTCGTCCTGAACGATATTGCTCATCGTGCGGCCTCCCGGGTGCGCGGATCAAGAAGCGCGTAGGCGATGTCTGCAATGAAATTCAGGAGCATGAAGATGAAACCAACAATGATCGTCGCCGCGAGAATTGCGTTCATGTCGCCGATCATGAGCGCATTGGTCATGTACTGACCGATGCCGGGCCATGAAAACACGATCTCGGTGACCACGGCGCCTTCCAGCAGGTTGCCGTAAGAAATCGCGAGGACCGTGATCAATTGAACCGCGATATTGGGCAGGACGTGGCTGATGACGGTGCGGACCGGACCGACGCCCTTGGCGCGCGCGGCGATGACATAATCCTGATTGAGCTGCTCCAGCGTGAATGCCCGGGTCATGCGCGTGATATAAGCCATGGCCATATAGGCAAGGATGCAGGCCGGCAGGATGATATGCGACAGGGCGTTCCAGAATATGTCCGTCTCGCCTTCGAGCAGGCTATCGACGAGCATCAGTCCCGTGGTCGGTTCGATCAGGCCTTCATAGAAGACATCGACGCGACCGGGGCCGCCGACCAGGTTGAGGCCGGCATAGAAGATGACCAACCCCACGATACCGAACCAGAAGACCGGGATCGAATGCCCGACCAGCGCAAAGACACGGGCAAACTTGTCGATCGCGCTATCCCTGAAAAGACCGGCGGCCAGGCCGAGGGGAACGCCGATCAGAGTGGAAATCAACACCGCGAGCGTTGCAAGTTCCAGCGTTGCCGGGAATGCCTGGGACAGGTCCTTGGTGACCGCGTTACCGGTGAGGATGGCTGTGCCCATATCGCCGTGCAGCAGTCCCCAGACATAGACGAAGAATTGCTGGTAGAGCGGCAAATCGAGGCCAAGCCTGACGCGCATGGCCTCGTAGGCTTTCGGATCGGCGAGTTCGCCGACAATGGCCCCGACCGGATCGGTCGGCATGACGCGACCGATCACGAAGGTGACGCACAACAGGATGAACAGGCTGACGATCAGATGGATAAGTCGTCGTCCCAGCTCGGCTAACGAAAGTTCCTTCATGATCGGCTGCCTGATCTGACGCTAAGTTACTTATCGGTCTTCGTGACGCCTTCGAGACGTGTCGTCTGGCTCGGATGCCCGATATAACCCTGCACACGGCTCGTCAGAAC
Source organism: Neorhizobium sp. SHOUNA12A (assembly GCF_023006505.1). Lineage (GTDB taxonomy): Bacteria > Pseudomonadota > Alphaproteobacteria > Rhizobiales > Rhizobiaceae > Neorhizobium. The sequence goes on from NZ_JALBGV010000002.1 coordinate 118,689, forward strand.
GATCGGCTCATATCGTTCGAAGAGCGGCAGAACAGCAGGCTTCTGGGCAACGAACATTTCCTGCATCTGAACGTAAAGGGCGCCGCGCTTCTTCGCATCCGGTTCCAGCGCAGCCTTGGCGGTGATGGCCGTCAGTTCGGGAATGTCCCAGCCGGAGCGCCATACGAAGTTGCCGGCATTGTTGGCCTTCAGCGAATTATCCGGATTGCTGGAGAATTGCTCCATCGCGCCCAGGACGTTCGGCATATAGGCACCCGTCTGCGGGATCAGCAGATCGAAATCTCGCGCTCGGTGCGCGGCGATGATATCCGCACCATTACCCTGCATGATATTGACCTTGACGCCGATCTGGCCGAGCGACGCCTGGATCGCGGTCGCAAGATCGATGCGAGGCGTCTGGGCAATCGTCTTCAGGTTCACCGTGAAGCCGTCCTTGTATCCGGCTTCGGCCAACAGCGCCTTTGCCTTTGCCACGTCCAGCTTCCAATCCGGGCTCGGAATGGCAAATTCGAAGTTTTCCGGAACGGGAACCGTGCGTGCCCGGCCGTACGGCCCCATGATGGCCTTTTCCATGCCCTTGTAGTCGATGCCGTAGGCAATCGCTTCGCGGACCTTGGGGTTGGAAAGCGGCTCCTTGCTGGCGTTCATCGACAGGACGTAAAAGCCCCCGGTCGGGACGCGCTGGATTTCGTAACCCTGCTTGCCGGTGAAGGTTGCAAGGTCGGTCGCGGTCAGCGCACTTGCGATGTCGATATCGCCACGCTCGAGCATCAGCCGCTCGACCTGGCTCTCAGGCACATGGCGCACGATGACGCGGCGCATCTTGGGCTGTCCGGCGACGTAATTCTTGTTCGCGTCTAGGATGACGATCTCGTTCGGCGTCCACTTGTTCAGCGTGAAAGGGCCCGAGCCTGCCGAATTGGTGCGCAACCACGCATTGCCCCAGTCGTCGTTGACGACGTGGCTCTTCAGTTCCTTGCTGTCGACAACGCTCGCGATGACCATTGCCAGGCGATAGAGCAGGAGCTCGGAGGTGACCTCGCCGGAAAGGTCAATGCGCACGGTCTTCTCGTCCGGCGCAGTTACCAGCTTTTCGACATTGCCACCGTTGTAGCCGACGCGCTTGAGATTGGCGGCGGCGGCCTGGTCGAGTTTCAGGAGGCGGGTGATCGAGTAGACAACGTCCGCGGAGGTGACCGGGTTGCCCGAGGCGAATTCCGCCTTGCGCAGATGGAACGTGATGCCCTTGTCGTCGATCTCCCACTTTTCGGCAAGCTGCGGGGAAATCTTTCCAGAACCGTCGGTGGAAACCAGGCGATCGTAGAGGTTTGCCATGATCTCGTTGGCTTTGGCTTCCGTCGCCTGATGCGGATCCAGCGAGAGAACCTGGGCAAGCGAAGTCGCAATAACAAGCTGATTGGCCGGCGTCTCGGCAAAAGCTGCTGGCGTGCCGAACGACATGACAGCGAAAGCGGCGCCGACGAGCAATCGAGTGCAAAGATATTTCATTGTAACTCCTCCCAGAGCTGACCAAGGGCATCGCCGCTTGTTTTAAGCGTTGTATGATGACTTAGCGGACTTTATGGGGGATGGCAAGCATTGCCGAAATAGCCCATCAGGCTGACTTCCGGACCTTCGGCGAGCCTCCCCGAAGATCTTCAGGGCAAGCTATCCAAGGATAACCGTTTGATAATGCGCGTGATCACGCGATCTCTCGCGAAAAGCCTGAAAGACTATCTGCCGGTGGCGAGAAGTGGCCCCGTAATATGTCCGTCCGCCCGTCTGAACGCCGGACCGCACGAAGATGCTCGACAGTCGATAAAAATCATAATAGGTCGTATGATATGTGAGAGGCTCGGGAGGACGTTAAAATGTATGTTGGCACACAAGTTGGCGCGAGAGATGATGACGACTACCGTGTTTTCGCTCAATTGGGGTTGAAACACATCTGCGCAGACCCGCCCGGCGCGCCTTCGAGCTGGAAGCTGGAAGATCTCGAGCGTCATCGCGACAAGATCGAGAGCTTCGGGCTGATCCTCGACATGATCCAGCTTCCGCTTCCCTCGCAGCCCATCGAGAAGGCGTCCTATCCGGATATCCTCCTCAAAGGCCCCGATCGCGACCGGCAGATCGACGCCGTGTGCAGGTTGATCGAGGAAACGGCGAAGGCCGGAATCCCGTCTGTGAAATACAATCTCAACCTGATCGGCATCCCACGTACCCAGATGGAACCGGGGCGAGGCGGGTCACTCAACGAAGCATTTCGATGGGACAAAGCTGACCAGCAGGCCGAACCAGGCCTGGCGGGTGTGCTGTCCGAAGACGAAAACTGGGAGCGGATCGACTATTTCCTGGAACGGGTGGTGCCTGTCGCGGAGAGCAACAAGGTGCGGCTTGCCTGCCATCCGCATGATCCTTACACCCCGCCCGGTTACAAGGGCGTTACTCGCGTGCTCGGCACCGTCGAGGGTTTGAAAAAGTTCGTGCTGATGCGCGAGAGCCCCTATCACGGTCTCAATTTTTGCCAAGGCTCGATCGGCGAAATGCTGGACAATCCCGGGCAGGAAATCGACGATATTATTCGTTGGTTCGGGACACGCGGCAAGATCTTCAATGTCCACTTCCGTAACATCGCGGGCGGAAAACTTTCCTTCATGGAAACCTTCCCGGACGAGGGCGACATGGACATGGTGCGCTCCCTCAAGGTTTATAAAGAGGTCGGCTATCGCTACATGATCATGCCGGATCACGTTCCCACGATAAGCGGCCGCGATCCCACGGGCGTGGCCTTTGCTTTTTGCTACGGTTATATCGCTGCCCTGCTCGAAGCGATGAAATAGCGACTTCGATGGCCACCTATGCGCCACGAACGTTGATCGAAGCTGCCGAGCTCGGCGGCTCTTCGGGCTCAGCCCGTCTTGCAACAGAGCTTGGACTTCCATGCCGGCAATCTAACCGGCTCCGTATGGAGCCGGACGGGACTGAGACGAATGCCCACTTGGGCGGCAGACTTGAATAACTGGCAGCCATTGCCAGGTTTAAGTGTGCAAAAGATGCTGCCTGAGCAGACGTTCGCCGGCCAGGCTGCTATTTCCAGCTTGTATAATCACTTGCGACGCAGCCAAACGGCGCTCGATCATGGCCGAACCGTTTTTTCAGCTGGCCGCATCCCCATTCGTTCAACGGCGCCGGCATCAGGTTGTTGATGTCCATCCCCGGGCTTTGAAACTGCGTGCTCGAACTGGTCACATACCAAAGCCAGAAACCGAACACGCCGACCACGATCACCAGCAGGGTGCCGAAAAACATTTGCAGCCGCTTCCCGACAGAAATGGTGTTTTTTGCCTCGTCGAGCAACACCGGTCTGCTCTGGCCGTCGTTAAACTGCACGAATGGGGCAAGCGCAGCGTCACGCTCGTCTCCAGTCAGCCCGATACGCTGCAGACGATCATCCAGAAGTACCGGCAAGGCGGTATTACCGTGCCTGACGGCCAGCCCGACGGCCTTTCCATTCGCTTCGCCGACAATCAGCGGCTCTTCGCCGTCCCTCATCCGCGTGTAGACCGAGCGCCCCGTCTTATCGCCGGCGAGCTTGTCGTTGTAGGTGATATTGAGAAGGTTTCGCTTCCGGTCGAAAGCGGTGATTTCGACCGGCACAGGCTTTAGGAGCGCTGGCCGCCGCAGCTGACGTTTGACATGCCAGATCCGCAGAGCCAGAAACAGCATTCCCAGGCTCATGCCGCCGACCAGCGCGGTGAACAGGCCAAGGGTGATGATCCGATTCCAGAGCTTGTCCAGGCCAAGGCTCATGGTCGCCAGTTCCGGGTGATCGATGGAGATCACAAGATCCGTCTCGTAGTCTCCCGTATGAAAGTCTACGAACATGATCTCCACATCAGAGCTGTAGTTTCGTCCGTTGTAGCTGTAGACGAGCCGCGCCTCGCAATCGGTGAAGATGGCCCTGCGGGTCGTGCATCGCCCGTTTTGCACATCCCCATCGTCCATCACCAAGGGGTTCCGGCTGATCTGGAAATCGCGCAGGACCCCCGGCGCTTGCCAGAGGACCAGGAAAACAGCCAGTGCGAGAATGATGGGGGCCAACCAGAAGTAAGCTCCAGGTGTCGAGATAACGTCGCGGGCGATTGAGAGCGGGCGGTTCGGCAAAATGAGAGCGGGCATAATGGCGGCTTTCAACTATGTCGTTCGACGGTTGATCGGACTGATCTCTAGTGTCGCATCGGTGAAGCAATCTGCTTGTTATAGTACCTCTTCAAAAAGCCCGCCTTGGTTAGGACAATTCGTCGATTCGCGGAATAGATGTTTTCCCGCTTATTCGCCTATAGGTAGCCGCCGCCCGTCGGCACCACGAAGACCGACAACACGATTGTGGATGAAGGGATGCCGATCTTGCAAAACTGGTGGTCATTGGAACGCCGGCTTGCCGTTGCTTTCGCACCGACCGGCCGGGCGGCCGAAGGCACTCGAATCGGAATTTGGTTCGACGACCTCGTTATCGGCGTCAGTCATGAATGTGCGGCTACGCGGCGGCAATGTCTCGCGCGCCGATGCCGGCGATCCGTTGCAGGTCTTCGATTGCGCCGGGACCGGCTGCAAGAACCGGAGCGCCCTTGGTCAGCCGTTCGCCTTCGGCCGGAAACGGCAGGTACCAGCCGCCCGCTTCCTTGACGATGCAGTAGCCGCCGAGGCAGTCCCAGGCGTGCATGTACGGTTCGTAATAACCGACGAGACGACCGGCGGCGACATAGGCGAGCATCAGCGCGCCGGAGCCGAGCCGCACAAAGTTGCCGCCGGCTCCAAGCAGATCGGAGACGATCTTGGCAACCGAAGCGGGGGTGACGTGATGGTTGGCGCCGATCCCTGTCAGCGCGTTGCGGATGGTCTTTTTCGGATCGAGCGACAGCGGCTTGCCATTGAGCGTGGCGCCCTGTCCGGTAGAGGCAGAATAGAGTTCGTTGTGACAGGGTACGTAGATCACGCCCACCACCGGCACCTTGTCGTGCACCACGGCGATCGAGACGCACCAGTTCGGCATGCCGCTGACGAAGGGGCTTGTGCCGTCGATCGGATCGACCACCCAGGTATAACCGGAGCTTCCCCCGACCAGACCATATTCCTCCCCCAGAAATCCGTCTTCGGCGAAGCCTTGGGAAACGCGATCGCGAATGAGGTTTTCGACTTCCCGGTCGGCGATCGAGACGACATCCTGGGGGTCGCCCTTGGTTTCGATGACCAGGGTCTCGCGCTTGCTGAAATAGTCGAAGGCGACCTTGCCGGCCGCCAATGCGATCTCTTCGGCCAACGCATGTCGGTCCCTGATTTCCCGTTCATGTATATTCATGACAATATCCCTGTCGTCATTCCGCGATGATGGCGATCCCCCGGCTCTTCAAGCCGATGGCGACCTGAGTGCCGGGGGCAAGAGGACGGTCGACCGACGGGTCGACGATGAACAACGTCCCGCCGCTCGTTTCCGCCTCGTATTCGATATGATCACCGAGATAGGCCGCATGGCTGATCCGCCCGGAAAAGGCAGCGCTCTCGGCCGGCTCCACGGTGATCGCGCTCGGTCGCACGGCGAGCTTGCCGCGACCTGTCTTTGCGCCGCGCGCCGGCACGACATGCCGCAAGCCCTCGATGCTGACCGTCGCGTGCGCGCCCGAAATGTCTATGATCTCGCAGGGCACGACATTCGCCTCGCCAATGAAGTCGGCGATGAAGGTTGAAGCCGGCGCTTCGTAAAGTTCGCGCGGGCTGCCGGCCTGGGCAATTTCTCCGTCTTTCATGACGATGATCTTGTCGGAGACGGCCAGCGCCTCGTCCTGATCGTGGGTCACGTAAACGGCGGTGAACTGCAGCCGCTGCTGCAGCTCGCGGATTTCCGTGCGGACGCGCCGGCGAAGGCGAGCGTCGAGATTGGACAGCGGCTCGTCGAGCAATAACACCTGCGGTTCGAGCACCAGCGCGCGGGCAACGGCGACGCGCTGTTGCTGGCCTCCGGAGAGCTCGGCCGGGAGGCGGCGACCCATGCCGGCAAGGCCGACGAGCTCGAGCCCGTGCTCGGCCTTCTGGCGTGCTTCCTTCTTGTTCAACCCGGAGGATTCCAGCCCGTAGGCGACGTTGTCGAGCGAGGTCATATGCGGAAAGAGGGCATAGGACTGGAAGACCATGGAGACGTCGCGCTCGTTGGCCGGCAACATGGTCACGTCCTTGCCGCCGATCAGGATGCGGCCGGAGGTCGGATGTTCGAGGCCCGCCAGCATGCGAAGCGTCGTCGTCTTGCCGCAACCGGAAGGTCCGAGCAGCGTCACCAGCGTGCCGGGCTCGACGGTCAGCGACAGGTCGTGGATGGCGGTAAAAGCGCCGAAGGTCTTGCGGACATTCTGAAAGACGACCGAACCAGGGCTGGGCATCATGCGGCTTTCTCCTCGGAAAAGGCGGGGATTGTTTGGCTGGCAATGCCGGCGACGCGGTTTTCGCGCCTCAGCCGCCGTTCGCCGACGACCAGCTGGAAGCCGGTAATGACGCCGATCATCACCACGATCAGCATTGAGGAATAGGCGATCGCCACGCCATATTCGCCGTTCTCGACCAGGCCGACGATATAGGACGTCGCCATGTTGTATTGGGCGCTGACGAGGAAGACGACGGCGCTGATCGAGGTGATGGCGCGCACGAAAGAATAAACCAGTGCCGCGGTGATCGCCGGCCGCAAGAGCGGCAGGATGACCTTGCGAATGGTACGAAAGCTGTTGGCGCCCAACGTCATCGAGGCCTCGTCCAGGCTCTTGTCCAACTGGCTCATGGCAGCGATGCCGCCGCGCACGCCGACCGGCATGTTGCGGAACACGAAGCAGGCCACGAGAACCAGCGCCGTGCCGGTCATTTCGAGCGGCGGCAGGTTGAACGCCATGATGTAGCTGATGCCGATAACCGTGCCGGGAATGGCAAAACTCATCATCAGCGCGAATTCGAACAATTCACGGCCGGCGAATTTCTGCCGGACGATGACGTAGGCAGTCGCAAGTCCGACGGCGGCGGTGAGCGGAGCCGAGATGAGAGCGATTTCCATCGTCGTCCAGAACGAATTCCAGGCCACGCCCGTCCAGGCGATCGATCCGTCGCGCATGGTGACGGAGAAGGCCTTGGTGTAGTGGGCGAGCGTCAGCGTGTTGTCTAAGCCCCAGGTCTTCACGAAGCCGCCGAAGATGATCATGCCGTAGACGACCAGCGTGAAGATCATCCACGGAATGACGACCGCATGGACGCCGATGGAAAGGCCGCGGGGTAGCGCAATGTGCGAGCCGCTATCGCCCTTGCCGGTGACGGTCGCGAAATTCTTGCCGGAAAGCCAGACACGTTGGGCAAGGAAAGCCGACAGCGTGAAGCAAAGCAGGATCATGGCAAGCACGGCGGCGCGGGACGGATCGTTCTGCGAGCCGACGACAGCGAAAAAGATTTCGGTCGAAAGCACGCCGTGGCTGCCGCCGAGCACCAGCGGGTTGCCGAAATCGGCCATGCTTTCGATGAAGCCGATCAAGAATGCATTGGCAAGGCCCGGCTTCATCAGCGGCAGAGAGACCCGCCAGAAGGTGCGCCAGCGGTTGGCACGCAGGGTCTGCGAGGCTTCCTCCATCGACGGGCTGACACCCTCGACGACGCCGATCAGCACCAGGAAGGAGATCGGCGTGAAGGAGAGGACCTGGGCGATCCAGATGCCGGTAAGCCCATAGAGCCAGCGGCTCGGTTCGACGCCGAGGAGCGACGAAAGCTCCTGGGTGACCACGCCGGCGCGCCCGAAGAGCAGAGTGAGTGCGAGGCCGATCACGAAGGGCGGCGTGATGATCGGCAATACGGTCAGGAGCCGCAAGCCCTTCTTGAACGGAAAGCGGGTGCGCGTCGCGACCAGCGCAAAAGCGAGCCCGAGGGTGGTCGAGCCGGCTGCGGTCAGGATCGCCAGAAACAGCGTGCGCCAGGCAATCCCGCAGCGTGCCCCGCCGATCAGGCAATCGAGACTCCAGATCGACGAGTCCGCGATATTGCGGCTGAAGCCGTCGAAGTTCGCCGAACCGTCGAAATCCTGGAAGGCGCCGATGAACATGCTGCCGATCGGGTAGAAGACGAAGACGGCGACGAGGAAGACAAGCATCGAAATGGTCGAAACGACGAATGCATCGCCACGCATGGCGCCGCGTTCCGCAAGGCCGAAGGAGAATATCAGCACGAAGGAAATCGAAGCAAGAACCGCACCGGCGCCCATTGAGGACTGGCCACCCACAATCTGGCCGAACAACGTCTCGCTGATGGTCCAGGTCCATCCGGTGGCGCCGATCGCAAGCCCCTGCAAGGCAAGGAACAGCACGCCGAATCCGCCGGCCCAGGCGAGAATTGCGCCGCGCCTCATGGGATCGGCAACGAAACGCGCGACGAGCGCCACGGCGAGGGCGAAAAGCACGGCCAGCAGCCACCAGCGGCCGTACATGGTCATCTGCAGAATGCCCGGCGCGACCGCATCCGTGCGGGGAAAGTCAGGCAGCCACGAGAAGGAAAAGAACCCCTTCTCGATCCGGTACCACGGCAGGACAATCGTGGCCGCAATGCCGAGGGCCAGCACGATGTCCAGTCTGCGGTTGCGATTGTCCATGGCCGGCCGTGACCTTGCTTAACAGGAGAACAGGTCCGCCGCACCGGGGCGAGCCCCGGTGCAGCGGAACGATTGACGTCAGTTGGCGTTCGCGCCGATTTCCTTGTCCCAGCGCTCCAGGAGCTTCTTGCGGGTGTTCGGATCGCCGTATTTGGTGAAGTCATAGTCGATCAGCTTGATGTCGGAGAACTTCGGCGATTCCTTCGGGACTTCTGCCTTGGAATTCGACGGCAGCTGGAACGACTTGGCTTCCTTCATATGCGACTGCACATCGGCCTTCAGTGCCCAGTCGTACCATTTCTTGGCGTTTTCCATGTTGCGGGCGCCCTTGACGATCGACATGGAGCCGATTTCGTAGCCGGTGCCTTCGCATGGCGCGACCGACTTTACGGGGAAGCCTTCCACGGCCACAGCCACGGCATCGTGCATGAAAACGATACCGATCGCGGTTTCGCCGCGGCCCGCGGCCTTGACCGGAGCCGAGCCGGACTTGGTGTATTGCGAGATGTTGGCGTTAAGCTTCTTCAGGTAGTCATAGGCCTTGTCCTCGCCCATGATCTGTACGAGCGTCGCCAGCGCGGTATAGGCGGTGCCGGACGAATTCGGATTTGCCATCTGGATCTCACCCTTGAAGGAAGGATCCAGCAGGTCGGCCCAGCACTTCGGCTCTTTGTAGTTCTTCTGCTTGAAGCGGTCGGTATTGTAGCCCCAGCCGAGCGCGCCGGCGTAAACGCCGACCGTGCGGAAGCCCGAGGCCTCCGCCTGCTTTTTCGCCCAGTCGTTGAGCTCTCCGAGCAGCGGCGATTTGTACTCCTGGGTCAGTCCCTCGGCGGCGGCCTGCAGATGCGGGTCGCCGGTGCCGGCCCACCAAATATCGGTTTTCGGGTTGCGCGCTTCGGCGCGTATCTTGGCATAGGTTTCGCCGGACGACAGGCGGACCATGTTCACCTGGATGCCGGTTTCCTTCTGGAACATCTGCTGCATCATTTCGCAGATGACCACATCTGCGGAGCAGATGAGATTGAGTTCTTCGGCCGCACGGGATGCCGTGGCATTCGTCATAAGACCAGCCGCGAGCGCAGTCGCAGCCATAAGAGCAAGGCGCATGATTAATCCTCCCAGATTTGGTGACGCCTCCACATCACCCGCTTTGCAAGCGTGTGCAATGGTTCCACGTACTTGCATCGCTTGTCAATAACCTATCGCTGAAGAATTCCAACGGCATTGGCTGGGCCCATCATATATCTGTTGCACTCGTTTGCAAAAATAGGCATGAGATGGGCAAGGGAGGAGTGGCGATGAGCCGCAAGATTTTCGTCAGCGCCAAGGAGGTCGCCGATCGGGCAGGGGTGTCCCGGTCCGCTGTGTCGCGCACCTTTACGCCCGGCGCCAGCGTGTCGGAAGAGACGCGCCGCCGCGTTACGGAGGCCGCCGAAGAACTTGGTTATCACGTCAACCACCTCGCACGCGGGCTGATGCGCAATGAAAGCGGTATCGTCTGCCTGATCGTGTCGGAAATGGACACGCCCTATCGCGCCAGGCTCGTCCGCGCGCTGACCCAGCAGCTTCAGGTCACGTCGAAGATCGCCATGCTGATCAATACCGACCGTTCGGACGAAAGCGTCGATCAGGCATTGCGGCAGGCGATCAGTTATCGCGCCGATGCCTCAATCATTCTTTCCGGGATGCCCGACAAATCGATCACCGACCTCTGCCTGAAGAGCGGCCAGCGCCTCGTGCTCATCAACCGTGACGAGGATCGCGAGGGCGCGCTGATGATCAACCTCAATGACCGGCAGGCGGCGCGACGCGCCTTCATCGCGCTGTTGCGGGCTGGTTGTCGCAGTTTCGCCTTTGCCAATTCAGAGGCGATGACGCCAAGCCTGATGGCGCGCGAGGAGGGGTTCTGCGCCGCCGGCCGCGAACATGGGTTCGAGGTTACGGTGGAGCGTTTCGGCCCGACGACCTACCAGAGCGGCGCGGTGCTGGCGCAGCGGCTTCTCACCCGCGAAAAGCGGCCGGATGCGATCTTCTGCGTCAACGATCTGCTTGCCTGCGGGCTGATGGATGCGGCCCGCCACCAGTTCAACCTCGTCATCCCCTCGGATGTCTGCGTCATCGGCTTCGACGACATCGAGCAGTCGTCCTGGTCTTCCTACAATCTCACCACGTTCGCCCAGCCGATCGATCGAATAGCGACCGAAGCCGTAGCCTGGCTTGACCGCCTGCCCGCGGAGCTTGGCAACTCTCAGAAGATGCACGCCGAACTGGTTTGGCGCGGATCGGTTCGGGGCGGCTGATCGCGATGCTGCGTGCAAGAGCGGGGCGAAAGATCGAAGCAATCAGACTGCAAGTTGGTTCGAGAGGCGATCGAGGTCCTCCGAGATTGCTTTTGCCGCGGATTTCAGGATGGGGGCATACCGCTCGCAAGCTTCCTGCTCCGACCTGAATGCCGATTTGAAGTAGGTCAAACCGATGCTCGCCAGCACCCGATCGCCTTGACCGATGATGGGTACGGCAATCGTGTTGGAGTTTTTCGGCTCCACCAGCGATGACCTGACGGCATATCCATTTTCGTGCACCCTTCCCACGAGCCTCTTCAGCTCGTCGGGATGATGGCTAAGGGCGTTCTCCGGATCGTCCGAGCGCTTCAGGACACCGATGATCAGTTCGAATTCTTCCTTGTCCAGAAAAGCCAGATAGGCAAGGCCGAGGCCGCGGGTGAGAAGGTTCAACCGCTTGTTGACCGTGCTGTGGAACGGCGAAATGAAACTGTCCGGCACGGTGCTGAAACGTACCACCATCCTGTCATAGTCCGGCAACGCAATCGCCACCGGCCACTTGTGCTGCCGGGTCATTGCGATCGCCCATGCGCGCCCGGCTTCCACGACCAGAGGATCCTTGTGAAAACCGGAACTTAAGGAGGTTACCAGCGCGCTGACATGGTAGCCGCCCTGCCGGGGATCGTTCTCGACATATCCCGCATCTTCGAGAGTGCGCAGGATACGCACGAGAGTGGGCTTGGGGAGTTTCGTCCGGGCGTGCAGTTGCGCGATCGTGTTGATGGGCTGCAGGTTGAGTTCCTGCAGAACGGTCATCGCGCGTTCGACAGCTCGAATGCCCATGGATCCTCCTCCCGTAGCATCTTGGCGACCGTTTCGTAACGCGGAACGACAGCCAAGACAAGTTGTCGTTTCCCGGGGTCACGCTTTACCAGAGCCTAGTTGATTACAGGGGAAGATCATGGCTTCGGCAGACGATGCAAACCGCAATAGGGAACAAGTCCGGCAGCTTATCGCGGGCATAGACGACGGCGTGGCCAATGGTCTGTTGAAGGGTGCAATCGACCTTCACGTCCATTCCGGCCCGTCGACCATGCCGCGGAAGCTCGACCACATGGAGGCAGCCGACGAGGCGGCGGCGGCCGGGATGCGCGCTTTGTTGTTCAAGGATCACCACTATTCGGTGGCGCCCGTCATTCCGATGATGGAGCGTTTGTTCGGAGACCGCGGGCTGTCGATGTTCAGTGGCCTGGTTCTCAACAATTCGACGGGAGGACTGAACCCGTTCGTCGTCGACGCCCAGTTGAAGATGGGTGCCAAGCTGATCTGGATGCCGACGGCGCAGGCGGGCAACCATATCCGCAGCGCGCATCGCAAGACGCGGTTGGCAACCAATGTCGAGCTCCGGCCCTCTCCGGCGCTTACGGTTGTCGACCCCTATGGAAAAATCCTCGACGAGGTGAAGCAGATTCTCGACCTCATCGCCGAGTTCGATGTGATCCTCTCGTCGGGCCACCTGCATGTATGGGAAATCTGGAAGCTCTTCGACGAGGCGCGGTCACGCGGCGTCAAGCGGTTGCTCGTCAACCATCCCATGTACGGCCTGCATTTTACGTATGAAGACGTCCGCGACCTGGCCAAGCTCGGCGCATTGATCGAGCAGTCCGCCGGGCTTTATGTGGATTCCCGTTTCAACACCTACACGCCCGAGGAGTTCAGGGAGCATATTCTTGCGGCCGGCGTCGAACACTCCTCGATCGGGTCCGACCTCGGGCAGGTGGACAATCCGACGCCGGTGGAAGGCATGCGTCAGGCCATCAAGCTTTGCCTGGCGCTCGGTTTCAGCGAGGCGGAGGTGCGGACCATGGTCGCAGACAATCCCGCCCGCCTGCTTGGATTGACCGGCTGAACGTGGGTGCCGCGGTCGAAACCATGCAGGCTGTCCTGATCGAGAAGACCGGCGGGCCGGAAGTTCTTCAGATCGCTGAACAGCCGCGTCCGCGGCCAAAGCCGGGGGAGGTTCTGATACGGGTCTTCGCCGCCGGGGTTAATCGGCCCGACGTGCAGCAGCGGCGAGGGCTTTATCCAGCCCCGCCGGAAGCCTCCCCGATCATCGGCCTTGACGTCGCCGGCATGGTCGAAGACGTGGGCGACGGCGTTGATGCGCTCCAGATTGGAGACGCGGTCTGCGCACTGGTCAACGGCGGAGGCTATGCGCAATACTGCGTCGCTCCGGCGGTCCAGTGCATGCCGATTCCGCGTGGTTTCAGCTTTGTCGATGCGGCATCGCTGCCGGAGGCCTTTTTTACCGCCTGGAACAACTTGATATGGCTTGCCCGGCTCGGGAACGGGGAGACGCTGCTGGTCCACGGCGGGACGAGCGGAGTGGGAATGGCTGGCATCCAGATTGCTCGACACCTGCGCAATGCCACGCTTTTCGCCACGGCCGGCAGCGACGAGAAACGAGCCGTCTGCAGCGCTCTCGGTGCGCGGGCGGCATTGGATTACCGCGGCCGGTGGGACGAGGAAATCCGTGCGTTGACAGGAGGCGAGGGGGTCGATGTGATCCTCGATGGTCAGGCCGGACCTGACACGCAACGCCAGCTGAACCTGCTGAAAAACGACGGCCGCCTGGTTTTCATCGCAAGCCATCAGGGGCCGACCGCGGAGGTGGACATTCGTGCGCTTGTGCGTCGAAGGCTGACGATCACCGGTTCGACGCTGCGGCCAAGGCCCGCTTCCTACAAGGGGAAAATCGCCAGGGAATTGGTCGATCAGGTCTGGCCGTTGCTCGAGAGCGGGCTTATCGTGACCCGTATCCACGAGATCGTCCCGTTCTCGCAGGTTCAGGCCGCCCATACCATCCTCGACGAAAACCGGCAGATCGGCAAGGTTGTGCTGGTGGTCGATCCGGCGCTTGCCGAGACCATTCCTGTGCCCCGCGCAGGATCATGATGCTCCAGAGATTGGTCGGGCGGCAGTGGATGCCGCCGCCCGACCAATCTTCAGCTTTCGGGCAGCGGATAATCGTCTTCGTTCAGAACCCAGCCCGGCTTTGCCGAGAAATCCGCGCGCGGCGGTGCAAAGATATCCACCAGCTGATTGACGCCGGCAGATTCCGCCGTCGTCGTGTGGATGGCGGGTGGCGGGATGACGCAGATCGAAGGCGACTCGCAGTAGAGATGTTCGTCTTCGCGCCAGATATTCATGTTGGTCGCCCACGGCCAACGTAGATGATGGGTAAAGCTGCCGCTGAGCGCCAGAGAGCATTGTTCGAAATCATCGTGATGATGGGGCGAGACCTTGTCGCGCTCGCGGGGACCGATCCGCGGGGTAAGATAGTTGATCATGAAGGTCGTGCAGCGATAGATCCGCCCGAACCGCGACGGATCTTCGGGCACGTCCAGGGTATACCACTTCAACTTGAGTCCGCCGGGCGGTTCGGGCCAGGCTTCGAACGGCGGCACGTTGGGGTGCGGCCCGTTAAAGGCATCGGCGTTGGATGCCGCCTTTGCCAGGTCCTCCGACTTCGGAGTGAATAACCGGACGATCGTGCCGGAGGTCAGCAGTCGGATCGAGCTTGCCCCAGGCGGCACAAAGGCCACGGAATAACCCGGAACGATCGTGCTTCCTTCTGCCGTCGTAATCTCGACCGAGGTCTCCCTGTCCGGGATGATCAACGCATATTCGTCAGGCTGGGTTTCTCTTGAAAAGGTGCCGCCTTCCTTGCCGTTGCTATAGACGACGACGAAGTTCTGCCCGCGACTGATCCAGGTGTCGCCGTTGGCATCGCTGACCTGTGGGTCTTCCCGATAGAAAAGGCCGGTCTGAGAGCCGAAGTAGCTGGTATGCGCCACGGCATCCTTCTGCGCGGCACTGCCCTGCAGGCTCGACCGCGGGTCGCTTTGGACGTACATCTTTATCTCCCTTGCTTTGGATGTGTTTCAGATCGCCATTGGAAGCTGTTTTTTCAGCTTCAGGATCTCGCGCGTCTCACCGACCGTGGCGATCGTGCCTCCGAGTTCCTTCACGATTCGCACGGCCTTTTGGACAAGGACCGTGTTGCTCTCGGCCAGCACGCCTTTTTCGAGATAGATGTTGTCCTCCAGGCCGACGCGGACATGCCCACCCGCCAGCCACGCCTGCGCCAGCATCGGGAACTCGAAGCGCCCCACGCCGAAAGCGGCCCAATGCGATCCCGTCGGGAGAAGCGATTTCATATAAAGAAGGGTTTCCGGTGTGGCGATGGCGCCGTAACGAACGCCGAGCACGATCTGGAAAAGCGCCGGGCCATCGAGCCGCCCCTCCTGCAGGAAATGATTGGCAAGCTGTATGTCCCCTGTATCGAACACTTCGAGTTCGGGGAGGACGCCGGCATTTTGAATGATATCGGCCATGATCGCCAGATTGCGCGGCGTGTTGATGACCACCGATGTCCCGGAATACATCGTGTTGAAGTCGAGGCTGCAGATCTCCGGTCGCAATGCGGCGATATGTTCGACGCGAAGTTCCGGCCGCAGCAGGGTCGTCCCCGGCGCGGCAGTCTTCGGGTCGTCTTCGCTCGGGATGAAGCGACCGCCAGGACCCGTGGTGAGGTTGATGATGACGTCATCGTCGGCCGCCCGAAGGCGCTCGACGACCTCCCGGTAGTGGGAAAGCTCCATGCTCGGTCGGCCGTCGGGATGCCTGACATGGATATGGACGATGGCCGCGCCGGCGCGGGTCGCCTCCAGGCAGGCATTGGCGATTTGTTCCGGCGTGATCGGCAGGTAGGGCGTCTGCGAAGGGCTCGTTATATTGCCGGTAACGGCACAGGTGATGATTGTGGGATCGGCCAAGCGTCGCCTTCCTTGCTGATGCGGTCGTCTATCGACCATGAGGGTTCGCGTATTCGCTCGCACCGGAAGCCGCCGATCACAATTCTTATCGCCGGCCGTTTCGCGCCTAGAAACGTACAGGCGGCCGCAGCCGGCGTTCCGCAGCGAGAAACGGTACGGCTATTGGCTTCGTAGTTGCGTCCGCAGCGTATAGGCAGCAGCTATCGAAAGGCAGGCTCAATGACCAACCAACGTCCTCACTTCAGTTCCTTCCGCGATCGTTTGCTGGCGCGAGATCGGATGATCGGCACGTTCCTCAAGCTTCCGACCACCCAGGTGGTCGAGATCCTGGGGGCGGTTGGCTACGACTTCGTGGTCATCGATCAGGAGCATGCGCCGCTTGATCGCACCATTACGGATATGATGATCTTTGCGGCGAGGGCATCGAATATCGCGCCGATCGTGCGCGTCGGCGACTTCAGCGACGCGAATATCCTCTCCGCACTGGATTGCGGTGCCTCCGGCATCATGGTCCCGCATGTGACGACGGTCGAGAAGGCTCAGGCGATTGCCAGAGCCTGCCGGTATAGAGGCGGCAGCCGCGGGTTTGCGGGGCTCACGCGCGCCAGCGGTTGGGGCGTGGTTGGCGGTGTGCAGCATATGGCGATGCAGGATCGACGGGTGACATGCATTGCGATGATCGAGGATGCCGAAGCAGTCGAACATGCAGGCGATATTGCCAGGGTCGACGGCATTGACGCATTGTTCGTGGGACGAGGCGATCTTACCGCATCATTCGGCGACGATCCTGATGCCGGCGCCAAGGTGGCCGAAATCGCCACCACGGTGGCCGCGGCCGCTCGGGAGGCCGGCGTTCCCCTGATGCTGTTGCCGAATGGTAAGGCAGATCTGACCTTTGCCAAGGAGCTCGGCGCCAGCGCCATGTTGGTGTCGAGCGACCATGGCTTTATCCGATCGGCGGCCACCGCGGCGCTGAAGGACTATTGCGACTAATTGGCTGCCGCCGGCGAAACCCCGGCGAAACCGTTGTGGATCGCGATCCCGACACCGGCCGCTTTGGGGCGAGGGGCTTTTCGTGGGGGCGTCGACCGGGCAGATTAGCGACGTCCCTGCTTGATCGGGTTCGACCAGCGGGGGATGGCTGGATGGATACGCATTTTCATCAAGCTTTCGATAATGGGCAGGAACCGCAGAGGTCTTGCCGGGAGGGGAAATGACTGCCATCGAAATCCCGGAACTGAAAATTCCGAAAGTCGCGCTCGTCACCGGTGGAAACAGCGGGATCGGTCGGGCGACAGCGGCACGTCTCGCCAGCATGGGCAGCACCGTCATCGTCGGCTACAACAGCCGACGCGAGATGGCGGAGGAGGTCGTGAACGGCCTCCAGGGCAGCGGTCATGCTGCAATTCGCATCGCGATCGACGATCCGGCCTCGGTCACCGAGGCCGCCGCCGCCGTCGGCGAGAAATTCGGTAGCCTCGATGCCCTGGTGAATTGCGGAGGCGCCACCACACCCGTTGCGGCAAACGATTTCGACGCGTTGACGGATGATATCTTCGATCGAGCGTTGACGGTAAATCTGAGAGGCCCATTTGCCATGATCCGCGCATTTCGACCCTTGTTGGAACAGGCCGACAGCGCGACGATCGTCAACATCTCTTCCATTGCGGCGCGGACGGGGGTGGGAAGCAGTCTCGCATACCTGGCCGCCAAGGGCGGCCTGGATGCGCTCACCATTGCGCTTGCCAAGGTTCTGGCGCCCAAGATTCGCGTCTTTTCCGTTTCACCTGCCGGCGTGGACACGGATTTCGTTCCCAATCGGTCCCGAGACCAGCTGCAGAAGGTTGCGGAAAGGCTGCCTCTTGCGAGGATCACTGCCCCGGATGATGTTGCGCGAGCAGTTATCGCCTGTATCGTTCATCTCACCAGTTCGACCGGCATCGTCGTTCCTGTCGACGAGGGGCGCCATCTATAACGCAAGCATGCAAATTGCCCGAAACGTCGCGCGCTATTCTGCGACACGCCGCTTCGGCCGTCTTCGTCTGGTGAAACATCGTCATTGCCGCGTTGCCAGCCTTCACCAGCTTTGTATTGATCAACCATGTGAGCACGTTTCGTGGTGCGTTGATGATCATGGTCCATTCTCAAGAGATGGACCATGCATCGGGTATCTTACGATAGCGTGCCACTTCTTCTGAGGTGAGGAGCTCGGATGAAGCTTAGCCAGGACGTTTTACTGGGACTGTTTTTTACCACCATCGGTGTCGGGTCGGCAGTGATGGCGGCAAGCTATCCGTTCGGGACATCCAGTCGGATGGGGCCGGGTTATTTTCCTGTCATCGTATCGAGCCTGCTCGTTCTCACGGGCATTCTGGTTCTGTTCCGATCGCGGCTGACCCTTGGAGCGATACCGGAAATCGGCTGGAAGCCGATCGTCGTGGTTTCCCTCGCGATCCTGATTTTTGGCCTGGTCGTCGAACCGCTCGGTCTGCCGATCGCCGTCTTCTTGCTGACGGTCGTCAGCGCCACGACGAGCGAAAAATTCCGGCTCGACTGGAGAGCCTTCGCAGGGGCGGCTGCTTTTGCCGCGTTCTGTTCGGTCCTTTTCGTGGAACTGCTCGGCCTGCCTGTTCCGATTGTCGGAAACTGGCTGCAGGGCCTTGGCCTATAGACATCGCAGGAGTTTGACATGGATATATTCAACGGACTTCTGCTTGGATTTTCGACGGCGACCACGCCGGAGAACTTCCTCTACTGTTTTTTCGGCGTGTTTCTCGGCACGGCCGTCGGTGTGCTGCCTGGCCTTGGCCCCATCGCCACCATTTCGATGCTGCTGCCTTTCACGTTCGGACTGCCGATCGACACGGCGCTGATCATGCTGGCGGGCATCTTCTACGGTTCCCAGTATGGCGGCTCGACCACGGCCATCCTGATGAACATTCCCGGCGAGGCTTCGTCCGTCGTCACGACGCTGGACGGCCATGAAATGGCCAAGCAGGGAAAGGCTGGACGGGCATTGGCGGCGGCAGCGATCGGTAGCTTCTTCGCCGGTACGGTCGGCACGCTTTTCATCGCGATATCGGCGCCGCTTCTTGCAAGTTTCGCCCTGACGTTCGGACCTGCGGAATACTTCTCGCTGATCGTGCTCGGCCTGATCACGTCGATGGTGCTGACAAGTGGTTCCCTGCTCACGGCTTTTGGCATGGCGCTGTTCGGCGTTCTTCTCGGCATGATCGGAACCGACGTCAATTCCGGGGCCGCGCGCTACACATTCGATTCCGCCAACCTCCTGGACGGGCTGGATTTCGTGGTCGTCGCGACCGGCATATTCGGTCTGGGCGATGTTCTTGCAAATCTGGAGAATGAGCGGAACCGGGTCGCCAGCGTGGCGACGGTCAGCAGCCTGTTCCCGACTGCTGACGATTGGCGCCGAATGTCCGCGCCGATCCTGCGCGGCACCGGCATCGGCGTATTGCTCGGCGTGCTGCCGGGCGCTGGGGTCTTGCTCGCCTCCTTTTCAGCCTATGCGCTGGAGAAGAAGATTTCCCGGCATCCCGAGCAATTCGGCAAGGGAGCGATCGAAGGCGTTGCGGCACCCGAGGCTGCCAACAATGCCGCGGCGCAAACCTGTTTCATCCCGATGCTGACGCTCGGCCTTCCCGGAACCGCGACCATGGCGCTGATGATCGGTGCGCTGGTGGTTCAGGGCGTCCAGCCAGGGCCTGAAATCCTGACGCAACAGCCAGCCCTGTTCTGGGGCCTTGTCGTTTCCATGTGGCTCGGCAACCTCATGCTGCTGTTTCTCAACCTTCCGCTTGTCGGCATGTGGGCAAGGCTGATCTCGGTGCCTTACCATTTCCTGTTCCCGGTGATCTGCGTCTTCATCGCGATCGGCGTCTACAGCATCAACAACAGCGTCTTCGATGTCTACATGATGGCCCTGTTCGGCGTGCTCGGATACTTCTTCAAGAAAATTGGGGCAGAACCTGCGCCTCTCATTCTCGCGATGATCCTCGGCCCGATGGCGGAAGAGTATCTGCGACGGGCGCTTCTGATCTCCCATGGCGACGCGACGGTCTTTTTCACGAGCCCGCTCAGTCTCGGCACGCTGATCGTTGCCTTCCTGCTCCTCCTGTCGATTGTATCGCCGCGCTTCCGCAAGGTGCGTGAGGAGGGGCTGCAGGAGGCCGACTGATGGCAACAAATGAAGCGTCCGGCGCCTTCTGCCGGAAGCGCCTGACTCTGACCGAACCAATCGATCAACCTTCAGGGGGTTATGATGCAGCTGGACGATGACAAACGCCTTCGAGCTCTTCTCGATCGTGAAGAATTATTCGATCTCGTGCGCCGCGAGCGATTTGCCCGTGACCAACGTCGTTTCGACACCATGAGCGCATGTTTCCACAAGGACGCTTACATTCGTACAAGCTGGTATGACGCCCGCGGCGGAGAGGCCTATGTGGAGGCGACCCGCAAATGGATGGGCGCGACCGGCAACAGCAAGCACTGGGTGTTTCCGGCTTTCGCGCAGGTCAACGGTGATCGAGCAACCGTTGAAAGTCCGGCGATGATTTTCAACCGCGCACGCCCGGACGATATCGAAGTCGACGTTCACGTCTTCTGCCGCTTCTTTTCTCGGGCGGTCCGGGAAACGGGGACGTGGAAGCTGATGAGTTTCGAGGTGCTTTTCGAGAGGGACATCATGAAACCGGTCAATCCGTCGGATTTGCTGCCTGTCGATTGGTCGCTTCTGGCGACGATGCGGCCGTCCTACAAGTTCCTCACCTATATCCAGCACAAGCGGGGTGTGACGGTCAGTCCTGACCTTTTGGGGGACGATCGGCCCGACGAGCTCAGCGCTTTCCACGCCGGCGAAGAAAGCTGGCTTGCCGGCCATGAATGACGGCCGGCGCAGGAAGGCCATGCCGGCCGTTCCAAAGGGCGGAACGGCGATAGTCAGCAGTTCGCCCTGAAGAGCAGACAGGGTAGGGCTTTAGCCAAGGAACTCGATTTAACGAGTGGGAGGAGGAACAGAATGAACAGACGAGAATTCATCGTGCTGGGAGGCTCAGCTGTCGCGCTGGCTTCAGGCAGAATAGCAATTGCTGCCAATTGGCCAAGCAAGTCGGTGGTGGTGATCTCGGCTTACCCTCCGGGCGGCACGAGCGACATTATCGCCCGTCTCGTGGCAGACCTGCTGACGGCGAAATTCGGCCAGCAGTTCGTGATCGAAAACCTGGCCGGCGCGGCCGGTGCACTCGCAGGCGGAAAGCTCGCCCGCTCGGCGCCGGATGGCTACACGATCCTCATCAGCGGCAGCGCACCGATCGCCGCCAACAAGGTGGTGCAGACCAATCTCGCCTATGATCCTCAGGTCGACTTCACGCCCATCACGGTGGTTGCGGAAAGCCCGGCACTGCTGACCGCAAGCGCCAAGGCGCCGGCGAAATCGCTTCAGGAACTGATTGCCTACGCGAAAGCCAATCCCGGAAAGATAAATATCGGAAACCCGGGCGCCGGAACGAAAGGTCATATCTGTGCTGCCATCATCAGCCTGCAGACCGGCATTGAGATAAACCACATCCCTTACAAGGGCTCGCCACCTCTGCTCGCCGATTTGCTCGGCGGGCATATCGATTTCGCTCTCGACGCGCCGTCCAATTACCTGCCGCATATCAAGGATGGGAAAATCCACGGCGTTGCCGTGACGTCAGCACAGCGCATCGGCGAATTGCCGGATGTAAAGACGGTCGCCGAACAGGGGCTCAAGGACTATAATCAGACCCTTTGGTTTGGCGCGGTAGGCCCGAAGGGAATGTCTCCCGAGATCGTCAGTGCCATCCATAAGGCCATCAAGGAGTGGAGCGACACGCCCGCCGCCAAAGCCAAGCTGGCATCGCTCGGTCTAACGGCCGTGGTCAATACGCCGGACGAAATGCGCGGTTCGATCGAGCGCGAGATTGAATCACTCAAACCCTTGGTCAAGGCGGGCCTCGTGCAGCCGAGCTGATTTCGATTTGAAGGAGGGCGGCAAAGAGATTGCCGGGTGCTGAAGTTCAACGCCCGGCATTTTTCAGAGCAGGCTGGGCGGACTCGCCAGCTGCGGTCCTCAGCGACCGGATATCTCGTTAGGCAGGCAAAGAAGAGACTACATTGCATGAGCAAGCCCTTTACTCTGACCGTCAATGGTCGGGATCACGATCTGGATGTTCCTCCCACTATGCCTCTGCTGGACGTGCTGCGTAATCATCTGGGGCTGAAGGGCAGCCGATATGGCTGCGGGCTTGAACAATGCGGCGCGTGCATGGTGCTGATCGATGGTTCTGCAGAATATTCCTGCAGTCGTGAGGTCGGTACGCTTTCGGATCGCAGCATCACCACCGTGGAAGGTTTGGGCTCGGCCGAAGCGCTGCATCCGCTTCAGCAAGCTTTTCTCGATGAGCAGGCAGGACAGTGCGGATATTGCCTCTCGGGTATTCTCATGTCGGCCAAGGCTTTCCTAGATCGTAATCCGGACCCCACGCGCGCCGAAGTCGCTGCAGCGCTCGATGCAAACCTCTGTCGCTGTGGATCGCATCCCCGCATCCTGCGCGCTGTGCTCAAGGCAGCAGCCGTGTTGCGCCATGAGGCTGCTTGATGACCGGGCTTGTCCACAGTCTGAAGGACAACCCGCGTCTGGACCGCTGGCTTCGCTTCCTCAGCGACCGCACGGTACGGATCGGCACTGGCAAGGTCGAGCTTGGCCAGGGGGTTCTGACGGCGCTCGCCCAAATCGCTGCGGAAGAGCTGGATCTGGGCATCGGCCAGATCAGCATGATGTCCGGCAACAGCGTGGAGGGGCCGGGGGAAGGCTATACCGCCTCCAGCTGGTCGATCGAGCATTCAGGCGCTGCAATTCGCCTCGTCGCAGCGGAAGTCCGTGCGCTTGCCCTGAAGCATGCTGCCCTGCGCCTGAACGCCTCGCCGGATGAACTCACCGTCATCGAAGGCGCCTTTTTCAGAAACGGCCTGCCGAGCGGGATCGACTATTGGACGATCGCAGGCGAGCTCGATCTTTCTGCCGAGGCGACAGGCATGATCGCACCGAAGCCTGCGGATGCCTATCGTCTCGTCGGCACTTCCGTTGCGCGGCTCGATCTTCCTGTAAAGCTGACCGGATCAGGCTTCATCCACGACATGACGCTGCCCGGCATGCTGCATGCCCGCACCCTGCGCCAGCCTGGCCGCGGTGCTACGCTTACCCTGCTCGACGAGGC
Source organism: Neorhizobium sp. SHOUNA12A (assembly GCF_023006505.1). Taxonomy (GTDB): domain Bacteria; phylum Pseudomonadota; class Alphaproteobacteria; order Rhizobiales; family Rhizobiaceae; genus Neorhizobium. The sequence goes on from NZ_JALBGV010000002.1 coordinate 141,727, forward strand.
GGCCGTGCGGCGCAAGGCCGTCGCCGATATCAACGTCATCCGCATCGACAACTTCCTGGCGTTCGTGGGGAGCGACGAGACCGCCGTTCGCGCGGCGGCCGTCGCTGCGGCGGAATATTCCGTCTGGACCAACGCTCGGACGCTGCATCCCGAACAGGCCACGGCTGAATGGGTGGCCGCACGGCCTTCTATTGACCGAGTGATCGGCGATCCTCCTGCTGACCCCTTATCCGATTGTATATCGGCAACCTTTTCCCGCCCATTTCTGTCTCATGGCTCGCTAGCCCCGTCCTGCGCCGTCGCAGTTTACCGCGATGGCATGCTGACCGTCTGGTCCCACGGCCAGGGCATGCATCCGTTGCGGGAAAACATTGCAAAAACGGTCGGCCTGCCCCTCGAAAAGGTCGCATGCCACCACGTGCAAGGCGCCGGTTGTTATGGCCATAACGGCGCCGATGATGCCGCGTTGGATGCCGCTCTTGTGGCATTGGCACTACCGGGTAAACCCATCCGGCTGATGTGGCGGCGGGAAGAGGAGTTCGGCTACGAACCGCTCTCCTCAGCAATGACCGTCACCGTCCACGCGGCAGTCGACGCCGCCGGGCGACCTGCCGATTGGACGACCGAGATATGGAGCGCCACGCATGGCCAGCGTCCCGGAGTTGGGGGCGCCTATCTTCTGGCCGCCGAGGCGATGAAGGAGCCACCGCCCGAACGCAAGCCCTTCGACATTCCGCTCGAGCGGGGAGGAGGTGCGGTGCGTAACGGAATTCCGCTCTACGACATGGCCGCCAAGCGGATCAGCTACCACCTGATACACGACGTGCCGGTGCGCACCTCGTCGTTGCGCGGGCTCGGGGCGACTTTGAATGTCTTTGCCATCGAAGCCCTGATCGACGAACTTGCCGCCCGGGCCGGCGAGGATCCGGTGAGATACCGCCTGTCCAGCCTTTCCGACCCGCGGGCCCGCAGAACCCTTGAAAAGGCCGCGGCGATGGCCGGCTGGTCGTCACGTGACGCTGGCGGCGCCGGGAAGGGCTTGGGTATCGGCATCGCCCGCTATAAAAACGCGTCGGCCTATGCCGCGGTCGTTGCAGCCGTCGAGGTCGAGGAGGCGGTGCGCGTCACCGATATCTGGTGCGCCGTGGATGCGGGGCTCGTCATCAATCCCGATGGCGTCGTCAACCAGATCGAAGGCAATATCGTTCAGGCCATCAGCTGGGCCCTGATCGAAGAAGTTGGCTTCGGCCCGCAAGGGATCTCGACCGTTGATTGGCATAGCTATCCCGTCATTCGGTTTTCGGACATACCGGAAATTCGTGTCGAACTTATCGAAGCGGACCAGCATGAGGCGCTTGGAGTGGGAGAATGCGCCGGTGGGCCGACCGCTGCAGCCATTGGCAATGCCGTCGCCCATGCGTTGGGCATGCGCATCCACGACATGCCGATGACGCGGGAACGGATCATGACCGCCGCTTTGAGAGCTTAGGCATCCGGCAGACGGCTTGGAGAACAATAGGGAGGAGCGGGATATGGAGAATATTGAGCTGCTATCGGGCGGGCTCTCGGCTCCGAAGGGTGAAACGATCCTCTTCTATAGTCCGGGAGCCTGTTCGCTTGCTCCCCATATCGCTCTCGAGGAGACCGGCCGGCCGTTTCGACCGATCGAGACATTGCTGGGGAAGCAACAGCACCTCACTCCCGATTATCTGGCGATCAATCCCCGGGGGAAAGTCCCATCCCTTGTGACGCCGGATGGCCAGGTGATCACGGAAAACACCGCGATACTGGCCTATATCGGCCTCATCAATCCCGAACTCCGCATGTTTCCGACAGATGTTGTCGAGCAGATGCAATGTATTGCCCAGATGGCGTGGTTTTCGAACACGCCGCATATATTTCAGAAAGCCAAATTCCGGCCCTATCATTTCGCCGATGAGGAAGAGGTTCACGACGCTATCCGGACGAAGGCAGCGGCAAGATATTGGGAGAGCATGGTAGAAATCGACAGGTTGATTGCCGATCACCATTGGATCATGGGCGAACAATATACGGTCGTGGACCCCTATGCGCTCGTCTTTTACGGCTGGGGCACGAGCAACGGCTTGCCGATGGAGACGCTTGGGCATTTCACCCGGCACAAAAACCAGATGCTCGAAAGAACAGCCGTGCGAACCGTGCTGGAGCGCGAGATGAATCCTCATTTTAGAACCGCTATCTCGACCAATGCCTAACCAAAGGCGGGCGACAGGCGGTTCAGCACATTATAGGGAAGCTCAGCGCAGCCGTGAAATGGCGGCGCTTCTGCCGATGTCCGCGTCTGCTTGGGGAAAGGGCAGTCCGTACCGCTCGCGGACAGTTTTTTCCTCGTACCGGGTACGGTAGACGCCGCGCTCCTGCAGGATCGGTACCACCTTATCGACAAATTCCTCGATATCGTCCGGCGCGCGGGGTGGCTGCAGCGTATAGCCGTCGACGGTTCCATCCGCCCAAAGATCGATGATCCCGTCGGCCACCTCCTCGGGCGTGCCGAGCAGGAGGCGGTGATGCCCTTCCGAACGCCGCACGACCTCTCTGGCGGTCAGCTTCTCGTGGGTGAGCAGATCGACAAGCCCAAGTCCCATGCCTACCGCCTGCAGGCGATTTGGATCGGGAATGAAACGCTCCGCATCCAGAACCGCGTCCGGATCGAAACCGTCAGGATCAATGCCGTTCTCCTTGACGAAGCGGGCGATCAGGCCGTCTTCCGAGCCGGCGCCGCTGAAGAGTTCGTGTTTGCGCAGTGCTTCCTCGCGGGTCCCGCCGAGAATGACGACGAGGCCGGGCACGATGCGAATGCCCAAGGGGTCGCGGCCGAACGCAATTGCCCGGTCCCTGACTTTTTTGCCGAAGGCCCGGCCGGCAGGACGAGAAAGGATGTTGCAATAGATGATCTCGCCGTGACGGGCGGCGAGGTCGATGCCGCCTTCAGACGCGCCTGCCTGTGCGATGACCGGGTGGTCTTGCGGCCCGCGCGGAACATTGAGCGGGCCCTTGACGGTAAAATAGGTGCCCTGGTGATCGATCGCATGGGCGCTGGTCGCATCCCAGAAACGGTCTTCCGGCACGTCGCCTTCGCGAGAGGGGTCCCAGCTCGCCCAGAGCTTTTTGGCGACGTCGAGGAATTCCGATGCCTTCGCGTAACGTTGGTTGCGCGGCGGTAGCGGCTCCGAACCAAAATTGGCGGCGACGTTCGGATTGAAGGAAGAGACGATATTGATGATCAGTCTGCCGCCCGAGATGATGTCCGTCGACTGGGTGCGGCGTGCGAGGTTATAGGGCGAATTGTAGGTCGAGGACATGGTCGCCACGAAACCGATATCCGGTACTTGGGCGGCAAGCGCGGTACAGAGAATAAGCGGATCGATCGTGTGGAAGGGGCGGCCATTCGGATCGGTCATCAGCGCCGGATGGTCGGAGAAGAACACCGCGTCGAACAGGCCCTTGTGGGCAAGCTCGGTCAGGCGCCGGTAATAGTCGGGATCGGTGATCTCGTGCCGGTTGCCCGTCCGGTATTTCCAGGCATTGCCGAGATAACCGGTCGTGTTAATGCCGACATTGAGGTTGAGCTTGCGCTGTGTGCTTGTCATCTGTGTGGAATCCTAAATACGTGAGCCGTCAGTAGGCGGCAGTGAAGCGCCGGCGGACGAACTGGCCCCTGTCGAGTTCGTCGAGGATGGCGATGGCGAAGTCGGCCTCCGAGATGCGGCTTTCGCCGGCTTCATCGCGCAGCAGACGGTCTTCGCCGAGCCGGAACTTGCCGGTGCGCTCGCCAACCTTGATCGAAAGCGGCGGCGAGACATAGGTCCAGTCGAGATCGCGGTCACCGCGCTTGAGGCTCCTCAGGATCTCGCGGTTGCGCAGCGTATGGGCCTTGTGTTCGGCCGGGTAGAAATCGCTGTCGACCACATCGACACCCGGACTCGCCTCAAGGCTGCCAACGCCGCCGACGATAATAAGGCGGCGGACGCCTGCTTGTTTGATCCCCGCAAACAGCGCGTCATGCGCCTTGCGGATGAGTTCGGCGGCGTCATCGGCGCAGTGGCGGCGCAGGCCGGGACTGTAGGCACTGATCACCGCATCATGGCCGGCGGCAATCTTTGCGACGTCGTCGGCATTGGCGATATCCGCCTTGAGGACAGTCAAGCGCTCAGCGGGTTCGAGATCTGTCGAGCGGGTGACGGCGGTGACGCGGTGGCCGCGGGATAGTGCTTCCTTTCGAATATTGCTGCCGATGTTTCCTGAAGCGCCGAAAACGACGATGGACATGAGATTATTTCCTTGAAGCTATTGGGGAGCGGCCACGGCCGAAATCGGCCGGCCGGCACCGACATTGCGTAACATTGCCGAAAGAGAGGAGCGCACGGCCTCGTAGCCGTGCTCGCGCATGGCATTTTCATAATCGTTGACGGCAGCCGCCTGGGGTTTGCCGTGGCGGCGGGCGGCGGCGATCTGCGGCACGAGAAGGCCGGTATCGTAGAGCGCGGTATTGCCGCCCAGGGCGCGAAAATAGGTCATGGCGTGGATGGCGTCGCCAAGCAGGGTGACCGGTCCCGTCTGCCAAATGGCGCCGGGCGTCGAACTCTTCACCTTGAGGAAGGCGACGGTAGAGGGATCGGTATGCCGGATAAGCTTCAGGATGCGTTCGTCCCAATGTGGGATACGGGCGAGAAGCACCTCGAGCAATGCAGCGCCGTCCAGCTTTTCCAAGGCTTCGTCCGGTCCGAGCTCGCCGGTGTCGTAGGCCGTGTTCCACCAGGCATAGCTGGCGGTGTTGTTGAAGTGGAACCCGGGGATACCCCGATGGCTTGGGTCCTCGGTGCCAATCAGGCCATGGCGCGCGTAAGCAGCCGGATTGACCCGGTGGCTGGTGATCATCAGCGTGCGGCCGTCGCGCGGGCGGATATGGGTGTTGAAGTCGGTGAGCAACGGAGAGATGCCATGGCGTTCGGCATCCCTGAGCGTGATCTTTCCTGCGAGACGACGTACGCCGGTATCGATGCTGGTGAGATCAGGCAGGAGCTGGCGTCGCACCGCCGATCCCGCCCCGTCGGCACCGACCAGCAGATTGGCGCGCACTGCCGAGCCGTCGGCAAAATGAGCGATCACCGTGCCATCCGGCTGAAGAGCGTATCGTTCAAAACGTTTGCCGGTTTGAACGATATCGTCGAGGCCGGAAAGCAGGATCTGTCGCAGCGTGATGCGGCTTACGGATTTTTCGATATGCGTATCTTCCGGCTCCCCGCTGCCACGCCCCGTGTCGTCCAGCCGATTAAACTGCTCGTCGAGTACAAGATTTTCCGTTGGCGCAAGGCCGAGCGTATCGAGAAAGGCGTCGTACAGATGCGGCGGCAGGTTGGCCTGAAGCGCGTCGATGCCGCGTTGGCGGATACGCATGCGAAAGCCCTGCACATAGTCGGCGCGGACCGGATCGCGCTCGAAGACGGCGGTATCGATGCCGTTTTTCTTGAGGCCCTGAGCCAGGGCGAGGCCTCCAGGGCCGCCGCCGATGATGGCGATGTCGACGAAGGGAATACTCATGGGTTCTATCCAACCAGGGCCGCTTCGGCGGCGAGATAATCTGACACGAAGGCCTCGACGCTTCGCGGTGGTCGCCCCAGGATCGAGGCGACGAGATCCGTCGTAACGGCCGCGCGGCCGGCGGCGATGAGGGTGGCGAATTGTGCAACGGCCCGATGTTCAAAATCAGTATCGGAAGGGCCGATGCCGGGCCGCTTCTCGATCGCCGTGACCCGTCGCCCAAGCGCTGTCGCGATGAGGCCGGCGATCTGCCGCGGCGTCTTCACATCAGGGCCGCTCAGGTTGAGCGCGCCGACGTCGGCGATCCTGTCGGCGAGAAGAAGATGGACGGCGACATCGGCTATGTCGCGGGCATCGATATATCCGACGCCGGCATCAAGGTTCGCGGCGGTGAGGGGATTGCCGGCCAGGACGTGTTTGATGGTGTTGGCAAGCGACACCTGCATCCAGGCGTTCGGACGAACGGATATCGAGTCGATCGGCAGGCGGCGGAGGTGTTGTTCGACGGCCGCGTGGGCGTCACCGGAAATCGAGACGCCGGGCGGATCGATTGTCCAATCCGAACCGGAAATCTTGACGATGCGCTGCACGCCCGCCGCCTCAGCGGCGTTGGCGACGGCGATCTGGTCCGCCGCCAGCCGCTCACTGATCGGTGACAGGAGGAGAAGCCGCCCGACGCCCCGGAGGGCGGCATCGAGCGAGTAGCGGTCGGCAAATTCGCCGGCGGCGATCTGGACGATGGCGCCGAACAGATTGCGTGCCGTTTCCGGTCGGCGGGTGAGGATCCTGACTGGCCGGTTCTGCGCGACGAGCCGTTCGACGATAAGCCGGCCCAGCCTGCCGGTCGCGCCTGTGACGAGGACCCGGCTCATGCGGCGGCCCGCCGGTTTGCAGCTTCCAATGGCCTGCTGTCGATCCAGGTCGAAACATTGAAGTCGGCGGGAATGAAGCCCCATTCGAGCAGGAAATTCTTGAAGTGGTCGAAAGCGGTGATCTGGTCTGCATCCAGCGAGAGCGTCAAGTGCTTGTGCACGTTGGGGCCATTTGCCGCCCAGACCGCATCTTCGCCAACGCCGATCTCATTGGCGATCAAGCGTACCGCATCTCCCGGATTGGCCTCAGCCCACGCCGCCACGCCGCGGATGGTTTCGACAAGCTCGGTAACGAGGTCGAAATGCTCGTCGAGGAAGCGCGCATCGACCGTCAGGGGCCGCGGCGTGCCATTGTTAATGCGAATCTTCGCGTCGGGATGGAAGCCGAATTCCGAGACGACGACGGCGCCGATCTGGTTGGCAAGCACGATGCCTTCCGCACCCTTGACGAAAAAGGCGTCGATGTCGCCGCGGGCAAGGGCCAGAAGTTCGTCGCCATAAGGGTAACGGCGCTTCAGGCCGAGAAAGGCGGTGTTGCCCCGCTCGATCAGGTTGGCCTCGGTGCTGTCGAGATAGACGAGTTTGACGTCATCGTGCGTCAGGCCATCGAGCGAAAGCGCCGAAACAATCCCTTTCAGAGCCGTGGCTCGCTGGAAATCGACGATTTTCTCGTCCGGATTACGCGGCACGCCGAGGCGACGGCCCTTCAAGTCGGCGCCGGTCTTTATGCCGGAGGAGGGGAGCGCGATGATCGCCTGGAATTCGTCGGTGCTGGTGATGCCGATGACGCGGGTCTCGCGTCCGCCGGAACGCGCCCAGATCGGCGGAATGTTGCCTCCCTGCCGGAAAGAGTAGTCGAGCGCATGTGTGAAATGGCTCTGACGAGCGACGGGATACTTGCTGTCGCGGATCGAGCGGACAACGACCCCGGAGGATTCGAACTGCCGGTCGATCCAGCCGAGCTGGTGGGCGATGGAGAGGGGCGTCGGCGCCGGGCAGCGCGTGTACCAGACGGAGGAGAGAAAAGACATGATGGCTCCTAACCGCGGCCGACGACGGCGAGGCGGGGTTGTGGGTGAGGGCGCACCGGCACCGGTTCGAGCACGACCGCGGGTGCAGCGGCGTGCCGGCCGAGCGCGGCCTTGGCGAGCATGGTGCGGATAAGGTTGTTCTGGGGCGCATGTGCCTTGCCGGACAACGCATCCCGGTGATGCCGCTCCAGTGGGTTGTCGCGGCTGATGCCGGGATTGCCGCCGAGTTCCAGTGCCAGCGTGGTGACGGCGATGGCGTTTTCCATGACGGTATGTTTGACCGCCGCCGCATCCGCACCGAACGGCCGTCCTGCATCGAAATCCTCGGCGATCGAGCGGAGCAGGCGGCGGTTCACCGTCAGCCAGACCTCGATCTGGCCGAGGCCGTCCTGAATTCGGGGTACTGTCGAGAGGGGAGCGCCAAGGCTTGCCGGCGCCCTTGATGTGGTGAATTCGATCAGCCAGTCGCGGGCGCCTCGGGCGGCCCCGTCATAGATCGCCGGGACGAGGCTGAAATACCAGGCGCCCAGGCGTTCGTCACGTTTGATGCCCTCACTGGCCGGCGCGATGTCGAGCACGTCCTCCAGCGGGATCGCCACATCGTCGAGGATCAGGTCGTCGCTGTTGGTGGCGCGCATGCCGGTGGCGTTCCAGGTCTTTTCCACCCGGATGCCATCGGCGCTGGTAGGCACCAGGAATGAGCCGAGGCGCGGCTCCGGCTCGTCGGTAATGGCGAGCACGGAGACCCAGCGCAGAAGCGGAATCCCGGTCGCATAGGTCTTGTGGCCGGTGATCCGCCATTCGTTGCCGACCTTGCGGGCCACGGTTTCCGGCGGCGTGCCGTGCGAAGGCGAACCGACACGGGGCTCCACCTGCGCGGCATTGATCAATGCGACGCCTTCACGATTGGCTTTGGTTACCCGCTCGACCAGATGTTTCGGCCATTTGCCCGACGCGCGGATCGAATAGTGCTGGTTGTAGTGCATGGAGAGCACCAGCGCGGTGGAAGGCTCGCCGTGGGCGATGGCGGAAACGACCGCAAGCGCTTCGGTCAGGCCGCCGCCGCGGCCGCCATGTTCGACCGCCGTCACGAGGCCAAGAAGGCCGGTTTCGTAGAGAGCATCGAAATTGGCGAAAGGAAATTCGCCTGTCTCGTCATAATGACGGGCAGTCAACGCGAAGCGTTTTCCCAGTTCCTCAGCTTTGGCAATCAGCGACGCGAAATCGATCGAAGCGGTCATCATGTTCTCCGATCAGGCGACGGCACGGGTTTCGAGCAGTGCCCAGGGACGATGATCGACCCAGGCGTCGATATCGAAATTGGAGGCGAGGAAGCCCCATTCGTGCAGAAAATCCTTGTAGTGGCCGATCGCTTCGACCAGCTCAGGCTCGAGCCCGATACCCAGATGCTTGTGGAGGTCCGGTCCGTTGGCGGAGGCGACGACCTCTTCCGACGCGCCCACCTCGCGGGCAACGAAGCGGCGCACGTCGTCCGGATGGCTCTCCGCCCAGGCGCTGGCGCGCTTTAAGGTTTCGATGAGCTTCGCCACGAGATCCGGCCGGTCTTCGGCAAACCGTTCATCGACGGTGAGGATGCGCGGCGAGCCGGAATTGATGCGGATCTTCGGGTCGGGGTGGAAGCCGAATTCGCTGACCGTGTGGGTCGCAAAGAGGTTGGCGACACTGATGCCGGGCGTGCCTTTCACGTAAATCGCGTCGACCTCGCCGCGCAGCAGGGCAGCGATTTCCGGCCCGTATGCCTGCCGATTGCGCAGGCCGTAAAGCTGCGGCCCGTCGCGATTGTCGAGTACCGAGTCGGGAAGCGCAATATCGACGATCTCCACGTCGTGGTGGGCGAGGCCTTCCAGCGAAAGGGCGGAGACCAGGCCTTTCAGCGCGGTGGCGGCCATGAAATCGACGATGCCGGGCGGACGGCGGGCGATGCCGAAACGGCGACCGACGAGATCCCTCGTCGTTCTGATACCGGTGCCGGGCAAGGTAATGATCGCCTGGAACTCGTCTGTCCAGGTAATGCCGACGAGGCGCGTCGGATTGCCCTCCGAACGGGCTCGGATCGGCGGGACATTGCCGCCGTGGCGGAAGGAATAGTCGAGGTGATGATCGAAATGGCTGGATCGGATGTTCCGGTCCTTGCTGTCGATGATCGAGTTGAGGGTGGTTCCCTCCCTGGCGAAGGTTTCGTCCAGCAGACCGAGCTGAGTCGCGAGACCCACCGGAGTGGGCACCGGGCAGCGCGTGTACCAGATTTGAGAAATGGCGTTGCGAATGGTCATCGTATCCTCCTATGCCTCGTCCGCGTCTTCAGGCCTGCGGAAGCCTTTTTTCTCCCAATCGCAGCAAACGAGTGCGTTCTTGCCTCTCGCTCGCGAAACGTGGGAGATAATTGCGATTATCGACCAATATAGAGCATTAACGAAAACTTGATTTCGAAAAATGATCGTTATCTGGTTTTATTTTGCGCAAACAGATTTGACAAAGCCTATAGAATTAGTCAACTATCAAAATTACCGGATACGAAAATCGATGTTTCCGGAAGCTTTGAGCTGCTCCGTGCAGCTATCTTGAACCTGAGAGGCGGAGCACGATGCCGGCGCTGCTGAGAATTGCACGAACACTGCGACGCACGCTGTTGCAGGCGATCCCGACCGTGCTTGGGATCGTCATCCTGAATTTCTTTCTGCTGCAGCTGGCACCCGGTGACGCGGCCGACGTGATGGCCGGTGAGGCGGGATCGGCGACGGCGGAAAGCATGGCGGCACTGCGCTCGCGCTTCGGTCTCGACAATCCCGTGCTCGTGCAGCTCGGGCACTATCTCAACAATCTCGCGCATTTCAGCCTTGGATTTTCGCCGCGCTACGGCATGCCGGTCGCCGACCTGATCGCCCAGCGCCTGCCGGGCACGCTGACCTTGATGGCGCTCGCGCTGACCATCGCCATCCTGCTCGGCGTCGTCCTCGGTTCGCTGATGGCAAGCTTCGCCGGCCGTATTCCGGATCGCTTGCTGTCGATCTTTTCGCTGCTTTTCTATTCGATCCCGAGCTTCTGGATCGGCCTGATGCTGATCGTCTTCTTCTCGGTGAAGCTCGGCTGGTTGCCGAGCGGCGGCGCCGGGACGATCGGTTCGCGGCTGACCGGTGTGCCGGCAATCCTCGACAAGGCGCGCTACATGGTGCTGCCGGCGACGTCGCTCGCGCTGTTCTACGTGGCGATCTATGCCCGGCTGACGCGCGCCTCGATGCTGGAGGTCAAGAACCAGGATTTCGTGCGCACCGCCTATGCCAAGGGGCTGACGCCTTTCGGCGTCACCGCACGGCATATCCTGCGCAATGCGCTGATCCCGATCACCACCATGGCCGGCATGCATATCGGCGGCATGCTGGGTGGCGCGGTAGTGGTCGAAACCGTTTATAGCTGGCCGGGTCTCGGACGGCTCGCTTTCGAAGCGGTCATGGGCCGCGACTTCACAGTGTTGCTCGGCATCCTGCTTTTGTCTTCGCTTCTCGTCATCATCGCCAATGCCGCCGTGGATATCATCCACGCCTGGCTCGACCCCCGTATTGGAGCCCGCTGATGTCCACGACCGATGTCGGAAACTTTCGCAGCCTTGTGGCCGAACGCGAGGCGACTGCCGAGCCAGAAGCGGCTGCCGCGACTGCTGCGGCGAACGGGCCGGCTTGGTCCAACATGAAGGCACCCGATGCCCGCTCGCAGCAGAGCGCGGCGGTTGCGGTGACCAACGGGCGGCGGGCGCTGAAGGTCTTTCTGTCGAACCCGAACGCCTTGTTCGGCACGGGTTTCCTTGTCTTCGTCATCCTCGTCGCTCTTACCGCCCCGATCCTTTATCCGGACGATCCCCTGTCCATGGTGGGCCGCCCGTTCCTGTGGCCGGGGCAGAACTCCGCCTATCCGCTCGGCACGGATTCGCTCGGTCGCGACGTGCTTGCCGGTATCCTGCATGGTTCCCGTATCTCGCTGTTCGTCGGGCTCATGGCAACCGCACTGGGGCTGACGTTCGGCGTCCTGGTTGGCTCGACGGCGGGTTATTTCGGCGGCTGGATTGACGATCTCCTGGTTCGGCTTATCGAAATCTTCCAGACGCTGCCAAGCTTCGTGCTGCTGGTCGTGCTGGTGGCAATCGCGCAGCCCTCGGCGACGACGGTGACACTTGCGATTGCCGTCATCTCGTGGCCGACGGTCGCACGGTTGACCCGCGCCGAGTTCCGCGCCATCCGCGAGAAGGATTTCGTCATGGCGGCCCGCAGTCTCGGCTACGGCCATGCCCGCATCATCTTCCGGGAGATCCTGCCAAACGCGCTGCCGCCGATCATCGTCACCTCGTCGGTCATGGTGGCGACGGCAATTCTCATGGAATCAGCGCTTTCCTTCATGGGGCTCGGCGATCCGAACGTGGTGAGCTGGGGTTCCATGATCGGTACCGGTCGCGAGCTTGTCCGCACCGCATGGTATCTGACCGCGCTGCCGGGACTGGCAATCGTGTTCACCGTCCTCGCCCTCAATCTTATCGGCGACGGCTTGAACGACGCACTCAATCCCCGTTTCTCGCAGGATCGGTGAGACCATGGCCCCGCTGCTTCAAGTCGATAATCTGACCATCCGCTTTCCCCGTGCAGAACCGGTCGGCAATCTTTCATTCGAAATCGAGCAAGGGGAGACGCTGGCGATCGTCGGCGAATCCGGCTCTGGCAAATCGCTGACGGCGCTGGCGCTGATGCAGCTTCTTCCACGCGCCGCAAAGATCGCCAATGGCCACATTACGTTCGGCGGGCGCGACCTCACCAAGCTCGATGCACGCGAGATGCGGCATCTGCGTGGCCGTGAGATCGCCATGATCTTCCAGGAGCCTATGACCAGCCTCAATCCGGTCATGACCATCGGCCGGCAGATCGGCGAGGTGCTGAAGGTGCACGAAAAACTGTCTGGCAAGGCGGCGCGCGAACGGGCGATCGAGCTTTTGAGGCTGGTGCGCATTCCAGCGCCCGAAAAGCGGGTCGACGATTATCCGCATCAGCTCTCCGGCGGCATGCGCCAGCGTGTGATGATCGCGATCGCGGTTGCCTGCAAACCGAAGCTGCTGATCGCCGACGAACCGACCACGGCGCTCGACGTGACCATCCAAGCCCAGGTTCTCGACCTGCTCGACACGCTGCGGCGAGAGCTGCAGATGGCTGTCGTGCTGATCACCCATGACCTCGGCGTGGTAGCGCAATGGGCCGACAAGGTGGTCGTCATGTATGCCGGCCGCAAGGTGGAGCAGGCGCTGCCGGGCGATCTTTTTAACGATCCGCTGCATCCTTATACGCGCGGCCTGCTCGCCGCCTCACCGCGACTGAAGCACGATTTTCATTATCGTGACGGTGCGCTCACCGAAATTCCCGGCTCGATCGTCTCGGCGGTCGGTGAAGCGGGCTGTCCGTTCCGGCCACGATGCAATCAGGCGCGCGCCAGCTGCAGCCATCACGTGCCTCAGCTCATCGTTCCGGCCGCAGACCGGCTGGTTGCCTGTCCTTTCACGACATCCCTCAAGGCCGTGCCCCATGCCGCTGCTCTCAGTCTCTGACCTCAAGACCCACTACAAGAGCCGGGACGGCCTGTTGCGGGCCGTCGACGGGATCGATCTCGTCGTCGAACGTGGCGAAACGGTCGGACTCGTCGGCGAGAGCGGCTGCGGCAAGTCCACGCTCGGCAAAACGGTGCTCAGACTGGTCGACCCGACGGCAGGCCACATCGAGTTCAAGGGCGAGGATATCACCGTGCTCGACCAGCGAAACCTGCAGCGGGTTCGCAGATCGATCCAGATGATTTTCCAGGATCCGTATGCCTCTCTCAATCCGCGCCAGACCATCGGTGAAATCCTCGAAGCGCCGCTTGTCGTCCACAAGGTCGGCGATCGCACCGAACGGCGGCAGATCATCGCCAATATCGTTGCCAAGGTCGGGTTGCCTGCGGAATCCATCAATCGTTATCCTCACGAGTTTTCCGGCGGTCAACGTCAGCGCATCGGCATCGCACGGGCGCTGTTGCTCAATCCCGAACTGATCGTCTGCGACGAGCCCGTCTCGGCGCTCGATCTCTCCATCCAGGCGCAGATCCTCAACCTGCTCCTCGAGATGAAGAAAGAATTCGGCCTTTCCTACCTCTTCATCAGCCATGACCTTTCGGTGGTGCGCTATTTCGCGGACCGGGTTATGGTCATGTATCTCGGGCGGATCGTGGAGAGCGCCGATAACGCGACACTCTGGTCCGATCCGCGGCATCCCTATACGCGGGCGCTGATGGAGGCAGTGCCGGATCCGTCGCGGCCACGCCAGGCAGCCCCTCTCGGCGGTGACCTGCCAAGCCCCAGCGACATTCCTTCGGGCTGTCGGTTCCACACCCGTTGCCCGCTCGCGACAGATCTTTGTCGCGCCGACGAACCCGAATTCCGCGCCATCGCACCCGGCCATCAGGTCGCGTGTCATTTCGCGGACCGCATCAACTGAAAACAAGGGAGTTTTTGAATGGTTGACTATCGCTATCTGGGGCGCAGTGCCCTGAAGGTATCGCCGCTGACGCTGGGAGCCATGATGTTCGGCAACCAGACGCCGGACGACGTCGCCTTCCGCATCATCGACAAGGCGCATGAACAGGGTATCAACTTCATCGATACCGCCGACGTCTATCATGACGGCAAATCGGAGCAGGTGGTTGGACGCGGCATCAAGAAGAACCGCGACAGCTGGGTGGTGGCGACCAAGTTCGTCAATTCCCACAACAAGGGTCCGAACCTCGGCGGTTATTCCCGCAAGTGGGTCTACCAGACGGTCGAGAATTCGCTGCGCAATCTCGATACCGACTATATCGACATCCTCTACTTTCACCGTGCCGTCTTCGACGCACCCCTGGACGAGCCGGTTCGGGCGATCGCCGATCTGATCAAAGCCGGCAAGCTGCGCTATTTCGGCGTGTCGAACTTCCGTGGCTGGCGTATCGCGGAGGTCGCGCATCTTGCTGACCAGCTCGGCATCGACCGGCCGATCGCCAGCCAGCCGCTCTACAACATCGTCAACCGGACGGCTGAAGCCGAGCAATTGCCGGCCGCTGCCGCATATGGTCTTGGGGTCGTTTCCTACAGCCCGCTGGCGCGCGGTGTTCTCACCGGCAAATATAATGTCGGAGAAGCCCCGGCCGCCGATACCCGTGCAGGTCGCGGCGACAAACGCATGCATGACGTCGAGTTCCGAGAGGAATCGATCGGCATCGCCAAGCAGATCGCGGCGCATGCGCAGGCCAAGGGCATTTCGCCTGCCGATTTCGCGTTGGCTTGGGTGCTCAACAACAAGCTGATCACCTCGGCGATCGCCGGCCCACGCACCGAGGAGCAGTGGGACGCCTATATCCGCGCGCTCGACGTGAAGCTCGATGCGGAGGATGAAGCGCTCGTCGACCGGCTGGTCGCGACCGGCCATCCGTCCACGCCGGGCTTCACGGATCCGGGTCATCCGGTCGAAGGTCGCGTACCCCGCTCGGTCGCCGCATCCGGCGAAGTCGTTCCGCTCGCCCGTCCCCAGCGCGTTGCCTGATCGGGGACTGAGCCCAACTGACTGACAGAGTTCTTTAAAAGAAGCCCCGGATTTCGGTCCGGGGCTTTGTCGTCGGCCAAGGTCTATTCGGCCGCTTGGGCTTGCGCTTCTCGAAACCCGAGCAGGCGCCTGGCGTTACCGCCGGCCACAAGGCGTGCTTCCGCCTCGCTCAGACCTGCCTCGGTGAGGCTGGCGGTCAGGCGCTTTCTATCGAGTGCCGCCAGGATCGGCCAGTCCGTGCCCGCCAGCACTCTTTCTGCGCCAAAGAAACCGGTCAGCGTGCGGATGATGGCCGGGTCGTGCCCCATCGTGTCGAAATAGATGTTCGGGCGCTTGCCTGCCGCTCTTTCCGCACGACCATAAATGCCGCCGCGCGCCGCCTGAACGATCGCGCCAAGGCCGAGGGTCGCAAAGATGAGGTGAAGGTCCGGCAGGTCGTCGAGCAGCGACGATTGAATGACCGACAGGAAGGCGACGCCATTCATCAGGCCGCGGCCAAGGGAATTGCCGAGCGTACCGGCGCCTGCGATCAGCACCTGCGAATTCGGATGGGCGACCGGGTGTACGAAGACGGGCACCTTGTAGCGTGCGGCAACTTCGAGGGTGGGCCTGACAGACGGATCGCTCAGGAATTTGCCGTCGCGCGAGGAATCGATCACCAGGCCCGACAGTCCGAGTTCGCCGATTGCGCGTTCGGCTTCGCGCGCACCCTCTTCGCCGCTGAACGCGTCGGTGACGGCAAAGCCGACCAGCGACTGATCGTAATGGGAGACGGTGGCAAGCCAGTTATTTGCCTCGCGAACCGCGGCAAGATCGACGGCCCCCTCGGCACCGAACAGACTTTCGATCGTGGAAGTGACAATCGCGAGCGATATTCCGGCCGCCTGGAGCTCATCCACCAGTGCCTGCGGCCTGGTGATCTTGCGATAAAGATCGGGAGTAAAGCCGCTGGCGGGTTTGGCATATTGGCCGCCAGGTCCCCAGGCCGGCGGCCAGAGATGCGTATGAATATCGACGATATCGAGCAGCGTGGTCATTCTGCAGCTATCTTTCTGGCTTCGCGTTCGGCAATCGCGGCTTTCACGAGCGGCACCACATCGCGCCCGTAAGTGACGGTGTCTTCTGTCGGATAGAAGCCGCGCACGAGAAAGTTCGAGACGCCGGCGTCGTAATAATCGAGGATCGCATCGGCCACCTGTTCGGGCGTCCCGACCAGCGCGGTGGAATTGCCGCCGGCGCCGCTTGCTTCTGCAACCTCGGTCCAAAGCCGCTTGTCGAGCACCTTGCCGCGTTTGGCTGCTTCGCGCAGACGCACCGAGCCGACATTCGAGGGCAGCTTTTCGCCATTGCCGCCGGCCACGCGGGCGACTTGCGATTTCACCTTTTGCAGGATGTCGGCGGCTTTTTCCCAGGCCGCATCCTCCGTCTCGGCAACGACGGTCCGGAAGGCGAGCGTGAAGCGGATGTCGCTCGCCGTGCGGCCGTTGGCAACGGCTGCGGCACGCACCTTGGCGATCGTCTCGCGCGCGCCGTCCAGCGGTTCGCCCCAGAGAGCGTAGATATCGGCATGCTTGCCGGCGACCGCGATCGCGGCATCGGAGGAACCGCCGAAGGAGATCGGGATGCGCGGCTTCTGGTATGGCTTCACCTGGCTGAAGGCGCCCTTGAACTTATAGAAGCGGCCTTCGTGGTCGAAGGGCTGGTCGCTTTCCCAGACCTTCTTCAGCACCGTCAGATATTCGTCGGTGCGGGCGTAACGGGTATCGTGGTCCTCGAAATCGCCGTCGCGAGCCTGGTCGGCCTCCGAGCCGCCGGTGATGATATGGACCCAGACACGCCCTTCGGAAAACTGGTCGAGAGTGGCGAGCTGGCGGGCGCCGAGCGTCGGCGCCATCAGGCCGGGTCGATGGGCAAGGAGCGCGCCGATGCGTTCCGTCTGGCTGAAGACGTAAGACGCGATCTGGTTGTTGTCCGGCCATTGCGCGAATTGGCCAATCAGCAGCCGATCGATGCCGGCGGCTTCCGCAGCCTGAACGTGGTTGCGGATATAGGCCTTGTCGATGACCGGGCCGGAGGCGGGGACGATGTCGGACCCTTCCCGGTTGGACGTGTGGCCGATGAATTCGGGTTGCATCAATAAGCTCCTGAACGCGATCCAGTTTGGTGACCAAGCCGCGCCCGAAACGGGTTCGAGCGGCTTGGTCGGTTCGCTTTAGTCTATTTCGTTGATAGACTTTGTCGATTGCGTTTTGCGAAGCTATCTTGGGAAGGATTTCCAATCGACGGGCGTTCCGTGGGATTTCCTTCGTGTGTCGGGCGGCAGGCTCGTTCAAGCCGGAACATCCGTCCTGTTTGGAGGACGGCATTCGTGCTGAGGTTAAATTTGCGGCGAGGGACGGCGTTTTGTCGGGCTCGCGCGAAAAATTCTCCAAAAGGCGGGAAAAACCTCCGCCTTTTTCCATTTCTCCATATCGCTTTAGAAATCCAGTATCTCGATAAAGTTAGTAGATTTTATATTCTCAAAGTAACCACGCTCGATCGGGTGTTGGACGAAATCCAGGTCGTTCCTGCTTGATGAATGGCTGCTTTGGGGGATATTTCATGACGATCAAAACCGCTCGTGTGCTGACGCCGACACGCCGCGCCTTCCTGCTTTCCACTGTGGCGCTTGCGGCTGCGGCCGCCGTTCCGCATATGTCCCAGGCACAGGACGAGACACCGCGCGGCGGCAGCGTTTCGATCAATATCGGCACCGAGCCTCCGGTTCTGGTGCTCATCGCCCATAGCGCGGGTGCCGCCTATTACATCAGCGGCAAGGCGACCGAGAGCCTCTTGACCTATGACCGCAGTTTCAACCCGCAGCCGCTTCTGGCGACCGAATGGAAAGTCAGCGAGGATGGCCTGCGCTACTGGTTCAAGCTCAGGCAGGGCGTGCGGTGGCACGACGGCAAGGATTTCACCGCCGAGGACGTGGCCTTTTCCATTCTCGCACTGAAGGAAAACCATCCACGCGGTCGGGCGACTTTCGCCTCTGTCCAGAAAGCCAACGTGCTCAACTCCCATGAGGTCGAGCTCCTTCTGTCCAAGCCGGCGCCCTATCTCCTCAGCGCCTTCGCCAGCTTCGAGGCGCCGATCGTGCCGAAGCATCTCTACGAAGGCACGAAGGTTGCCGAAAACCCGCACAACGTTGCGCCGGTCGGCACGGGACCCTACAAATTCGTCGAGTGGGTGCGCGGCAGCCATGCGCTCTTCGTTCGCAACGAAGATTACTGGGGCTCGCCGAAGCCTTATCTCGACCAGATCATCTTCCGCTTCATCATCGATCCGGCCGCTGCTGTGGCGGCGATCGAAACCGGTGAAGTGCAAGTCTCGACCGCCAATCTGCCGCTGACGGATATCGACCGCCTGAAGGCCAATCCGAACCTGGTCGTCGACACCACGCCGGCCGCCTATTCGCCGAGCATTGCCCGCGCCGAGTTCAACCTGGAAAACAAATATCTCGCCGACATCAAAGTGCGTCACGCGATCGCCCATGCGGTGGACAAGGATTTCATCGTCAACACGGTCTATCTCGGTTACGCGACGCGGCTCGACGGGCCGGTGAGCCCGGACCTCGCGAAATTCTACAATCCCGATCTGCCGAAATACGAGTTCAATCCGGCAAAGGCGAACCAACTCCTGGATGAAGCCGGTTATAAGCGCGGCGCCGACGGGTTCCGCTTCAAGCTCTTCATCGATCCGACCCAGCCGTCTGGTCCTCCCAAGCAGACGGCTGAATATTTCGCCCAGGCGCTCGGTAAGGTCGGCATCAAGGTTGAGCTTCGCAGCCAGGACTTCGCGTCCTTCGTGAAGCGGATCTTCACCGATCGCGATTTCGACATCGCCATCGAAGGTATGAGCAACCTTTACGATCCGACGGTCGGTGTCCAGCGGCTCTACTGGTCGAAGAATTTCAAGCCCGGCGTGCCCTTCACCAACGGCTCGAAATATTTCAACCCCGAGGTCGACCGCCTGCTTGAGACTGCCGCCGTCGAGGTCGATCCGAAGAAGCGGCAGCAACTGTTCAACGATTTCCAGAAGCTCGTCGTGCAGGATCTGCCGACGCTCGACATCGTCACGCCTTCGGTGATCACCGTCTACGACAAGCGGGTGAAGAACCTCAAGATCGGTGTCGAGGACCTCTGGAGCAACGGGGCCGACATCTATCTCGAGGGATGATCGATCATCGAGGCGGCCGGGTTTTCTCCCGGCCCCTGCCTTTTTCTGCGTTTTCGGAGACAATCGCTTGAGCATCGCCAAATTGCAGAGCACCAGAAGCCTGACGCGCGAGGAGCTTGTCGCGCGCGTCCCCGCTTTCGCCGCCGAAATCGCCAGGGGCGCCGCGCAGCGTGATCTCGACCGCGACTTGCCTTTCGAAGCCTTCGGGCTGTTTCGCGAACTGGGTCTCGGCACCTTGCGCATTCCGGTAGCACTTGGCGGACCGGGCGGCTCGGTGACCGACTATATCGAAATGATCGCGACAATCGGTGCAGCCGATTCCAACGTGGCGCATGCTCTGCGCTCGCATTTCAACTATGTCGAGAACGTTATCCTCAGCGAACCACGGGAGCGGGATGCCAGTGCGGTCAAGCTGATCCTCGCCGGCAAACTGTTCGGCGGCGCCCATACGGAGCAGGGAACCGCACGGCCGGGGCAGGTGACGACGACGATCGTGCGCCAAGGCGACACTTATCGCCTCAACGGCCGCAAATGGTATGCCACCGGCACAGCCTTTGCAGATTTTGCGTCTTTCAGCGCTCTGGATGAAGAGGGGCAAACGGTCGGTATTCTCCTGCCGGTCGATCGCGAGGGTATCAAGATCCTCGACGACTGGGATGGCATGGGCCAGCGCTTGACGGCGAGCGGCGGCGTTCTTCTGGAAAATGTCGAGGTATTCCCGCACGAGTTCGCGACGCGGGGTCTCGACAATCTTGTCGGCCGGCATTGTTCGACGCTGCGTCAATTGCATCTGGCAGCAAGTGCGGCTGGAGCGGTTCGCAACGTGCTGACGGACGGGCTTGCCTATGTGCGCCGGCAGGCGCGTTCGGCGGCACACAGCGCGGCGGAAACAGCAAACCAGGATCCGTTCGTACAGCAGGTGATCGGCGAGATAGCCGCCAACTCCTTTGCGATCGATACGGCCATCGCGGCCGCTGCCGTGGCTCTCGATCGGACCGTGGCTGCCTTCGGCAAAGGCGACGAAGCAGAGATCGAGGAGGCCCTGGTCGCAAGCGCGCTGGCGACGGCACGTACGCAGCTCGTGCTCGGCCAGCTCGGCCCCCGCAGCGCCGAGCGCATGTTCGAACTCGGTGGCGGCTCGGCGACCTCCCGCAACAACAATTTCGACCGTCACTGGCGCAATATCCGCACTGTCCTCAACCACAATCCGCTGCTGCATAAGTCGAGGGTGGTCGGCGATTATCTGCTCAACGGTACGACCACGCATCTCAAGGAAGGAAGGGTGTTCTGAAATTGGCTTCAGTGCGGTTGCAATAAGTCCTGGAGGTTTACATGTTCCCGACCCTGATCCTGCCCGGTCTCAACGGCTCGCCCGAAGGACACTGGCAGCGCCATTGGGCAACGAAGCACTCCAGCGCCTCGATCGTCGAGCAGCAGGATTGGAACTGTCCCGTCATCGAGGATTGGCAGGCGGAGCTGGACAGGGCGCTTTCGGTGGTGGAAGGCGCCTTCCTCGTTGCGCATAGCCTCGGATGCCTGCTGGCGGCGAGCTATGCCGGACGCGGCAATGCGGAGAAGATACGCGGTGCCTTACTTGTCGCACCGTGCTCCCTGGAAGTGACTTTGCGGCGTCATCCCTGCATGATCGAGTTCGGGCATGAACCGCTTGCCCGGCTTCCCTTTCCAAGCCTCGTCATAGGCAGTCTGAACGATCCCTATATGAGCATGCCGGATCTCGAACGCCATGTCCGTGGCTGGGGCAGCGATCTGACAACGATCGGGTTTGCGGGACACATCAACATCGCAAGCGGTTTCGGGCGCTGGCCCGAGGCGTATTCCTTTTTCAACAGATTGAAAGGAGGAAGATCGGATGCCCACTCAAAGGGAACCAGCGCGGCGCATACCGATCGGGCCACGGTCAACGCCGTCGATGGCGGCCGCCTGCCGGTGACTTAGGTTATCAAACTCCAGAAGCCGTGCTTTTTACCGTGCCGGTCCTTCAGTCCCGCGACATACGCGTGATGAGATTCGACGCTGCCGAAATCGTCGACATGCGGGGCAAGCGATGCGCATGCCATAAGATGCTGCGCTGCATAGCGGTTGCGGCTCGACCGTGCTCTATCGAGCGTGAAGTCGATCATCGAACGCAGGACGATCGTTGCAGCAAGTGGGTGTTTCTGCGCCAGAGCGTCCGCTGCCGCCGTCATCAGCTCATAGAGATCGCCATCGAGTTCCGCCTTGCGCTTCAACACGAGCCTGGCCGCCTCGCCAACCGCTGGCCAGCGCAGGAAAAAAGTAAGGGCTCGATGGACCTCCGGAAAAGCCTGGGCATAGGCGAACGCCTTTTCTTCGGCCTCCATGTCGTCGAAGTCCGGCAGCCGGCGGATAAACGCGCGCAAGTGTACGTCGTTCAGCGAGTGCTCAAACCACTTCCATCGATCCGCCTGGGCTTCGTCCGCGCGTCCCAGGGCTTCGAGCACCTCGCTGCGGGCAAGCTGCCATTCGATCGGAGTGTCGGCATGGCCTCGTTCATCGATGGCGTCCAGCGTTTCGAGCGCTTCGGCGGCTCGTCCCGCGGAAAGCAGCCGGCGGGCGATGTCCGTTGCCACCAAGGGCGACCTGCGGGTCTTTTCCGGCTGCTGGGCGATATATGCATCCACGTCGCCCTGGGCATCGGCGATTTCCTGCAAGGCGATCCGTACCAGCAGTTCCTGGTGATTGCCGTAGACCTGGTCTTCGTAGATCGGCCCATTGCTGCTCCAGCCGATGACGCGGCGATCGCTCTCGGCGATCTTGTCCTCAGGCTCCTTTGACCACTGCCCCAACAGAACCTTGAGTCGTTCAAGACCGTCTCCGCCAAGCGCAGGCGCCATAGCCGCAATCAGCGGATCATACTGGCCATAGCCGTTGTTCAGCACCGCTGCGAAGATCTTGTCGGCAAGGGCGTCCTTCTCGACGCCTGAAGACTTCGCGATCGCGCCGGCATCTGCGCACGCGTCGTGGAAGCACTCGATGATCGAGCCGCTGCCGTCGTCGGATCTCTCGAACACAGGATCGGCAAGCGCCAGGAATTGCCAGATAAGCTCCAAGGCCTCCTTCGGATCGTCGCGGGCAACGACATCGACGATCGTCTTGCGCTGCGTTTCCAGGTCCGTCTTGAGCCCCTTCACCTTGCGCCAGTTTATGAAGGTTCGGGAACGGCCGATGCTTGCGAGCCGCTTGCGCACTTCGCGCGCGACCTCGGCGCTGCTGTGATTGCCGGCAAGCTCCATGCGAAGCCGTCGCTTGTTTGCCGCGCTGCCGGTGCTGATTTCGATCAGCAATTCGGCCAGGCGCGGCGCGCCGAGTGCTTCCAGGTTCTTCGCGTTGAGTGTGGTCTTGGCTGCCATCGATTTCCGCTGTCGTTTGTACCCAACACTAGCCTCGCGGTCGATTGGTGCAAGACGGCTTGGCGTGGCCGGCAGATTTTTAGACACCTGAGAAAAAGCATGCGGCTGTTTAGCTCAGATGCAGGGATCACAGCACCGTGGCTTACCCGGTTACTTGCCGCCGGCGAGGTCGAAGGCGGGGACCACGTCTCCTTTCGCACGGAACAGCCGCTCCAGTTCCGCCACATCCGGGCAGGCCGGGACGGACTGCAGAAAGGCCGGGTCCATCTCGGCATTGGGGAGCGCGATGACCGCTGCGGCAAGCAGCGTCGTCCCCGCCTCGATCTGGCCACGGAGCTGGGGAAGAAGCGTCTTTGCGTGAATGAGATTGGTATTGGCGATCGGGCTCATGGCATGGCCGTCCCGCCTGAAGGCAGGTGAGAGGTCGATGATTGCACTTGTGTCGGTCTGACCATACCACGCCGCCAGGCCTTCGCCTCGGCTGGCGATATCGGCCTGGAAATCCGCCTGTTCAATGGCAAAGCCGCCCTCCGTCGTTTGCAGGGCACGGGGCGTGACAATGCGGTGGATGCGGAGATGCCAGGGATTGGCCGGCGCCAGCCAGGTCTCCACTGTGACGTCGCTCCAGGGCTTCCAGCGGGAGTAGAGCCTGTCGCCGGCGATCAGCGCCTGCTCGAGCGTCTCGCGCATGCGGAAATGCGTGCCGTCGTCGGAGAGGCCCAGCATGCCGTCAAGACTTGCCGCCGCGAAATGCCGGTCGTTGGCCTCGATGTTGAAGGCGTAGCGGGTGGAATAGACGAACTTCGAATATTTCTCGTGGGCGCCGCGCATCTTGTCGTGCTGCTGACCGGAGGCGAGGACGACGACGTTGCCGGGCGTATGCATGGCGACCATGCCGGGTTCCTTGAGCGGAACCGGGTCCGCAAAGGAGGGTGCTGGCGCTTCTTGCGCCACCCAGAACGGATGGTCGGCGGGGAGAGCCAGCGGCAGGAAGAATTTCAGGGCCCAGTAGGGCGAGCCGGCAGAATTGTAGCTCTCGCTCATCAGGAGATTGGGATAACCGTAGCCGATCGACAGCACCCCGTCCCGGTCGGCGATCGGAAGTTTCGACCACCAGCGGATATGGCGCATGTAGTAGCCCTTGATCTCAGCCCAGGGCAGGGCCTCGACGCCGGCAAATGCCAATGCGCCCCAGAAGCCGCCGGCGGCAAACCGGTATGTCTGGCTGCGCCCGAAGGCGAGCGCGGCGCCGTCGGGGCCGAACCAGTGGCGGATATCCTGTGCAAATAGGCGGGCACGTTCGCGATAGGCATCACCCCGCGCAGTATCGGCCTTCGCGAGCACCGAATAGATCAGCGCATAAAAATGCAGGGCGAAGGGGATATAGTGATCGACGCGCTTGACCGGCCCGTCGCGATACCAGCCTTCGCCCAACCGGAAGGCCTCGGTCTCGTCGAGATATTTCTCCGTCATGGATCGGTCGAAGCTTATGCCGACGCGTGTCAGGCCGAGATCGATAAGAACCCGGAAGAATTTCCAATTGTTGTCGATGAATTCCTTGTCGCGGGCCGACAGGAGATAGGCTGCGACGGTTTTCTTCTCTGCTTCGCCAAGCGGATCCCAGATGTGTTCGGGAACCATGGCAAGCGCAAAACCCACTGCCGCCAGTTCCACCTGACGCTGGTCGCGATCGGAAATGTCGCCCCAATATTCCGGATGAGAGGGATCGGTGCCGTTTGCGAGGCCGCGGCGGTAGAGGTCCCAATGCGGGAAATCATGGCCTCCGGCTGCGAGCGGTACGATTCCCCAGAGCGGTCGGGCAAAACCTTCAAGGTCGGCCGCGGCACGGTCGAAATGCGCCCCGGTCGCGCTCAGGCGGACCCGCGCGCCGCCTTCGGAAAAATAGGGGAGAAGCGGTCTGAACAGATCAAGCACCGCTCTGCCGAGATCGTCTCGGGAAAGAAGAGGGTTTCCCCAAAGGGGATTGGCTCGGACTGGGTCGTAGATCACGGGCAAACCATTTTTTATCGAAAGAGAGACCCGCGGAGGACTGGCCTCCGCGGGTCGGGCTGTTACTTGATCGCCTTCACGCCGTCGGTCATTTCCTTCAGGCCGTCGTCGATGGAGATGTTGTCGGTCATGATCGAGTCATGCGCGCGGTTGAGAACAACCTCGATCTTCGCGGCATTCGGATTGACGGCCATCTCCAGGAAGGACTTGCCGGACTGCAGTGCGTCCTTGCTCGCCTGATCCTGGGGGAAGCCGGGCAGGGATGCGATCTTGGCGGTGACTTCCGGCGTACGGACGGTCGGGATCGTGCCGGTGCCGGCGATGATGGCCGCACCTTCCGGGCCAGTGACGAACTTGATGAAGTCGAGCACCTCGGCCTTGTGAGCGGAGTTGGTGTTGACCGCAAGACCGGAAATCTGCGCTGCGGTTGTGCCTGCTGCAACGCCATCCGGATGCGGGAACTTCACGATCCCCCAGTTCTTGCTCTTGGATTCGCCGGAAGCGACCTTGGCGATCTGGGTGCCGACGAACCAGGTACCCATCGGCAGCATGCCGATCGTGCCGTTGAAGAACAGCGCCGAATAGTGGGTATTGGAGGTCTTCAGCGACGCATAGGACGGAACGACGCCGGCCTTCTGCAGAGCAAGCGCGCGCTCATACCACGGCTTCAGGAAGGCGTAATCCGGCCCCGCCAGCGTCTTTTTGCCGTCGAGGATGCCCGGAAGCTGGACCGTGGAGCGCCATGTATGGAAGAGTGCCCCGTAGGTCTTGTTCGCGCCCATGCCGCCGGCGAGTTTTGTGGCGATCTGGTCGAACTGCGCCCAGGTCATGTCGTTGGTCGGGTAGGTAACCCCGGCCTTGTCGAAAATGTCCTTGTTGTAATAGACGACCCAGAAATCCGAGCGGAACGGCAGGGCATAGATCTTGCCGTCGATCTTGAGTTCGTCGACAAGGCCGCCGAACGACGCGGGGTCGATCTTCTGTTCCGTCATGAAGCCCGAGAGGTCCGAGATCGAGCCGGCGCGAACGAGGTTCGTGTAGTTCGGAACGTCCTTGACGGTGACGATGTCGATATCCTTGGAGCCGCCCGCGAGCTGCGTGGCGATCATCTGCTGGTAGTCCTGCGAACCGAGGTCCACGGACTCGAACTTGACGTTCGGATTCTTGGCCTGGTATGCGGCGATCAGCGGCTTGTAATAAGCCACCTTGTCCCAATCCCACAGCGCCCATTTGAGCGTCACGGCATTGGCCGACTGTGCGTATGCCGATCCTGCGATCGACGTCGCCATGGCGAGACCCGCCATCGCGAACCTCACCGATCTCCCGAATTTCCCCAAATACATTTCCGTTCTCCTTCCCTGAAGTGTCTCTGGATTAGATATGTTTAGCGTCACCAGCATGCGGTTCGCGATGCGCCTGTATTGCCATTGGCAGGGCTAGAACCATGACCGCTGCCCGATGGACGCCGAATGTGACGGCGAACATTCCGAGTGAAAAGTTGAGGGTGGCCGGCATGAACACGGACACCGGATAAAAGACGATATGCGCGAGCCAGAGCGCGGCCACGAATGCGAGCGCGCCGAGCGCCGGCAGCGGACGGACGACCGATGCGATGGCTGCCAACCGCAGCAGCACTGGCGCCGAAAGATCGCGCATCACCATCAGCACGACGAGGTGGCAGGCCACCACGACGATGAAAACCGTTGCGATCAGCGCGATCGTCAGCGGCAGGGCCAGGACGAGATTGTCTTTGGCGGCCGCCGCATAGGTGATTAGCGAATAGACGCCGAGTCCGATGGCAAGGGTGAAGGCCAGCCCCCAGGCAGTCGCGCGCCAGAAATATCGGAAAAACGCTTCGACGAAATCCCGCAGGAGATAGGCGTTGCGGTCTTCGACGAAGGCGACCGAAACGCGGGCGGTCGCAGCGATTGCAGCGGGAATGGTGACGACGAAGAGTGCGGCCAGAATGAACAGGATGTTCAATTTGACCATCTCCCACCATTCGCGCGCGACCGTATCGGCGAAAAGGGCAAGACCGGTCTTCTTCGGCGCATTCTTCGGAATGCCCGGTCCTTCCTTCGTCCACATGTCGCGCAGCCATTGCATGGCCGTTTCCTCCCGCTCGTCTAATAAAGGATCGAGCGCTCCGTTTCCTTGTCGAACAACTGCATATTGGTCGTGTCGACGACCAGCTTGACCTCGTCGCCGATCGCGCCCTTGAACCGTGGCGACACGCGCGCGATCAAGCTGCGCCCGCCGGCGACGATATTGAGATGGATTTCCGAACCCATCGGTTCGGCGAGTTCCATGACGGCGCTGAAGGGCGCCAGGTTTTCCGGCGCGATATCGGCCGGCGGCAATTCGTGAAAATTCTCGGGCCGGATGCCGACGATCAGCTCGCGGCCTTCGTAGGGTGCGATACGGTTTTTGTCGAAATGGGCCGGCAATGGCAGTTCCCGCCCGTCGAACGCGGCGAAATATCTGTCGCCGCGCCGCTCGATCACGGATGGCATCATGTTCATCTGCGGTGCCCCGATGAAGCCGGCGACGAACATGTTGACCGGACGATCATAGAGGTTCTGCGGCGTGTCGACCTGCTGGATATGCCCGTCCTTCATCACTACGATGCGATCCGCCATGGTCATCGCCTCGATCTGGTCGTGGGTGACGTAGATGAAGGTGGCATGCAGACGCTTGTGCAGCTTGGTGATCTCGGCGCGCATGGTGCCGCGAAGCTTGGCGTCGAGATTGGAGAGCGGTTCGTCCAGAAGGAAGACTGCCGGATTGCGCACCATGGCACGGCCGAGCGCGACGCGCTGGCGCTGGCCGCCGGACAGAGCCTTCGGCTTGCGGTTGAGAAGGTGCGTGATGTCGAGGATTTTTGCGGCGTCCTGAACCTGGCTGTCGATGAAATCCCGGGACACTTTCCGAAGCTGCAGGCCGAAAGCCATGTTCTTGTAGACGGTCATATGCGGATAAAGCGCATAGTTCTGGAAGACCATGGCGATGTCGCGGTCCTTCGACGGCACATCGTTCATCAGGTCGCCGCCGATCTGGAGCTCGCCGCTGGAGATTTCCTCCAGCCCGGCGATCATCCGCAGCGTCGTCGATTTGCCGCAACCCGAAGGGCCGACGAGAATGATGAATTCCTTGTCGGCGATCTCCAGATCGATGTCATGGACGACAGTGAGGGCGCCGTAGGACTTGTTCAGTTTTTTCAGTGAAATGCTGGCCATCGGATTCTCTCACCAATAGGAAGACCAGGCGCGCGACAGGCGCGTCAGGGCTTCCATGTAATAATAGTCGCCCCAGGAGACGCACTCGTCGACGCCTTCGCCGCGGCAGGTGTTGTAGGGCGATTTTTTCGAATAGGTTCCGTTGAGGACAAGGCCGTTGGACATGGCCGGATCCTTGACCGCGTAGTGCTCGGAAAGACTTTTCATCATGCGCCGGGCAAGCTCGCGGTAATGCGCGGCGACATCGGCCTCGACAAGGTCGGCCATTTCGAGCAGTCCGCAGGCGACGATCGAGGCCGACGAACTATCGCGCGGCTCGCCATCTCCGTCGGAGAACACCAGGTCCCAGTAAGGCACCAAGTCGGCCGGCAGCTTTTTCAGATAGAAATCGAGAAGCCGGTCGAACGTGTCACGATACTCGTCGATCGGTTCGTAGCGATAGGAAAGCGCCATTCCGGCAATGCCCCAGGCCTGCCCGCGCGCCCAGAAGCTGTCGTCCTTGTAGCCCTGTTTCGTCGCGCCACGCACGGGCGCACCGGTAACCGGATCCATGTAGAACGTATGATAGGTGGAATTGTCCGGCCTGACCGAATTTGCCAGCGTCGTGCGGGCATGGATGAGCGCGATGTCGCGGTATTTCGCATCACCCGTCTCGCGGCTTGCCCAATAGAGCAACGGCAGGTTCAGCAGGCAGTCGATGATATATCTGTATTCGTCCGCGACACCCTTGCGGCCCCAGGCCTGGATGAACTGGCCGATCGGCTGGAAGCGCTCGATAAGCTGGTCCGCGGCCAGGATGGCGGCCTTGCGCCCGTCCTCATCGCCCACCAGCTTCCACGCCGCGATGCAGGAGGGCGAATAGAGAAAGCCCATGTCGTGGTGGTCGGTCTCGATGCGGTTCTCGATCCGGCGCAGGAAGCTCTGCACCTGGATCTGCGCCGCATGCTGAAAAACCTTGTCGCCGGTGTGCTCGAACGCCAGCCAGATTTCTCCCGGCCAGAAACCTGCGGTCCATTGGGTGTTCTCGACGGCGGGATAGAAATTGCCGACGCTGGAATGGTTCTGGCACGCGTAGGTGAAGGCCGGCAGATTGCGCCGGATCTGGGCGACGGCAAGATCGAGCGCCGCCTTGACCTCGGCATCGGTGATCGGTTGGGGAGCGGTCGGCGTTACGGCATTCATGGCATTAACCCTTGAGGCCCGACGAAGCGACGCCTTCGACGAAGAAGCGCTGCAGCGACAGGAAGACGATCAAAACGGGAATGAGGGCGACGACCGATGCCGCCATGATCAGCCCGTATTCGGCGGAATATTGCGAGATGAACATACGCAGGCCGATCTGGATCGTCTTCAGCTCCGTCTTGGTCAGGTAGATCATCGGACCGAGGAAGTCGTTCCAGGTGGTGACGAAGGTGAAGATGGTCAGCGTCGAAAGTGCAGGCTTCGACAGCGGCAGCATGATGCGCGCCCAGATCTGATATTCGTTCATGCCGTCGATGCGCGCGGCTTCGCAAAGCTCCGTCGGGATCGACATGTAGAACTGCCGCATGAGGAATACACCGAAGGCGGTGAAGGCCTGCAGGCAGATCAGCGCCAGATGGGTGTTGTTCAAGCCGAATTCGCGCATCAGCAGGAACTGCGGCACCATGTAGACCTGCCAGGGCATGGCAATGGTCGCGATATAGCCAAGGAAAAGCGTGTTCTTGTAGGGGAAATCGAGCTTGGCAAAGGCATAGGCCGCAAAACTCGACGTCAGCAGCTGAAGCAGGGTGACGATGATCGTCAGCTTCGATGTGTTGTAGATGAACAGCCCGAGCGGGATCTTCGTCCAGATGTCCACGTAGTTCTGCCACTGCGGTTGCGACGGAATCCACTCGATCGGGAATACGAAGACGTCGCGGCTGAGCTTCAGCGAAGCTGACAGCATCCAGGCGAAAGGCATCAGCATCACGGCGGTGATGACGATGACCGTCGCATAGACTGCAATGCTCTTGGCGGTGACCTTGCGACCGGCAATCTTCACGGATCAATCCTCCCTCTGTCGGCGGAACTGGACGACCGTGACCGCCAGTACGAGAAAGAAAAGAACGAGCGCAATCATGCTGGAGTAACCGAGGTCCCAGGAAATGAAGGCTTCGTTGTAGATGTGATAAACGAGGACCAGCGTCGAGGTGCCGGGCCCGCCCTGGGTGATCATGTAGATCTGATCGAAGACCTTGAACGACTGGATGGTCAGCATGACCGTGACGAAGAAAGTCGTCGGCCCGAGCTGCGGCACGGTGACATAGAGAAATTTCTGCCACGAACTGGCGCCATCGAGATCGGCCGCCTCGTAGAGTTCAGAATTGATGCCCTGCAGCCCGGCGAGATAGATGACCATGTAATAACCCATGCTCTTCCAGACGCCGAATAGGATGACCGTCACCATCGCCCAATGCCGGTCGGCTGCCCAGCCCGGCATGTCCTTGGGGTCCAGGCCGAGCGTGTAGAGGATCATGTTCACCGGCCCCATTTCGGGGTTGAAGATCATGTTCCAGACCACGGCGACAGCCACCAGCGAAGCGACGTACGGAAAGAACATCGCCGTGCGGAAAAAGTCGCGCCCGAAGATCTTCTGGTTCAGCAGGATTGCCAGGCCAAGCGCACAGGCGAGCGTCGCGGGGACCGACACGACCGTGTAGATAATCGTGTTCCAGAATGCGGCAATGAAGACCTTGTCCTCGAACAGCCGCCAGAAGTTGTCGAGGCCGGCGAAGGTGATCGCATTGGAGCCGTCCCAATGCATGAACGCCAGCACGAAGGCGAACAGGATCGGCCCGAGCGTGAAGACGGCAAAGCCGAGGAAATTCGGGGCGATGAAGGAGTAGGCGACCAACGCGCTCTGTATCTTGCGCCGGCGGCGCGACAACACCTTGGTCGACGGCCGGGACGCGGCCGGCGCATCACCTGCGGCGATGGTCGAATTCGATATGGACACTTTATCCCTCCTCGAACCAGGATGCTCCGATCGATGCCCAAGGGCCATCCACGACCGCCCATTGTCTTACGAGCGTGCCGCCTCCCTACCGAGGGGATAGCACATCTCTCACATTGGTCAAACAAATTTATGGATAAATCATATGAATTCTGTAGTCATCTTAAAATACGTATGATAGGTGGCGAATGAGGTCGTTTATCGGTCGCATGGAGGAAGGTTGATGTTCAGCGAGATCGCCGGGTCGTTGCCGCCGGTTTTGGCGGACTTCATGCCCGGCGCGCCGATCGGCGACCGGGCCGCTTGGGATGCCGTTTCGGATGATATGCGTTCCGCAGTCATCCGGGATGCAGAGGCGGCGCTTGGCCGGCCGTGGTCGGTCATCAAAGCTTCTGACTATCGCGAATATTCGCTGAACGGCAACCGCTCGCGCTTTGAAGCGCTGTATTTTTCGCGGCGACGGATGTTGAACGACCTGGTTCTCGCCGAGCTGCTCGAGGGCACGGGGCGTTTCATCGATGCGATCATCGACGGTGTCTTTTTGATCTGTGAGGAAAGCGGCTGGCAGCTACCGGCTCACAACGCGTACGAACGAGGCGGGCAGCGGTTTGCATTGCCGGATGCGGAGCAGCCGGTCATCGATCTGTTTGCGGCGGAGACGGGTGCCCTGCTGGCGACCGTGGCAGCTCTGATGAAAGATCGGCTCGACGAGGTCAGCCCGCAGATCGTCGCCCGGATCGAGCGGGAAATCCGGGTGCGCATATTGTCGCCCTATCTCGATCGGCATCTCTGGTGGATGGGCAACGGCACTGAACGAATGAACAACTGGACGGCGTGGATAACGCAGAACGTCCTGCTTTCGACCTTTGCCCTGAAGACGGAACAGGACCTGCGGCGGCAGATCGTCGGAAAGGCGCTTTCCAGCCTGGACGCCTTCATCAAGGATTACGCGGAGGACGGGGCCTGCGAGGAGGGAGTGGTCTATTATCGGCATGCGGCGCTCTGCATGGCCGGGGCGATGGCCATTCTCGACACGGTGGCGCCGGCTTCGATGACGCCGCTCTGGAAGGCTCCAAAAATCCGCAATATGGCGGAATATATCGTCAACATGCATGTGGCCGGCCGCCGGTATTTCAATTTCGCCGATTCCGCCGCCATCATAGAACCCTGCACGGCGCGAGAATATCTCTTCGGCAGGGCCGTTGGGTCTGATGTCTTGGCGGCATTTGCCGCGCGCGACCGGCTGTCATCGGAGCATAAACATCTGCCGGAGGAGTGGAACCTCTGGTACCGGGTGCAGGAACTGCTGACAGCACCGGCAGTCGGCGGAAAACCGAAGCCGGCAGGCGATGTGTTCTATCCGGGAATTGGCCTGTTCGTTGCCCGCGACGACCACTTTGCGCTCGCCGTCAAAGGCGGCAACAACGGCGAAAGCCATAACCACAACGATGTCGGCAGCCTGACGGTCTATAAGGACGGCAAGCCGTTCCTGATCGACGTTGGCGTCGAAACCTACACGGCAAAAACGTTCTCTTCCGAGCGGTATGACATCTGGACCATGCAGTCCGGCTTCCACAACCTGCCGACCTTCGGTGGTGTGGGCCAGGCCGCCGGCGCGGATTTTTCGGCGCGGAATGTCCAGGCCGAGTTCGCCGAAAAAGAGGCGCGGATATCGCTGGACATAACGTCCGCCTATCCGGTCGAGGCCCGCGTACAATCCTACCGGCGAACCGTCACGCTTCGGCGCGGGCAGGAGATCGAGGTCGTGGATATCCACGAGGGCGGCCTGCCGGCGGTGCTTTCTCTGATGACCTGCGTCGAGCCGTTCATCGGCCGCGCCGTTCATTTCGACGGTCTCGGCCGCATTGACCTTGAAGGAGCCGGCGAGATCGAGGTCGATGCAATCGATATCGACGATGCCCGCCTGCGTCTCTCCTGGCCCCCAAGAATTTATCGACTGCGCATCCCCTTTTCCGGGACCTGCCTGAAACTGCGGATCGTCTGAGGAGGACGAGCATGGAACTGACACTGAAAGTCGTGGATGTGGCGGGCGAGGTTCGCGCCAGGGCAACGGGCACGGACGAGGCGTATCTCGTTTATCGCGATAGCTACAATGAAGGCGATCAGGTTGTCGTCGAAGCGTCCGCGCCGGGGTATCTCGTGCTCGCCCTCGACGACGCGATGACGCCCGCGATCGTCTATATGAAGGGGCCGACCTATGCGCTCGCGGTCCCCTTCGGTTCCAAGCGCGTTCCCTATCCTCCGCGGGCCTTCGACGGCAAGATTCATAGATTATGCGTGCGCAAGGCGCGGCCGGACGAAATCGGGGCACGTCGGAACCTGGCGTTCAATCCATGGGATGATCACGCCAACGCCTCTATCTTTCCGCACGCCAAGGCGAATGTGGAGACGCGCGGGGAGGCGGTCTTTGCCGCGCGCAACGCCATAGACGGCGAAAAGGCGAACGACGATCATGGCTTCTGGCCCTACACGAGCTGGGGGATCAATCGCGATCCCGAGGCGACGCTGACGCTCGATTTCGGCCGGCCGGTGAAAATCGACGAAATCGTCCTCTACCTGCGAGCGGACTTTCCGCACGACGCCTGGTGGGAAAAAGTAAGCGTCACCTTTTCCAACGCCGAGACCGCATGTTTCTCGCTGGTCAAGACGGGGGCGGCTCAGTGTTTCCCGGTAAGGGAGCAGACCGTGGAATGGATCAGACTGCACAGCCTGATCAAGGCCGACGACCCGTCGCCCTTTCCGGCGCTGACCCAGATCGAAGTCTGGGGACGCGAGGCGGATTATGTGAATTAGCGGCGAAGGTTGCTCCCTATGATCGGTCGCGTAAAGCCTTGATCTACGGAGATGAAATGCAGATCAGGTGGCTGACGATCGGTGCCGATGATGGCCCCGCCCTGGTTGCGAGTAAAGTCAGGCGCAGGCGAGCATCGGATCGATGCACATGAGAGAAAGTGCGCTCCCCTCCCCTGGACGTCCATCGGCGTTGCAGCGTGAGGAGGCCGGCGTGCAAGTGAGAAGGCCGCGTTGGATGCCGGAGCATCCGCCCCACTCGGTCCACGATAATTTCGGGAGGCAGGCGGAATGGCCTCTGCTTCTTTGCCAAACGGTCTCGCCACAGCCCTCATCTAGCCGGAACCAATATCCCGACTGGAGCTGGTGTCCTCTTTGAGACGGTGATGCCCGCTTATTTCTCTGTTCCCGCTGGCTTTGAAAATCGTACGCCAGCACCTCCACCGTTTTCGGCGATGAACTCGAGGCCCGCATCCTGGAAGACAGATCGAAGCGCGTCAATTGTCGATTGTTTGAGTTCCGCGCCGGTTTCGAAGCGAACGACGGTGTTAGTGGAGACACCGGCTAATTTTGCTAGGTCAGCAATAGCTAATCCAAGGGCTGCACGAGCCATCCTGCATTGAACCGGCAGCATTAAAATCGCCTATTTTAGGCGAATATTGTTGATCCGCCACGATTACACGATATAGTTGGGGCCTGCATTGATGCAGTCGGCCAAAGGAAATGCGGTAACATCCCCTCTGGCCTGACCACAATCTAGCTGTTTGGAGCTTGGATCATGGCTGATTCTGAGAATAGCAGAACTTTGTCTGCAATCACCCGCCGAAAATCACCTGCGCCGTACCCGGGGGCGATGCTCACGGACGTCGTTTTGATCGGAGGCGGTTCCAATGGCCTCCTCCGGGAATAAGGATGTCTCCCCCGAGACCATGCGCAGAAACTTTCTGTCCCGTGCTGCGGCTTCGATCGCAGCCGCGCCCGCCCCGGCAGGTGCGGTGGTGGGGACGGAGAGATCGGAGCAAGGCGATCCGGTGGTATCACTTTGGAGAGATTGGATGGTTGCCCATAGGCTCTGCGGAGAAGCCTGCCGCCGGCAGCAAAAGCTTGAAACGGAGTTAATTCGAGAATTCGGTAGTTTCCCCCGCGCCAAAGTCCCACTCTCCGAAGACTGTGGTTTCATATGGGCCTATTCCGGTCGGGAGATCGACCGTCTTTTGCCGAACACTGATCAGGATGAAATGCGGCGGCAAGCAAGGGCCGCGTTGGCGGCAAGCCGGAGCGAATGGAAGAAGGCGGACAGGCGGGTCGGATATACCCGGGCGAAAAAAGCAGAGGAGGAAATCGCAGATGTCGAGGAGGCTTTGGCAAAGGAATTGTGGAGTGCGGTGCCTCAATCTGTCGCCGGCGTCGCGGTGAGGCTGCATTCACTCCTGGAAACGGAGGATCCACGCTCTGCCCTAGAGGAAGCGCCGTGGCCGGAACTGCGGATGATCCTTGCCGATCTTGTGCGGGTTTGTGCAGGTCCGCCTGCGATGCAAGTAAAAGAATAAATAAGAGGGGGAAGATGACCCGGACCGGTTTCAGGCCTTAGAGGCGAGCCGCTCGTCGTCTGGTCGGGCCTCTGGCGCGTCAGTGATGAGCGAGGCACCAACACATCCCTGAGGGGCGGACGAAAGCCGACTGGCGCAGGGCGATCTCAGATGCTCGGCGCTCCTTCGATTCCAGACGCCTTCGAGCTTGAGCTTGGCGAAGGCGGATGATTTGCGGGAGCCGTTCGGCCCACCGAGGATAATGCACGACAGTTCCGGCATGAAGCGATTACTGCCTCATGGAAGCATGCGCCGGTTCTTCGTATTTCTGTTCCGCCCGATCCTTGGCCTCGGTTTCGAGATCCTTGGCAGAGATCGGCAGACCGAGGAGACGGCTCTCGGCAAGAGCTTCCCGACCGATCTGCATCAGGACTTCGTAGCGTCACCAGCATCCCTTGTCGAGGATGTTGATCCAGCCACGGCCGTCTTCGGTTAGGTCGCGGCCGCAGTCGAGCTCGACGATCTCCGAACGGCGTAGGCCGCCGGCAAAGCCGATCAGCAGCATGGCCCGGTCACGTAAGCCGCCCCATCACGTGCACCAAAGCTCATCGATCCACCGAAAGCCATCGCTATCGTCAGCATGGTCGGCGCCATTCCGGACCTGTTGTCATAGGCCACCGCATCGATGACCGCGAAGACCGATCTTTTCCAGCAATTGGTTCAAAGCCGGCTTATTGGATGGAAATGGATGGATTAATGGATGCCGTTGTGCCATACCCTTTGTGGATGGAAATGGATGGACTAATGGATGCCGGCGCTCGATCTATTCAAACTGCGCATCACGCCCGAAATCCTGTCGCTGATCGCCGAGATTGACGAGTTCAAAGGCGCCTGGCGAGCGTTGGGACGGATCGCGCCCGACCGACTGTCCAGCCTGCGCCGGGTTGCAACGATCGAGAGCATCGGATCGTCAACCCGTATCGAGGGAGCAAAACTGAACGACCGCGAGGTCGAGAGGCTACTCTCGAATCTGCGCATCGGCTTTTTCACCAGCCGTGACGAACAGGAAGTCGCAGGCTATGCCGAGGTGACGGAAACTATCTTTTCCGCTTTCGAAGAGATCTCCCTGAACGAAAACCATATCCGCCAACTCCATCGGGACCTGCTCATTCACTCGACCAAGGATGAGCGGCATCGGGGAAGTTGGAAGACGCTCTCCAACAATGTCGAAGCGTTCGACGAAGACGGCCATAGCCTTGGCATCGTCTTTACGACGGCATCGCCTTTCGATACGCCGGGCCGGATGGCCGACCTGATGGCCTGGCAACAGGCTCAGGAGAAGGATGGTACGTTTCATCCGTTGCTCATCGTGGCGGTTTTTGTCGTCGTTTTTCTGGAGATCCATCCATTTCAGGACGGCAATGGCCGGCTCTCGCGCGCCTTGACCACCTTGCTCCTGCTTCGGGCCGGTTATTCCTATGTGCCCTATAGCTCCCTCGAAAGCGTCATCGAGCAAAACAAGGAAGCGTATTATCTTGCTCTGCGACGGACACAGGGCACGATCCAAACCGATGAGCAGGATTGGAATCCGTGGGTCGAGTTCTTCCTGCGAAGCCTGCAGCGGCAGAAACAGCAGCTGGAGCGCAAGATCGAACGCGAGCGCATCCTTCTTGGTGATCTGCCGGAGCTGTCCATCGCAATTCTCGAATTGGCCCGCGAGCGTGGAAGAGTGACCGTGATGGACGCGGCCAAGGCCACAGGTGCAAGCAGAAATACCGTCAAGGATCATCTGCGCGCATTAAACGAGCAGGGACATCTAACCCTTCATGGAGCGGGCCGCGGTACCTGGTACGGCCTGAGCTGACCAAGAAAATGAATGGCGGACCGCCAGTGAGCTGAAATTGGCGTTAACGGGACCCCGGGGTGCGGTCCGATCGTCCCCCGGCCTTCGCTACTGCCATCGAGGCTGTGAATCAGCGTCGATGGTTGACCCCTATGATCGGTCCCGTAGAGCCTTGATCTACTGAGATGAAATGCAGATCGGGTGTGGTCACGATCGTCGCCGATGATGTCTCCGCCCTCGTTGCGAGTTTGCAAGTGAAGTCAGGCGCTTGCCGCATTTTCAAACGGTCAACCTTCGGTGCTGTTCACAGCGGATTGGGCCCCGAAAGCCGGGTCGGCCATGCGGCTGGCCTACTGGAGCATCAGCTTGAAAACGCTTTGAAATCCCTCAGTACATCCCGATAGCGGATCTGGCTTCCTCTCAGGTGGTCTCGCATGGCATTGCGCGCCGCCTCCTCGTTGCGATCCGAGATCGCCACGACGATCGCTTCATGTTCCGTATGGATCATGCGGCGGTAGGCGGTCTGTTCACCGGACCGTTCGCCGGGCGTCGCCCGCGATTGCGGAATGGCCGCAGTGCCGTGAAATTCCAGATGTTGCCGGAATAGCGGGTTGTTCGTGGCGTCGGCGATGGCAAAATGCAGCGCAAAATCCGCCTCACGGATCGATTCGTTCTGCTCGATGCATTGCAGAATATGCCGATGACAATCGAAAATTGCTTCTTCCTGCGCCGGAGACCGGCGCATCGCCGCCAGCCCGGCAGCTTCGATCTCCAGCGGAGCCCGCACCTCGAGCACCTCCAGGTCGGACGATACGCGCGCCCGGTCGATTTTTCGGCCGGAAGGGGCGGGGGCCTCCTGGCTGAGCACGTAAATTCCGGCGCCCTGCCTCACTTCGACAAGCCCGTCCGATCTGAGAGCCGCGACCGCTTCCCGGACCACCGTACGGCTTACGCCGTGGGTTTCCGTCAGTTCGACTTCGCTTGGGAGTTTGTCGCCGGGCGAATATTGACCGCTGGCAATTGCGGTCCGAAGACTTTCCCCGACCCGTGACACCAGCGACCCCGGTCCCTTGTTCCGATCCTTGATCTGGGTTGTCACGCTCAATCCCCGCTGCAACGACGCGACGCGTCTGCGCCGTATTCATCACACGTGTATGACAAATTCAGGCTCATATCAATGCGGGAGTGAATTCCATTTGTCTTTAGAGACATCGATCAGCGCCGAGGGAGGTCGAAAACAAAAGCTGGACGCTTAAATTCGTCTGCTATATTTCGTCAATATGGCGAATGTCAAAAATTGGTATGATGACATCGATCCACCGAATTCCGACCTGTCGGCATTTTTTCGAGCATGGAAACCGGCGTGCAAACGAGTGACGAGATGCGGACACATCAAGACGTTTCCGAATCCGAGATGGATCGGGAAGCCAGGCTGCAATTCCTCCCCTGGGAGCGCAGGCCTGCGGATATCCAAGGCGATCCTCAAAAGAGGCTGAAGGAAAAACTGGCGCGGTCCGCCGGGGCGCAGATCGCAGACAGCGCTTACATCGCAAGCGACGCCCGCATTTTCACATCATCGCTGATCCTCGGCGATCGTTCCTGGATTGCGGGGCACGCGCTCGTGCGTGGAGACGTGGAAATCGGCTCCAATTGTTCGGTCAACCCATACGCATGCATCTCCGGAAAGGTCCGGTGCGGAAACGGCGTGCGTATTGCGTCGCTGGTGTCGATCGTCGGCTTCAATCACGGCTTCGACAATCCGAACGTACCGATCAACGATCAGCCTCACGAGACACTCGGGATTACGATCGGCGATGATGTGTGGATCGGTGCCAATGCGGTCATCCTTGACGGCGTGACGATCGGGAGGGGTGCCGTTATCGCCGCCGGGGCCGTTGTAACCAAGGACATTCCAGATCTGGCGATCGCGGCGGGGGTGCCGGCCAAAGTCGTGCGCCGTCGTGGGGAAACGACAGCCGCTGGAAAATCGCGTCGTGCGGAGGTGAAGCAGGCGCTGCTGCGGATCAGCAAGGTGGCGGAAGCTGAGTGGCGGGATGTGCGGGAACAGCATCTGACACCGGACGGCTATCTGTCGATGGACGCCGACGGCATCGCGCGCATGAGCGTCAGGCATGAATGCGATGCGATCGAGATCGCCGCCGCTTTTGGAGAACAGCCTTCGGGGAATGAGGCGAAGGCGATCATCGCTCGTCTGCAGGCGTTACAGGACCCAGCGACCGGCTTTTTCCCCGATCCGTTTCGGTCCCCTGGTCCTGCGAAGAACATCCGCGATGATTCTCCTTCTCTCTATAACGTGCTGGCGGTCGGTTATGCGCTGGAGATACTCGGCGCCCATCCGTCTCACCCGATCTCCGGCGTCGAAATGGATGCCGTTGCGCTATGCGACTGGCTGGAAGCCTTGCCCTGGAGCACCCGCGCATGGTGGTGCGGCGACCGGGTGGACGCTATCGCCACTGCGCTCTATTTCAACGCGCGGTATTTCAGGAGCGGCAGGGGTAAGGAAATCCTCTTTGGCTGGCTGACGACCCGTGCGGATCGTTCGACCGGGTTATGGGGAAAACCGACCGCGGAACAAGGGCTGCTGCAACCGGTCAACGGCTTTTATCGCCTCACCCGTGGAGCCCATGCCCAGTTCGGCATTCCTGTTCCTTTTCCCGAAGCCGCGATCAACTCCGTTATTTTGCATTACCGAAACAATGGTGGTTTTTCCGGCCCAACCTATACGGCCTGCAATCTGCTCGACACGGTCCATCCGCTTTGGCTGTGCCTCAAACAAACGGATTTCATGCGCAGCCACGCGGAAACCGTGGCCGAGGACATTATCCTGCATTCGCCGGACCGGTGGCAGCCGAAACGAGGTTTTGCCTTCGCCGACGGTCAGGCAGGAAGCTTGCAGGGTACCGAGATGTGGCTTTCGGCGCTGCACCTTGCTGCGGACCTGTTGGGCATTGCCGAGCAATTCGCTTTCGTTCCAAAGGGGGTGCATCGGACGCGGCCGGCGGGAATGGGGCTGTAGCCATCTGAAGCGCCATTGCCGCTCGTTAACGGAACCGCGGTGGTCGCGGCGGAGAGTTCGAGTGGATCTCATGGGCAGGGGCGTGCTTTCCCAGCAGCCTCAGCATCTTCCTCTCGTCTTCCGGCCTCATCCCATTCTTGCGGCAGTGTTCTGCGACGTCGTGATCGCGCGGCCCAGGGATCCTGACCTGTCGATTGCTGTCCTTTTTCATGGCCGTTTCCTCCTGGCTACCCAACATTCCGAACCCGAAAATGTTCGTTAGGAATGGCTAAAATTCAATCCAATGAAAGCAGCCAACTCGACTTGTCGCGGGGGAGGAGGAACGTTGCGCGCGCCCTACGGTCTCGGAGACGTAATACCGGTCATCGCAGCCGGCGTGACCAAGAAAAAAGCCCCTCTGCAGAACAGAAGGGCCTTTTTCATTTCAACGCCAGTCCCGGCGATCGCGCCAGTAACCTCGGCCTTCCCAGCGCGGCGGTCCCCGGTCGTCCCATCGATCACGACGGTCCCACCGATGGCCATAATAGCGCGGTGGCGGTGGCGGGCGCCAGTGGTTGGGGCGGCAATCGCCCCACGGGTTCATGTGGTAACCACGGCCGCAAGCCCAATCGACTTTTTCGGCGATTGGCTTCGCGGGGACGACAATGTCGCCAATCGGCATGGCGTTTGCCGCGCCGCCGAACAGACAAGCTGCGGCCAGACTGGCCGCCAAGATAATCCTGCGCATCGGTTTCCTCCAGAGTGCACACGGTGACAGATTGCGGCAGGGTCGTTGAACCGTTGCTGAAGTCCGTATTCATCTGTGCTTCAGCTTCTCTGTGGTCGCTTCCGCGCCGCCTTAAGCTCAAACGCCTTGGAGAAGATCCGCTATCTTAGCCCGCTTCAGCGATCACGTGAGCGGTCCCGGCCGTAGTCGCGAGAGTCGGAATCGTATGAGGAGTTTCCTCGTTGCAGCCGGTCCAGCACCTGCAGGAGAAGATCCGCGCAATCCTTCGTCGGTTCGCCGTCGGCACAACGCAGGTCGATCGTGGTCCGGCCGTTCTCGATGCGGAACCGCGCTCCCCGCTCCCGCGGCGGCGAACGGTCTGCCATGGGTGCCATCCGCCATTCGTTTCCGTCCCTGTCTGCGTCAAGTTCTCGAGTGACAGGCGACGGCGCCTTCGGGGAGCGATCCGCCTCGGCCGGCGGTGGTGTGCCCGGAGACGCGTTGGGCGTCTCCTGCGCTGACGTGAGGTTAGCCGACAGCGAAAGAACGGCTGCGGCCGTGATGACCAGAAGTTTCATGTCGTGACCTCCGATTGCGGATGGCCAACAACAATCACCGGCTTGGTTTGTTCCAGACGCCCTTGGAACAGAGAAGCTGCAAAGCTTCGAACATCATCAGATGTCGGCATAGCTGTCTTGGGGCCCCGGTTCCAATGCCTTCACACGATCAGACCCTTTGCCGCCTGAACGCTTTC
Organism: Neorhizobium sp. SHOUNA12A; assembly: GCF_023006505.1. Taxonomy (GTDB): domain Bacteria; phylum Pseudomonadota; class Alphaproteobacteria; order Rhizobiales; family Rhizobiaceae; genus Neorhizobium. The sequence goes on from NZ_JALBGV010000002.1 coordinate 183,318, forward strand.
CGAGCCGGGGAAAACCACGTCGCGGAGATGGTTGGCGTTCGCGCCGAGGAGATCGCTTGCGACACCCTTGATGATCGCCCGGATGTCGGTGGTTGGCGCAAGGTCGCGGCCGTCGCGCAACTGCGCTTCCTTCAATCCGGGCCAGTCGGTGATGACCCGGCCGCCGCGGATCGCGCCGCCGGCCAGAAAGGCCGTCGTGCCCGTGCCGTGGTCGGTGCCCTCGGTTCCGTTGATGCGGGCCGTGCGGCCGAACTCCGTCGCGACCAGGATCGCGGTATCCTTCCAGACCGGGCCGAGTTCCTGCTCGAACGCGGCAAGCGAGTTGTCGAGGCCGGTCAGCAATTTTGCCAGCCGATCGGTTTCCTGAGCGTGGGTATCCCATCCTTCGAAAGCCAGAGCCGCGACGCGGGGGCCTTCAGGATGAGCAATCAGCCGGGCAGCGCCTCTTGCCATCTGTTCCATGCCGTTCGGGTCTCCCGGACCTCCGCGCGCCTTGATGTCGATGCCGGAAGCGATTTTCCCGGTGTCGATCCCTTCCTGGAGAAGGCGGGCGAGAACCGGATCCTTCTGTCCGTAGAGATCGGCCAGACGGGGAGCGAGATCGCCGTCGGCCGGTTTCAGGATGGAAGGCGCCCAACCGAGCACCGGCGCCTTGCCGCGGATGAGAAGTGCCGCAGTCGTTCCGACCGATAGCCCCCGCACGCGTTCGGTGGCGCCTGGCGCCACCCTTTCACCCGCCGGCAATCCTTCGAGCAATCTATTGAGCCAGCCGGTTTCAACATGGCCCGGCGACGGAAAGCCGGACTCGAGGACGTCCTGCCCGTCGAAATGCGAGCGGTCCCTGTAGGCGGTTGCACTGGCATGCACGACGGCCGCCTGCCCCGCACGGAAAAGACGCTGAAAATTGCGCATTGAGGGATGCAGGGCGAAGAAGCCGTCAAGCGGCAGTGCCGGATTGGCGCCATCAATCCGCATGGCGCTCTGTTGCCTCAACGCTTCATAGTCGGGATCGCCGATCGGCGGGACCGCCGTCAGGCCATCCAGCGCACCACGCAGGATGATCGTCACGAAACGCGGGTCTCGCCCTCCGGCGGCATGTGCGAAGCGGGGCATGAAGGCCCAGGCGAAGAGCGCGCCGGAAGCGCCCAGAACGGCACGACGGGTCGGGGAAATATGTTCGCACAACATGATCAACGCCTCTGAAATTCGGGGGAAAGGAATGCGATCGACAGGCCCTGCGCCTTGGTTTCGGCCCGGGCCACCGCCTGCAGCGTTTCGGCAGAAAGAAGCGGTCCCAACCGGTCCTTGACGAACTCTCTGGGATCCGTTGTCCCGCTCGCCTGATGGGCGAAAATGCTGGCGGCGTCGATCCGGGTGGCAAGACCTTCAGACGAAGCCCAGCCATCCGTGACATCCGAGAAACCGTTCGGGCCGGAAGGGTTCCAGAAGGGCTGGCCGAGTGCGTTGAGGGTGGACATGATCTGCTCTGGTTTTGGCCTGAGACCTGTTGCCCGGATCATCGCCACCACGTAGTCGAGCGGCGGTCGCATCTTGGACAATTCAGGGTTCCAGGCTTCCTCGCTGTCGATCAGCGCCTTGTAGACGGCAGAAAGGTCGCCGTGTGTCTTCGTGTAAGCCGCAGCGACTTTGCGGACGATACCGGCCGGTGGCTCGTCCGCGACGAAATGCCGAACGAGCTTGAAGGCGATGTGTTTGGCCGTGGCTGGGTGGCGGGCCAGGTCGCGAAGTGCGGAACGCCCCTGTTCCACGCCGTCCTCGGCATAGGTCATCCCCATCACCGGATGGTCGCCGGGCTCGTGCGCAGAGCTATTGAAGACGAAACTGCCCATCGGGCCGGGACGTTTTTCATCGCGGTAGATCGTCCAGCCGGTGATGATACGCGCAAGCGATGTCACGTCCGCCTGATCGTAACCGCCATTTACCCCCAGCGTGTGCAACTCCATGATCTCGCGGGCGAGGTTTTCGTTGAGCCCACGTTTTCCGTTCTTGTTGGCCTGCGAATTCGGGCCGATCGATTGATGGTTATCGAGGAAATACAGCATGGCCGGATGGCTCTCGACCGCAAGCAGCATGTCTTCGAAGCGGCCGAAGACATGCGGGCGTATCGCTTCGCGTTCGAAGGCTCCGGCCATGATATGCACGTCGCCGCCCTTGCCGGTGGCAATTGCGAAATGGTTTGCCCAAAACATCGCGAGCCGTTCGCCGAAACCGATCAACGGCTGGTGTATCGTGCCGTTGAACCGGGCATCAGCCTCGGCAATGAGGATCTGCTGGGGAAGATACGGGCGTTTCGAAGCCGGTGTTGCTTTCTTATCCGGTTGCGAGGATGGAGCTGCCATCGCCCCCGGATCCATCATGCCGCCGGTGGGGCGGGTTGCCTCCATGGCGTTGCCGGCGGCTGTTGCGACCGGCTGCGGACCGGGCATTGGCGCCGCGGCAGGACGGTCGCGCTCGGCCTGAATTTCCTTGTTGTACTCGATCAGGGACATCAGCAGATCGGCGCTGGAACGCAGTGCCGGCCCGACGGGCGTCGGCGTATAACATTCAACCACCTCCTGCCGCAGAAGATCGCGGGGGTCGTCCTTGATCGCCTGCAGATCGCCTTCGCGCGCGCCGAGGCCAAAGCGCCAAAGTGTCAGGGCGGCGTCAATGTCTTTGGAATTGGCCATAACCGATACGAACTCCGTTTCGTCATAGGCTCTTTAACGGCGGCAGGCGGCAAATCCGTCGCTTTCCAAATGCGGTCATTTCGTGGCTGGACGGGGAGCCTCGCGGGCCAGCAGCCCCTCGGCCAGCCGCCGGCGGGCTTCGAGAGGCAGTCCCTGCGCAAATTCCACGGCCCGGTCTTCGGTGGCGGCGCGCACGGCAATCTCCGCCCGGCGCGCGCGGTCCAGCGCACTTGCCAGAGCCTTTGCGTCGAGTTCCGGTTCGCCCATCAGCGCGGCAGCCTCTATACGGGCCTGGCGCGCTTCCAGTGAAGTCTGGCGTACCGTGCGGCGAGCATCGTTCATGGCGCGTTGAAAGGCCTCCCGATCATCCTTGGAGAGTTGCTCGCCAGCGAGCGGCATTCGGGTAACGGCGGGCGGCGGGTCTGTCCTCAGATAGACCAGCCCGGCACCTGCAAGCGCACAGATGAGGAACGTGTTGAGCGCAAGCAGTGAAATCACCAGCCTTCTGAATTGGATGTCGGTCATGGTGCCTCCTGCGTCCACTCACTGTCGGACTGCAATTCGCCGAACGCGGTCATGGTGCCGTTCAGGGAAAGAGCAGGCGGGGGCGTGACGACGACGACCGCGACGGCGCCCGTCAGGCCGCCGGCAAGCCCGACCCCGATCAATCCGGCGCTGATCGCCCAGCGACGCAATCTCGTCCTTCTGGCGAGCCATGTTTCGCCATCGGCGAGAATGCTGGCCGTCAGGCGGGTTGAAGGCGAGGGCGACTGCAGACGGGATAAGACCGCGTCGAGCTGATCGGCATCCGTCATCAGCACGCGGCCTTCCTCGGTTTCCATGAAAGAGACCGCGCCATCCCTGACAGTGTCGGGCCAACGATGGGGGCTCGATCCATAGGCATCGATCAGGGCCCGAAAGGCCTCGCGATCGATCGAAGGTGCTTTTTTCTCGGTCATGTCATTTCTCCGTTCAAGATCACCCGTAACGTTCGGCGTCCCCTTGCCAGCAAGCTCTCGAGCGCATCGACCTTGATTTGCATCACGTCCGCCGCATCGCGATTGGACATGTCCTGATAATACACCAGAATGATCGCTTCCCGCTGGCGTGGCGCCAGGCTTTGCAGTGCGCGCTGCACCGTTTCGCCATCCCGGTCGTCGGACAACAATCCGGCGTCGGGCAACGGGCCATGGTCAACCATCTCCGGAGCCTCCGCGACGAGGATATCCCTTCGGCGGCGAAGTCGGTCGTAGCATAAGTTGAGCACGACCCGATGAGCCCAGGTGTCAAACTTCGCTCTTCCCTGTCGCCAGCCACCTGCATGTTTCCATATGCGTAGAAAAGTTTCCTGAGCGACATCTTCCGCCTCGCCCTTGTCGCCCAGCATGCGCGTCGCGACCAGCAATATTCTTGGCAGTTTTGCCGCCACCATCTTGCGCATCGCCTGGGGGTCGCCCGAAGCTATACCTTCGACCAGGTCTGCATCAGGGTCGTCCATCATCAGTCCGATTCTTTACGGTCGATCAGCACGCGAGAATCTATCCCACTATCCGATCGAAGGATGAACAACGTTCATGACAACCCTGTCGAGGCAATCCTTGGCTTCCATACCGCTTAAACGCACCGACCTGGCAAATCCGTCTCTGGAATTCTTGAAAATCTGCCAAGCATCCGGAGCGTGACAGAGGGGGCGGCGCATGCGCCTTCGCGATCGTTACGCTTTCGTCGCAAGGGAAATGATCAGACGAGGTAATGAATATGCGGCCGCGAATGATGCGGTGACGCCTCGACCCGCGCCTCGACGGAAAATACGTCCCTGAGCAGAGCTTCGGTCATCACCTCTTCCGGCGCCCCGCACGCGACGATCCTGCCATTTTGCATGATGATCAGTTGGTCGCAGAACATCGCTGCATGATTGAGGTCGTGAAGCGCGATGATGCTCGTCATCGGCAGGCCGGAAACCAGCCGCATCAGGCCGATCTGATGCTGGATATCCAAATGGTTGGTCGGCTCGTCGAGGATGAGTTCCTTCGGCGATTGCGCCAGCGCCCTGGCAATATGGGTCCGCTGCTTCTCGCCGCCCGAAAGCGATTGCCAGCGATCGTTGCGCTTGTGCGCCATCCCGGCACGCGCAAGCGCGGTCTCAACCGCTTCGTCATCGGTGAGCGTCCAGCCCGAAAATATCGACCGGTGCGGAAACCGCCCGAGCTTGACCACGTCGACGACCTTCAGATTGGCATTGGTGGTGGCATGCTGTTCGACGAAGGCGACCCGCTTTGCGATCGAACGCCGCCCGATCGTCTTGAGATCCTTGCCTTCGAGCAGGATTGAGCCTGAATGCGGCGGTTTCAACCCGGCGAGCAGACGCAGGAGCGAGGTCTTTCCCGAGCCGTTGGGTCCGAGCAAGCCGAGCGTCTTACCCGGCTGTGCCTCGAAGGAAACGCCGTCGAGGATGGTCTTCCTGCCAATTTTCCAGGTGAGGTTCTCGGTCTTGATGCTCATGACGCGCGTTGAAACCGGTAGAGGATGATCGAGAAGAAGGGCACGCCGACCAGCGCGGTGACGACGCCGATCGGCAGGACCTGCTGCGGGATGAGAGTGCGTGACGCAATGTCCGCCACCACCATGAAAACGGCACCGACAACCGCGCAGGCCGGCAGCAATCGGACATGCAGCGGCCCGACTAGGAAGCGCGCCACATGCGGTACGACAAGGCCGACGAAGCCGATCGAGCCGACCATGCTGACGATCGTCGCGGTCATCACCGCCGTCAGCGCGAAAAGAACGATGCGTGCCCGCCCGACATTGACGCCGAGCGACGCCGCCGCCTCGTCGCCGAAGGCGAACGCATCCAGCACCCGGGCATAGAGCAGGCAGGCCACAAGCGCGATGCCGACGACGATCGAGACCAGCGTCAATTCCGGCCAGCGTACACCGCCGAAACTGCCGAGCAACCAGAACATCACGTCGCGCGCCTGCTGGGCGTTACCCGATGTCGTGACGATGTAGGAGGTCGAGGCATTGAAGAGCTGCGACGCGGCCACGCCGGCAAGAATGGTGCGGTCCGCGCCGCCGCGGGTTCCATTCGAAAGCAGTGCGACGAAGAAGAAGGCGGCGAAGGCACCCGCAAAGGCCCCGGCCGAGAGTGAAACCGTGCCTGCGCCGACACCGAGGATGATGACCGCGACCGCGCCGGTGGACGAGCCGGCGGAGATACCGAGCACATAGGGTTCGGCCAGCGGGTTGCGCAGCAGCGATTGCATGATCGCTCCCGACAGCGCAAGGCCCGCGCCGCAGAACGCCGCGACCAATGCCCGGCTGAGGCGGTAATCCCAGATGACGGTTTCGTGGATACGGTTGAGCCCCACCGCGGTCCATCCCAGCCGATTGGTGACGGCTGAAAAGGTCGTTGCGAGCGGGATCGGCAGATCGCCGATCCCGACGCTTATGCCGACGGCAAGCCCGATAGCTGCAAGCGACGCCACCAGCACAGCCGCGAAGGCGGAAAACTGTCGAACTGGGTTGCGCCTCACGATCACTTCAGACGACCGAGGGCCTTCAGCTGTTCGGCCACCTGTTCGGCGCCATAGATCGTCCGCACGGTCGGGTTCATGGCCTGGCCGTCCATCACCACCATTGCCTTGTTCTTCACGGCGGTGATCTGGCTGACGGCCGGGTCGGTGGTCAGGAACTTGATCTTGGCTTCCGGCTTGTCGAGTTCCCAGCGGTTGCGGTCCAGGTTGGCGACGACGATCACGTCCGGATTGGCGGCGATGATGCTTTCCCAGCCGAGTGTCGGCCATTCGGCTTCGGCGGTGACGGCGTTCTTGCCCCCGAGAAGGTCGGCGATGAAGCCCGATGCGCCGTTCTTGCCTCCCAGATAGGCGTCGGATGAGGGCGACTGGCTTGAGAACCAGAAGACATAGGAAAGCTGCTTGCCATCCTTTGCCACGCTCGCACGCAATGCCGCTTCACGCTTCTTGAAGTCGGCGATCAGCGCTTGGCCGCGATCGGAGACATCGAAAATCTGCGAAAGCTCGTCGATCTCCTTGTAGAGCAGATCCATGTTCCAGAGTTGCGCGCGGCTGCCGTACTGGTCCTTGACCTCCTTGGTGCTGAGGCAGGTGCTGGGCGAGAGATAGGTCGGGACGCCGACCTTGTCGAAGTCCTCACGTTTGGCGACCTTGCTGCTTGGGCCGAGCAGGCTTGGCAAAGCGGCCGCTACGAAATCCGGGTTCTCCGCCAGGATCGATTCGAAGGTCGGGAATTCGACGCTCAGAAGCTTGACCTTCGTATTGGCCTCGGCAAGCTGCGGCAGCACCTTGCTCGGCCAGAAGGCAGTACCGGCCATCTTGTCCTGAAGGCCGAGCAGCAGCAGGATCTCCGCGCTGTTCTGACCAAGCCCGATCGCCCGCTCGGGAGCCTTCGGGAAACTGACCTGCGCCCCACAATTTTCGAGGGTCAGGGGGTATTTCGTCGACGCGAACGCCGGGGAAACGGTCAAGCTGGATGCTGCAGCGATCAGCAGCGCGGTCAAGGTGGATTTTAGCATGAGCATGGCAGGTCCTGGTTCAAGTCTGCCACGGCGAATAGCCGTTCTTGCTCGCTATAACAAGATAAACGCAGTCACCTTTAATGTCGCAAGCTCATATGCGGCCAAGGCGCGTCCTCGCCTGCGTTGCAGATATTGGCCGCAGCTGAACAGGCTTCGTCAGATCAGGTTGCGCCGTTTTGCCTTTATCAGTGCCGCCAGTTCGTCACCGCTGATGATCGGCTCGGGGACCTGTCCGCAATGCACGAAGACCTCGATGGCCGGGAGCTCGCCGATATTCTTTTTGCAGTAGGCCAGGGCCTTTTCCAACGAGACGAAGGTCTGGCTTGGGACATCTTCTGACCAGCAATGGACCGTGGCTGGCACACGCGCATTTCCCGGAATTCGGTCGGGCATTTTTGGGGTTTCCTCGGCGTCTCGTTCTGATGCGAATTTTGATCACAATTATCATATGACAAGAATATGCGATGGCTTAGCTGGTTGGGTGGTTACCGATCTCAAAGCCGGAACGGAGCAATTTGAACGGTCGGCTCCTGATGAACGATCAGGCGCAAACCCCAATCTGGCGGTGCTTAGGTGCTGGCATAGATCCCGTAGAGCGCGATGAGGACGTAAAGGCAGAAGGCTGCGACAGCCACGCCGGCGACGAAAATGGCCAAGCCGCGACCGACAACGACCTTGCGCTTCTTTTGAGGCTCGGGATCTGCCGAGGGCGACAAACCCGTCGGGGTTTCGCGTTGCTTCATGGTTCGTTAGTTCGTCTGATCAATGGCGTGGGGAGAGGGCTGTGTTTGCGGACCTGTCGGCTGTCCGGGTGTCAGCAAGAAGAAATAGATAGCACCTATGACAAGCGCCGCTGTCAGGATCGTGGCGACGAACTTCATCATGTTGTTGCCGGCTTTTCTGGACGTGTCGTTCATGAAGGCTCCAACAGGGGGATCGGCAAATAGTTCCTTCGCCAGCTGCCGTAAAACGAAGAGGACAATGCTCCTACAGCGCCGTCCGGCTCGACATCGATCGACGGCTTCTTGGAGCAAACCGAAGCTCAGATCGTTGCCGCGAGCAAGATGCTGGCTGCGATCAAACAGGCGAGGGCCGCGTTGAGCCCAATGTAGAACACCAGTTCGTGTTGATGGGCGGGTTTGCGGTGCATCTCGTTCTCCTCCTGCGTGCCCGAACCGGCCGCTGGGCTGAAAGTTCCGTTCCGGATTGGCGACGCGGTTGAAAAAGGCGGCGCGCACGAACGAGAGAAAGCGCGAAGCTAGTCTCCCGCTGCGCCAAGCCCCAGCGGGCCATTGATCCTGTTCAAGGCTTCCCCCAGGGATTTGACCGCTTCCATTGTCACGGCCTGCGCCGACATCAGCATCGCAAGATCGGCATCCTTTCCCTGGTGGGACAGCGCGAGGGCGCGTTTCTGCAGGTTCTGGCTCATCGAGCTGAGCTGCGCAAAAGTATCTTCGTCCATCTTCATCCTCCGAAGTCTGCGCGGTTCAAAGCTTCAAGCCGCCGTTCGGTTCCAATCAGCGAGCAGCGGACTGAACACGCGGGGATCATCCGCTTGCGCCGCCGGCGCCGGCTCCCGCTCTTTCGCGGGAGCCGATCCATCGATGACCAAATCACTGCTGCGGCAAAACGACATTGCTCTCGGTGTTGCTTTTGACCGGCTTCTGCCCCGGTACGTGGGACATGCTGCGCGTCTTGCTTTGCAGCTCGTCACCCTTAACCCGAGTCTTCGTCTGTGATTTGCTGAAGGTGCCTTGGTCCATGGCCTGCGCCCGCGACTGCGCCTTCAGCTGGTTCGGGTTCTCGTTGATCTTGGTCTGGCTTCGGGCTTTGCCATCGGCCGTCGCCGCACTGCCTCCGGAGCCGATCGAGGATGTCGTGCCGCTGTCGGTCCGACAGGCTCCGGCAGTGCCGAGGGTACTTGCCGATGTGCCGCCTGCGGCGGCGCTGCCGCCGGAGCCGACCGTGCCGGCAGCGTTGCAGTCCTGTGCAAGCACCGGTGTGGTAGCAACCGAGACGATCAGCGCCAGGCACGCCAGTGATAGTTTCTTCGACATGTCCATCTCCTTCATTTCTGCGGTTTGGTGACGTCACAGGTGCCGTCTGACCGACGGGTGATAACGGTTCCATCGGGGCGGGTGACGCTTGCCGTCGAGAAAGCCTGATTGCCGGCCGTTCCGGTTGTGACGGACGAACCGGCGCTGGACGAAGCCGAGCCGCCGCCCGAGTTCATCGTTGTTGTCTTGCCGTCGATTGTCGTCGAGGACGAAACGCTGCCGCCGCCTGCGGTGACCGATGTGGATGTCCCATTGCCGGTCGAGCCCGTGCTTTCGATGACGGTGCAGGTGGTGCCGTCGTCAAGCTTGATGGTTTCGGTGGCAAAGGCCGAGATCGCGATAAAGGTCGTCAGGATCAGCGGCAGCGCGAAGGTTCCCTTATATACGATTGATGCCGAGGTCATTTCGGCTCTCCTATTGATAGGGCGAAGGCGGAACGATCCGCCCTCGTCCGATGGATGGAACTAGCAGGAAGCGCCGTCTTTTTTGGCTTGGCCCGGAGGACATGCCTTCTTGCCCTGTCCGTGTTCCGAGCCGGCCGCGCCCGCCGAACTGCCGCCAGTTCCGACGGAGCTGGTCGACATGCCGTCCTTGGCCGACGTACCGCCGGTGCCGAGCGTCGAAGCGGAACCCGAGCCGCTACCCGAGCCTGCCGCAGATCCACCGGTGCCGAC
>NZ_JALBGV010000030.1 GCF_023006505.1 Neorhizobium sp. SHOUNA12A
AACGAGGCCGTCGCGCTGGTCGAGACGACCGACGAGCTGTTCGACGTCACCGCGATCCTGGCGCGCTACCCGTCGCCGCCACCGGGCGAGGCCGGCATCGTTACCAATTCCGGCGCCATCCGCGGCCTCTGCTTCGATTTCTGCGAACGCGTCGGCCTGCCGATCGCGACGCTGTCGGACGAGGTGCACGCCGAGCTTGCAACGCAAGTGCCGCCTTACGTCCATGTCGACAACCCGTTCGACATCGGCACGACCGGCTTCTCCAATCCCGGTATTTTCGGCACGTCCACGGCATCCATGCTGAAGGATCCGAATGTGGGCATCGTCTTCCTGTCGCATGCAGGCGGCTCGCCGCCGATGCAGATCAAGAAGTCGGACGCCATCATCCCGGTCGCCGCAACCGCGACAAAGCCGGTCATCCTCAACATCGTCGGCGACGACTATCCGCTCGACCCGACCTTCATGAAGGCGGTGCGCGACAGCGGCATTCCGTTCTTCCGCTCGCCGGAACGCGCCATGCGCGCCATGGCAGTGGTGATGAACTACGCGGCCGCCCTCGCCGCCACCCAGGACCGGGCGCCGGAAGGCGAACGGATCGCCAAACTGCCACCCTCCGGCCTCGTGGTCGAGTATGAAGGCAAGCGGATCCTTACCGATCTCGGCATCCACATCCCGAAGGGCGCTTTGGCGAAGTCCGCCGACGAAGCCGCGACGATCGCGGCCGATGTCGGTTATCCGGTCGTCATGAAGGCGCAGGCGGCCGAACTCGCCCACAAGAGCGATGTCGGCGGCGTCATCGTCAATATCGCCGACGAGCCGGCGCTGCGGGCGGCACACGAAAAGATGTATGCCAGCATTGCCAGCCACAAGCCGGGCCTCAAGCTCGACGGCGTGCTGATCGAGGGCATGGCGCGCCAGGGCCTCGAAATGGTGGTCGGCGCCAAGCGCGATCTGCAATGGGGTCCGGTCGTGCTCGTCGGCCTCGGCGGCGTCTGGATCGAGGCTCTCGCCGATGCGCGCCTGCTGCCGGCCGATATCAGCCGTGAGCGGGCGATCACCGAAATCCGCAAGCTGAAGGCATCGAAGCTGCTCGGAGCCTTCCGCGGCCAGGCGGCGCGCGACGTCGAGGCGATTGCCGACGTGGTCGTCAAGCTCGGCGCGCTGATGCGCTCGGAGCCTCAGATCGTCGAGGTCGATATCAATCCGCTCGTTGTCTATGGCGAGGGGGACGGGGCTTTGGCTCTCGACGCGCTATTCGTGGTGCAGTGAGGGTAGGGGGAATTTCCCCCTCATCCGCCTGAATTGCCGCAATGTCTCAGATCCTCCTCTCCCCAGCGGGGAGAGGGTGGCCGAGCGAAGCGGAGGCCGGGTGAGGGGGGCTGCGCCCGCTATTTTATTTTGGCAGTCACGAGGGAGGAAACCGTGATGCAGACCCAATCCTATGGTGAATTGAAGCTGTTTGTGGATGGCGAGTGGCTCGGCGCCGAAGGCCGGGTGACGGAAGACGTCATCAATCCGGCAACCGGCGAGCCGATCGGCGCCCTGCCGCATGCAACCGCGGCGGATCTTGAGCGAGCCGTGGCAGCCGCCACCCGTGAATTCAAGGCATGGAAGGCCACGACCGCCTTCGATCGCGCCAAGATCATCCGCAAGGCAGCCGATATCCTGCGCGAGCGGGCGAACGAAATCGGCCGGCGCATGGTGCTCGACCAGGGCAAGCCGCTCGCCGAGGCGATACCGGAAGTCCATATCTCGGCCGACATTCTCGACTGGACCGCCGACGAGGGCCGCCGTTCCTATGGCCGCATCGTGCCGGCCCGCGTGCCCGGCGTTAAGTGGATGGTCACCAGGGAACCCGTCGGCCCCGTCGCCGGCTTCACGCCCTGGAATTTCCCCGGTGTCATCCCGGCCCGCAAGATCTCGGCCGCGCTTGCGACTGGCTGCACCATGGTCATCAAACCCTCAGAAGAGACGCCGGCGACCGTGCTCGAGATCGCCCGTGCGCTGCAGGATGCGGGCCTGCCGAACGGCGTGCTGAACGTCGTGCACGGCAAGCCGGCGGACGTTTCCGAACACCTGATCGCCGCAGACGGCATCCGCAAGATCACCTTCACCGGCTCGACCGCCGTCGGCCAGCATCTCGCCGTCCTCGCCGCGAAAGCCGGCGTCAAGCGCGCCACGATGGAACTCGGCGGCCATGCCCCCGTGCTGATCTTCGAGGACGCCGATATCGACCACGCCATCGGCGTCATGGTGCACGCGAAATACCGCAATGCCGGCCAGGTCTGCATCTCGCCGACCCGGTTCTACGTCCATGACAGCGTCCACGACAAGTTCGTCGACGGCTTTGCCAAGGCGGCTTCGGCCCTGAAGGTCGGCGACGGCCTCGACCCGTCGAGCCAGATGGGACCGCTCGCCAACAGCCGCCGTGTGCCGGCGATGGAGCGCATGGTCGCCGATGCCGTGCAGCGTGGCGCCACGGTGAAGGCCGGCGGCGAGCGCGGCAGCAATCGCGGCTACTTTTTCCAGCCGACGGTTCTCGCCGACGTGCCTCAGGACGCGATCATCATGAACGACGAGCCTTTCGGCCCGGTCGCCGTCACTGCCCGCTTCACCTCCTTCGACGAGGTGATCGAACAGGCCAACCGGCTGCCCTACGGCCTTGCCTCCTACGCCTTCACCCGGTCCAGCCAGACCGCGGCGATGGTCAGCGACGCACTCGAGGCCGGCATGGTCGGCATCAACAACAACTTCATCTCGATGGCCGAAACGCCGTTCGGCGGCGTCAAGCAGAGCGGTTACGGCTCCGAAGGCGGCACCGAGGGCATGGACGCCTATCTCGTCACCAAAATGACCAGCCTGTCATAAGGTCCCGGACCTTTTAGGAGAACATGATGACCATTGAAGCAAGCGATCTGGGCGGAGAGAACGTCAAGGTCGAATTCGAAGACGGCATTGCCTGGGTGAAACTGAACCGCCCGGACAAGCGCAACGCCATGAGCGTCGGCCTTGCCGAAGACATGATCCGGGTGCTCGACGCGCTTGAAATCGACGACCGCGCCGGCGTGATCATCCTCACCGGCGAGGGCGACGCCTTCTCAGCCGGCATGGACCTCAAGGACTTCTTCCGCGCCACCGACGGTGTGTCGGACGTCAAGCGGATGCGCGCCTATCGCTCCACCCGCGCCTGGCAATGGCGCCTGCTGATGCACTACGCCAAGCCGACCATCGCCATGGTCAACGGCTGGTGTTTTGGCGGGGCCTTCACGCCGCTGATCTGCTGCGATCTGGCGCTCGCCTCCGAAGATGCGGTGTTCGGCCTTTCGGAAATCAACTGGGGCGTCATCCCCGGCGGCGTCGTCTCCAAGGCGATCTCGACGCTGATGAACGACCGCAAGGCGATGTATTACGTCATGACCGGCGAAAAATTCGGCGGCAAGATGGCCGAACAGCTCGGCCTGGTGAACGAGGCGGTGCCGGCTGACAAGCTCCGCGAGCGCACCGTCGAGATCGCCCGCGTGCTCCTCGAAAAGAACCCGACCGTGCTCCGCCAGGCCCGCATGGCCTACAAGTATGTGCGCGAGATGACTTGGGAGGAGTCGGCCGAATACCTGACCGCCAAGGCCGACCAGACGACGTTCGTCGATCCTGAAAAGGGCCGCGAAAAGGGGCTGTCGCAGTTTCTCGATACGAAGACCTATCGCCCGGGGCATGGGGCGTATACGCGCGAGGAGTAGTCTACGCCTCTTTTGAGGGAAGCCCCCTCATCCGCCTGCCGGCACCTTCTCCCCGAGGGGAGAAGAGGGATTGCCGCAACGCCTCCGCTCTTCCTCTCCCCTTGGGGAGAGGGTGGCCGAGCGAAGCAGAGGCCGGGTGAGGGGACGGCACCCGCTGCCTCCAAGACTAAAACGCGAGACCCAGTCATGGACCTGAACTATTCGGACGAGCAGCTTCTGTTGAAGGAAAGCGCCGAGCGGTTCCTGAAGGATCGCTACGACTTCGAGAAGCGCAACAAGATCATCGCGTCGAAGACCGGCTTCGATGCCGGCTTCTGGTCCGAGATGGCCGATCTCGGCTGGCTGGCGCTGCCGTTTGCCGAAGAGAACGGCGGTCTCGGCGGCAGCGCGGTGGAAATCTCGCTGATCATGGAAGCGATCGGCCGCGCGCTGATGGTGGAGCCCTATCTTACATCCATCATTCTCGCCGGCGGGCTGGTCGAAAAGCTTGGCTCCGAAGAGCAAAAAGCCGAGATCCTCGGCGGCCTGATCGATGGCACATCGCGCCCGGCGCTGGCGCATATGGAGCGCCAGACCGGTTTCGACCTCGGCAATATTACCGCAACCGCCACGAAGAGTGCGGATGGCTACGCCATCTCCGGTGAGAAGCCGCTGGTTCCCGGCGGCCCTTTCGCGGATATCTTTCTGGTTTCGGCCAAGCTCGACGGGTCAGTAAAATTGTTCGTCGTACCTGCGGATGCCGCCGGCTTGACGCGGACCGAGGTGAGACTGGTCGATGACAGCCGCGCCAGCGATCTTGTCCTCGACAACGTCTCCGTGCCCGCTTCGGCGCTGCTCGATGCCGCAGCCGATACACTCTTCGAAATCGAGGCGGCCTATGACCGCGCCAATGCGGCACTCGCCTCGGAAGCGGTCGGCATCATGGATGCGCTGATGGATGCGACCGTTGCCTATACCAAGGAGCGCGTGCAGTTCGGCAAGCCGCTCGCCGCCTTCCAGGCCCTGCAGCACCGCATGGCTGAGATGGCGGTGAAATGCCAGGAGGCCCGCGGTTCCGCATTGCTCGCCACGCTTTCCGTCGACGCGCCGCGCGCGATGCGCATCCGCGGCGTTTCCGGCGCCCGTGCGAAAATCGGCAAGGTCTCCCGCTCCGTCGCGCAGGAGGCGATCCAGCTGCATGGCGCCATGGGCTTTTCGGAAGAGATGCCGATCGGCGCCTGGTTCCGCCGGCTCTACGCGATCGAAAACACGTTCGGCACCACCGCGGACCACCTGAAGCGCTACGGCGAGATCATCCGCGATCCCGCCATGCTCTCCGGCAGCCTGCTACGCGAACCCGTCTGAGGAGATGTCCATGGATCTGTTGATGACGGAAGAAGAGGTCAGGTTCCGCAACGAGGTTCGGACATTCCTCGACGCCCATCTGGACGAGGAACTCAAGCGCGCCGAGCGGCTAAACCCCAGCTTCCTCGCCGACCCCGCCGTCGGTCTCAAATGGCAGGCGAAGCTCAACGACAAGGGCTGGGTCGCCCCGTCCTGGCCGAAACAATATGGCGGCACCGGCTGGACGCTCGCCGAGCGCTACATTTTCGACCAGGAATGTGAACGCGCCGGCGAGCCACATTTCCGCGGCGCCTCGATCAAGATGATAGCCCCGGTGATCATGCGCTACGGCAACGAGGCGCAGAAGAGCTTCTATCTGCCGCGCATCCTGAACGGCAAGGATGTCTGGGCGCAGGGTTATTCCGAACCAGGCTCCGGCTCCGACCTCGCCTCGCTGAAGACCAGGGCGGTGCTCGAAGGCGACCACTATGTCGTCAACGGTTCGAAGATCTGGTCGACGCTGGCGCATCACGCCACGCGGATGTTCGCGCTGGTACGCACCGCCGACACGGGCAAGAAACAGGAAGGCATCACCTTCATCCTGATCGACCTCAAATCGCCCGGTGTCACCATCCGGCCGATCCGCTCGATCTGCGGCACGCATGAGTTCAATCAAGTCTTCTTCGATGACGTGAAAGTGCCGGTCTCCGACCGCATCGGCGACGAGGGCGAAGGCTGGGACATCGCAAAGTACCTGCTTGAATTCGAGCGGGGCGGCGCCTTTGCCGGCGGCGTGCTGCGCGCCATGCTGGCGCGCCTGCACCGGCTTGCCTCGGAACAACTGCCCGACGGGCGAAAGATGATCGACGATCCGCTGTTCATGGCGCGCTTTGCCGAGATTGCCACGGGTGTCGATGCCAACGACATGCTGGAGCTTTCGGCCATGTCCAAGGTCCAGGCGGGCGGCAATCCGGGGTCGGTGCCGTCCTCGACAATGAAGATCGAGCGCAGCCGCATCCGCCAGTCGATCGCCGAACTGGCCGCCTCGATCCTCGGTCCGGATGCGCTGCGCTTCGAAGAACACCGGCCGCTGCACGAACTGCCGGAAGAGGCGGAAATCGATGAAGAGCGCAAGGTCGCGTCCGCCGTCTATTTCAATTCCCGCTCCCAGAGCATTTTCGGCGGCAGCAACGAGATTCAGCTGGAGATCATCGCAAAGACGCTGCTGAGATGAGCGGCTTCTGAAACCATATCCCATTCAGCGCGTTACCGGCCGAACCCATCAACCCGGAGAACGCCCGTTGGATATCATCCGCATTCTGCTCGCCTTCATCCTGCCGCCGCTCGGCGTGTTCCTCCAGGTGGGCCTCGGCCTGCATTTCTGGCTGAACATCCTGCTCACCCTCTGCGGCTGGCTGCCCGGCATCGCGCATGCGTTGTGGGTGATCCTCCGCAAATAGCCGGATCGAGCGTGTATCGACGAGGATGAGGGCTAAAGCCTCTAAGCGGCGATATCGGCGATTTCGCCTGTCTGCCAGAGGATACGCGGATCGGACATGTCGCCGCTTTCCATATCGACCTGAACGGAATACGCCGCGACGCCGACGAAGCGGTCAGCCATGGCGCGGGCGATCTTCTCGGCCGAAGCAGCATTCGAAGCCACGCGCATCTCGCCAGGCGTCACGTTGCCCCGCACTTTCTTGAACGGCAGCACGATGAATTTTTCTGACCTGGACATGGCGGTTCCTTCTTCGGCGCCACTCTGTCGATATGCGCGCCGCGAAGTCAACAGCGGCTGCCGGAAATAGCCAGCAGCCCAAGTTGACACAGGTTTGCGGCGCCGGAATAGTGGCTCGGTTTCAACGGGTCCAGTTTATGAATATTCGCTTTTTCCAACCCGCCGACGCGGACGAGCTGGCCTGCCTCTTTGAGGAGATGCAGGCCTATTACGGTGTCTTCTGCCCGCCGCGCCAGGCGGTCGCGACCGGGATTCTCAACCGTCCTCCGCAGACCGAAATCCTGGTTGCCGAGACTGACCGCATCATCGCCGCGGCGGCCTTCGCCGCGATCTATCCCGGGCCTGGCCTGCAGCCCGGGTTTTTCCTCAAGGAGCTTTATGTCGCCGGGTCCGAGCGCGGCCGCGATATCGGCACCGCGCTGATGAAGCGGCTGGCAGGGCTGGCAGTCGAGCGCGGTTTCGGCCGCATCGACTGGACGGCGGCTCGGGCCAATGAGCGGCTGTTGAAATTCTATGACGAACTTGGCGGCGACCGGAAGGAGGACCGGATTTTCTACCGGCTCGAAGGCGAGAAGCTGAAGGCGCTGGCCGGCCTGGAATAGCTATCCCTTATGGCCCTGATATTGCGGCAGATCGTCGGTGATCTCGTACCAGGGCGCTTTCGAACCGACGAAGATATGGTGCGTCGGCCGGATTGTCGGGGCATCGACCAGCGTGCCCATCGCCACATGCACCCAGGCCGCCTCCCGCACCCGCGAATAGAGAAGCGAACCGCAGGTCTTGCAATGGGCGTCATGAGTGTCGGCATCCCCGAAGATCAGCAAACCATCTTCGCCCTTTACCACCGCAAACTTCTGCCGTTCGATGCCGGCGAAGGGCTTGAAGGCAGAGCCGGTGGTGCGGCGGCAATCCGAACAATGGCAATTGGCCGCATAAACGAAGGCGTCGTCCACCTCGTAGGCGACTGCGCCGCAAAAACATTTGCCGTTTAACCTCGTCATCACATGATCCCGCCCAGATACCCGTTGATAGGCGCACTCCCGGCGCCGTCGATGCAGCCGCGGCCGCCATGGCAGATTACGTGGAGTGGCTGCGGAATAAAGGCTTATCACCGAAAGTTGAAGGGAGGCACGCGGAGCGGAGTCGCCCTGCATCGGCGCTGTGTTACAGTTTTAACCAATCGATAACGCAGTGATTGGATTGCCAATGCTTACAACACTCGCGATGCTCATCAGCCTTTCCGCCGCTGCAACCGCTCCGATGGTCGCGCAGCAAAAGGGAGGCGAAGTCGATGTGGAGCTGGTTCTCGCGGTCGATACGTCCCGCTCCATGGATTACGAGGAAGTCAGCGTCCAGCGCGAGGGTTATGTCGAGGCGCTCAAGCACAAGGAATTCATCGAGGCGGTAAAGACCGGACTGAACGGCCGCATCGCTGTGAGCTATTTCGAATGGGCCGGCGATGTCGTACCGGAATCGGTCATCGACTGGACGATCATCGAAAACGAGCAGGACGCGATCAATTTCGCCGCCAAGCTCGAAGCCCGGCCGATCGTTACCCAGCGCCGCACCTCGATCTCTGCTGCGATCGCCCAAGGGGCAACGATGATCGTCGCCAATTCCTATCGCGGTGCTCGACAAGTGATCGACATTTCCGGCGACGGGCCGAACAATTCTGGCAATCCCGTCGTCCCGGCCCGCAACAAGGCCATGGAAGCCGGCATCATCATCAACGGACTGGCGATCATGCTGCGGCCCTCGGGCGCGCCTGGCGGGCTCGACAAATATTACGGCGACTGCGTCGTCGGCGGACCCGGCTCCTTCGTGCTGCCGGTTCACAAGATCGAGGATTTTGCCGTCGCGGTGCGCCGCAAGCTGGTCCTGGAAATCAGCGGGCTCATGCCGCCCGCAATCGTGCAGAAGGCCGCCAGCAGCCAACCTTCCAGCGACTGTCTGGTCGGCGAAAAACAGTGGCAGGACCTGTTCGACCGCTGAGCGCATTTATTGCGCCTCGATACCATCCCGTGTCGCGGGGGCGCATAGACAGCCAAAGGTGTCCAATTCGCCGGACTACTCCGGTACCGCCGAAATGTAGCGTCGCGCGATCATCCAGCACGCCAGCGCCCAGGTCGCGCCGGCGCACCAGCCGCCGAGGACGTCGGTCGGGTAATGGACGCCGAGATAGACCCGGCTGAAACCGATGATGAACGTCAGGAAGATCGCCGCACTGATCAGGAAGATGCGCGTCGAGCGGTAAGGCTGGGCGCGCGACAGCAGCGCTCCGAGCGTCAGGTAGGTGACGGCAGACAGCATTGCATGGCCGCTCGGAAAACTGAGGTCGCTGACTTCGACCAGATGCGGCACGATATCCGGCCGCGGACGCGCCACGCCGAGCTTCAGCAAGGAACTCAAAAGCCAGCCGCCGGCGATCGACAGGAACATGAAAAGAGCGATCGCCCTTTGCCGCGACAGGATGAGGAAGACGGTTCCCATCACCGTCATCAGGGTCAGCACCGTGACGCCGCCGAGCGCGGTGATATCCCCCATCGCGTGATTGAGCCAATAGGGGCCGAGTGGCGTCGCAAGATCAGTGGCGTCGCGCAAGGCGAGCAGGATCTTTTCGTCGAAGGCATGCGTTTCGCCCTCCAGCACCTCGTCGGTCAACCTGAAGAAGACGAAAAGCCCGCCTGCCAGAAAGGCGACCATCATCAGGCCGATCGGCTCGAAAGTCATGACCCTTTCGACCACTTTTCGTGTCACGCGCTGATGGAATGCCATCCAAGCTCCTTGTTCAATTTCAGTTCACGGCCGACTATACGATCCGATACCGGGCCTCGATCGATCCGTAGAGACGGAAGGCGAAAAGTCCGATTGCCGCCAGCCTGGTTCGTATCGACAGCGAAGGCGGGCATAGATGAAGAACCCGCCGACAATGAGGAAAATAGCACCCCGCGCCAGCAGTCCAGCGTGCAGATGCCATTGAGGACGTCCGGCGCAGGAATCCGCCTTCGAGATAGCGAAGTTATCAGCCGTTGATGCCCTTCACCGCCTGGGCGCAACCGGCGCAAGTCGCGGTTCCGGAAATGCCGGTGCGCAAGGTCGTCTCACGCGTCATCTCACGCTTGGAACAATTCGGTGACAAATCGTGTGCGGCCGCGTTGGATCATTCTTCCGCCACATGCGTTCTCCAACGCTGCCTGACCCGTTTGCATGAGTCTCAACAAGGGCGGCTGAAGAATTACAAGGAGTACAGGGATGAAGAAGATTGTTGCCGTGGCGCTCGCCGCTCTGCCGGTCGTAACCAGCGCCGGAGCCGCCTTTTCCGCCGATTTGATCACCCGCCGGGACCGCGTTCCGGTTTATGAAGAGCCGGATCAGCGCGGCGGGGTCCGCATCGGCTATCTCGATTGCTCGATCGGCGGCGGCGTCGGTTACGTGCTCGGCTCCGCCAAGGAAGCCGACTGCGTCTTTACAACGGCAATCGGCAGCGAACCCCTCGACCGCTATACCGGCACAGTGCGCAAGATGGGAGTCGATCTCGGCTTCACCACACGCTCGCGGCTGATCTGGGCGGTCTTTGCCCCGACCGCCGGTTATCACCACGGTTCGCTCGGTGGCCTCTACCAGGGCGCCACCGCCGAGGCCACCGTCGGTGCCGGCATCGGCGCCAACCTCCTCGTTGGCGGCACCGCCGGCTCCATCCATCTGCAGACGGTGAGCGTCACGGGCCAGCTCGGCCTCAACGTCGCCGCCACCGGCACCTCGGTGACGCTGACGCCGGCGGGCTGAGGTTTTAAAAGCGCATTCCCTTCCCCGGAAACGGGGGAGGGGCTAAAATGAGGTAGAGCATTTCGCGAGCATGAGTTCTCTCCGGCCTCTTGCTCCACGCCGTTCACATTCATACGTTAAAGAAACGGTATGGTTAGCCTTTGCAGACCCTTGCGGGGTTCCGGACCGCGTATTGCCTCATCAGGATTGGCATCATGGATCTCGAGAAAAGTTTACGGTCGGTCGTGGCCGTGCGTGCTTCAATCCCTGACAACGCCTTTACGGCCAACACTCTCGGCACCCGCCGGGAAGGTAGCGGCGTGGTGATCCGCGAAAACGGGCTGGTCCTGACGATCGGTTACCTGATCACCGAAGCCGAAGACGTCTGGCTGACGCGCCAGGACGGCCGCGTCGTGCCGGCCCACGCGCTTGCCTATGATCAGGAAAGCGGCTTTGGCCTGGTGCAGGCCATGGCGCCGCTCGATCTGCCGGCGCTCCAGATCGGCGATTCCGCCACCGCAACGCTCGGCGATCCCGTTGTCTTCGCCGATGGGGAGGGAGAATATGTGCGCGGCAATATCGTCGCCAAGCAGGAATTCGCCGGATATTGGGAATATCTTCTGGACGAGGCTATCTTCATCGCGCCCGCCCATCCGTCCTGGGGCGGCGCGGCGCTGATCGATACGGAAGGCAAGCTGCTCGGCGTCGGATCGCTGCGCCTGCAGATGAGCAAGGGCGGAGAGATCGCCGACATCAACATGGTCGTCCCGATCAACCTCCTGAAGCCGATCCTCGACGATCTCCTCAATCGGGGCGAGTTCAACCGCCCGCCACGCCCCTGGCTCGGCGCCATGTCGGCGGAAAGCAACGGCGAAGTGGTGGTCATGAGCGTCACCGAAAACGGACCGGCAGCCCAGGCGGGCCTGAAGCGGGGCGACGTGATTTCGGAGATTCGCGACGGTGAGGTCGACGGGCTTGCGGATTTCTACCGCAAGATCTGGGACAGCGGGCCTCCGGGTGCCGAAATCCCGATGCGCATCCTGCGCGATGGACGGGAGGCCTGGCTCAGGGTGAAGTCGGCGGACCGGAACGATTTTTTGCGGAAGCCGCAACTGCAGTGACCTCTCCTTCCCAGCTTGAGAGAGAAAAGATTGGTGCCGCTACCATACCAGGATCGCCCGGAAATCATTGACATTGGTTCCGGTCGGCCCGGTATTGAACACGTCGCCAATCGCCGAAAACCCTGAAAAACTGTCGTTCCGGTCGAGCAATTTGCGGCCATCCAGGCCGCTTGCCCGCAATCGCCTCGCCGTCGTGCCGTCGACAAAAGCGCCGGCATTGGTTTCCGATCCGTCGATGCCGTCCGTGTCGGCGGCAAGCGCGGTGATCTCATGCCCGTCGATCGCCAGCGCCAAGGCGAGCGCGAATTCGCCGTTGCGGCCGCCCCGACCACCCTTGGCGCGCAGCGTCACCGTCGTCTCCCCACCGGACAGCAGAACCGCCGGTTTTGCGAACGGCCGGTCGCGGAGTGACACCTCGCGGGCAAGCGCCGCATGCACCAGCGCCACATCACGCGCTTCGCCTTCGACGGAATCGGAGAGGATGTAAGGCGTTACGCCATGGACGCGTGCGACCGCCGCTGCTGCCTCCAGCGACACGCCGGCTGAGGCAATGACGAAATGCCTGTGGCGGGCAAAGATGGGATCGTCCGGTTCCGGCGCGTCGGCGGCCGGCGAATTCAGATGCGCGGTCATCGCAGCCGGCAGTTCCAGCTTGTATTGCTCGACGATCGCAAGTGCATCCTGGCGCGTCGTGGCATCCGGAATGGTCGGGCCTGAGGCGACGAAGGCCGGGTTGTCGCCGGGAATGTCCGAGACGATCAGGCTGACGACGCGGGCCTTGGTCGCCGCCGCAAGCCGGCCGCCCTTGATGGTGGAGAGATGTTTGCGAACGACATTCATGGCCGAGATCGGCGCGCCCGAGGCAAGCAGCGTCTCGTTCAGGGCGATCTCGTCTTCCAGCGTCAGCCCTTCGGGTGGGGCAGGCAGCAGCGCGGAACCGCCGCCGCAGACGAGCGCGATGACGAGGTCGTTTTCGGAGAGGCCTGAAATCGTCTCGACCAGCCGTTTTGCGCCGGCGAGGCCCGCCGCATCCGGCACCGGATGCGAGGCCTCGAGTATCTCGATCGACGTCGTTTCACAACCATAACCGTAGCGGGTGACGACCACGCCGGTCAGCGGCCCGGTCCACACGCTTTCCAGTGCCGCCGCCATCTGGGCCGCACCCTTGCCGGCGCCGACGACCACGGTTCGGCCGTTCGGGGGCGGGGCGGGCAGGTGCTTCACGATGCCGGTCAGCGGATCGGCGGCCTTTACGGCAGCCTTGAACAGCGCCTCCAGCAGTTCCCGGTCCGTCATCGCTTCTCCTCCGCTTCTCCATCACTCGCGCTCTTTCGATCACGCTCGTCAACAACCGTCAACCGGGCTTGATCGCGCCGCCGCCTTTGGTGCGGAACAAAGCGAGCGAGTGTCGGTTGTCCTATGGGCTCACCAAAACGAAGGAGCGAAAAGCATGCCTGAACATCTGAAAGAAGCCGGTTACCCGGGCCAGATCGACATCGGCGGCGACAGGTCACCCGTGACTTACAAATTGAAGGCCAGAAAAGAGGATGACGGCGCGTTTCATGTGGCGGTGAGCCTTAGCGCCCCGCGTGACTGGCTGTTGAAGCATGGCTTTCGCAGGGAGGCCACGCTGGTGCGCCAGGGCGGTGTTGAAATGCCGATCCATTTCGAGGAAACGCTTAACGTCGCCGACAATATCTCGGTGACGTTGCGCGCAGACGACGCGGTGATGGCCTCGATGGACGAGTTGCGGCGCGCGTTTCCCGAGCTTCGACCGACCTAAGGTCGCGACCACTGTTTGCATGGAAGAACCGCAGCGTATAATCGCTGGCCCGGCCGTTTTGTTCGGCCGGGCTTTTTTTTGCGGTTAGGGCAGCGAGATCTTGGACACGTTTGAACAAGGGAATGCAGGGCGGTCCTGCGGCACCTGCACGCTCTGCTGCCGGCTCCCCGAAATAGCTGCACTGGACAAGTCGGCAGATGAATGGTGCCGATACTGTTCCGAGGGGCAGGGCTGCGCGATCTATACCGATCGGCCTCAGCTCTGCCGCGATTTCCTCTGTCGGTGGATGACGGATGCGAATGTCTCCGACACCTGGCAACCGTTGCGCTCGAAAATGCTGGTCTATGAACAAGGACCGCAGCTGACGGTTCTGGTCGATCCGGATCATCCGGATATGTGGCAGCAAGAGCCGTATTGTTCCGACTTGCAGGCCTGGGCCAACGCGGGCAACAGGATCGGAAAATACGTCATCCTGTTTTGCGGCGACGAGGTGAGGAAAATCGAACCGGTCTGATTGAGCGCCGGGCCCACATCCCGTCACCGCGCCGGCATGATTTCTGCCGCCGCCTGGCGGATAGTCTGCATCAGGATCGACAGCGGCGTGGATGGATTTGCATCGGCACGAATGGTGAGGCCGACTGGGCCGCGGGTCTCGCTCGTATCGATCGGCAGCGTCGCCAGAACTCCGTCCTCGATGTCGGCGGCGACCACTCCGGCGGAGATGATCCAGATCGCGTCGCTCGACCGCACGAAGGCACGGCCGAAAGCGTCGGAGACGGTCTCCACTTGGGTCGGCAGGCTGGCCACGCCATTGGCGATCAGGAACTGTTCGACCGACGGCCGGATGATCGAGCCGCGCGTCGGCATCAGAACCGGATAATCGGCAAAGCCTTCGAAGATCGATCGCTTGCCGTCGAGGAGCGGGTGCCCGGTGCGGACGGCGAACACCACCTGTTCCGAGTAAAGATGTTCGAAGGACAGGCCGGTCATCTTTTCCGGCAAGGCGAGCCGGCCGACCACCAGATCGAGATCTCCGACCCGAAGCTGTTCCATCAAAACGGCATTATCTCCCGTCACGATCTTAACCCGGCTGCCGGTCTTTTCGGCGAGGAAGAGCGTCATGGCGAGCGGCATCACCCGTGTGGAGACGGTTGGGAGTGCGCCGATCCGGACCGGGGGTGCGGAATCGAACAATTCCTGCGAGACGGAATCGATGCCCTGGCGGAGTGCCGTCAGCGCCGCGCCCGCATGGCGCAGAAAAACCTCGCCGTAGCGGGTGATGCGGATGCCGCGGCCTTCGCGCTCGAACACGGCGACGCCGAGCGCCTCCTCGAGCTCGCGGATGGTCTTGGTGACGGCCGGCTGGCTGACATGCAGAATCTCGGCTGCCTTGACCACGCTTTTTTGGCGCGCGACCTCGACGAATGTATGCAAGTGCCGAAACTTGACTCGGGAGTTGATCAAGATCAAATAACCCTGCGGTTAGGGGATGATGCTGAAATATCATTTTACCTAACCGGAAACTAGTGCAATCTATCAAAGCGAGAGGAGGCGCTGATGCAGTTTGTACACATCAACGACATTGTGATCCATTACGACATCCAGCGCGCGGGCGACGGAAAGCCCGTCGTCGTGTTCATCAATTCGCTCGGAACCGACAGTCGCATCTGGCATCACGAACTGCCGAAGCTTGCCGAAGATTATACGATCCTCACCTATGACAAGCGCGGCCACGGGCTGTCCGGCCTCGGCAATCCGCCCTATTCGATCGCCGACCACGCGGCCGATCTCTCCGGCCTGCTCGACCACCTGCAGCTCAGCCAGGTCATCGTCTGCGGCCTTTCGGTCGGCGGGCTGATTGCCCAAAGCCTGTATGCCACCCGGCCGGACCTCATGAAGGCGCTGATCTTCTCCAACACCGCCCACAAGATCGGTACGGCCGAAAGTTGGGCGGCGCGCATTGCCGCCGTCGAGCAGAACGGCATCGGCAGCATTCTCGACGCGATCATGGAGCGCTGGTTCACTGCGCCGTTCCGCAAGCCGGACAATGCCGCCTACCAGGCCTATTGCAACATGCTCGTGCGCCAGCCGACCTCCGGTTACAGCGGCACCTGCGCCGCGATCCGCGATGCGGATTTCACCGAGGCCGCCAAAAAGATCGCCGTGCCGACGCTTTGCATCGCCGGCCGCGACGATGGCTCGACCCCGCCCGAACTCGTCAAGTCGTTTGCCGGCCTGATCCCCGGCGCGCGGTATGAAATCATCGAGGGCGCCGCGCATATCCCCTGCGTCGAGGCCCCCGCCGCCCATGCCGCGCTGATCCGCGGCTTCATCGAACAACTCGAGGACTAGACATGGCCGATCCTGCCGCGCCATCGCAACGTTACGCGCAAGGCATGAAGACCCGCCGTTCGGTACTGGGCGATGCCCATGTGGACCGCGCCCTGGCAAACCAGACGCCGTTCGACGGACCGTTCCAGGAAATGATCACCGAAGGCGCCTGGGGCACGGTCTGGTCGCGCCCGAACTGGTCCAAGCGCGAGCGCTCGATGGTGACGATCGCGCTTCTTGCGGCACTCGGCCATCACGACGAAGTCGCCATGCATATCCGCGCAACCGCCAATACGGGTGCGACAAAGGACGATATCTGCGAAGCCCTGATGCATGTGGCAATCTATGCCGGCGTTCCGGCCGCCAACCATGCCTTCAAGATCGCCAAAGCCACTTATGCCGAAATGGACGCGGACAAGGCCGCGGGAGAGCAAAAATGAAGAACACACCCCCAGAAACCACACCCTTTTTCGCCCGTGACCGGGAATGGCATCCGCCGGCATTCACGCCTGGCTACAAGACCTCTGTCCTGCGGTCGCCGCAGCGCGCGCTGATTTCGCTCGAAGGCACCAGGAGCGAGATCACTGGCCCGGTCTTCGGCCACAACATCCTCGGCGAGTTCGACAACGACCTGATCGTCAACTATGCCAAGCCGGGCGAGATGGCGCTCGGCGAACGCATCCTCGTCTACGGCCGCGTCCTCGACGAGCGTGGCCGCGGCGTTCCGGGCGCGCTGGTGGAATTCTGGCAGGCCAATGCCGGCGGCCGTTACCGCCACAAGAAGGAAACTTATCTCGCCCCTCTCGACCCGAATTTCGGCGGCTTCGGCCGCACGATCACCGACGAGGACGGCGGCTACGCCTTCAAGACGATCAAGCCCGGCCCCTATCCGTGGCCGAACGGCGTCAACGACTGGCGTCCGGCCCATATCCACTTCTCGGTTTTCGGCCATGGTTTTGCCCAGCGCCTGATCACCCAGATGTATTTCGAGGGCGATCCGATGATCTGGATTTGTCCCATCGTGAAGACCATTCCGGACGAAAACGCGATCAAGGGCCTGATCGCCGCGCTCGACATGCAGAACACCATCCCGCACGACATGCGGGCCTACAAATTCGATATCGTCCTGCGCGGCCGTCGCTCGACATTCTTCGAGAACCGTAAAGAGGGCAACTGAGATGGTCCAGCCGCTCACCTACTTCAAGGAATCCGCTTCGCAGACCGCGGGTCCGTATGTCCATATCGGTTGCACGCCGAACTTTTCCGGCATTACCGGCGTCTACGACACCGATCTCGGCTCCGGCCCGATGGTCAACGACCAGACGCGCGGCGAACGCATCACCATTCGCGGTTTCATCTATGACGGCGCGATGACCCCGCTCAAGGATGCGATGATCGAGATCTGGCAGGCGGATGCCGACGGCTATTACAACAGTCCCTCGGAAACCCGTGGCAAGGCCGATCCGAACTTCTTCGGCTGGGCCCGTCAGCCAGGCGACATGGCGACCGGCGAGTTTGCTTTCGAAACGATCAAGCCGGGCAGCGTGCCGTTCCGCGACGGCCGCCCGATGGCTCCGCACGTCACCTTCTGGGTCGTCGCCCGCGGCATCAATCTCGGCCTCAACACCCGCATGTACTTCTCCGACGAGGAAGAGGCCAATGCGGCGGATCCGATCCTGTCGCGCATCGAGCACCGGGTTCGCGTTCCAACCCTGATCGGCAAGCGTGACGGTAATACCGTCACCTTCAACATCTATCTTCAGGGCGAAAACGAAACCATATTCTTCGATATCTGAGATCGAAGAATCAGGGTTCGCCCCGGGAGTAGATATGAGCGTCTCGGCTTTCGAGCATCCATTTTTGTCCAGTCTCGTCGGTGACGACGAGGCCGGACAGCTGTTTTCGGTGAAAGCCGAGATCGACGCCATGCTGGCCTTCGAGACGGGCCTTGCCAGGGCCGAGGCGTCCTGCGGCATCATCCCGGCCGAGGCTGGGGAGCGCATTGCCGCAGCCTTGCAGACATTTGAACCGGACATGGCCGGCCTGCGAAACGGGACCGCGCGCGACGGCGTCGTTGTCGCTGAACTCGTCAAGCAGCTTCGCGATGCCGTCAATCAGCAGGCAGGCGGCGGCGAGGCCGCCAAGCACGTACATTTCGGCGCGACCAGCCAGGATGTCATCGACACGGCGCTCATGATCCGCCTGAAGCAGGCCTGTTCTCTGTTCATCGAACGGCTCGCTGCCCTCGAGAAGGTTTTCGATGACATCGACAAGGCATTCGGCAGCCGGAGGCTGATGGGCCATACCCGCATGCAGGCGGCGATCCCGATCACCGTTTCGGCCCGTATCCGCGCCTGGAAAGAACCGTTGACCCGGCATCACCAGCGGCTGGACAGGTTTTCCGAGGCCGGTTTTGCCGTGCAGTTCGGCGGCGCTGCGGGCTGCCTCGAAAAGCTCGGCGACAAGGCTGCCGACGTGCGCAAGGCGCTGGCCTGGGAACTGTTTCTGACCGACGCACCGCAATGGCAGAGCCAGCGCGACCGGCTGGCGGAATTCGCGAACATCCTCACAATGATTTCCGGCTCACTCGGCAAGTTCGGCCAGGACGTGGCGCTGCTCGCGCTGATGGGCGGGGAGATGGAACTCGCCGGCGGCGGCGGCTCCTCCGCGATGGCTCACAAACAGAACCCGGTGGCTGCCGAAGTGCTGGTATCGCTCGCACGTTTCAACGCGGTGCAGCTTTCCGGCATGCAGCAATCGATGGTGCACGAGCAGGAACGCTCAGGTGCAGCCTGGACGCTCGAATGGTTGATCCTGCCATCCATGGTGATGGCCACCGGCGCGGCTCTAAGGCTAGCAACGGAACTTGCCGGCAATGTCAGGTCGCTGGGCAAGGGCTGACGGCATCTGCATTGAAGGACGGGCAATTCTAGTATATTTTCGAAGAAAGATACTAGAGATGCTCCGGAGGTCGTAATGACCCTTTCCTACATGACCAGCGCCTCCTTCAACCAGAACCCGAGCAAGGCCCGCCAGGCGGCAAACGAAAATCCGTTGGTCATCACCGATCACGGCAAGCCGACGCATGTGCTTGTCAGCTACGAGGAATTCGAGGCCAACTGGAAGAAGCCGAAGAGTCTTGCCGAGGCACTGTATGATCCTAACGGCTCGGACCAGGATTTTGACCCTCCGCGGCTCAGTTTCGAGAATCGCGAGATCGAATTCTGATGCCATTCCTGCTGGATACCAATGTCGTCTCGGCAGCACGACGTTTGAAGAAGCAGGCGGCCGAGTTTCAGAACTTCATGGAAACATTTCCCATGAACGACGCCTTTATCTCCGCAGTCACCATCATGGAGGTGCAGTTCGGGATTCAGCAGGAAAGCAAAAAGGATCCTGAATTCGCGGCCAACCTAGCGCGATGGCTCCAATCACATCTGCTTGTCGATTTCAGCGACCGCATTCTTCCCTTCGACACGGCGATCGCTCTTCGCACCGGCACCCTCCCCACGCCGGACAAGCGGCCGTCACCAGATGCAATGATCGCCGCGACAGCGCTGCATCACGGGCTGACCGTCGTCACCCGCAACATCTCGGATTTCGAGCCGCTTGGCGTGCCCTGCCTCAATCCCTGGACTTTTCAAGGCTGAACCGGCCAGGCTTGCGCGCCCTACTCCGTGATCTCGACCGGATTGCCGTCGGGGTCCGATATCACCGCCTCGTAGAACCCATCTCCGGTCATGCGGGCCGGGGAGACGAGGATGCCCATCACTGCCGCCCTGGCGGCCATCTCGTCGACCGCCTTTCGGCTGCCGAGCGAAATTGCCATATGTGCGTAACCGGCGCGCTCCCGCGGCGCTTCCGGCGCAATCCACGGGCCGCTCATGATCTCGATCGTAGCGCCTTCGGAAAGGGTGAGGAATTTCGAGGAGAAGCCGGGGCGCCGACGGCTCTCATAGAGCGGGCTGGCGGTGGCGCCGAACATGTCTTCGAAGAACGCGACGAGCCTGTCGAGTTCCGTTGTCCAAAGCGCGACATGCGCAAGTTTCATAACTCATCTCCCTCATGCCGGCTCCCGAACCGTCGCCGCCTATCTTTCGTCAAACGCGGCCTCGGTCCCGAGCGAAAAGACGCAACGATGCCATCTCTGGTAGTGCTGTTAAACATATCCTCAGCATTTTCCGCAATCCTTAACCATAGCGGGCCAACAGGATTTGGCCATGACCTCAAATGCAGCAATGGATCTTTCCAATGACCATTAAATTCAAGCTTGTCGCCAGCGTCGTCGGCCTTGCGCTTGCACTGGCTGCGACGACGACAGCCGCATTCATCGGAATGGACACGCTTTCGGCCCGTACCCGCGTGATCGTAGAAGATCGAATCGAGCCCATGGCGCAGATCAAGATGGTCTCCGACGCCTATGCGGTCACCATCGTGGATACCGCCCACAAGACGCGCAGCGGCGCATTCAGCTGGGAACTGGGCGAACAGACCGTCCGGGCAGCGCTTGTCACCGCCGACCGCGAATGGGCGGCCTACCAGGCAACCTACCTGACCGATCAGGAAAAAAGTCTTGTTCAGCGTTACCTCGGCGCTCATACCGAAACCACCAAGGCGGTCGGCGAGCTTCTGACGATCATGGGCAAGCGTGATCAGACGGCCCTGGATATCTATGTGACGAAGCGGCTCTACCCGGCGATCGAGCCGCTTGCCGAACCGCTGAACGCCTTGACCAAGCTGCAGCTCGACGTCGCGCATAAGAGCTTCGAGGACGCGCTGAAGGACAAGGTCAGCCTCTTCGTCTGGATGACCGTGATCGGCGTCATCTCGCTGATCGTGGTCGGCTTCTCGATCCGGGTCGTGCTGTCGGGCGTCGTCGGGCCGCTGCAGCGTCTGCAGGATTGCATGCGGCGCCTCGCCGGCGGCGAACTGACGCTGACCATTTTCGGCATGGACCGCAGGGACGAGATCGGCGGGATGGCGGCGGCAGTCGAGATCTTCCGTCGGGCGGCGCTCGACAACAAACGGCTGGAAGACGAGGCCATCGAAGCCCGCAACCGGTCGGAAGCCGAGCGCATCGCCGCGCAGGAGCAAGCCGAGGCCGACGCATCCCAGAGGCTCCGCGTTGCGACATCCGGCCTTGGCGGCGGTCTGCGCCGGCTCGCCGCGGGCGATCTTTCCTTCCAGCTCGACGAAGCTTTCTCGGCGGATTTCGAGGCTCTGCGCCACGATTTCAATACCTCGATCGCCCAGCTCGCCAGCACGCTGGCGCAGATTGCCGGCAGCGCCGAGGCGATCGACGGGGGAACCCAGGAAATCAGCCAGTCCGCATCCGACCTGTCGCGCCGCTCGGAGCAGCAGGCCGCTTCGCTCGAAGAGACGGCCGCCGCACTTGATCAGATTACCGCGAATGTCAGTTCCGCGTCCAAAAAAGTCGACGAGACGCGCCAGATCGCTGCGGAAGCCAATTCGTCCGCCGCCCGTTCCGGCGAAGTTGTGGCCAATGCCGTCGAGGCGATGCGCCGCATCGAGGAGAGTTCCAGCCAGATCTCCAACATTATCGGGGTTATCGACGAGATCGCCTTCCAGACCAACCTTTTGGCGCTGAATGCCGGCGTCGAGGCAGCGCGCGCCGGTGAGGCTGGCAAGGGCTTTGCGGTCGTCGCACAGGAAGTCCGCGAACTCGCGCAGAGGTCGGCGAACGCTGCCAAGGAGATCAAGGCGCTGATCCAGAACTCGACAGTCGAAGTCGGCCATGGCGTGAAATATGTCCGCGATGCGGGTGAATCGCTGAAGTCGATCGAGGGCTATATCGTCACCATCAACGGCCATGTGGACGATATCGCCCGCTCGGCCCGTGAGCAGTCGACCGGGCTTTCGGAGATCAATTCGGCCGTCAACCAGATGGACCAGATGACCCAGCAGAACGCTGCCATGGTCGAGGAAACGACGGCAGCGAGCTCCGGTCTTGCCGAAGAGGCTTCGAAACTGCGCCAGATGGTCAGCCAGTTCCAGCTCGGCGCCGGCTCGCCCCAGGCCGGGCGGCGTCGCCGCGCCGCCTGAGGCGAAGCTTGCCTGGTTCGCAGTCAAACTGGTAAGCCGTGCCAAGGCGATCGAGAGGCTGCATGGCTGCGGATATCGGGCAGGGACTTTGGGATTTCGCATTGCGGCTTTATGGTACGCCCGGTGTCGGCGAAGCCTGCCTGCTGCTTCAGGACGAAAGCGGCGTCGACGTGCCGGTGCTGTTGTTCTCCGCCTGGCTCACGATGAATTCCGTGGCGCTTTCGGCCACAGAGATTGTCCGTATCGACGGCCTCGTCGCCGACTGGCGCAATGAGGTGGTGAAGCCGCTCCGCGCTGTGCGCCGGCGGTTGAAGAGCGGGCCGCATCCGGCCCCCACCAAAGAAACGGAAACCCTGCGCAACGGCGTGAAGGGTGTCGAACTCAGTTCGGAAAAGATCGAGCTGGCGATGCTGGAGGCCGAAGGGCAGGCGCTGATGGCAGCCGATGGTTCAACGGGCGATGCAGCTGGCAATCTCAGAAACGTCGTGAGGTTTTTCCGGGGAACGGAGCCGGATGAGACGACCGCCACGGCGCTTGCGGTCATCGAAAATGCGCTCGCTGCTCTTTAGAGTCGACATCCGGAGCACAAAATCAGTGCTGGCCGAGTGAACCCGGGCCGTCCTTCCAGCGCTTGACCATCGGCAGGTGGATATCGAGGAGATCGAGCGCGCGGCCGACCGTCTGGGTCACCATTTCATCCAATGAGTTGGGCTTCGAATAGAAGGCGGGCACCGGCGGCATGACGATTGCGCCGTTGCGGGTTGCCTGGTCCATCAGCGCGATGTGGCCGGCATGCAGCGGCGTCTCGCGAAACAACAGCACGACGCGCCGGCGTTCCTTCAGACAGACGTCGGCCGCGCGCACGATCAGCTCGTCATTGTAGCAGTTGGCGATGCCGCTTAGCGTCTTCACCGAACAGGGTGCGACAAGCATTCCGGCAGTACGGAACGAGCCGGAGGAAAGCGCCGCGCCGATATCCTTGTGATTATAGAGCACGTCGGCCAGGCTCTTGATCTCTTCGGCACTCATGTCGATCTCGTCGACCGCCGTGCG
Source organism: Neorhizobium sp. SHOUNA12A (assembly GCF_023006505.1). Classification (GTDB taxonomy): domain Bacteria; phylum Pseudomonadota; class Alphaproteobacteria; order Rhizobiales; family Rhizobiaceae; genus Neorhizobium. The sequence goes on from NZ_JALBGV010000030.1 coordinate 22,915, forward strand.
AAAAGCGGAAGGCGAGATCACCGCATGGGTCTCGACATCCTCGACCTCCCTCAAAAGCTGCAGGGCGCGAACGCCATAAACGACACCGGAAGCTCCGGTGATGGCGATGATGATGCGGCGCATGGGACTTTTCCCTGAACAATCTATTGCGACGCCTTAACGCCACTTTCCGACGGGCGCAATGCGGCGATCGTCGATTGCTCGCACGTGTTCGGCCACGGCCTCGCTGCTGACTGATTCCACGCAAAAAACTCGCCGACGCGTTCTTCGAAAAGCTTGCGATGCGTGCCGTGATGGTTGATCATGTGGCCGATGCCGGATTAGCGGAGGCTATTGCGACGGCGGCTGTTGCCGCGCCAGTCATGTCAGCTGCACCATCGGCACCTATTTCCCCTGCGGCTCCCGAAGCTGCCGGACCGTCTGTCGCGTTTGCGGCAACGGCCGCGCGGCCTCTCAGCCGTATGCCCCATATCGCGGCGGCATCGTCGTCGTTATTGCCATCGCGGCTCTCGCCGCCCGATTTTTAACAGGAGGGGCTGATGTCCCGCATCACCATCACCGTCAATGGTACGCCGCAGACGCGCGAGGTCGAAGACCGGACGCTGCTCGTGCAGTTCATCCGCGAACATCTCGGTCTCACCGGTACCCATGTCGGCTGCGACACCACCCAGTGCGGCGCCTGTACCATCCATCTCGATGGCGTGGCCGTGAAGAGCTGTACGGTGCTTGCCGTCGCTGCCGACGGTTCGAAGGTGACGACGATCGAGGGGCTGGCCGAAGGCGGCAAGCTGCATGACGTGCAGCAGGCTTTCCGCGAACATCACGGCCTGCAATGCGGTTATTGCACGCCAGGCATGATCATGGCCTCGGTGGACATGATCCGCCGCCATGACGGCATGCTCGACGAGCATACCGTGCGCCACGAACTCGAAGGCAATATCTGTCGCTGCACCGGCTACCACAACATCGTCAAGGCAGTGCTGGATGCCGCCGAGAAGCATCGCGCGGCACATGCCGTCGCGGCCGAATAAGCGGGGAGGATCACGCCATGTACGCAACGACTTATCACAAGCCGAAGACGCTGGCCGAGGCCGTCGATCTCTACACGAATTCCGACGAGCCCTCCTATCTCTCCGGCGGGCACACGCTGATCCCGACGCTGAAGAGCCGGCTTGCCGCACCCGCGCACCTGATCGACGTGCGCAACATTCCGGAGCTTTCGGGCATCGAAGTCACCGCTGACAAGGTGATAATCGGCTCGGCGACCAAGCATGCCGTCGTCGCCGCGTCCAAGGAAATCAAGGCTGTCATCCCGGCGCTTGCAGGCCTTGCGGGTTCGATCGGCGACGTTCAGGTGCGCCACATGGGCACGATCGGCGGCTCGACCGCCAATAACGACCCGGCCGCCGACTATCCGGCCGCCGTGCTGTCGCTCGATGCGATCGTCCATACCGACCGCCGCAAAATTCCCGCCAAGGACTATTTCCAGGGTCTCTACACGACCGCATTGGAACCGGGTGAAATCCTCGTCCGCGTCGAGTTCAGTATCCCGGAAATCGCCGGCTACGCAAAATTCCGCAACCCGGCCTCGCGTTATTCGATGGCTGCTTCCTTCGTCAGTAAACACCGCGACGGCCATATCCGCGTCGCGATCACCGGTGCGGGCAACGAGGGCGTGTTCCGCTGGACCGAGGCCGAGGAGTTGCTGACCGAGAACTTTTCGGCCGAAGCGCTGGAAAGCCTCACCATCGACCCGTCGCGGATGATGGGCGACATGCACGCGCCGGCCGACTATCGCGCCCACCTCGTGGCGGTGATGACCCGCCGCGCGGTGCAGAACCTTGGCGGCACGCATATCCTCTAAGCACAGAGGCTTTGACACCGAAATGGCCGCCGGAGCGGCACGCCGGTCAGAAACCATCGCGGCAGGCCACGCACCCGCGAGACGGTACCCTCAAGAATGCTGGGGTGTGCCGAAGGTCGCGGCGATCCGGCCGAGCACTGCGATCAGCACCGCCTTGTCCTTGCCGGCGATCTCGTCAAGACGCCGATTGTAGACGACTGCGATCGCGTGCAGCTGCTCCTGCATGCGGCGGCCATTTTCGGTGAGCCTGACGCTATAGCTGCGTTGGTCGTCGGGGTTCGACTGCCGTTCGATCAGTCCGCGATGGGACAATGCCTTGAGGCTGGAGGTGAGCGTCGAGCGGTCGCGGCCGCAGATGCGGCTGAGCTCCGACGGGGTCATGCTTTCCCGTTCGGCAAGCACTGTCAGAAGCGCATACCACCCGGGCTTCAGATCCGCCTTGCCGGCCGCCCTGGCAAAGGCCTGGAAGGACGTCTCCTGCGCCACCCTCAGATGATAGCCGATCAGGTTCCGGAACATGGCCGGGACAGGCATCTCGCCGTCCGCGGATTCCGTATGCGTGTCCTGCCGCGTCGATGCTTCCACCGCCATTTTCGCACTCCTCCCAATATGGACCCTAGTAGGAATAGGGGAGTGCAGCAAGATAGTTTGACATCAAATTACCTTGCTTTGACCGATTGTCCGACAAAGCCGGGCGGACTGCAAGCAAGCAATGGACATACGGCTGTCGCGGGAACGATCTGCGGCCGGGTCGAGGCTAAGCGGAACCCGCGCCGGATGACGGCGCGGGTGAGAGCAGATCTACTCGGCGGCCTGGTATCGATCGGCAGCGGGAGAAGGTTTGGGGCCGAGCGCCGCGATCAGGGTGATCAGCACGGCGAGCGTCGCGACGAAGGCGACAGCGGCGGAGTAGGGCTCCCAGCCGAAGGTCGGAGCGCCGCTGAACACGGCAGACGTTGCCGCCAGCACCACCCCGCCACCGATCTGGAAAGCGGCGAAGAACATGCCGGAGGCAAGCCCCGACTTGTCCTCCTCGATATCGGCCAGCGCCGCGACCTGAATGGACGGGAAGGTCATGGCATAACCGAGGCCGAGCGGGATCTGCGACAGTATGACGAGCAGGATCGGGTCGATATGGCCGACCGACAGGACCCAGAAGATGTAGCTGATCGCCTGCAGTCCGACGCCCGCCGTCATGAAACCGGTTGTGCCGCGGTTCTGAGCAAGGGTCGCGAAACGAGGCGCCAGGAACATCACGAAGGCGCCGGCGCCGGCAAAGCAGAAGCCTGTCGCAAAGGCCGACCAGCCATAAACGTCCTGATAATAGAGCGTCGCGGTGAACTGGAAGCCGATATAGGCGCCCTGATAGAGAAAGCCGACGATATTGGCATGGGTAAGCCTGGCGCGGCGGAACATCGCCAGCGGCACCATCGGGTCTTTATGGCGGGCTTCGATGGCGAGGAAGCCGAGGATCAGCACGATTGCTGCCACGAGCGAGCCCCAGGTGAAGATATCAGCCCAACCGGCCGAGGCCGCATTGGTGATGCCGAACACGAAAAGCAGCAGACCGGGGGTGATGGTGATTGCGCCGGCCCAGTCGAAGCCGGGACGCGGCCCGGTGCGGCGCGCGTCGAGCGGCAAGGCTATCGGTGCCAGAAGCAGGGTCAGGATCGCGACCGGCGCGCCCATCACCAGCGTTGCCCGCCAGCTGATCAACGTCGCAGCGCCGCCGAGCACCATGCCGAGCACAAAGCCGGCGGCCCCGGTGGAGGCGAAGAGGCCAAGCGCCTTGGCGCGCTGTGGGCCTTCGCCGAAGACCGCCAGCAGAAGTGCCAGCGCGGCCGGTGCCGTGAAGGCTGCGGCGATGCCCTTGACAAGCCGGGCCGCGATCAGCGTCGGGCCGCTGTCGACGAACCCACCGGCGATGCTGGCCGCCGCAAAGACCGCCAGCGACCAGAGGAAGACGCGGCGATGGCCGAAAATGTCGGCCACCCGGCCGCCGAGCAGCAGGAAGCCGCCGTAACCGAGCACATAGGCGCTGACCGCCCATTGCAGGGAGGTGGCTTGCATGCCGAGCTCGGCCTGGATAGCGGGCAGTGCGACGCCGATTGTGGAGACATCCATCGCGTCGAGAAAATTGGCGGTGCAGAGCAGCAGCAATGCAAGCCCCGCAGCCCCTCGGAATTGAGGATTGCTCATGGGATTGTAATCCTTGTTCATGCTGCCCCCGGAGCGGGGAGGTCGAACCGGGCCGGCAGAGGAACGAGAAATTGCCCATCTTCGTGACCTATTGCAAATTGATAATTGCCATGGCACATATTACTGACGATGATGAATGATGCGACCCTTCGAAAGTTCGACCTCAACCTGCTTCTGGCCTTTGCGGTGCTGATGCAGGAACGCAACGTCAGTCGCGCCGCCGAGCGGTTGCTACTCGGACAACCAGGCCTGTCGGCGGCCTTGAAGCGGTTGCGCGAGGCGCTGGACGACGACCTGTTCGTACGTGTCGGACGTGGTTTGCAGCCGACGCCCCGGGCGCTGGCGATTGCGCCTGTGATCGAGGACGCGCTTTCGAACATCGAACGGGCGATCCGGCCGCCGGCCGCGTTCGACCCGAAAAGCTGGGAAGGCGAGTTCCGCGTCGGTATGTGCGACAATCTCGAATCGGCTTTCTTCGGCCCGCTCGCCGCCCGTCTGCGGCAGCTCTCGCCCGGATCGCGGCTGATCGGCGTCGCCTCGGAACGGCGTGACGTTTCGCGCATGCTGGATGACGGCGCCTTCGATTTCAGCGTCGCGGTGCACGGTGAGCCGCCCTCCTGGCATGTCCGCGCGCCGCTCTTCACCCAGTCGTCCGTCTGCATCTACGACCCCGCACAGATCAAGCTCAAGGCGCCGCTCGGCCTTGACGCCTATGCCGATGCGCCACATGTCGCCGTCTCCTTCGAGGGCAATTCTTCGACCAGCATCGACGTAGCACTCGCCGGTCACGGTAAAACCCGCAGTGTCGTGGCGACGGTGCCGCGGTTCTCGGCACTGCCGACGGCGCTACGGGCCATGCCGGCCATCGCCACCATTCCGGAATCGATCGCCCGCTGCATGGCCCAGCTTCACAATCTGGCGATCGACCTGCCGCCGATCGACCTGCCGGCCGAGCCGGTGAGCATGCTCTACCGACGCGTCGACCATGCGGACAGCCGTTCCTCATGGTTTCGCACCCTCTTCGTGGAGGTCGCCGGCGCGGCGCTTGAAGCCTCCGGCTGCAAGATGGGAATTTCGCAGATCGCAGCTTGAGCCCGGCAAGCGGCCGGTTTTCGGAAATCAACACATGACGGCTTGATGCCGCTTGCCCGGCATGGTCTGTTGAGGATGAATATTGAGCCGCCACAGGGTCTTGAGCCCATTTTCCAGTGATGAGAGTGACATGAGAGACTTCGAACTACCCGGCCGTTCGCTCGCAGTCGGCCGCACTGCGATGGCCGCCACCTCACAGCCGCTGGCGACGCTCACCGCCATCGACATGCTGCGCAATGGCGGCAATGCCGTGGATGCGGCGGTTGCCGCCTGCGCCGTGCAGTGCGTCGTCGAAGCCGGCTCGACCGGCATCGGCGGCGATTGTTTCGCTCTCCTCTCGCTCAGCGGCACGGACGAAGTTCTGGCCTATAACGGGTCAGGCCGGGCCCCGGCTGCCGCTACCGTCGAACATCTCCGTTCGCTCGGCGTCACCAGCCTCACCCGCACCTCGCCGCACACGATCACCGTGCCGGGGGCGGTGGATGCCTGGACGCGGCTGGTAACCGATCACGGCCGCATGAAAATGGCCGATATTCTCGCCCCGGCCGTCAAGCTGGCGCGCGACGGCTATGTTCTGCCTCCGCGCACCGCGCACGATCTTGCCGCACAAGCGGAGATCCTGAAGGACGACCCGGCTGCAAGCCGCGTCTTCCTCGTCGACGGCAAGGCGCCGCCGGCAGGTTCGATCCAGTATCAGAAGCAACTTGCCGATACGCTGGAAGCTATCGGCCGGGAAGGCAGGGACGCTTTTTATCGGGGCCCGATCGCGGAAGGCATGGTGAGCTACCTGAACGGCATCGGCGCGCTGCATACGCTGGAGGATTTCGCCAATGCCAAGGGCGAATATGTAACGCCGATCAAGACGACATTCCGTGGCCACGAAATCCACGAATGCCCGCCCAACGGCCAGGGCATCATCGCGCTGATGATCCTCAACATCCTGTCGCATTTTCCGGGCGAGGGCGATCCGCTGGCGCCCGAGCGGCTGCATATCGAGGTGGAGGCAACGCGGTTGGCTTACGCGGCGCGAAACCGTTTCCTCGCCGATCCGGCCAAGGTCGAGGTGCCGGTCGACTACCTGCTTTCGGACGAACTCGCCAGGCAGTTGGCCGGCATGATCGATCCCGACAAGGCGATCGCGGACCTGCCGCCGTTCGACGAGGTGCCGCACAAGGACACCATATATCTCTCCGTCGTCGACAGCGATCGCAATGCCATCAGCTTCATCAACTCGATCTTCTTCGTTTACGGCAGCGGCCACATGGATCCCAAGAGCGGGGTGATGTTCCACAACCGCGGCTTCAGCTTCTCGCTCGATCCGGACCATCCGAACGCAATTGCGCCGGGCAAGCGGCCGATGCACACGATCATTCCCGGCATGGTGACGAAGGGCGGCCGTGCCGTCATGCCCTTCGGCGTCATGGGCGGCCAGTACCAGGCCATGGGCCACGCCCATTTCCTCTCAAAAGTCTTCGACTACGGCATGGACCTGCAGAGCGCCATCGACCTGCCGCGCCTCTTCCCGCTGCCCGGCACCAATCAGGTCGAGATGGAAGCCCGGCTGCGCAACACGGTTGGCCCGGAATTCATCAAGCGCGGTTTCGAGGTGAAGGCGCCGGAATCGGCGATGGGCGGCGCCCAGGCGATCTGGATCGACTGGGAAACCGGGGTGTTGAGGGGCGGCTCCGATCCGCGCAAGGACGGCATGGCTCTCGGCATCTGAGCCTGCCTGCCAACCGCATCAAGATATTTGGCCGAATATAACGCTGGCCAAAACCTCCTCTCCGAGATATCCAAGGGAATATCTCGCTTAGGGATTAGAGAGGAAATCATGAACATTGATCGTCATTCCTGGATCAGGCTCGCGGTGACATCGGCGGCAGCCGCCTTCGTAATGCTTGCCTCCTTCGCCGCTCCCGCCGCCGCGCAGGAAAAAGTCACCGTTTTTGCGGCAGCCAGCATGAAGAACGCGCTCGACAACGCCAACAAAGCGTGGGGCGCCCAGGGAGGCAGGCAAGTCACGGTTTCCTACGCGGCAAGCTCGACGCTCGCCAAGCAGATCGAAAACGGCGCGCCGGCCGATATCTTCATTTCGGCCGACCTCGACTGGATGAAGTACGTCTCCGACAAGAAACTCGTCAAGGACGATACCCGGTTCAACTGGCTGGGCAACCGCATCGTGCTGGTCGCCGCCAAGGATACCGCCAATCCGGTGGACATCAGGCCGGGATTCGATCTCGCGGGATTGCTTAGAGGCGGACGGCTCGCGATGGGTGAGCCGAATGCGGTTCCGGCCGGCAAATATGGCAAGGCCGCGCTTGAAAAGCTCGGCGTCTGGTCGTCGGTCGAAAAGAGCGTCGCAAGTGCGGAAAGTGTACGCGCGGCACTCGCGCTTGTCTCGCGTGGCGAAGCGCCTTACGGCATCGTCTATCAGACGGACGCAGCGGCCGATCCGGGTGTTGCCATCGTCGGCGTCTTCCCGGCCGACACCCATCCGCCGATCGTCTATCCAATCGCCATTCTGTCGGAATCGAAGTCCAAGGATGCGCCTGCCTATCTCGACTACCTGAAGTCGGCCAGGGCCGCGCCGTTTTTCGAAAAGGAAGGTTTCATCGTTCTGAAGTAATCCGTAAGAGCTCCAGCGAACTCATCGAAACGGCCCATTTCAGGGCCGTTTTTCGTTTCCGACGAAGCCATTCTGGAGAGCGAGCTGGTGCGGCTCAGCCCGGCCGGATTCCGATTTCAACAGACTTCACGCAGTTGTTTGTTCTCGAATCCCGAACATTCCGTTTGGAAATCATGCCCTAGCGACCTTGGACCCGCTCCCCCATCTCAAGGCCCGGAAGCAAACAACGTGCTTCCGTGTACCGTTCGACGGAACCCGAATCCCAAGCGGCTCCGTTTCAGTCAAGGAATACGATAATGAAGACAGTACTTTCCACGCTTGCCGCAGCCATGATCGCTTCGGCTTCTTTCGCCGGTGTCGCTCTTGCAGAAGGCGATTATTATCAGGGTGCTTCCAAGGGACAGGCAGCCGTCCAGACCAATGATAAGGTCGACAATGTCAGGACCGGCAGCATCGATCGGGTCCGCACCTACGACAATCGCGGCGATCAGCCGATCTTCAAGCATGAAAGCCGCGACAATCGCTGACCGCAGCTCATCCAAGATACCGAATGTCGTCCGCCAGGCAGGTCGCAAACTTCAGCCCCGGACGAACTCTGAAAGGACTAGGACAATGAAGACTTCCATCTCCGCTATCGCCGCCATGATCGCCGCCGCTTCCTTCGCAGGCTCGGCTCTCGCCGAAGGCGACTATTATGAAGGCACCTCGAAGACGCATGCTTCCGCCCGGATCGACGGCGGCAATGTGGACCGCGTCCGCACCGGCAGCATTCAGATCCGCGACAACGATCGCCAGGAAAACCCCTCGATCTTCGGCGATACGAGCCGCGACAACCGCTAACCAATCGCGCAAAGAGACAAAGGCTTAACGGCCTTCGTCCGAGGCAATCCATCTTGTGAATGCGATGGTGCAGGGAGAGCAGCGGTCAATCCGGCGCTCTCCCACCGCTTTTTCAGAACGCTCCCGATAACTTTCCCGCGAAGACCTAGCCATCCAGTCCGTCTCGATATATCCAAGGTGATATATTGCATCGCGGCTGCGGGTGGGACAGGCGTTTGGACTGGCTGGTGCTGAGTGACGAGGAATGGACCGCAATCAGGCTCAGCCTGAAGGTTTCCTCCGTCGCGATGATCGTCAGCCTGCCGTTCGGCCTTCTTGTCGCCTATCTGCTCGCCCGCGGAAAATTCTGGGGCAAGTCGATCCTGAACGGCGTCGTCCACCTGCCGCTCATCCTGCCACCGGTCGTCACCGGTTTCCTGCTGCTCGTCCTGTTCGGGCGACGCGGCGTCATCGGCGCCTTTCTCAACGAATATCTCGGTATCGTCCTCTCCTTCCGCTGGACCGGCGCGGCACTCGCCTGCGGCGTCATGGGCTTCCCGCTGATGGTGCGCTCCATCCGGCTCTCCATCGAGGCGGTCGACCGCAAGCTCGAAGAGGCGGCGGGTACGCTCGGCGCCGGTCCCGCCTGGGTTTTCGTGACCGTGACCCTGCCGCTCATCCTGCCGGGCGTGATCGCCGGCATGATCCTCGCCTTCGCCAAGTCAATGGGCGAATTCGGCGCGACGATCACCTTCGTCTCCAATATTCCCGGTGAAACCCAGACCCTTTCGTCGGCGATCTACACGTTCACGCAGGTGCCAGGCGGCGATGCCGGCGCGATGCGGCTGACGCTGGTCGCGATCGTCATTTCCTTCGCCGCCCTGCTTGCCTCCGAATTCATGGCCTATCTGGTCGGCAGGAGGGTCGACATCGAATGACCCTTATCGTCGAGGCACAGCAGACGCTGGGAGAATTCGTGCTCGATGCGAGCTTTACGTCGGAAGGCGGCGTCACCGCTCTGTTCGGGCGTTCAGGCTCGGGCAAGACCTCGCTGGTGCGGGTGATCGCCGGGCTCTCGAAGCCTGACCGTGGTCGGCTGATGGTCGATGGCGAAGTGCTGCTCGACACCGAGAACCGCGTCTTCGTGCCAAAGCACAGACGCCGCTTCGGCTACGTCTTTCAGGAGGGCCGGCTTTTTCCGCACCTCTCGGTGCGCCAGAACCTTGGCTACGGCCGCTGGTTCGCGCCGAAGACGACGCCGCCCGAGAATTTCGACCACATCGTCGAACTGCTCGGGATCGGCGCGCTGCTCGACCGGCGGCCGGGAAAGCTATCGGGCGGCGAAAAACAGCGCGTCGCGATCGGCCGGGCGCTGCTGTCTGCGCCGCGCCTGTTGTTGATGGACGAGCCGCTTGCCGCGCTCGACGACCATCGCAAGGCCGAAATTCTGCCCTATCTCGAACGCCTGCGCGACGAAACCTCGACGCCGATCGTTTATGTCAGCCATTCGGTCTCGGAAGTGGCGCGGCTCGCCGACAAGGTGGTGATAATGAAGGACGGCCGGGTAGAGGCCGTCGGTACGCCGTCCGAAGTCCTGTCGCTGCCGTCGGCGGACCGCCGCGATGCCGGTGCGGTGCTGACCGGCGTCGTCGAGGCAATCGACATCCCGCACCGGCTGGCGACGATCCGGCTGGCGCAAGCGCAGATCGTCGTGCCGAATGCGCATGCCGAAGAAGGCCGGAGCGTCCGCGTGCACATCCCCGAACGGGACGTGATGGTCGCGACCCAGCGGCCGGAGGGCTTGAGCGCGCTTAATATCCTTGACGGCATAATCGCCGCGATCGAACCGGACGGCGACGGCATGGCCCGCATCCGCATCCGCTGCGGCGGAGATATCGTGCTCGCCCGCATCACCGCGTTTTCCGTCGAACGGCTCGACCTGAAGCTGGAAAAGCCGGTTTTTGCGGTAATCAAGACGGTAGCGCTGGAACGGTAGCGTGGATTGATCTTCAGCAGACTGTTAACTATAGATTACACATGATCGAAGTCCGCAAAACGGCAGCTTTCTCAAAGTGGTTCGGCGAACTTCGCGACCATAACGCCCGAATGCGGATAGTTACGCGGATTCGCCGTATGGAGATCGGCAATCTGGGGGATGTGAAACCTGTCGGCGAAGGCATCAGCGAAGCCCGCATCGCCTACGGCCCCGGCTACCGGCTCTATTTCGTACAGCAGGGCCAGGAGATCATCATCCTGCTTTGCGGCGGCGATAAGAGCACCCAGGGCAAGGACATCGCTTCGGCAAAACAGATGGCGAAGGAGATATGACAGTGCCTATAGAAACGACGAAATGGGATGTTCAGGACTACCTGAAGACGCCCGAAGAGCGCGTTGCCTATCTCGAAGCGGCTTTCGAAGATGGCGATCCAAAGCTTATCTCGATCGCCCTTGGCGATGTTGCCCGTTCCATGGGCATGACCAAGGTCGCCAAGGAAGCGGGCATTACCCGCGAGGCGCTCTACAAGGCGCTGAGCGATAAGGGAGATCCGAAGCTCTCCACACTGCTCGGCGTCTTGAAGGCCCTCGGGCTCCGGGTCACGGTCACTTCCGCCAACGAAGCGGCATAGGGTTCGGTCCAGCGGGCGACAGAACTGTCCTTCGAAGAAATTTTGCACACGCGTACATTTTGTCATCCCGGTGTTAAGGAGCGCCGCTAGACCACTTCCTGTTGATGATCTTCAGCGCTTCCGCAAGCCCCGGCCGACAGGTCTTTCAGGGTTCGGAAGAAGCCATTTCGCTCTTCGGGGAGTAAACCATGACTGTTCTTCCGATACTCAAATCCGCCACGCTCGCGGCCGTTCTCTTCGCCTCGACCGCGGTCTTCGCATCCGCCAAGGATGTCACCATCTCCGTCTGGTCCGGCGGTTCCGGGCCGAACGACAACTACCGCACCGATGCGTTCGACATCGCTGCCGATATTCTCGAGCGCGAAGCGGCCATCCGCGGCGAACAGCTCAACATCATCGTCCAGAAGACGCCCTATTCCGGCTGGGAAGACTTCAAGCAGGCCCTGACGCTGGCCGCGGAAGCCAAAAAGGCTCCGAACATCGTCGCCACCGGCCATGAAGACATCGGCCCCTGGGCACAGGCCGGCCTCATCGTTCCAGTCGAGAAGTTCATCGACCTCGACAGCTGGCCGATCAGCGACATCTATCCGAACCTGATGGAGATCACCTCCTTCAACGGCACCGTTTACGGCATTCCGCAGGACGCCGAATCCCGCCCGTTCTTCTTCTGGAAGCCCTACATGAAGGCGATCGGTTATTCGGACGCCGATATCGAGGCTCTGCCGGCCAAGGTCGAAAAGGGCGAATATACGCTGAAGAACGTGCTCGAAGACGCCAAGAAGATGCAGGACAAGGGCCTCGTCCAGGCGGGCTACGGCTTTTATCCGCGCACCAATAACGGTCCGGACTACTGGCAGTTCTACACGTCCTTTGGCGGCGTGATGGAAGAGCAAGGCAAGCTCGTCTTCGACAAGGCCGCGATGAAGCGCACCTACCAGTATTTCGCCGATCTCGTGAAGGCCGGCGTCACCAAGAAGAACCATATCGGCATGCCGGGCGACCAGTGGTGGAAGGAAGTCGCCACCGGCAAGGCCGGCATCTGGCACGGCGGCACCTGGCATTATGCCCGCCTCGTCAACCAGGAAGGCCTGAAGGACTTTTTCGGCAACGTTCAGTTCACCCTGACGCCGGCCGGCGAAGGCGGCAAGGCCAACACGCTGACCCACCCGCTCGCCTACCTGCTGATGGCCGGCCATACCGAAGAAGAGACACAGATCGCGGCCGACCTGATCAAGATCGCCTCCGAGCCGCGCATCAACGCGCTGCATGCGATCAAGTCCGCCCATCTCGGCATCTCGCCTTCCGAAACCAAGGTCGACCTCTACACCGCCAACCGTTGGGCTTCGGAAGCCACCGAGCGCCTGCTGCCGCATGCCAACGCCATGCCGAACAATGCTGATTTCGGCAAATACTGGACGATCATGTGGAAGAACCTCGAAGCATCCTGGACCGGCGCCAAGACCGCCGATGCCGCGGTCAACGATGCCGAAACCGAGCTGAAGTCGACGCTCGGCGCAGCGATCATCATCCGCTGAAGCAAGTGCCCTGTGCCTCCACCGGTTGACACAGGGCACCAACCGATCCGGGCGAAACTCCTCGCCCCGAACTGCGGGCGGCGCTCGCTCCGCCGCCCGCATCCCATCCGTTTCCCAAGGCTTCACCCATGCGAACGTCACGAACGCTCGGACTGGTGATGATCGCGCCCGCTGCGGTCATGATCCTCCTGTTTTTCCTGGTGCCGGTCGTGTTGACCGCCATCTTCGCCATGACCAACATGACCACCGCGACCGGCATTTCCGGCGGGGCCTGGCAGGTCACGCAAGGTGCTGTCAACCGTCTGAAGGCCGACATGCCGGACCTTGCGGGTGGCATTGCCGAGCCGCGCTTCGTCATCGACGAGGAGGGCCTTGTCGCCCTCGATGCCCTGAAGCTCAAGGCCGGATTCACTGCCGAACTGCGATCCAGCCACATGGGCGAGGTCTTTCCCTCGCGGCGCGAGGCGGAGCGGGTGATCAAGGCGCTGAAGGACAGGCCTTCGACCCGCGAGGTCAAGCAGATTTCCGACCTCTTCAACCGCTCGGTTCTCAATACCCGCTTCGAGACCCGCGACGAGCTGATGGCGAACCTCAAGAAGCTCGGCTTCACGCTGACGCCAGCCGAACAGCAGACGGTCGCCAAGGCCACCTATACCGGCTGGGTGTGGACGACGGAAAACTTCCGGATCATCGGCAATTCGCCGGACATGGCGTCGATCTTCCTCAACACCGCCTTTTACGTCGCCACCACGCTGCTCGTCTTCAACGTCAGCTATGCACTTTTCCTCGCCATCACCACCCATTATATGCCGGCTTCGACCGCATCCATCTTCCGCGCCATCTGGCTGCTGCCGCGCATCACGCCTGTGGTCATCTACGTGTTGATGTGGAAATGGCTGACCTGGGACAGCGGCTTCATCTCGATGTTCATGGGCCAGTTCGGTTATCCGCCGAAGAACTACCTGCTCGACAGCGCCCATAATGCCTGGTTCTTCGTGATCCTGATCAACGGCTTCATCGGGGCCTCGATGGGCATGCTGGTCTTCTCTTCCGCGATCAAGGCGATCCCGCAGACGCAGTTCCATGCAAGCGAGGTCGATGGCGCCAGCCGCTGGCAGCAGGTCCGCCACATCATCCTGCCGCAGCTTCGCTGGCCGATCCTGTTCGTCACCTGCTACCAGACCCTGTCGCTGCTCGCCTCCTTCAACGAAATCCTCCTCTCGACCCGCGGCGGGCCGGGGCGGGCGACCGAAGTCTGGTCGCTCGCCGCCTACCACACCGCTCTCAACAACTATACCGGCAACCTGGAATACGGGCTGGGCGCTGCCATGGCGCTGGTGCTGGTGGTGGTCGGGATCGTGCTGTCGCTCATCTACCTGCGTATCTTCCGCTACGACACGCTGATCTCCAAGCCGCTGATCGAGGATTGAGCATGGCCGAAAAACCGCAAATTTCGTCAAACACGACCTCGGCGAATTTCTCGAGCCTGCCCGTGATCCTGCTGCTCGGCCTTTTCAGCCTGCCGCTGCTGGTGATGTATGCCTATCTCTTCATCGACACGATCAGCGACACGGAAGTCGGTTCGCTGATCCCGAACGAGTTCACGCTGCGCCACTGGAGTTTCCTCTGGGAGACCAAGACCGGCAAGCCGAATATCTGGCTCGTCACGCTCAACACCTTCATCTTCGCAAGCTGCATCACCGGCGTCATCCTCACGGTCTCGTCGATGGCGGGTTACGTGCTGTCGCGCCTCAACGTGCCGGCACGCGGCTTTTTCCTCGCCGGCGTCATGGTGCTGCACGCCTTCCCGTCGGTGACACTGATCATCGCCATCTTCATCGTGCTGCAGTGGATCGGCCTCTACAATTCGCTGATCGGGGTGATCCTCGTGAAGGCGGCGATCGACCTGCCGCTCGGCATCTGGCTGATGAAGGGTTTCTACGATACCGTGCCCTGGGAGATCGAGATGGCCGGCACCGTCGACGGCGCCTCGCGCTTCACGGTCTGGCGCCGGCTGGTGCTGCCGCAGATCAAACCGGCGGTGATGGCGCTCGGGCTGTTTTCATTCCTCACCGGCTGGAGCGAATTCATCCTGCCGCAGGTGCTGGCGCCGGGCGCCAAGGTGCAGGTCCTGTCGGTTTATCTGGCGGGTCTAATCATCGACGACAACAATTTCGATTTCGGCACCTTCAAGGCCGTCGGCGTCTTCTACGTCGTGCCGGTGCTGATCCTCTATGTCTTCTTCCAGAAGCATCTCATGAACATCTATGGCGGAGGCACCAAGGGCTGATGCGTATACTGCTCGACAAGTTTTCCAAGAGTTTCGGCTCTACCAGGATCATCGAGGACATGGATCTCGAAGTGGGCTCCGGCGAAATGCTGGCACTGCTCGGACCTTCAGGCTGCGGCAAGTCGACGACGCTGTTTGCCGTCTGCGGCATCCACCGGCCGACCTCGGGCCGCATCCTGTTCGGCGACCGGGACGTCACCCATCTGCCCAGCCAGGAGCGCAATGTCGGCGTCGTCTTCCAATCCTATGCGCTTTATCCGCATATGACGGTGGAGGAGAATATCGGCTTCCCGCTGATGGTGAAGCGGGTTCCCTCCGCTGACATCAAGAAGCAGGTCGCTGGCATCGCAGCCCTTGTCCATATCGAAGATCTCCTCGGGCGGCGCCCGGCGCAGCTTTCGGGCGGCCAGCAGCAGCGGGTGGCGCTCGCCCGCGCCCTGATCCGCCGCCCGGACGTGCTGCTCCTCGACGAACCACTCGCCAATCTCGACGCCAAACTCCGCCTCGAAATGCGCTCGGAAATCCGAAGGCTGCAGAAGGAAACCGGCATCACCGCCATCCTCGTCACCCATGACCAGGTCGAGGCGATGTCGATGTGCGACCGCATCGCCATCATGAAATCGGGCGAGATCGTCCAGATCGCTACGCCGTCGCAGATGTATAACGATCCGCGCACATCCTTCGTCGCCAGCTTCCTCGGCAATCCGCCGATCTCCTTCCTCAAGGGCCGGGCTCAGCAGGGAGCATTCGTGCTGGGTGAAAACGGCCTGCGCCTGCAGCTCGCCGCGGTTTCGGGCATTCCCGACGGCACCGCGCTCAGCCTTGGCGTCCGCCCGGAACATTTCGGCACGGCGGGCGGTGTGCCCGTCGAAGGCAAGGTCGTGTTTGCGGAAACTCAAGGCCGCGAAAATCTATACGATGTCGTTCTGCCGGACGGTTCCGTGCTGCGCTCAATCCAGCCGGTGCGCGACGATGTGAAGCCGGGCGACTGCGTGCGCTGGAACCTGGACAGCGCCTCGACCTTTGTCTTTGCAGAAGACGGCCGGAGATTGTGATGGAGACTCTGATGCGCGACTTCTCCGCCTTCTTCCAGAAATACGGCTGGCCCGAGAACAAAGGCCGGCTGCCGTTCTGCATTGGCCATCGCGGTGCGAGCGGCCACGAGCGGGAGAATACGCTCACCGCCTTTCGCCGCGCAGCCGAGCTCGGCGCCGAAATGTGGGAACTCGACACCCAGATGACCTCGGACGGCGTGGTCGTCGTCTCCCATGACGATCATCTTCAACGGGTCTTCCAGCAGGACCTATTTATCTCGCAGATGACTTTTGCGGAGCTGCGCGAGGCGGTGCCGGATGTGCCGAGTTTCGCGGAAGTCGCCGCGCTCGGGCGGGAGACCGGTTGCGGCCTCTATGTCGAACTGAAACGGCCGGGCACCGGTCCGCTCTGCTGGCAGCACCTGAAGGATATGGATCAGCGTTTCGCCTGTCTCGGTTCCTTCGATACCGCGCAGGTGCGCGAGCTGCGCGAGATGGGCTGCGATTATCCGCTCTCCGTGCTGATCCGCGTCGGTCATGATCCGCATGCGGCAGGCGAGATGGCCGGCGCCGACATCCTGCATCTGTGC
This sequence comes from Neorhizobium sp. SHOUNA12A, assembly GCF_023006505.1. Taxonomy (GTDB): domain Bacteria; phylum Pseudomonadota; class Alphaproteobacteria; order Rhizobiales; family Rhizobiaceae; genus Neorhizobium. The sequence continues at coordinate 39,591 of NZ_JALBGV010000030.1, forward strand.
TGGGAAAAGGCGAGCGATACGCCGCAGGAATTCGTCACAGAGGACCTGATCGACAGGGCTTTTGCCGAGGGCAAGGAAATCGTGCTCTGGCACGAGGAGCGGCCGGATGTCCTGAAGGATATCATGGTCCTGCCGGTGCTCGGCATATGCACCGACCTGCCGGACCTGATGCGGCCCAAGGAGACGAGCGGCATTTCCCTTTCCCGGGAACCACGCCGCGTCACCTCCTTCGATGTCGCCCGTGCGGCCGGCGTCTCGCGCGCCGCCGTGTCACGCGCCTTCACGCCGGATGCCAGCGTTTCGGAAAAGACCCGGCAAAAAGTGTATCAGGCAGCCAAGGAACTCGGCTACCGGGTCAACTATCTCGCCCGCAGCCTCACCAACAAGCGGTCCGATTTCGTCGGCCTGGTGGCGGCCGGCCTCGATAATCCGTTCCGTACCCAGCAGCTCGAAAATCTGGCCCGCGCGCTGATCGCCCGCAATTACCGGCCGATCCTGCTGCCGACATCCAAGGAAGCGGACAGCGCCACCGTTATCGGCCAGCTGCTGCATTACGCCGTTTCCGGCGTCATCATCACCTCGGACGCGCCGCCCTCGCACATCTTCGAGGAATGCGCGGTCGAGGGCGTGCCGATCGTCTTGGTCAACAAGGGCGAGGATTTTCCCTTCGTCGACCGGGTCGTCTCCGACGACCGAATGTCCGGTTACACGGCCGTCGACCACCTCGTCGAATCGGGCGCCAAGAAGCTTGCCGTCATCGCCGGCACCGCCGTCTCCTATTCCTCGCGCCGTCGCGCCGAGGCGTTTCAGAGCCGCTGCCAGATGCTCGGGCTCGATGCGCCGCTCATCCCGGTCGCCATTAATGACTACGCCCATGGGCACGAGGCGGCGCAGGCTCTGATCGACCTCGGCATAGACGGGGTGTTTTCGGTCAATGACTACATGGCGTGCGGCGTGCTCGACGGGCTCGCCAAGGCCGGCCGGAGCTACGGTTCGGTCAAGGTGATCGGCCATGACGACATCCCTCAGGCAAGCTGGTCGGCCTATGACCTCACCACCTTCGTACAGCCCTGCGACGTTCAGGCGGAACAGGTGATCGATCTCCTGACCAGCCGCATGTCCGAACCGGACGCCGTGGCTAGGGTGGAATTCACGCCGGTGACGCTGATCAAAAGAAGAAGTGCATAAATGGCATCTGCATTCGATCTAACCTCCCTGCAATCTCGCGAAAGGGCCGCAATCGCGGTCGCCCGCCGGGTCGGCATGGAGGCTGCCGCCTTCCGCGCCGAAGCGCTTCCCGAAACACTCGGCGTCGAGAACAAGGGCCTGCAGGATTTCGTCACCGTCGCCGACAAACGGGCGGAGGAAGCAATCCGCGCCTCCCTGCTCGGCGAATTTCCCGGCGACTCCTTCATGGGCGAGGAGGGTGGTGGGCGCTCGGGAGAACGCGGCACCTGGGTGGTCGACCCAATCGACGGCACCACCAATTTCATCCGCGGTTTTCGGCACTGGGGCGTCTCGATTGCCTTCGTTTCCGGTGGCGAGATCCTGGTGGGCGTGATCTACGACGCCGCGCAGGACCGGGTTTTCCACGCGATCCAGGGTGAGGGGGCCTTCAAGGAAGGCAAGCCGATCGCAGCCGCCAAGACCAGCGATCCCAACCACGCGATCGCCATTCTCGGCCATTCCCGCCGCACCGATTTCGAGGACTATCTCGCCATCTCGCGCAAACTCTACGAGCGCGGAATCGACTACCGCCGCATGGGAGCCGCAGCGATCGGCCTCGTCCGCGTCGCCGAAGGTGTTTCCGACCTCTATTACGAACGGCACCTTTCCTCCTGGGACATGCTCGCCGGCGTACTGATCGCGTCGGAAGCGGGTGCGACGATCGCCGTGCCGCCGCTTCAGGAACTGCTTTCGCGGGGCGGGCCGGTGGTTGCCTGTTCGCCGGGGCTTGCGGGGGAGTTTGCCTTCCTGATGGAAATGGAAGGCTTGGCTGCCCCCCGGCAGTAGGGCAGGCAGATAGCGGCAGGGGCATCGACGCGACATAGACGATCCTCCCCTTCGCCAATCCAAACGGGGCCGGGCCGCTCCCGCCGATGAGCGCTCAACCGCTTGGCTTCACCAGCCTATATCGGTCAAGGCGAAGTCGTTGCCCTTATAGGCAACCTTGGTCCTGTAAGCCTTTGCGCAGGCATAGGAGAAGCAATCTCCCATATTGAGCTTTGCAGGGTGGTTGACGATCTTGCCGAAGTCCTGGGCGGCGTCCAGGGCCTTTGTCCCCACGTCTCCGCTGATCATGATGTCCCGAGCCTCCAGATCGGCAATGAACTGGTCCACCAGACGGCGAGACTCCGCCAGCATTTCGGGGGTGGCGGGCTTGTCGCGGCCACTTACCCCAGCCTTGCGGCGTGTTAGCGAAAGCGAGGCCTCCATCCTCACCACGGATGACACATAGAATGGGCCAGGATCCTGGCCGATACGGTCCAGCAACTCATCACGGTCCTGCTCTTCCGCAAGGATAGCCACGATCACGGATGCGTCGATGAACAGCATCAGTCTTCGTCCCACATTTCATCGGTCTCGCGCTTGTGGTCGCCGGGTGCGAATGGTCCCGCAGCACGGGCCATCGCCAGAGATTTTGCCAACCGGTCGCGAATGGGCAAGCTGGCTTTGCGGCTGGCGATCTCGTGCTTCAACGCCGTCTTCACGGCGTCTACTTTGGACGTCTTGATGAGGCCCACAAGCTCCTCCGTGAGCTTGTCGACTTCTGGGTCCTTGATGTAGAGAGGCATCTGAGCATATCCTTTGGAGGATATTATAATATCCTCGTTTTTATATCCCTGCAAGTTGGTTGCTTTTCGGCGTTATCCGAAATGGCTAACCTATTGTTTTTATTGTTTATGTGGTTCGCTGGTATTCGGATTTCACCTCTGCTAAATGACATCATGCCATTCGAAGACAAAAAGAAAAGTCGGGTGACGCTTGTCGACGTAGCGCGGCGCGCCAATGTGTCCCGCGCCACCGCCTCGCTCGTCATCCGCAAGAGCCCGCTGGTCGGTGCCGATACGCGGGCGCGCGTCGAGGAAGCGATGCGCGAGCTCGGCTATGTCTACAACATGGGGGCCGCCCGGCTGAGGGCCGAGCGCAGCCACACCGTCGGCGTCATCGTACCTAATCTGACAAACCCGTTCTTCGCCGAACTGCTCTCCGGCATAGAGGCGGTCATCGATTCGGCCGGCATGGTGGTGATCCTTGCCAATAGCGGCGATCTCGTCGAACGGCAGGACATGGTGATGCGGCGGATGCGCGAGCACGGCGTCGATGGCGTCATCGTCTGCCCGGCGGCCGGCACCGAACCTGCGTTCCTTCACCAGCTCGCCGACTGGGATCTGCCCCTGGTGCAGGTGCTCCGCCAGATCTCCGAGGAAGTCGATTATGCCGGTTCCGACTATGCGGCTGGCATGCGCCAGGCGGTGGATTATCTGGCATCGCTCGGCCACCGGACGATCGCTTTTGCCGTCCACGGGCCGATCCATTCCGCCTATCGCGAGCGCGTCGAGGGGTTTTGCGATGCCATGCAATCGCGCGGGCTCGATCCGAACATGATCGTCGGTCTGCCGATCCAGATCGGCGAGATCGCCGATGCCGCGCATCTCCTCTTCGGCGAGGGCGAGCAGCCGACGGCGGTGATCTGCTTCAACGACGTGATCGCGCTCGGCCTTTCCGCCGGTCTCTACGACCGTGGCCTGAAGGTCGGCGAGAATTTTTCGCTGATCGGTTTCGACGACGTGACCGACGCGGAGGCGATGCGGCCGAGGCTTACATCCGTTTCCACCGGACCGGTGACGATCGGCGGGAATGCGGCCCGGCTTCTCCTCGACCGGTTGGCCGATCCCATCCGCCCACCTCGCAGGGTTGTGAACGAAACGGTTTTGCATATCCGTCAATCCTGCGGGCCGGTCGCCATTTCGGCTTTGCAACAATCCCGTTAGCTTTCGGTTGACGTCCGGACCGAAAGCTTTTAGATCGATCTAAATGAACAGACGCCGCAGAGGAGTGGCGTTCTTTCGACATCATTGGGGAGGTCCCAAGTTGTACAATTTCAATTTCGAGCCCGTATTTGCGGGTTTCGACCAGCTTCTGCTCGGCGCCTGGCTGACGATCCAGCTTTCGGTGGCGGCGATGATCATCGGCCTGATCGTCTCGATCGCCTGCGCCGCCGGCAAGACCTCGGGCATTGCGCCGCTGCGCTGGGTCATCGACGCCTATATCGAGATCATCCGCAACACGCCGTTCCTAGTGCAGATCTTCTTCATCTTCTTCGGCCTGCCGTCGCTCGGGATCTTTCTGACGCCGAACAGCGCGGCGTTGGTGGCGCTGGTCGTCAATTTCGGCGCCTACGGCACGGAGATCATCCGCGCCGGCATCGAGTCGATCCAGAAGGGGCAGATCGAGGCCGGCACCGCGCTCGGCCTCTCGAAGCTGCAGATCTTCCGCTACATCATCATGAAACCGGCGCTGCGCACCGTCTATCCGTCGCTGACCAGCCAGCTCATCTATTTGATGCTGACCTCCAGCGTCGTCTCGGCAATCTCGGCCGACGACCTTGCCGCCGCCGGCAACAATCTGCAGTCGCAGACCTTCGCGAGCTTCGAAGTCTATATCGTCATCACGATCATGTATCTCGTCATGTCGGTCGGTTTCTCGACGATCTTCTCGGCGATCGAGAAGGCCGCCTTCAAATATCCGTTGAGCCGATAGGAGCCTGGCCATGCCATTGATCAGACCTTTCGGCATCAACGAATTCTGGATCATCGTGCTTGCGGCGCAGTGGACCATCGCGCTGTCGGCGATCGCCTTTGCCGGCGGCGGCATCGGTGGCTTGCTGATCGCGCTCATGCGCGTCTCGGATGCGAAATGGCCCCGGCTGATCGCCACCGGTTTCATCCGTGTCTTCCAGGGAACGCCGCTCTTGATGCAGCTCTTCCTGGTGTTCTTCGGCATGAACATCCTCGGTTTTGCCATCAATCCGTGGCTTGCCGCAACCGTCGCACTCACCCTGCATGCGAGCGCCTTCCTCGGCGAAATCTGGCGCGGCTGCATCGAGGCGGTGCCGCCGGGTCAGCGGGAAGCCGCGACCGCGCTCGGCCTGCGCTACTATAACCGGATGCGCTATATCGTCTTGCCGCAGGCCTCCAAGATCGCGGTGGCGCCGACGGTCGGCTTCCTCGTGCAGCTGATCAAGGGCACATCGCTTGCGGCGATCATCGGTTTTACCGAGCTCACCCGCCAGGGCCAGATCATCAACAACGCCACGTTCAGCCCGTTCATGGTGTTCGGCACGGTAGCCGCGGTCTACTTCGTCCTCTGCTGGCCGCTTTCGGTGCTGGCGCGACGGATGGAACTCAGATTTTCCCGCGCAACGGCACGTTGACGGGACCCGAGCCGGAGGGAGGAAACCGGTGCAACAGAAAAGGGTAGGAAAATGAACATTTCTAGACGCATGGTTATGGCCGTCATCGGCGCAGGCCTAATGATGGGCGCAGGCGCCTCCACCGCATCGGCGCAGACCGTCGAAAGCATCAAATCCGCAGGCACCGTCAAGATCGGCATGCTGGTCGACTTCCCGCCGTTCGGGATCATGAACACCTCGAACGAGCCGGACGGTTATGATGCCGACGTGGCAAAGCTGCTCGCCAAGGAATTCGGCGTGAAGGTGCAGATCGTTCCGGTCACCGGCCCGAACCGCATTCCCTACCTGCAGAGCAACCAGGTCGACCTGCTTGTCGCCTCGCTCGGCATCACCGAAGAGCGCGCCAAGAGCGTCGATTTCTCGCAGCCCTATGCCGGCATCTCGATCGGCGTGTTCGGCGCCAAGGCGACCGAGGTCTCCAAGCCGGAAGACCTGTCCGGTAAGACGATCGGCGTCGCCCGCGCCTCGACGCAGGATACCGGCGTCACCAAGATCGCCCCGAAGGATGCCAAGATCCAGCGTTTCGATGACGATGCCAGCGCCGTGCAGGCCCTGCTGTCCGGCCAGGTTCAGCTGATCGGCGTCTCGAACGTTGTCGCCGCCCAGATCGAAAAGGCAGCTCCCGGCCGGTTCACCCAGAAGCTGCAGCTTAGCCAGCAGGTTCAGGGCATCGCTGTCCGCAAGGGTTCGAGCGAGTTGTTGACGGCTGTCAACGCCTTCATCGCCAAGGTCAAGGCCAACGGCGAACTCGGCAAGATCCATGAAAAGTGGCTCGGCGCTCCGCTGCCGGACTTCGTCGCCAACGCCAAGTAAGACCAGAACCACGCCCAGAACTGAGATCGAAAGGGAGTTCCTCGCAATGACTGAGGTGAACGCAAACGCATCGGCCGCGGCCACGCGAGGAACTTCCGAACTCGCCGTCAGGATGGAAGGCGTCAACAAGTGGTATGGCGGCTTTCGCGCGCTGAAGGACGTCGAACTGTCGGTCAACCGAGGGGAGCGGATCGTCATCTGCGGCCCTTCCGGCTCCGGCAAGTCGACGCTGATCCGCTGCATCAACCAGCTGGAGACGATCCAGAAGGGCAAAATCGTCGTTGACGGCCATGACCTGACCGCCGGCGGCAAGAACGTCGATATCGTCCGCCAGGAGACCGGCATGGTCTTCCAGCAGTTCAACCTCTTCCCGCACATGACGGTCCTGGAAAACTGCACGCTGGCGCCGATGAAGGTGCGTGGCATTTCGAAGGTCGAGGCGGAAAAGACCGCTCGCAAATACCTGGAGCGGGTGCGCATTCCCGAACAGGCCGAAAAGTATCCCGCCCAGCTTTCCGGCGGCCAGCAGCAGCGCGTGGCGATTGCCCGGGCACTGTGCATGAACCCGAAGATCATGCTGTTCGACGAGCCGACCTCGGCGCTCGACCCGGAAATGGTCAAGGAAGTGCTCGACACCATGATCGACCTTGCGAAGGAGGGCATGACCATGCTCTGCGTCACCCATGAAATGGGTTTTGCCCGGCAGGTCGCCGACCGGGTGATCTTCATGGACCGCGGCGAGATCCTCGAAACCGCAGCGCCGGAAGAATTCTTCGGCAATCCCAAGAACGAGCGCCTGAAGATCTTCCTCGGACAGATCTCCTGAGACCGCTGCCATCCATTGAAATGAAGGAGTTCCGGACGTGAAACCAGACATCCTGCTTGTGGAACCGATGATGCAGTTCATCGAGGACCAGCTCGACGCAGCCTATACCGTGCATCGGCTGTATGACTCGGCGCAGAAGGCAACGCTGGAAGCAGCGTTGCCGAACATCCGCGCCGTCGCGACCGGCGGCGGCACCGGTCTTTCCAACGAATGGATCGAGAAGCTGCCCTCGCTCGGCGTCATCGCCATCAACGGCGTCGGCACCGACAAGGTCGACCTCAAATTCACACGGAGCCGCAATATCGACGTCACCACCACGCCCGGCGTTTTGACTGATGATGTCGCCGACATGGGCATTGCACTGATGCTCGGCGTGCTGCGCCATATCGCCAAGGGCGACGCATTCGTGCGGGCCGGCAAATGGGGCAGCCAAGGCTTTCCACTCGGCAACAGCCCGAAGGGCAAGCGCGTCGGCATCCTCGGCCTCGGCCAGATCGGCAAGGCCTTCGGCCGCCGCGCCGAAGCCTTCGGCATGGACGTGCGCTTCTGGAACCGCTCGCCGGTCAAGGACACGACCTGGAAGTCCTGTGCCTCGCCGGTGGCATTGGCGCAAGACAGCGACGTGCTGTGCGTCATCGTCGCCGCGAATGCGCAGACGAAAGACATCGTCAATGCCGAGGTTCTGAAGGCGCTGGGACCGAAAGGCATCCTGATCAATATTGCCCGCGGCAGCGTCGTCGACGAAAACGCGCTGCTCGCCGCCCTCAACGACGGCACGATCGGCGCAGCCGGTCTCGATGTCTATCTCGACGAGCCGCGCATCCGCGAAGATTTCTTCACCGCGCCGAACACGGTGCTGATGCCACACCAGGGCAGCGCCACGGTCGAGACCCGCATCGCCATGGGGGAGCTGGTGCTTGCCAATATCGCCGCACATTTCGCTGGCGAAAAGCCGCCGACCACCGTCAATTGAGCAATTCCAGGAAAAGTGTGAAGCGGTTTTCCGTTCGGAATTGCGCTGCGCAAAAGTGAGCCGGAGAAACGAGATGATCATCCGTCAGGCCTTTTTCGAAGGCAGGATCCATGCCGGCCAGGAAGAGGCGTTCAAGACCTATGTGGCCGAGAAGCTGATGCCGATGTGGCTGGCTTTTCCGGGCATCAGGGAAGTACACGTGCTCTACAATATCGAGCGCGATGACGGTGCGCCGTCCTACCCGATGGTGCTGTCGACCATGTACGAAAGCCGCGAGGCACTGGCCGCGGCCTTGGAATCGCCGGTGCGCTACGAAAGCCGGGACATGACCAAGGGGCTACTGGACATGTTCGACGGCCGCATCCATCACCACGTCTTCGATCTGGCGCTGTCCTGAGTTCATCGGCCGCCGGTCAACCGCCGGCGGTCTTCGTGCCTGAGCCGGGCGCGCGATAAGCGGGCGTGTTCGGCTCGAACAGTTCGATCAGGTTTCCGGACGGATCCTCCAGTAAAATCTGCTTGCCGCCCGTCCCCTGGATGATCTCGTTGCGGAAGCCGCAGCCGGCCAGTTTCAGCCGCTCAACCATCCCATCCAGGTCGTCGACGGTCATATGGATGCGGTTCCACCCGCCGGGTGCCTGCTGCTCTCCGGATGGCATCGGCGCACCGCCGCCACCCCGCGGGTTCGGCTGGGAGAGATAGAGATGCATGTCGCCACGCGAGATTTCCGCGAAAGACGGGGCAGGGTGCATCTCGAGCTTGAAGCCAAGGTGTGCAGTGTAGAAATCGATCGCTGACTTTACATCGTTGACGATGTATCTGAAGCATGCGGCCATTGTCTGAGCCCTCCCGGTGTCAGATGGATATCCGAAGGCAAAGCCTAACATTCCCGCAATGGAGAGCAAGCGTCATCCGCTTGTCCTCCGCGAAAGCTGCCGTACGTCGGCGATCAACGCACCGCAACTGCGTAGAGGCGTGGGGAAATCCCGAAACTGCGGGTGAAGATGCGGGTCATGTGGCTCTGATCCGCAAAGCCGCTGCCCAGCGCCGCCTCCGCAAGTCCCGTCCCGCCGGCGATCAGTTTTCGCGCCAGCCGGATGCGCTGCTGGATCAGGTAGGCATGCGGGGTGAGCCCCATCACCCTGTCGAAAGCCCGCAGGAGCTGGAATTGGCTAAGGCCGGCAAGGTCCGCCAGATCGGCAAGGCTGACCGCTTTGGCCGGATCGTCGTCGATCCGCTCGCGCGCTGCCCGGATCGCTTGCGGTACCGGTTTAGGCTCCGGCGCGTCCCGCATCACCTCGGCCAGCAGCGTCAGCAGCAATTCCTGGCGGCGGAGTTCCGCGCCGGCTTGCTCGGCGATCATCGCCGTGAACAGCTGCCGTATCGTCATGGCCTGCGGCGGGTGCCGCAGCACCGGATCGGCAAATTCGAAATCGCCGGGCCTGCCCTGGCGGATATCCGCGACTGCGCCGGCCATCACATCCGGATCGAAATAGAGCATCTGCCAGAAACGCCCTTCATCGCCGATCGGCGCGCCGTCATGCACTTCGCCGGGGTTGACGGTGATGACGTCGCCCGGTCCGGCCTCCACCGGACCGCGTCCACTTGCGGACTTCTGGGCGCCGCTCTCGATCACGCCGATGCCGTACTGGTCATGGGTGTGACGGGCAAAATGGTGGTCGGAGCGGGCCACGACCGCCTGCACGCCAGCCATGCCGCATCGAAACATCCGAAATCCGTTTCGTCCCTTCGCGCGCATCGGCTCCTCGCGTTTGAGCCAACATAGCCCGGCTCGAGAAGATCACCAACCGGCAGCTTCCAGCTTCACTCGGCTTACAGAACGGTACGCACCCGCCAGAGTTCGGGAAACAGTTCGACCTCCAGCATCTTCTTCAGATACGAGGTGCCGGACGTGCCGCCGGTGCCACGCTTGAAGCCGATCACCCGTTCCACCGTGGTGACATGGTTGAATCGCCAGCGGCGGAAATAATCCTCGAAATCGACCAGCTTTTCTGCGAGTTCGTAAAGCTCCCAATAGGTGCCTGGCGCGCTATAGACCTGTTTCCAGGCCTCCAGCACCTGCTCGTTCTCAGGGCGTTTTGTGCGCCAGTCGGTTCTTGCTGCGTCTTCGCCGATATCGAAGCCGCGCCGGGAAAGCAGCATCAGCGCCTCGTCGTAAAGGCTAGGGTGGGCAAGGATGCCTTCCAGCTTTTCGATGATATCGGGCCGATGCGCATGCGGCCCGAGCATCGCCACGTTGCGGTTGCCTGCGAGGAACTCGATCGCCCGATACTGATAGGACTGGAAACCGGAAGACTGGCCGAGCGAGGCGCGGAATTCCGTATATTCGCTGGGCGTCATGGTGCGCAGCACGTCCCAGGCATTGTTGAGTTGCTCGAAAATCCGGGCGACGCGGGTGAGCATCTTGAAGGCCGGCTGCGGATCATCGTTGCGGATGGCATTGATTGCCGAGGTGATCTCGTGGATCGCAAGCTTCATCCACAATTCGGACGTCTGGTGCTGGATGATGAACAGCAGTTCGTCATGCGCCGCCGAGATCGGCTCTTGCGCGTCGAGCACCTTTTCGAGATGCAGGTAATCGGAATAGGACATCTTCTCGCGAAAAGACATTTCCGCGCCGTCTTCGCCGGGATCGTAAGGTTTCGAGCTCATAATGTCCGATATGTCTTTCGCGGTCTAGAATTCCACTTCCAACTCGACGATTTCGTCCGGTTCCGCAAGCGCCCCTTCGGTCCATTCGAGCATCAGCGGCCAGGCGAGGACAGTGTCGGCGTAGGCCGCAAGCTTCGGTTCAAGCTCGACCGCATAGGTGCGGAAGCGACTGCAGACGGGCGCATACATGGCATCCGCCACCGTCGGCTTTTCGCCGAAAAGCCACGGGCCACCGCTCGCTTCCAGGCACTCGGCCCAGATCGTCTTGACCCGTTCCACATCCGGCCGGGCGCCGGAAAAGATTTTGAAGCGTTCGTGCCGGGCCTTGAGGTTCATCGGCAGGGCCGAGCGAAGATTGTGAAAGCCGGAATGCATTTCCCCGGAGACCGCACGACAACGGGCGCGGTCGGCGATGTCGGCCGGCCAGAGACCGGCATCCGGCGTGATTTCGTTCAGATATTCGGCAATCGCCAGCGTATCCCAGACGTTGACGCCATCATGGGTCAGCCGCGGCACCAGCACGGAGGGCGACAACAGCAGCAGTTCCTGGCGCGCATCGTCGTTCATCTCGACCAGCATTTCCTCGAAATCGAGGCCCGCCATGCGGCAGAGGAGCCATCCGCGCAGCGACCAGGAGGAATAGTTTTTCGAGGAGATCGTGAGTGCCGCCTGCGTCATCAGTTTCAATCCTTGTCGGACAATCATGCGTCCGGTGACAATCTTCTCGCATCGCGAGACATATTGCACTAGCATTTTTGCACTGCCGCATTTTTGCGGTGAGCGGGGACATGTTCATGCTCTATCAGGCCTATCAATTCCAGGACGACCTCCTCGCGCCGATGCGGGATATGGCCCGACGCCTGCAACTGATGTCTTCGGCCCTGTTCTTCGGCGCCGGCACCGAAATGGGCCGGCATGCTGCCGCAGCACTGGAATTGATGTCCCGCTTCAAGATCACCCACGAGCGGCCGGAGTTCGAGATTACCTCGGTCACGATCGGCAACCGCGACGTGCCGATATCAGTCGAGACGGCGCTCGACCTGCCTTTCGGGCGGCTCCTGCATTTCGTCGCCGACGTCGATACGCCCCGTCCGCGAGTGCTGGTGGTCGCGCCACTCTCCGGCCATTTCGCGACGCTGCTGCGCGGCACGGTCCAGACCTTACTAAAGGATCACGACGTCTACGTCACCGACTGGGCCAATGCGCGGGACGTGTCCACGTCCGCCGGTCGCTTCGGAATGGACGATTATGTCGATTACATCATCCGCTTCCTGGAAGAGATTGGTCCGCGCGGACATATCCTCGCCGTCTGCCAGCCCTGCGTCCAGGCGCTCGTCGCCGTTGCCGTGATGTCAGAGGCGAAAAACCCGGCGACCCCGCGCACCATGACGCTGATGGCCGGGCCGGTCGATACCCGCGAGAGCCCGACCAAGGTCAACGAACTTGCGGTCTCGAAGCCGCTGTCGTGGTTCAAGAGCGAACTGATAACCGGGGTACCCATGGGTTTTCCGGGCAGCGGCCGGCGCGTTTATCCCGGTTTCCTGCAGCTCGTCGCCTTCATGAGCATGAACATGGAGCGCCATGTCGAGGCACATCGCAAGCTCTACCGCCACCTAGCCAAGGGTGAGACCGCCGAGGCGGATAAGATCAAGCATTTCTACGACGAATATTTCGCCGTACTCGACATGACCGAGGAATTTTATATCGAGACCATCGATCGGGTGTTCCAGAGGGCGGAGCTGGCGAGCGGCAACTACACCCACCATGGCCGCAAGGTAGACCCGAACCATATTCGCGCCACCGCGCTTCTGACCGTCGAAGGCGGCCGCGATGATATCTGCGGGCTCGGCCAGACTTCTGCAGCCCATGACCTCTGTCATTCGCTACGCCCGCACCTGCGCCGCCATCATCTGCAGGCCAATGTCGGGCACTATGGCGTCTTCAGCGGCCGCCGCTGGGAGAAGGAAATCTATCCCGTCGTCCGCAACATGATCCTCGCGATGGAATAGCGCGACAGGCGCCAGCCTTGCACCTTCGCTTGCATACGATCACCCATCTGTTGTATGCAATGAAGGGGTAGGAGAAAAAAGATGAGCAGCAGGGATCCGGTTTTCGGCTGGTGGGATGCTCCTCCGTTTATCGGCGAGCTGATCCAGTCATTGTCCGGCCGCGGCCGGGCCTTGTTCGGCCTTTCATCGCCGCCGGTGCAGAACCGCGACCTCGCCGGCCTTGCCGAGATGATCCTGTCGCGCCGCGGCGAAGTCTCCGGCGCCATTCTTGCCGAAGCCTTCCTCGAAGCCTATCGCCAGGCAAGCGTCCCGGACCGCGACGCCTTCATGCGGGCACTGCTCGACCGTTTCGGCCCGGATCGCCCGGTCCTGGACGCCGCGGCGGCGGCCTATAACGCCGAGCCAAGCGCAGAGAATATCGCGAGGCTGCACGAGGCGGCGGAGCCGCGGCGGCAGGAGTTGTTTCGCCGCATCAATTTCGCCAAGCGCGGCACCGCAACGCTGGTCGAGATGCGCGAACACCTGATGGACATGTTGGCCAAAGAACCGGCGCTGCAGCCGGTCGACCTCGATTTCTGCCATCTCTTCTCCTCATGGTTCAACCGGGGTTTCCTGATGTTGCGATCGATCGACTGGACCACGCCCGCCAATATCCTGGAGGCGCTGATCCGCTACGAGGCCGTGCACGATATCGACGGCTGGGACGATCTGCGCCGACGGCTGGCGCCGGCCGACCGCCGTTGCTTCGGCTTCTTTCACCCGCAATTGGAAGACGAGCCGCTGATCTTCGTCGAGGTGGCGCTGACCGACCATCTGCCGGCCTCGGTCGACGCGCTTCTGGCACGCGACCGCCAGCCGCTGGAAGTGCAGCAGGCGACGACGGCCGTATTCTATTCGATTTCCAACTGCCAGCGCGGCTTGGCTGGCATTTCGCTCGGCAATTTCCTGATCAAGCAGGTGGTGAACGACCTGAAGCGCGACCTGCCGCGGCTCGAAAATTTCGTGACGTTATCGCCCATACCGGGCTTCGGCGCCTGGCTGCGCGGCGAGAGCCGCGCCACCGACAGCGCGGAGATCGTAGAGGAAAAGCAGCGGCTTATGGCTCGGCTGGAAGGCGATTGGGCGTCGGCCGGTGAGCGCGAACTCGACCAGATCCAGCGCGCCATGCTGCCGCTCGGCGCACATTACCTGCTCAACGTCCGGCGCGGCAACGGTCGGCCGGTCGATCCGGTCGCGCGATTCCACCTCGGCAACGGCGCACAGGCCGAGCGGCTCAACTTCCTCGGCGACCGTTCGCCGAAGGGCATGCGCCAGTCCTACGGCCTGATGGTCAACTATCGCTACCGGCTCGGCGAGATCGAGAAAAATCACGAGGCTTATGCCGAAAACGGCCATATCGCAGCGACGCCGGCGCTGCGCAAACTGGCCCAACCGGTTTCCCAGGAGGTGTTTTGATGGCTGGTAATCTCTATGACGCGCTGCTCGGCGGGCTCGACCGGGAGGACCGGCTGCTCCTGACCGACGAGACGGTTGGCACGATGAGCTACCGCACCTTCGCCGATCAATGCGCGCGGCTTGCCGGAGCGCTTCTTGAAGCCGGCCTGCAGCCGGGCGACCGGGTGGCCGTCCAGGCGGAAAAGTCGGTCGCAGCATTGGCGCTTTATCTGGCGACAGTCAGGGCAGGGGGCATCTACCTGCCGCTCAACATCGCCTATACGCCGGCGGAAATCGAATATTTCCTCACCGACGCCGAGCCCTCGATCTTCGTCTGCGATCCCTCGAAATTCGAGGCGCTGCAGCCGATCGCCAACGCGGCCGGCGCGAAGATCCTGACGCTCGACCCAACGGGCAAGGGGACGCTGACCTATGCCGCCGCCATCGCCACGCCGATAACCGAAACCTCAGAGCGGGGCGGAGCGGATATCGCCGCGATCCTCTATACGTCCGGCACGACGGGGCGTTCCAAGGGCGCCATGCTCAGCCATGACAATCTCCTGTCAAACGCGACGTCGCTGGTCGAAAGCTGGCGGTTCACGGACAAGGACGTGCTGATCCACGCGCTGCCGATCTTCCACACACACGGGCTTTTCGTCGCCACCAACGTCGTGCTCGCCTCGCGCGCCTCAATGATTTTCCAGCCGAAATTCGACCCGAACAAGATCATGGAGGCGATGCCGAAGGCGACCGTGCTGATGGGTGTGCCGACCTTCTATACCCGCCTGCTGCAACATCCGGGGCTCAACAAGGACAGCACCGCCCATATACGCCTGTTCGTCTCCGGCTCGGCGCCGCTTCTGGCCGAAACCCACGAGGAATGGCAGGCGCGCACCGGTCACGCCATCCTCGAGCGCTACGGCATGACCGAGACCAACATGAACACCTCGAACCCCTATGACGGCCGGCGGGTCGCCGGCACGGTCGGGTTCCCGTTGCCGGGGGTCCAGGTTCGGGTCACTGACGCCGAAACAGGCGCCTCCCTCGGCACCGAGGAGATCGGCATGATCGAGGTGCGCGGCCCGAACGTGTTTTCGGGTTACTGGCGCATGCCGGAAAAGACCGCCGCAGAATTCCGCAAGGACGGCTTCTTCATCACCGGCGACCTCGGAAAGATCGACAAGGACGGTTATGTCCATATCGTCGGGCGCGGCAAGGACCTCATCATCACCGGCGGCTACAATGTATACCCGAAAGAGGTGGAGATGGAAATCGACGCCATGCCGGGCGTTACCGAAAGTGCCGTGTTCGGTGTCAAGCATCCGGATTTCGGCGAGGGCATCATTGCCGCGATCGTCCTGAAATCAGGGGCCCAGCTGACCGAACAAGAGGTCATCAAGGCGCTGGATGGCCGTCTGGCGGGCTATAAACGCCCGAAAAAGGTGACGTTCATGGCCGAATTGCCGCGCAACACGATGGGCAAGGTGCAGAAGAATATACTCCGCAATCAGTTTTCCGGAACGTTCGAGCCGACAGCCGCCGCCGCAAAATAGCAAATCGCAATTTTGGGACTTGACGGTTCATGTATACGCGTGGACTATGATTGCATACGAGCACGGAACATTTCGGGAGGAAGTGGGATGTTGCAACAGGGAAAGCCGGACAGCGCTCAGCCGCTCGTCACCGTCCACAATCCGATGGGTTATCCGCCGAAGGTCAGCCGCAAGCAGCCGGCTGACCGCCCGACAAGCCTCGACGGCAAGGTCGTCTATCTTGTCGACAGCCGCTTTGACGATTCCGTCGAGCTCCTGAAGGAGGTCGAGGCCTGGTTTGCACGCAACATGCCCTCCGTGGACGTACGGATCCGCCAGATGGCGAATACCTATTCCAAGGATGACCCACAGCTCTGGGAAGAGATCAAGGCGAACGGCCATGCCGCGATCATCGGCGTCGGCCATTGCAGCACCTGCGCACCGGCCGTCACCACCCATGCGATCACGCTGGAAACCAAATACGGTGTACCGACTGCGGCCATCCACACCGAGAAATTCGACAAGGTCGTTCGCTCCGTCGCCAAGATGGGCGGGCTTTCGCAGCAGCCGCTGGTCTTCGTGCCCCAGCCGGTGATGGGCAAGACGCCGGAAGAACTGCGCGCCTATGTGGAAGGCACCGATCCGATCAGCGGCAAGCCGGTGATGAAGGAAATCATCGAGGCCTTGACCGTTGGCCTTTCGGCGAGCGCCGAGGATGCCCAGTTCGAGCGCAGCACGCCGCGCCTCGTTGAACCGGACACGGAAGATAATCTCCACGCCGCCTTCCTGCGTAACAACTGGACCGATAAGCTGCCGATCATTCTTCCGAGTGACGCCCGTGTCGCAGACATGCTGGCGGCGACCTCCCGCAAGCCGGACGAGGTGGTCGGCCACATGCAGCCGACCACCAATCGCGGCCTGTGGGAATACACGGTCGAGAAGGTCGCCGTGAACGCCGTCATGGCCGGCGCGTCACCCGAATATTTTCCGGTCATCCTGGCATTGGCGGCAGCTCAGGTCTCCGCCCGCGGATCGACCTCCTCATCGGCAGCAGCGATGGCCGTCGTCAACGGACCCGTTCGCAACGAGATCGGCATGAACTGCGGCGTCGGCGCGCTCGGCCCCTACAGCCATGCCAATGCCACGATCGGTCGCGCCTTCGGGCTTTTGTCTCAGAACCTGCAGGGCGGCTCAGTAGTGGGCGAAACCTTCATGGGCTCGCTCGGCAACAATTATACCTATAACAACCTCACCTTCGCGGAAAACGAGGAGCGCAGTCCCTGGGAGCCGCTGCATGTGCAGAAGGGTTTCGACGCCCGGACGAGCACCGTCAGCATTTTCCACGGCTGCCGTTCCACGACCTTCAGCCTCGGCCTGCGCAAGGAATATTGGCGCGAGCACGTACGCGACATGCTGCTCGGCACCGACGCGATCACCGCGCCGACCCTCGTTCTCGACCCGATCTGCGCCCGGCAGTTCATCGATCGCGGTGGTTTCGTGAACAAGCAGGATCTGCTCGACTTCATCTACGAGACGGCGCAGATGCCGGCCGGCCGTTACTGGGACCTGCAACTCGTGCAGAACTACATCTATCCGCGCGCTACCTTCGGCGAGGAGCCGATGGCCGGCAAGCTGAAGGCCGGCAAGGACGAACTCGTCCACATTTTCCGCCCGCAGGACATCAATGTCGTGGTCGTCGGCGGCGAGTCCAACGGCTATTGGCAGATCTACGGCGCGCATTACCGCACGACCGTTTCCGTCGACGATTGGCGCTGACGATGAGCCCGAACGATTACGACATTGTAGTCATCGGCGCCGGCGTGGCCGGGCTGAATGCCGCCATCGCCGCGGCCCGGCACGGCGCGCGCACGATGATCGTCGACATGCTCGGCGCCGGCGGCCAGGTGATCAATGTCGACCGCATCGACAATTTTCCGGGGCCTGCCGAGGGCATGTCCGGTTTCGAACTCGGGCCTATGCTGCAGATGCAGGCGGACGAGGCAGGTGTCGAATTCGCACTCGATACGATCGAGACCATCGCAAAGACAGATACCGGCTTCCGCATCGCGGGTAGCGATCTCGATCTGACGGCGGGCGCAGTGATCGTCGCCGCAGGCTCCGCCAAGCGCACGCTCGGCATTCCGGGCGAAGCGGAATTGGAAGGCCGAGGCGTTTCCCATTGCGCTTCCTGTGACGGACCGCTGATGCGCGGCAAGCAAGTCTGCATCATCGGCGGCGGGGATTCGGCATTGGACGAAGCCTTGGCGCTCGTTCCGCATGCCGCGCGCATCACGGTCATTCATCGCGGCTCGCGCCTCCGCGCCAGCGCCGCTTTGCAGGCGAAAGCCAGCGAAGCCTCCAATATCGAAGTCAGGCCGAACACGGTGGCCACCGCGATCCGCGGCGAAGGCGGCGTCAGCGCGATAACCGTCCGCGATCTGTCGACCGGCACAGAGAGCGATCTCCCCTGCCATGGCGTCTTCGTTTATGTCGGACTTGAGCCCAATACGTCTTTCCTCAGCGACACGGTAACGCTTGCGGCCGATGGCCGGATCGTCGTCGATCTCGACATGCAGACATCTGTGTCGGGCATTTTCGCGGCCGGCGACATCCGAGCCCGCTCGGTCGCGCATCTGGCGGCCTCGGCAGGCGACGGCGTGACGGCGGCAATTTCCGCGGTGCGCCATCTGGCACAGCGTCAGGGTGATACCCAACAGGCAGGACCGCGTGATATCGCGGCCGCATCGGCAGGATAGGCCCATGAACGTGCTGCTCAAAGGCAAACAGGGCAAACCGAGCGTTCGCGACGCGATCGAGCAGGATATCGTCACCGGCTTCTATTCCCCCGGTGATCGGCTCGAAGAGGCAAGTCTCGCGGCCCGCCATCAGGTGTCCCGCACGCCGGTGCGCGAGGCGCTGATCCAGCTAAGCACCATGGGCCTCATCAGAATGGTGCCCAATCGCGGCGCCTTCGTCACCCAGCTGACGATCACCGAGCTTGTCGAGATGTTCGAGGTAATGGGCGAATTGGAAGCCATGTGCGCCCGGCTTGCCGCCCGCCGCATTCGCCCGGAACAGCTGAAATTGCTCGAAGAGGCGCAGGCTGCCTGCGCCACCGCCCAACAGGCCGGCAATTCGGACGATTATTATTACGCCAACGCCGAATTTCACCGGGTAATCTACGAGGCGAGCGGCAACGGCTTCCTGGCGGAAAACGCCCATGCGCTGCAGCGACGGCTGAAGCCTTATCGGCGCCTGCAGCTGCGGGTGCCCGGGCGCGTCAATAGTTCACTGTCTGAGCACGACGAGGTGCTTGCAGCGATCCGGGACCGCGACGACGCCCGCGCCCGCGATGCAATGCGCAACCATGTCGTCATCCAGGGCGAATATTTCAGCGACTTCCTGGCGCTGATGCGCCCGGTGGAACGCCAGCTGATCCCCGGCGAATGATGAGGAACATCGCCACCGGGATCGATTGCGGCGGAAGGAAACCGTGAATTTCTGAGCTCGGGAGGGTCGAGCTTGTCGCCGGCAATGGGCCGGATCAAAGGGAGGAGAGATCATGAAGCATGCCATTACCTATGTGGCCGGCCTGGTTCCGGCATTCTTGCTGGCGGCCGGTCTTGCCGGCGCGGCTGAAATGACGGCCAGCGAAAAGCAGCTCTATGATGCCGCCAAAAAGGAAGGTTCGGTCACCTGGTACGTCTCGCAGACGACCACCGAGTTCGCCGACGGCATGTGCGGCCTGTTCAAGGCGAAATATGCCGGCGTCGGCTGCAACGTCGTGCGCGCCTCCGGTCAGGTCATCTTCCAGCGCCTCGTGCAGGAACTGCAGGCAAAAGCCGTGCAGGGCGACCTGATGTCGACCAATGACGACGGCCAGATGCTGCAGCTGAAGGAACAGGGCGCGCTTGCCCAGTTCGCCCCGGAAAACCTCAAAGACATGGTGCCGGAGCTTCGGGCGCTCGCCGACAAGGAGAACTACTGGATCACGTCAGGTGTCTCGCCTCTCGTCATCGCCTACAACACCAAGCTGGTGACCGAGGCGGAAGCCCCGAAGAACTGGACTGATCTTGCCGATCCGAAGTGGAAGGGCCAGGTGGCTATCGGCCATCCGAGCTTCTCCGGCAGCGTCGGGCTATGGACCATCCTGATGAACGACCTCTACGGCTGGGACTTCTTCAAGAATATCGAGAAGAACAAGCCCCAGATCGGCCGCTCCGTGGCCGACGGTCATAACCTCGTCGCCTCGGGTGAACGCAAGGTGGCGCTGGCGCCGCTGCCGCTGATCCTGTCGGACTCGATGCTCAAAAAGGTACCGATCGGTGTCGTCTATCCGACCGACGGCGCGCTGCTGCCGCCTTCGGCAACCGCCATCTTGAAGGACGCACCGCATCCGAATGCCGCACGGCTGTTCGAGAACTTCCTGCTCGGGCCGGAGATCGCCGAATATTTCGCCAAGGATTACCGTTATCCGCTTCGGGCCGGCGTGCCGCTGGCAGACGGCATGCGCCCGCTCAGCAGCTACAAGACGAAGTCGATCGCGACGGCCGACGGCATCAGGAAGCTGCCCGAGGTCCAGGAAAAATTCCGCGACACGTTCGGAATCTGAACCATAACCGGGAGGCCGGCATCTGCTGGCCTCCGCCCATCACGCCCGCTGGCGTGACCTGTTTCCGACGCCTCCAGTGACAAAGCGAGCGCCGATCATGACGAGTGTTTCCCATCCCGCGGCCAGCACCTGGTCGGATGACCAGCCGGTGAAGGTGCGTGTGCCCTGGCACCAGCGGCTGCAGCCGGCCAATCTGCTCTGGCTGTTCCTCGCCGGCATCCTGGTCGTGCTGATCGTGGCGCCGATGTGGACGCTCGTCGTCTCCAGCTTCACCGACGCCAAGACCGGCGGCTGGACGCTGCACAACTATGTCGAGGCCTATGGCAAGGAACGGCACATCACCGCGCTCACCAATACGCTGAAGATGGGCGCCGTGGTCGTGGTGCTGAAACTTGCCTTCGGGGTGCCGCTTGCCTGGGCCTGCACCCGCACCGACATGCCGGGCCGCAATTTCGTGCGCTACAGCGTGTTCGGCGCCTTCATCATGCCGCCCTATCTCGCCGGCGTCGGCTGGATCCTGCTCGCCGGCCCCAATACCGGCTGGATCAACCGCGTCTGGCACAGCCTTTCAGGCTCGACCGAGCCGCTGGTCAACATCTTCTCCTTCGGCGGACTGGTGCTGGTCACCGCGATCGGCGGCTTCTTCCTCGTCTTCGTGCTGGTGAGCTCGGCCTTCGAGATGATCAATTCCGAGATGGAGGATGCCGCCAACATCCTCGGCGCCGGGCCGTTCAAGACCGCGATGAAGGTGACGTTCCCGCTGGTCATGCCGGCGATCATCGGCGCAGCTCTTCTTTCCTTCCTCGGCGCGATCGCGCTTTACGGCGTGCCGGCGCTGATCTCGATCCCGGCGCGCTACCCGGTCGTGGTCATCCAGCTCACCGAGTTCTTCTCGTTCCCGCTGCGGATCCAGGTGGCGGCCGCCTATTCGATTCCGCTGCTGCTGATCACCGCGGCGATGCTCGGGCTGCAGAAGCTGATCCTGCGCCGCAAGGGTTATGTCTCGGTCAGCGGCAAGGGCGGCGAGCGCCGTATCGTCAAGCTCGGCAG
This sequence comes from Neorhizobium sp. SHOUNA12A, assembly GCF_023006505.1. Taxonomy (GTDB): domain Bacteria; phylum Pseudomonadota; class Alphaproteobacteria; order Rhizobiales; family Rhizobiaceae; genus Neorhizobium. The sequence goes on from NZ_JALBGV010000030.1 coordinate 60,989, forward strand.
GTGGCGCTGGGTGCTGTTTGGCTATTGTTTCTGCGTCGTGGCGCTGTCGGTGCTGATGCCGATGTTCGTGCTGCTTCTCGCCGCCTTCTCGGACTCCTGGACGGCCGGCTTCTCGTTCAGCAACCTGACGCTTTCCAACTTCCACTATGTGCTCTTCGAGCATTCCAGTTCGCAAAAGGCACTGGTCGGCAGCATCGGGCTCGGCATCGTCGCGGCGACGGTGGCGATCACGCTGGCGCTGTTCATCGCCTATATCGTGCAGCGCAAGCTGATCCCCTTCTCGGGCCTGCTCGCCTTCCTCGCGGTCTCGCCTTATGTCGTGCCCGGCATCGTGCTCGCCATCGGCTTTTATGCGGCTTATGCCCTGCCGCCGATCGCGCTTTACGGCACCTATACGATCATGGCGCTTGCCTTCGTCACCCGCTTCCTGCCGATCGCCTTCACCACCAGTTCGGCCGGCGTGCGCAGCATCCATCCGGAAATGGAGGAGGCGGTGCGCATTCTCGGCGGCGGGCGGGTGACGGCGCTCAGGCATGTGGTCGGACCGCTCCTGAAGCGGACGCTGGCCGGGGGCTGGCTGCTGATCTTCGTGCCGGCGGCACAGGAACTCTCGACCGCCATCTTCCTGGTCGGTCCCACCACGCGCGTCGTTTCCGTCGTGCTGCTCGATCTCAGCGAGGAAGGCGAGCTCGAAAAGCTCGCGGCGCTGGGTTCACTCTTGTTGATCATCATTGTCGCAGTCGTCGCCATCGGGATGCGTTATCTCGGACGCGACTTCATGTTGAGGAGAAGCTAATGGACGGACTTGTCCTCAGGAAACTCGGTCGCCGTTTCGGAGCCGTCGATGCGGTGCTCGATTTCGACCTGCATATCAAGCCCGGCGAATTCGTGTCGCTGCTCGGCCCTTCCGGCTGCGGCAAGACGACGACGCTGCGGATGATCGCCGGGTTCATCGACCCGACCTCCGGCTCGATCGAGCTCGACGGCAAGATATTGTCGGCGCCATCAGGCTCGGTGCCGCCGGAAAAGCGCGGCATGTCGATGATCTTCCAGTCCTATGCGATCTGGCCGAACATGACGGTGTCGCAGAACGTCGCCTTCGGGCTCAACCTTCGCAAGCTGCCTTCCGACGAGGTCAAGAAACGCGTCGGAGCGGTGCTGGAAACGGTGCGGATGAGCCATCTCGCCGACCGTTATCCGGCCGAGCTTTCCGGTGGCCAGCAGCAGCGCGTGGCGCTCGCCCGCGCAGTGGTTATCCGTCCGGCCGTGCTGCTGCTCGACGAGCCGCTCTCGAACCTCGACGCCAACCTGCGCGAGGAGATGCGTTTCGAGATCAAGCGCATGCATGACGAGTTCAAGATCACTTCGGTCTATGTCACCCACGACCAAGGCGAGGCGATGGTGACTTCCGACCGCATCGCCGTGATGAACAACGGCCGCCTTGAGCAGATCGACAGCCCTTACGCGCTCTACAGCCGGCCGAAGACCCGGTTTGTGGCGAGCTTCATCGGCCGCACGAATTTCCTCTCCGGCAATTGCGGCAACCACATGATCGACTTTGCGGGCTTCAGTGTGCCGCTGGCGATGATCGGCGAAGAGGTTTCTGGCGGCGGCCCGATCACCGTCTCCATCCGACCGCAGGCGATGAAGCTTTCCGCAACCGAGGCTCCCCGGGAAAAAGCCATCAACCTGCAAGGCTCGGTGCGGCAATCCTCGTTCCTTGGCGAGACCTGGGACTACGTCTTCCAGTCGACGGACAGCGGGTTGCAATTCCGTGTCGCCGCGCCGCCGGCGGACGTCTTCGAGGTCGGCGCGCCGGCCTGGCTGCAGATTGATCCCGCGCAGATCGTGCCAATCGCGGATTGAGGCTCGCCTCGCCCGCTATTTCACTTTGAAACCCATCCGTCGCACCACATCGAGCAGCACGTGCCGGCCTTTCAAGGCCGGTGCGTCGGCAATGTCGCCCGTCCGTTCTGTGAGCGAACGGATTGAGGACTGGTCGACCTTGACGATATGGACTGGAAAACGGCTCATATAGCTCAGCGACGAATAGCCGGTGCCGAGCTCGTCGAGCGCGATGCGGCAGCCGAAGCGGTGGTTCTGGAGAATGCGATGAGTGATATCGACCGCCGCCATGCAGAGCGCCTGATGGCGCGAGCCGGCCTCGACGCCCTGGTAATCTTCCAGCCCGAAGCCTTTCGGTATGCAGTGGGCGCGCCGGCCGGTGTGGCGACCATGTGGGGCAGGGCGGGTGCCGCAATCGCGCTTGTGCCGGCCGATGCCTCGATTGGTCTAGCCGCGATCGCCAGCGACCACGCCGCCGGCTCGATCCGCAAGGCAGCGGCAGAGGTCGACCTGCGCACCCATCGCGTCTGGATCGACATGCTTGATCTGACGGGAGCCGAGAGCGTCGATCAGATCAACGAGGCCTATCGCCAGCTCGGCTCGGCCGGTCCGCGGCCGGAAACGTTCGATCGATCCGCCTGTTTTGGCCTGCTCGGTGATCTGCTGAAGGAGCGCGGCCTCGAGCGGTCAAAGATCGGCGCCGACCTCGAATTCATGCCGGCCGCCGATTTCGAGGCGTTGAAACTGGCTTTGCCGACTGTGAGCTGGGCTGACGGCTCGGAATTGCTGCGCCGTCTGCGGGCCGTTAAAACGCCGCGCGAGATCGAACGGCTGCATCGTGCCGCCAAGGCCGCGGAGGCCGGGCTCGTCCGCATGGCGGCGGCGGTGAAACCCGGCGCACGGCT